>JADKKC010000015.1 GCA_016720685.1 Zoogloea sp.
TGATTCTGCTCGATTGCCCGCCGTCGATCGAGCACGCCGCCACACTGGCGTCGCTGCAGGAGGCCGATGTGGCGCTGGTGCCGGTGGTGCCGAGCCCGACCGACCTGTGGTCCACCAAGGGTGTCGAGCGCTTGATCCTGCAGGTGCAGGCCAGTCGCAAGGGCCTGAAGGCGGCACTCGTGCCGAACCGGGTGCTGCGGACCAATCTTGCCTGGGATGTGCTGGAGGTGATGCGTGATTTCACGCTGCCGGTGCTCGGCGCGTCCCTTTCCCAGCGTAATGCCTTCGCGCAAAGCGCGGTGGTCGGAGGCACGGTTTATCAACTGGGCCGGGCCGGCGCCGAAGCGGTGCGGGAGGTGGACAAACTGGTTACCGAAGTATTGAAACTGACAGGAGAAAAAGCATGAACACCAAGACCAAATCCGCTCTGCGCTCTACGCTGGAGCAGGAAAGCGCGGCCCTCGAAGCCCGCCTCCCCGAGCCTGAAGTCACGCTTGCTGCGGCATCCGTCGAGGCTGCGCCGGCGGCGGTGGTCGTCGAGGCGCCTGCGGTCGAGGCACCTGCCGTGGCCGTCGAGCCGGTTGCGGCGCCCGCTGTGAAGGCGGCTCCCCGCGTCGCCAAGGCCGCGCCGAAGGCAGCTCCGAAAGCCGCATCCAAGGCCGCGCCGAAGATCGCCAAGGCCGTTGTGGCCCTGGACGGGCGGGCCGGGAACGGCGTCAAGGCAAAGTAAACAAAGCCCGCCAAGGCGCCAAGCCCAAGGCAGCAGAAGGTCGAAGAGGTCGAAGGTCGAGAAGCCGGGCAAGGCCAAGGCGGCCAAGTCCGCCAAGCCGGTTCGCGAAAGTGTTGCGACTCCTTCTCTCGATGCCCGGGCAGAGCACGCCCAGACAAGGGCCGCCGCGCGAGACGCTGGCCAAGGCCGGCCGTATCTGCACCAAGTCCGAACTGCTGCGGGCCGGCGTGCAACTGCTGCTGAAGGAATCCACCGCCAGCGCCCTGACGCTGGTCGATGCCCTGGTTGCGGTGCCGAAGGGCAAGAGCGCCAAGTAAGCCTGGCCTCCCGGTCGTAAAAAAGCGGCAACAATGAGTCGATCATTGTTGCCGTTTTTTATTGAATCCCGGTCTGGTTTTTCGCCAGCCGGACTTGCACCAGGCCGCGCAGGCCATTGCCGACAAAGATCGCGTCGGCACGGCGAAGCTCATCGGGGCCGAGGCGGGCTTCCCGGGCCTTGCCTTCGCTGAGCAGGCGCCGCCGCAAGACGCCGTTGAGCAGGCCGGCCTCGCAGGGCGGTGTCAGCAGGATGCCGTTCTTCTCGACGAACAGGTTGCTGCGGGCGCCCTCGGTGAGCTCGCCCTGTTCGTTGATGAACAGCGCGTCGAAGTGGCCCGCGGCGATGACGCGGGTGAGTTCGCGGTCGTAGAGGGCGCGGGCGGTTGTTTTGTGGCGCAGCAGCAGGTCGGTGCTGGCAACCGGGTGGGGCGACAGCACCACCGTCGGCTCTGCGCCGGGCGCGCCGGCCGTGAGTGGGGTGTGTTCCAGCGTGAGATCGCCCTCCTGGCCGAGGGTGACGCGCACGCGCAGCGGCTGATCGGCCGCGACGCCCGCCAGCAGGCGCCGGAAGGTCGCGGCGTCGAAGGAAAAACCGAAGCAGCGGGCTGAATCCGAGATGCGTTCGAGGTGTTCGGCCAGGTAGGGATAGCCGTGCTCGGGATCGAAACGCAGGGTTTCGATGAGGCGCAGGTTTTTGGGCAGGGTGGTGAGAAAGCGCGCCTTGAGGTGGCATTCGGCCCATTCCGGTGCGGGGCGTGAATCATGCACCACGCCGCTGCCGACATTCAGCCGGGCCGTGCCGGCGGCGTCGAGCAGCAAGGTGCGGATCGGTACGCTGAAACGGAAGTCGCCGCCGGGGCGCAGCCAGCCGAGGGCGCCGCAGTAGAGGCCGCGGGGCGTGTCCTCGAGTTCGCGGATGATTTCCATGGCGCGGATCTTGGGTGCGCCGGTGATCGAGCCGCAGGGAAAGAGCGCGCGGAACAGCGTTGCCAGGTCGGCATCCACGGGTTCGGCGACGACGCGGGAGCTCATTTGCCAGACGGTCGGATAGGCCTCGACATGGCACAGGTTTTCGACCCGCACGCCGCCGGGCGGGGCCAGGCGGCCCATGTCGTTGCGGATGAGGTCGACGATCATGACGTTCTCGGCCCGGTCTTTTTCGGAGGCGGCGAGCCGGGCCGGATCGGTGTTGCGCGGGGCGGTGCCCTTCATCGGCTCGGAGGCGAGGTGGCTGCCATTGCGGGCCAGGAACAGCTCGGGCGAGCGGGACAGGATGGCGCCGCCGGCGTGGGCGATGAAGGCTCCGTAGCGCACCGGCTGGGCCGCCCGCAGGGCCCGGTAGAGGGCCGCGGGGTTGCCGAAGGCCTGGCCGGTGAGCGGAAAGGTGAAGTTGACCTGGTAGCAGTCGCCGTCGGTGATGTAGCGACGAATTCGATCGATTTGTCTTAAATAATCTGCTTTTTCGATGTTTGGCTGCAGTGCTCCGGTGCAGCCGGCGTCCTTGCCGGCACGGACCGCGAGCCAGGCGTCGCAGGCCGCGTCGGCGAGCCATTCGGCGTGGCGGAAGATCCAGCCGGTGAGGAGCGGGCCCGCGTCGGGCGGCAGGTGCCGGGCGAGGCGCGGCTCGATGACGTAGCCGAGTTCGTAGCTGGCGGCGAGGGCGACCCAGGC
Organism: Zoogloea sp.; assembly: GCA_016720685.1. Classification (GTDB taxonomy): domain Bacteria; phylum Pseudomonadota; class Gammaproteobacteria; order Burkholderiales; family Rhodocyclaceae; genus Zoogloea. Next base: position 2,720 of record JADKKC010000015.1, read on the forward strand.
GCCGCTTCGCGCGGCGGCCTCCAGCCGTTTGAGGCTGGCGGCCCAGTCGGCGGGCGCGTGGCAGACGACTTCCTCGAGGAGATCGGTGAGCAGCCAGGCACCGGCTTGCCCGGCGGCGTCGAAGTTGTTGTCGAAAAGGGCGAAGGCCCCGCAGACTGGGGGCGGGGAAGCGGACATGGCAGACACGCGGTGGAGTTTAGCGTTTCGCAGCCGCGGGGCGTAGCGGGAAAATCCGGATTGCCGCGACCCGCTTTTCGGGCCGCGGCGGGTGCATCAGAGCAATGGGCCGCCGGAGTGCTCACCGCGCTCATAGACCACGTGGGCACGGCCGACCAGCAGCGGGTCGAGGGAGCCGATGTGCTCCAGGTCCTTGTTGGCGTAGGGCAGCTTGTGCAGGATGTAGCGCAGGGCGTTGAGGCGTGCCCGCTTCTTGCAATCGGACTTGATCACCGTCCAGGGCGCGTCGGCGGTGTCGGTGTGGAAGAACATCGCCTCCTTGGCCTTGGTGTAGTCGTCCCACTTGTCGAGGGAGGCGAGGTCGATGGGGCTGAGCTTCCACTGCTTGAGCGGGTGGGATTCGCGCTCCTTGAAGCGGCGGCGCTGTTCTTCGCGGCTGACCGAGAACCAGAACTTGATGATGTGCACGCCGCTGCGCACCAGGTGACGTTCGAATTCGGGCGTCTGGCGCATGAATTCGAGGTATTCGTCGGGCGAGCAAAAACCCATCACGCGTTCGACGCCGGCACCGGTTGTACCAGGAGCGGTCGAACAGGGCGATTTCGCCGGCGGTGGGCAGGTGTTGCACGTAGCGCTGGAAATACCACTGGCCGCGTTCGGTGTCGGTGGGTTTTTCGAGGGCCACCACGTGCGCGCCGCGGGGGTTGAGGTGTTCCATGAAGCGCTTGATGGTGCCGCCCTTGCCGGCTGCGTCGCGGCCTTCGAAGAGGATGACCACGCGCTGGCCGGTTTCCTTGACCCAGGCCTGGAGCTTGAGCAGTTCTACCTGGAGGCGGTATTTCTGCTTTTCGTAGGCCCTGCGGGACATCAGGTTCTTGTAGGGGTAGGCCCCTTCGCGCCAGCCTTCGGCGAGTTCTTCGTCGGGGTGGGAGGGCAGCTTTTTATAGACGGCTTCGTCTTCGGCCAGTAGTGCGCCGCGCAGGATGGCGGCATCGTCGGGCGAGGCGCCGGCGAGGATGGCCTGCAGGGTTTCGGCAATGCTGTGGGCGTCGTGGCTGGCGAGCGTGGCGACGATGTCGCTGACGGCGGCGAGCTTGGATTCATGGGCGGCTTCCTCGGCCTCGTCGACCATGAAGTGCTCGATGGCGTCGGGCGTGTCCTTGGGCGCGGTGTCGCCGGCAGAGACGCGGCGCGGCGCGTGGTGAGCGGCTTTGGCTGCCGGTTTTGCTGCCGGGCCGGAGGCTGCGGCGGATTTGGCGACGGGTTTGGTGGTGGCGTCTTCTTGCGTGCTCATGGGCAACCTTTCTTGTTGTAGCTAACGAGATTAAGAGCCCGGCTCGTCATCGCGAACAGCAAAAGCGCTGGCGAGCAGGAAAATGTGCTTTCGACATTTTCTGCCATGCCGGTGCCCGCCGCAATGGTTGCCTTTTGGGCAGCCCCGGTTCAGCCGGCCCGAAGGGCGCAGCGTTCGGCGTAGGTTCGGCAGCGTTCGATGTATTCCTCGGTGCTTTTGGGCATGGGCGTGCGGGCCCGCGTGATGTTGCTGACCAGATCGCGTCCTTGCTGGATGAGCTGGCGTCCGTCATCGACGAGGTGCTGGGCTTCCGCGTTGGCGGGCATGGCGGCTGCGTTGAAGTGGCCGGACAGGCGCTCGCCGGCGGTGACGAAGCTGGTCCAGACGTCGAAGATGTCGGGGTCGGTGCGCAGGGTTTCGGTCTTGATCTTGGCTGCCTTGGAGAAGGCGAGCACGTGGGGCGTGATGCCGGCGAAGCAGGGCAGGGGCTCGAAGTTGGCGCTGATGGTTCCGGCGATGCGGTCGATGTCGCGCAGCGTGAGGGCGATCTTGATGTAGCGGCTTTCGTAGAAATCCTCGAGGGGGATCGAGAAGGCCTTGAAGGGTTCGCCCCACAGCTCGTCGATGCCTTCTTCGCCGGAGCGGTGCAGCACGAGGCGCCCGAGGCCGAGCGCCTCCTGCAGACATCGGCCGCATTCGCGCATCAGCGCGTTGTCGGACTGGATTTCGATGCCGACGGTTTGCAGTTCGACCAGCTTGGTGAAGATGTCGGCGGCCCGGTTGAAGAGGGCGCCGGCGAGCATGGCGCCCTTGACCCGGCGCCGCTCGGTTTCGGTTTCGGCTTCGGCTTCGTAGCTCTGGCGGGCTTCGTTGAGGCGGCTGCCGGGGATGTTGAGGCCGTGTTCGACGTGGTTGAAGAGGCGCCGGGTGAGGGCGCCGATCAGCTGGCGCTTGGCCTGCAGGGTGTCTTCGGGAACGGAGTAAGTCTTGAGCCAGTAGCCCGAGTAGAAGACCCGCTCACGGCCGTCGATGATTTTCCGTGTGCCTTCCGGGGTGTCGTTTTCCATGGTCCGCTCTTGGAGGTGAGTTGGGGGGGCGGCTTGGCCTTGTGGCGGTGTTGTTTAAATCAAGGCTGGAAATTTTGCACCATAACTGGCCCCGTGATGAAAATCCGTAACAATTTCGCGGCTTTTGCTACGGTCCGGCTCAGACGATTCCGTCGAGAACCTGCACCTGCACGAGCTCACCGACGGCCACATTGCCCTGGGTTTGCCCGAGAACGATGAAGCAGTTGGCGTCGGCCATCGAGCTGAGCAGGCCGGATCCCTGGGGGCCGGTGGTCCGGACTTTCCAGTCGGCGCCGTCCCGGAACAGCACGCCGCGCAAAAATTCGCTGCGGCCTGGGGCTTTGCGGATGGCCTGGGTGCAACTGACCTGCAGCAGCGGCGGTTCGGCCACCGGGTCGACTCCGGCGAGGCACAGCAGGGCTGGCCGGGCGAACTGGTAGAAGGCGACCATCGCGGCCACCGGGTTGCCGGGCAGGCCGAACAGCCAGGCGCCGCCGTCGCCTTCCGCGTCAGGCTGGCCGATACGCCCGAAGGCCAGCGGGCGGCCGGGTTTCATGGCGATTTTCCAGAACAGCACTTCGCCCAGGCGGGCCATGACCTCGCGGGTGAAGTCGGCTTCGCCCACCGAGACGCCGCCGCTGGTGATGATGGCGTCGGCGCGGGTGGCGGCGTCGCGGAGGGTGGTTTCGAGGGTGTGCGGGTCGTCGCGCACGACGCCGATGTCGATGACCTCGAAGCCGAGGCGGGTGAGCATGCCGAAGAGGGTGTAGCGGTTGCTGTCGTAGATCTGGCCTTCGCGGGCGGCGCTGCCGATGGAGACGATTTCGTCGCCGGTGGAGAAGAAGGCTACGCGGAGGCGCCGGCGCACGGCCACTTCGCCGATGCCGAGGGAGGCGATCAGGCCCAGTTCGGCCGGACGGAGCAGGCGCCCGGCGGGGAGCGCGGGCGTGCCTGCGCGCAGGTCCTCACCGGCGCGGCGGATGTTCTGGCCCTTGCGCTGGCCGGGCGGAAGCGTGACCCGGCCGGCTGCGGCGCGGGCGACTTCCTGCATGACCACGGTGTCGACGCCGGCCGGCACGCGGGCGCCGGTCATGATGCGCACGCACTGGCCGGGCTGGAGGCGGCTTTCAAAGGGCTGGCCGGCGAGGGCGGTGCCGGCGATGTCGAGGGTGGTGTCGCCGTCGGCTGCGAGATCGTCCGCGCGAAGCCCGTAACCGTCCATGGCCGAATTGTCGTGGGCGGGCACGTCGATGGGCGACAGGATGGTTTCGGCCAGCACCCGGCCGAGGGCGTTGTGCAGGGCTACGTGCTCGCCGCCGCTGACCGGCCGGACGGTGTCGAGGATGAGCTGGCGGCCCAGATCCACGCCAAGGGCGTCGGGGGTGTAGCTGTCGTGGCGGCTGAACTGGCGGGCGAGGGATGTCACCGGGGTGTCGCTCCTGCTTCGTGTGCGCGGAGTTCTTCCGGCGTGTTGATGTTGGTAAAGGCCTCGGGCACGTCGTCGAAGGGGCAGGGCACCCACCGGAGGCGTTGCAGCCAGCGTTCCATGCGGCGTCCGCCGGCGTTCAGAAAAGCCTGCAGGTCGGGCAGTGCGTCGTGGCGCATCAGGCTGAAGACCGGGTGGAGCTGGTCGCCGGTGCGGGCTACGGCGATGCTGGCCCGCGCCGCGGTGAGGGTGTCGGCCAGGCGGATGACGAGATCGGGCGGCAGGAAGGGCGAATCGCAGGGGACGCTGACCAGATAAGGCGTGGTGCACGCCGCGAGGCCGGCTTCGAGCCCGGCCAGCGGGCCGGCAAAGCCTTCCACGCGGTCGCACACCACCGGCAGGCCGAAGCGGGCGTAGTCGTCGAGGTTCTGGTTGGCGTTGATGATCAGCGGGCCGACCTGGGGGCGGAAGCGCTCGAGCACGCGGGCAGCCATCGGCTGGCCGTCCAGCAGGGCCAGGCCCTTGTCGATGCGTCCCATGCGGCGCCCGAGACCGCCGGCCAGGACGAGTCCCGTGATGGTTTCGGGGGTGGGCGGTTTCATGTCAGCCCCCGATGTAGGACATTTCGATCTTGCGCAGGGCTGCGGTTTCGGCCGTGCGGATTTCCGAGTAGCGATCGCCCCGCTGCTGCCAGATCTGCCCGATCACCGTGGCCAGTTCGGCGTCGCTCCTCTGGCTGCGCATCAGTGCGCGCAGGTCGTGGCCGCTCTGGGCGAACAGGCAGGTGTAGAGGCGGCCCTCGGTGGACAGGCGGGCGCGGGTGCAGGTGGAGCAGAAGGCCTGGGTGACCGACGAGATCACGCCGATCTCGCCGCTGCCGTCGGCGTAGCGCCAGCGTTCGGCGACTTCGCCGGTGTAGTTGGGGTCGACCGGCTCCAGCGCAAAGGCTTCGCCGATGCGCCGCACGACTTCCGCCGAGGGCACCACGTCATCCATGCGCCAGCCGTTGGAGCTGCCCACGTCCATGAATTCGATGAAGCGCAGGATGTGGCCGCTGCCCTTGAAGTGGCGGGCCATCGACACGATTTCGTGGTCGTTCATGCCGCGCTTGACGACCATGTTGATCTTGACCGGCCCGAGCCCGGCGGCGCTGGCGGCGTCGATGCCGGCCAGCACGTCGGCCACTGGCACGTCCATGTCGTTCATGGCGCGAAAGGTGGTGTCGTCGAGCGAGTCGAGGCTGACGGTGAGCCGGGTGAGTCCGGCGGCCTTGAGGGCGGGGGCCTTTTTGGGCAGCAGCACGCCGTTGGTGGTGAGCGTGACTTCCATGCCGGGAATGGCGACCAGCTGGGCGATGAGGCGTTCGAGATTGCGGCGCAGCAGGGGCTCGCCGCCGGTGAGGCGGATCTTGCTGACGCCGTGGGCGGCGAAGAGGCGCGCCAGACGGGCAATTTCCTCGAAGCTGAGCAGCGCTTCGCGGGGGAGAAAGGCGTAGTCCTTGTCGAACACGGCCTTGGGCATGCAGTAAACGCAGCGGAAGTTGCAGCGGTCGGTTACTGAAATCCGCAAATCCTTCACGGGCCGGCCGCGGCTGTCGACGAGCCGACCGCTGGGCGCTACGAGTTCGGCGGGTACGGACGGCAGTTGCCGGAGCTGGCGCTCGTCGGCGAGGGGAATGACTCTCTGGTTCATTGTCTCGTGGGGCTGTTCGGGACAGGCGCTTTTGTACCGCGAGGTTCGCGGTTTTGCCTTGTCCTGGGGCAAGGTGAAACGGCTGCCCACAAGAAAATTATGGGGGGCGAAACGATGCGGGGCAAGCCGGATCGGGAGGGCGGCGGCGCCCCGGCCCGATTTGGCTACAGCGTGTCGAGCCTGCGCCTGACCGCTTTGGCGGGCTGGCGGATGCCGGCCCGCGTGCTGTCATCGAAGCGGGCGAGCTGTTTGAAGACCATGCCGAGGCGGTGCTTACGCCCCACGCGGGCAGCCAGGCGCCGGGGGCATGACCGGGTCCACGTGGACCAGTAGGTACAGAACCGGGTGCCGGGTCATCACGTTGATGCGGGCCAGTTCGGCAATGTCGTGTCCCTCGGTAACGCTAAGGCTGCCATCGATCTCGAGATGAACGTCGGCCAGGATCATGTCGCCGGTCTTGCGGGTCTTCAGCTCATGCAGGCCCAACACGCCCGGCGTGGCGAGGATTTCGGTGGAGATTGCGGCGATCTGCTCTTCGTTGGCGGCCCGGTCGGTGAGATCGTGCAGCGCATCCCACAGAAAACTCCAGCCCATCTTGCTGACCATGCAGCCGACGATCAGCGCGGCGATCGGATCGAGCAGCGCAAAGCCCAGCAGGTTGCCGGCGATGCCGATGCCCACGACAAGGGACGAGGCGGCGTCGGAGCGGGCGTGCCAGGCGTTGGCAACCAGCATGCTGGAGCGCACCCGTTCGGCCACCGCCAGCATGTAGCGGAACAGCAGCTCCTTGGCGATCAGCGCGCCCAGGGCCACCCACAGCGCCAGCAGGTGCACGGTGGGAATCGACTCGGGCGTCTGCAGCTTGTGCACCGCCGACCACACCATGCCGATTCCGACCGCCAGCAGCAGGCCGCCCAGCACCATGGAGGCGGCGTTTTCGTAGCGCTGGTGGCCGTAGTGGTGGTCCTCGTCCGGCGCCTTCTTGCTGTGATGCACGGCCAGCAGCACCACGAAGTCGGCGATCAGGTCGGACAGCGAATGCACACCGTCGGCGATCAGGCCCTGGGAGCCGGACAGCACACCGGTAGCCACCTGGGTCACGGTCAGCACAATGTTCACGATCACACTGATCCAGGTGCTGCGTTTGGTGGCGGCCTCCCGCTCCGGGCTGGCGTCGTCGCTGTCCAGTTCGGCCAGCTCTCTCAGGTCACTCATCGGGTTTGTCCTTGCTTGCAGTGTTTTTTGTTGGCGTGTGCCTCAGAACCCCAGGCTTTCGCCGGCTCCGAGCAGCGTGGCGACACCGAGAACCGCGAAAATCGCCGCTGCGATGCCATGCACCAGGCGCACCGGAATCCGGTTGGCAATGCGGTCGCCCAGGATTACCGCCGGCACGTTGGCCAGCATCATGCCCAGGGTGGTGCCGGCCACGACCATCGCCAGGCTCTGGTACTGGGCGGCCAGCGCGATGGTGGCGATCTGGGTCTTGTCGCCCATCTCGGCCAGAAAGAACGCGACGAGGGTGGTGCCGAACACGCCGAGCTGGGCCAGCTTGGCGTCGTCTTCATCGAGCTTGTCGGGGACGAGGGTCCAGATGGCCATGGCGATGAAGGACACGCCGAGCACCCAGCGCAGGGTTTCGGGGCCGAGGAGCGTCGTGACCCACGCGCCAACCGCACCGGCGAAGCCGTGGTTGGCCAGCGTGGCAATCAGGATTCCGATGATGATCGGCACCGGCTTGCGAAACTTGGCGGCGAGTAAGAAGGCGAGAAGTTGCGTCTTGTCGCCGATTTCAGCGAGGGCGACGATGCCCGTGGATACGAGGAAGGCTTCCATTTTGATTCTCTGGCCGGACATGGACGAATGACCACGACGCCTCTCCGGCCACTCCGGAGGCGAGGTGGTCAAAGGTCTTGCCAGGTTCGGAAACTGCCTGCGCCATGGCCGGACGGGCCAAGTATGTTGACGCAAGCCCCTTCGAAGGAAGGGCGGCTACTCCCCAATGACGGCCGCGATCCTACGCGAGAAGCGTTGGTGCGTCTATCGCGGGCGGGGTGTGAAGGCCCCGCCCGCGACAACGAGTGGCGTCAGAGTTGCTCCAGCGCGTCCTTGCCGATCAGCTTCCAGGTCTGGACGGGCTGCTGGCCGCGGATGCGGACCAGGTACACCTCGTCGTTGGCCTGCTTGATGCGCGTGGCGGCTTCGCTCGCCGGCAGCTGGAGCAGATGGGCCAGGATCAGCGGCGTCACGCCCCCGTGGCTGACGACCAGCACGCTGCCCTTTTTATGGCTGCTGCGGATCTGCTCGACGGCCTGGGCCACCCGGCGGGCCTGGCTGTTGAGGGATTCCCCGCCGTCCAGGTTGTCGTCCGGGTTGCCGGCGCGGGCCTTGAACTCGGCGTCCAGGCTGGCATCGCGGCCATCCTCGAACATGCCTTCGAACTTGCCGAAGCTCCGCTCGGCCAGGGCCGGCAGGGGCGTGTGGGTGACGCCGGGCGCGGCGAGGGTGGCCGTTTCGCGGGCGCGGGCGAGGCTGCTGGCATACACCGCCGAAAAGCCGACGCCCTTCAGCGTGTCGCCCAGCTGGCGCGCCTGACCCTTGCCGGTTTCGTTGAGCACGTTGTCGGTTGCGCCCTGCAGGCGTTTTTCCAGGTTCCAGGCGGTCTGGCCGTGGCGAGCCAGGTAAATGTCCAGCACGGCTTCTTCGGCATGGGCCACGACGGCCACGGAGGCCAGCGCCAGCGCGGTGGCCAGTTTTTTCAGGTTGATGGTTGGCATGATGGCGAATCCTGGTCAGCGAGCCTTGAGCAGCTCGGGCACGTGCAGCAGGATGAACTCGTTGTCGTCCTGCAGGTTGGGCTGGCGGGCTGCGGAGTAGGGCAGGTTGTTGTCGTTGGCGACAACGATGTGCTCACCATCCACGACATCCACGTCCTCGATGGTCACGAAGGGAAAGCTGAACTTGCCGTCCTTGCCACCGCGGCGGGCCAGGTGCTTCGGGTCCTGGATGTCCAGCAAGTCGATGTGGCCGATCTTCTTCGCAAAACCGTCCGCGTCGGTGTCCTTGAGGCTGATCTTGTAGACGCGCTTGAACTTCGCCGGCACGTTCTGGCAGTCCGGGCGGGCCGGGCCGTTACAGGCGTGCTCGGGGAGGCCCTCGCCGTTGTCCCGTTCGATGATCAGGCCGGTCTCGGCGTCGATCATGTTGAAGTCGCCGATGTTGTTGCCGTTCAGCTCGAGGGCGTACTTCCACGAGCGGCCGGTCCATTCGCCCTTGACCACGCTGAATTCGAGGATGCGCAGGTATTCCCGGCCGTCCTTGCTCTCCCACTTCTTGTCCTCGGCGTTCCACAGCGGGCCTTCGAGCAAGGGGTAGAGAAACTGGCCGTCCTTCGACGCCGCCATGCCCTCGTAGCCGCGGGAACGGCGGGCCACGGTGTTGAACTGGCCGGAGGTGGCCGGCGTGGTCACGCTGAAGTGGTCCGGCGACTTGAGCACCTTGCCGTCCACCCGGGTTTCGAACACCGCCAGAACCTTGCCCTTGAGGTCGGTCTTGATCAGATAGGGGCCCAGCTCGTCGCCCAGCCAGATCGCATTGCCGATGGGTTGAATGGATTCGATGTCCAGATCGGCGCCGGTGAGGTAGCGCTTCCGGGTGCCTTCATTGACGATCAGAAACGGAATCTTGCGGTCCGGGTCGTGAAGGAAAGACGTCTGCTCCAGCTTGACGCCACCGTTCTGCCAGTCCGGTTTGACGCGGTGGAACATCAGCATGGCGTCGGCACTGTTGTTGCGGGCGCCGTAACCGTTGTCCTGCAGCACCCAGTAACGGCCATTGCCGTCGCTCTTGATACCCGAGAAGCCCTGCACCGGCTGCCCCTTGAAGGGCAGGGACACATTGGTCGGGCGCGGGGCGGCTTTGTCCGACAGATAGGAGTGGCCCGGAAGGCTGCCTGCCGCCTCGACCCGGCGGGCATCGGCGGCCGTGTATTTCCCCGAAACGGCCAGGCTCTCAGGGGCGTCCTTGGGCGCCGCCAGGAAGGTGGCCGCTGGTAAGAAGGCATGCCCGGCCAGCGTGGCGGGGAAGGCCTGGTCGGCGTGGGCGAAGGCGGGGGCGAGCGCGGCAATCGCCAGGGCGATGAGCGCAGAAGGCTTCTTGATCATGGGCGGGCCTGTCGGGTTGGGGAAGCTCCCGAACTTACGTGCCCTGCGTTACAGCGGCTTTGCACAAAGATGCCGAAGCGCCGGCACGGGGCGGGCTGATTTCGCGCACCGATGGCGACTTCAATGCCCCTCCGGGAGCGCCTGAAAAACATGCGCTACGGCACGTAGATCTTCCTCGCCAAACAAGCAGAAAAGCCAACCCTCGCGGATTGGCTGTTCTGCTTGTTCGTCTTGGCTCCTCGACCTGGGCTCGAACCAGGGACCTGCGGATTAACAGTCCTGAGAAGCCCGCTCTAATGGTAGGTGCCGCCCGGAATCACTGCAGGATTTCCAAGGACATTACACCTATAAGGACGAGCACTTACCCTATATGCCGGCGACCAGAGGGGAACCATAGCGAGATCATTGCGGCCGGAAGACCGGACATGACCCTTGGCCCGCGATGGCGACGAGATGATGAGCGTCAGGGCAGAGGACTTGACCACGGGTTTAGCAGCTTCACCCCTGTCGCCTCGAAGTCCCCGATGTTTCGTGTGACCACCGTCAGTTCCCCCACCAGGGCGGTCGCCGCGATGAGTGCATCCCGCTCCGCCCGCGGATCAGGTACGTGCAGCCGGGCACAGCGTCGGGCCACGGCGGCATCCACCGGCAGGATGCGATCCGCGAAGGCGGGAAGGACGTGCCTGTCGAGCCAACTACGGAGGACTGCGCCTTGGGTGGCATCGCGGCGTTCGACGAGCAGGACGCCCATCTCAAGCTCCAGCACGGAGATGGCGGAGAGAAATAGTTCAGAGGCGGGCACTTCTGCCGCCCAGGCAGTAACCCTTGCATCAGCTTTGCCTGACTTCGCCTTTCGAAGCTCGGAGACGACGTTTGTGTCGAGCAGATACATCAGGCGAGATCTGCCGGACGAAAGAGGGCGCCGCCGACGCGCACCGGCTCAAAGTCGATATCCCCGACGTCGGGCTGGGCCAGCAGCTCGACAATGCTGGGTTCCTTGGCCAGCAGCTTGCGGTAGGCTTCGACGGATAGCAGTACGTGGGAGGGGCGCCCGCGATTCGTGATGAAGACGGCGCCTTCGAGCGCGGCTTTTTTGGCGCGCCCGACATCGTGGTTGAACTCCCGGCTCGAAAGGATTGTGTTCGGCACGCTTATCTCCTTCGTGTAGGTATGTTGCTACATTCTACTTTGTCTTGCAGAAGTCGCGATAGTTGCATCGGATCGTGTTGTGAGCCGTACGTCGTTTAAAGGTTGCGGACAATAGGTTCATTAATCACCGCACTTTACGCGGTGATTTTCTTGTGCCTGCGGAGAAGGATGACCATAATCCCCGCATGAATTACGGTGATTATCTTTACATCTGGCAAGCCCCTGATTGGCCGCAGTGGCGTTACGACCTCGCGGTGCTGGCTCGCCCGCTTGTCGAAGTCAGCCGGGCTCAGGGCCTGCTCCTCGGGCGGTTGGCCGATGTCGGTGCGGCGACGCGGGATCAGGCAAATTTGCTGGCGCTCACTGACGACGTTGTGAAGACCAGCGAGATCGAAGGCGACCACCTCAACGTCGCCTCCGTGCGTTCGAGCATTGCGCGTCGTCTGGGCGTGGACATCGGCGCCCTCGCGCCAGTCGATCGCCATGTCGAAGGCGTGGTCGAGATGGTGCTGGATGCAACCGCCAACTGCCAGCAGCCCGTGACTGATGAACGCCTGTTCGGGTGGCATGCGGCGCTGTTTCCGACCGGCTATTCGGGGATGGCGCGAATCAAGCTTGCCGCCTGGCGGGACGATGCGACGGGGTTGATGCAGGTGATCTCCGGGCCGATGGGGCGGCAGAAGCTGCACTTTGAGGCGCCGCCTGCGGATCGCTTGCCTTCGGAGATGGCGCGCTTTCTCGACTGGCTCAACGCCGACTCCGACGTTCTGCCCCTTCTGAGGGCGGGGTTGGGGCACCTCTGGTTCATCACCTTGCACCCGTTCGATGACGGCAATGGCCGCATCGCCAGGGCCGTAGGCGATCTGCTGCTTGCCCGAGCCGACCACAGCCCGCAACGCTTTTACAGCCTCTCGGCGCAGATTCAGCGCGACCGGAAGGCTTATTACGAGATTCTCGAGCGAACCCAGAAAGGCGACATGGACGTCACGGATTGGCTCGTCTGGTTCCTCGAAAGCCTGCAGCGCGCGCTGGATCAAACCCATCAGACCCTCGATGCGGTGCTGACCAAGGCTCGATTCTGGCAGCGCTGGGCCGCCACGCCGCTCAACGAGCGACAGGTCAAGGTGCTCAATCGACTGCTGGATGGCTTTGACGGAAAACTCACCAGCAGCAAGTGGGCGGCAATCAGCAAGTGTTCGGCAGATACGGCCCTACGGGACATCAATGGGCTGCTTGTCCGCGGCGTGCTTCGGAAGACGGCTGGGGGCGGGCGGAGCACCGGGTATGAGCTGAACGAGCGTGAGGCGTAACCCGGCCCGCTTGTGCTTTTGAGCTTAAAGCGGCAGGGCGGGCGATTCAAAAAACGGGTATTTTCAGAAAGCAGCGTTGCCGCTGAGAAATCCGCGGATTGAAGTTCAGTGAACGAGTTGCCCGGCGTGCCTCCGAGATGTTCAACGCCTCGATTTTCGCTACGCCGCTGTCTAGACTGAAGGCATTATCGAAAAGGCATTTCCCCGCTGCCGTCGGGGTTGATGCCGGGAAGGTGCCATGAGCCGTGCAGCCGTTCTGATTGGTGTGAACAAGGTGGTGGGGCGCAACCAGCGCCTGGCCGTCCTCAACGATGCGGTGCGTGGGGCACTGGCGATGCGCGATTGGGTGCTCGCCCAGGGCTTCGATCCGGATTTGGTCAAGTGCTTCACCGACGCGGACGAGCCGGTAAGGATCGCCGACATCCAGGATGCCATCGCCGAGCTGCTCGTCGACCCGATGGCCGGTATCGGGCAACTGCTGGTCTATTTCGCGGGCCACGGCATCAACGTCAGCGGCACCGAGCGCTGGTTACTCAGCAAGGCGCTGGACATGCCGTCCGAGGCGGTGAATGTCGAAATCAGTGTGATCGACGCCCGGCAGGGCAGCGTATCGCACGTGGTGCTCATCTCCGATGCCTGCCGCACGGCGGCGGTGGGGGTCGCGCAGCAGAGCATTCAAGGTGCGTCGATTTTCCTCACCCCCACCGGGGGCGGCACCGCCAAGGCGGTGGATCGCTTCTATGCGTGTGCGCTGGGCGATCCGTCCCACGAGGTCAATATCCAGGCTGCCGGCAACGCGAAGGAGTTCCGGGCGCTGTACACCGATGCGCTGCTGGACGTACTGCAGGGGCATGAGCCGGCCATCATCGAGACCGCCGCCGACGGCCTTTCCCCTGCCGGGGTGATCCGGCCGTGGCCGCTGCGCGACCAGCTGGAAAAGACGCTCGCGAAGAATCTGGCCGTGCGCAAGCTGCAGCTCAGTATTTCCCAGACCCCCGACGCGATCATCATGTCCGACCCGCGGTGGGCGTGGATCGCCCGTCTCGATCCACCGGCCACGCCGCCGGTGTCCCGCGGTGGTGACGGAATGCTGGGCGGTGGCGCAATGTTCGGCGCGCCGCCGGCGGCTCCGATTCTCCGCGACTGGGTGGACGCGGCGATGGCGCGCGCGATGAGGCTGCAGGCCATACCCGGCGGGGCCGACGATCGCATGCTCGGTCGTCCCCGGGGTGGGGGAGCGGGCGGCTTTGACGACCAGTTGCTCGGCGGGTACACACCGCCGGTGCAGCTCGCCCGCTCGCCGGACGGCGCAGTGAACATTGCCGAGGCGGCGCGGCGCAACGCCGTCGACTTTCCGCCCCGGCATTTCGAGACCCGTTGCGGCCTCAAGCTGCGCGGGGCAAAGGCGGTCGAGGCGGTGGGTGCCCGGATGCGCCTGGACTGGGAGCACGACGGCCAGGTGCTGCGCGCCTATCCCGAGGCCGCGCAAGCTGCCGACCGGGTATTGCTGATCCTGCGGGACGGCAGCGGTGTGCTCGTGCCGTTGCTGCCGGAGTTCATCGGCGAGCTGAACTTTGGCGACGACGGCAGGCTGGTCAGCCTGGCCTATGAGGCGTCGGACAATTCGCCGCTGTATGACCTGAATGAGGGCCGCCGGATGGCGCGGCGCGAACTGCGCGAACTGGTCGTCTCGGCGCTGGGGCGGGGCGTCTTCCGGCCTGGGCCGGACAAGCTCGACACGCTGGGCGTGACCGCGGTGGCGGGGCCGGCGCCCGATCCGGTGCTCGTGCTGCTGCTCGCCTATGCCCTCGACGACGCCGGCATGAGGGACCGCCTGCAGCAGCTGATCGCCCGGATGCACGACACGGGAATCCCGCCGCTCTACGACGCGGCCTTGCTGGCCGGTCTGCCCGTCGATGGCCCCGCTGCGCCGGCAAGCTGCCCGCCGGGCATGCCGCTGATCTCCCGCGGCTGGGTCGGGCTCGCTGCGCGTGGCGTGACATTGCCCTCCGAAATCGCCGGTCTGCCACAGTTGCTCCGGCCCGCGCTATGGACCCATTTCAGCGCGGCTGCCTGCGCCTTGCTCAAGACCCATCTTTCCCCACCGGAGGTACATCATGCGTGATCTCGTACTGGTTCATGGCCGTTCCCAGCAGCGCCGCGATTCGATCAAGCTCAAGGCCGCGTGGATCGAGGACTGGGAGCGCGGCCTCAAGAAGCTGGGACTCGAAAGGCCTATCGCCGACGAGCAGATTCATTTTCCGTACTACGGCGACACCCTCGATCAGCTCGTCGCCGGCAAGTCGCCCGAGGAGGCGGCGCAGATCGTGGTGCGCGGCAACCAGCCAGACGACGATTCGGCGCCCCTGTCCGACGACGAAAAGGCCTTCATCGAAGCTGCATTGATGGAGCAGATAGGCCTTTATGCCGCCAACCCCGATCTCGCCGTGCAGCAGGAGCTGCCTCCCGGCACGCCAATCGAAAAGGGGGTGCTCAACTGGGGATGGGTGCAGGGCATTCTCACCGTGCTCGACCGCCATGTGCCGGGCGCGAGCGGTGCCAGCGTCGCGCTGGCCACCCGTGACGTCTATCAATACCTCACCCGGAAGAACGTTCGCGACATCATCGACAACGGGGTGGCGAGCGCAATGGACAAGGCAGCCGGCCGGAAGACCGTCGTTGTCGCCCATTCCCTCGGTACCGTGGTGGCCTACAACGTGCTGCGCAACCTCGGCCAGACGAAGGGCTGGTCGGTGCCGCTGTTCGTGACGGTCGGCTCGCCGCTGGCGATCACGGTGATCAAGCAGCGGCTCGCCCAGATCTCGCCGATGGTCTATCCCGGCTGCGTGGGCGGCTGGTACAACGCGATGGACGAGCGCGACGTGGTGGCGCTGTATCCGCTCGACGAAACCAACTTCCGGCTCAAGCCGAAGATCGAGAACAAGACCAACGTCGATAACCATACCGAGAATCGGCACGGGATCGACGGCTATCTGGACGACCCGGACGTGGCGAAGAAGATCTACGACGCGGTCGTGCAGGGGGACTGAGCCCGTCGGCGCGGGTGCGCTCTCTTTGTCGGAGGCATTTGTAGGATCCACCGCATGAGCAATGACTGGCAGACAACAAAAAAGCCAACCCTCGCGGGTTGGCTTTTTTGCTTGCTTGTCCTGGCTCCTCGACCTGGGCTCGAACCAGGGACCTACGGATTAACAGTCCGGCGCTCTACCGACTGAGCTATCGAGGATCTGACGGGTTGGTCACATGCATCAATGCTGCACATCACCGCAAATTTTTCTGGCTCCTCGACCTGGGCTCGAACCAGGGACCTACGGATTAACAGTCCGGCGCTCTACCGACTGAGCTATCGAGGAACAGAGGCGCGCATTTTAGGAAGAAACAGCGATGTACGTCAACCTGATTTGCGCACTTTTTTGCTCCCGGCGAACCGGGAGCGGGTGAAACGGAAAAAACTCAGGCCTTGATGACGGCGGCGATGGCGTCGGCGACGTAGTCGAGGTTCTTGGTGTTGAGCGCGGCCAGGCAGATGCGGCCGGTTCCGACGGCGTAGATGCCGAACTCGTCCTTCATGCGTTCGACCTGGGCGGTGGTGAGGCCGGTGTAGGAGAACATGCCGCGCTGCTTGATGACGAAGGAGAAGTCCTGGTCGATGTTGCGGGCAGCGAGCTTGTCGACGAGGCCGGTGCGCATGGCGCGGATGCGGTCACGCATGCCGGCCAGTTCGGTTTCCCATTCCTGGCGCAGGGCCGGGGTGGACAGCACGGACGCCACGATCGCGCCGCCATGGATCGGCGGGTTGGAGTAGTTGGTGCGGATGACGCGCTTGAGCTGGGACATCACGCGGCCGGATTCGTCCTTGGACTGGGTGACCACGGAGAGGGCGCCGACGCGTTCGCCGTAGAGCGAGAAGCTCTTGGAGAAGGAGCTGGACACGAAGAAGGACAGGCCGGAGGCGGAGAACAGGTTCACCGCGACGGCGTCCGGTTCGATGCCGTCGGCAAAGCCCTGGTAGGCCATGTCGAGGAAGGGGATCAGGCCGCGGGCCGCACAGGCCTTGACCACTTCGGCCCACTGGGCTTCGGTGAGGTCGGCGCCGGTGGGGTTGTGGCAGCAGGCGTGCAGCACGATGACGGAGCCGGCCGGCAGGCTGTTCAGCTTGGCGATCATCGCCTCGGCGTTGGCGCCGCGGGTTTCCGGGTTGTAGTACGGGTAGGTGTCGACGGGGAAGCCGGCGGCTTCGAAGAGCGCGCGGTGGTTTTCCCAGCTCGGGTCGGAGATGTACACGGTGGCGCCGGGCACGACGCGCTTGATCAGATCTGCGCCGATGCGCAGGGCGCCGGTGCCGCCGAGGGCCTGGGCGGTGATGACGCGGCCGTCACGGATGATGGCGCTGTCGGCACCGAAGAGCAGGTTCTGCACGGCGTTGGCGTAGGTGGCCGGGCCTTCGATGGGCTGGTAGCCACGCGGGGGCGCGGCTTCGAGGCGGGCCTTTTCGGCGGTGCGCACTGCGCCGAGCAGCGGGATCTTGCCGTTGTCGTCGAAATAAACGCCAACGCCGAGGTTGACCTTGGTGCTGCGGGTGTCCGCGTTGAAGGCTTCGTTCAGGCCAAGAATCGGATCGCGGGGGGCCATTTCCACCGCAGCAAAGATCGAAGAGCTCATGGGGTCTCCAGAAGGGACTAAAAGGGACTAATGGGACTAAAGGTGCGGTGCACTATGTGCTGGCCGCTGGGTGATAATACGGGGTTGCCCGCGGGTTTCGCCGGCAGCGCCGATTGACTCAAGACAGAAATTTTATCATGGCCGATCAAGTAGGTAGCGGGCGAGTAATGGTTTACGAGGGAAGCCCGTTCAGGCTCCACCAGCCTTTTTCTCCCGGTGGCGACCAGCCGGAGGCGATCCGCCTGCTCGTCGAGGGCGTCGACGATGGCTTGATGTTCCAGACCCTGCTGGGGGTGACGGGCTCGGGCAAGACCTTCACGATGGCCAACGTCATTGCCCAGTGCGGGCGGCCGGCGCTGGTGCTGGCCCACAACAAGACGCTGGCGGCGCAGCTTTATTCGGAGTTTCGCGAGTTTTTTCCCGAGAACGCGGTGGAGTATTTCGTGAGCTATTACGACTACTACCAGCCGGAGGCCTATGTGCCGTCGCGCGATCTGTTCATCGAAAAGGATTCGGCGATCAACGAGCACATCGAGCAGATGCGCCTGTCGGCCACCAAGAGCCTGATGGAGCGGCGCGACGTGGTGATCGTGGCGTCGGTGTCGTGCATCTACGGTATCGGCGATCCGCAGGCTTACCACAGCATGGTGCTGCACCTGCGGGAGGGTGAAAAAATCCTCCACCGGGATCTGGTCCAGCGCCTCGTGGCGATGCAGTACGACCGGGCGGACGTGGACTTCAAGCGCGGCACTTTCCGGGTGCGCGGCGACGTGATCGACATCTTTCCGGCGGAGAACGCCGAGTACGCGCTGCGCGTCGAGATGTTCGACGACGAGATTGAGCATCTCACGCTGTTCGATCCGCTGACCGGCCATCTCAAGCAGAAAATCGTGCGCTTCACGGTGTTTCCGTCGAGTCACTATGTCACGCCGCGGGCGACCGTGCTGGGAGCCATTGAGGCGATCAAGGACGAGCTGCGCGATCGCATCGAAACCTTCCAGAAGGCCAGCAAGCTGGTGGAGGCGCAGCGCATCGAACAGCGCACCCGCTTCGATCTCGAGATGCTCAACGAGCTGGGTTTCTGCAAGGGTATCGAGAACTATTCGCGTCACATGTCCGGGCGCGAGCCCGGCGATCCGCCGCCTACGCTGATCGACTACCTGCCGAAGGACGGGCTGATGTTCATCGACGAGTCCCATGTGTCGATCGGCCAGGTGGGCGCCATGTACAAGGGCGACCGCGCGCGCAAGGAAAACCTGGTGGAGTACGGTTTTCGCCTGCCTTCGGCCATGGATAACCGGCCGCTCAAATTCGAGGAGTTCGAGCGCCTGCTGCCCCAGACGGTGTTCGTGTCGGCCACGCCGGCGGCCTACGAGAAGGAGCACCAGGGCCAGGTGGTGGAGCAGGTGGTGCGGCCGACCGGCCTGGTGGACCCGATCATCGTGGTGCGGCCGGCGGTGACGCAGGTGGACGATCTGCTTGGCGAGATCAAGAAACGGGTCGTCGAGAACGAGCGCATCCTCGTTACCGTGCTGACCAAGCGCATGGCCGAGGATCTGACGGAATATCTGGCCGAGAACGGCATCCGGGTGCGCTACCTGCACTCGGATATCGACACCGTCGAACGGGTCGAGATCATCCGCGATCTGCGTCTGGGCGAGTTCGATGTGCTGGTGGGCATCAACCTGCTGCGTGAAGGTCTTGACATTCCGGAGGTGTCACTGGTCACCATCCTCGACGCCGACAAGGAAGGCTTCCTGCGCTCGGAGCGATCGCTGATCCAGACCATCGGGCGTGCGGCGCGGCACCTGCATGGCACGGCCATTCTTTACGCCGACCGGATCACCGATTCGATGAAGGCGGCCATCGGTGAAACCGAGAGACGCCGGGCCAAGCAGCTGGCTCACAACGAGGCCAACGGGATTACTCCCAGGTCCGTGACAAAGCGCATAAAAGACATCATCGACGGTGTCTATGATGGTTCATCCGGAAAGGATGGCGGCGCGGATGCCCGCGCAGATTTTGCGATCCTCGACGAAAAGGCGCTGGCCAAGACAATCCGCCAGCTCGAGAAGGACATGCAGGAGCATGCCCGCAACCTGGAGTTTGAAAAGGCGGCTGCAGCACGAGACAAACTCTTCCGGCTGCGCCAGCAGGCATTCGGGGCGGACGCCCACGATGTCTCTCCCAACCCTGAGGGAAACTGAAAATTGGTACTCGCCCTTGTACGTTCGGCCCGTCGGCTGTTTAAATTGCCGGCAGGAGGGACACCCATAATGAAAATACTGTTTGTCTGCACCGGCAACATCTGCCGGTCACCGACAGCGGAGGGCGTGGCACGTCGCTGGCTGGCGATGTCGGGGCTAGAGGGGCAGGTCGCCGTCGATTCGGCTGGAATCCAGGGATACCACGCGCGCGAAGCGCCTGATCCGCGCAGCCAGACTGCCGCGCTCCGGCGTGGCTATGACCTCTCCCGCCTGCGGGCGAGAAAGGTTCAGCCGAAGGATTTCGTCGAGTTCGATCTGCTGCTGGCGATGGACCGGGATCACTTCGAGTACCTGCGTGACAGGGCGCCAGAAGGCACCAGCCACAAGGTTCGCATGTTCATGAGCTATGCGCGGGACGTGCGCCGCGATGAGGTGCCTGATCCTTACTACGGTGGCAACGCCGGCTTCGACGTGGTGCTCGATTTGTGCGAGGAGGCCGTGCAGGGCCTGATCGATGAAATCCTCCCGGAGATAGACCGGCGGAGGCGGTCGGCGGTCTGAGTGCGCCGAATGTAAAACGCGGCGTTGTTTTCAGGTCGTGCAGTTTGAAATAAAAAAGGCCAGTCCCGGGGGACTGGCCTTTTTGCTGGGCGTCGGCCGGCTTACTTCGGGCCGGTTTCAACCTGGACGAGCGGCTCGTCTGCGACAACCGGTGCGCGGTTGCGACGACGACGGACCGGCTGGGCCGGCTCGGACGGGGCTTCGGGCTGGAAAGCCTTCACGGCCTCGGCACGGGTTTCGATCATCACGAGGCCGCTGCCCTCGAGCGCGGAGGACAGGTCCACCGGCGCGCTGGCGGGTGCCTTGGCGACACTTTCGACCACCACCGGCGCTGCAGCCACGGCTTCCTCTACTGCGACGACAGCTTCGCTCGCCGGGGCTTCGACGGGCGCAACCTCGACGGGGGCGGTTTCCACGGGCTGGGCGTCGGCCACCGGTGCGGGGGCTTCGACCACCGGCGCGGGGGTTTCGGCCTTGTGCGCTGCGGCGACGGCTTGCTCGATCAGATCGGGCGCAGCGACGGCTTCGACGACGACCGGCAGGGCTTCTGCCGGGGCCGGCTCAACGGCGGCGGGCGCTTCGACTACCGGGGTTTCTGCGGTGGCAGGGGCGATGGCTTCGGCAACGACAGCCGGTGCCTCGACGATTGCGGTGCTTCGACGATTGCCGGTTTCGACGACAGCCGGTGCTTCGACGACAGCCGGTGCTTCGACGAGCGGGGGGGCTTCCACGACCGGGGTCGCTTCGGCTTGAACGGCTTCGGCGGCGGGCTGGGCCTGTTCGCCGATTTCCAGTTCGCCCTGGCTGGCGGCTTCGGTGCTGCCGCCTTCCTCGTTGCGACGACCGCCGCGACGACCACGACGGCTGCGCCGGCTGCGTTCGGCGTTGGCTTCACCTTCGGCGGCCGTGCTTGCTGCGGCTTCGGTGGTGGCGACGGCGGCTACCGCGGCGACGGCCGTGACCTGCTCGGCGCTGGCTGCGACGCCTTCGGCTTCAGCGGGCTTGGGCTGGTTGTTGCGGTTGCGACCACGACCTTCGCCGCGCTCGCCCCGTTCGGCACGTTCACCGCGTTCTGCACGCTCGCCGCGTTCCTGGCGTTCGCGTTGCGGCTTCTCGCGCTGCTCGCCCTGGGCTTCGACAAGGGCGGTGCGGTTGTTGTCGCGACCTTCACGGCCCTCGCGACCTTCGCGGGCTTCCCGGTTGTCGCTCCGTTCTTCACGCTGACCGTCACGGCGGCCGCGGCCACCTCCGTCGCGACCGTCACGACGGCCGCCACGTTCGTTGCGCGGGCGAGCTTCGCGGCGCGGGGTTTCCGGCTGCACGACCACCGGGGCCGGCTCGGGCTCTTTTTCGCCACGGAAGAAAGCGAAGATGCGGGCCAGCAGGCCGGGCTGGCTTTCCGGCACGGGAGCCGGGGCCGGAGCAACCCTGGCTTCGACGATCGGAGCCGGCTGGTCCGGCGTGATGCCCTTGACGGCAGCTTCCTGGCGGGCCGGGCGGTCGGTGTTGGCCGACGGCGGGGTGTAGGTTTCGTCGGCCGGCTTGGTCGCCATCCGGTAGCTGGGGATGGCGCCTTCTTCCAGGTTGAGCTGGTCGTGGCGCAGACGGATGATTTCGTGGTGGGGCGTTTCGAGGTGGCGGTTGGGGATCAGCACCAGGCCGACCTTGTGGCGCACTTCGATCTTTGCGATGTCGTCGCGCTTCTCGTTGAGCAGGAAGGTGGCCACGTCGACCGGAACCTGGCAGTGCAGGGCGCCGGTGTTGTCTTTCATGGCTTCCTCTTCGAGGATGCGCAGGATGTGCAGGGCCGACGATTCGGTGCTGCGGATGTGGCCGGTGCCGTTGCAGCGCGGGCAGGGAATGTAGCTGGTTTCGGCAAGGGCCGGGCGCAGGCGCTGGCGCGACAGTTCGAGCAGGCCGAAGCGGCTGATCTTGCCGGTCTGGACGCGGGCACGGTCGTAGCGCAGCGAGTCGCGCAGGCGATTTTCGACTTCGCGCTGGTTCTTCTGCGACTCCATGTCGATGAAGTCGATGACGATCAGGCCGCCAAGGTCGCGCAGACGCAGCTGGCGGGCCACTTCATCGGCGGCTTCGCAGTTGGTCTTGAAGGCGGTTTCCTCGATGTCGGCGCCGCGGGTGGCGCGACCGGAGTTCACGTCCACCGAAACCAGGGCTTCGGTGTGGTCGATCACGATGGCGCCGCCGGAGGGCAGGCTGACCTGGCGCGAATACGCGGATTCGATCTGGTGTTCGATCTGGAAGCGCGAGAACAGCGGCACGTCGTCGTGATAACGCTTCACGCGGTTCACGTTCTGCGGCATCACGTGGGCCATGAACTGGCGCGCCTGTTCGTACACGTCGTCGGTGTCGATCAGGATTTCGCCGATGTCGGGCTGGAAGTAATCGCGGATCGCGCGGATGACGAGGCTGCCTTCCTGGTAAATCAGGAAAGCACCGGTCTGCGAGCCGGCGGCGCCGTCGATGGCACGCCAGAGCTGCAGGAGGTAGTTCAGATCCCACTGCAGTTCTTCGGCGTTGCGGCCGATGGCTGCGGTGCGGGCGATCAGGCTCATGCCGCCGGGCACTTCGAGCTGGTCCATGACGTCACGCAGTTCGGCGCGCTCGTCACCTTCGACGCGGCGCGAAACGCCACCGCCACGGGGATTGTTGGGCATCAGCACCAGGTAGCGGCCGGCCAGCGAAACGTAGGTGGTGAGGGCTGCGCCCTTGTTGCCACGCTCGTCCTTTTCGACCTGGACGATCAGCTCCTGGCCTTCCTTCAGGGCTTCCTTGATGGAAGCCCGGCTGGCGTCGACGCCAGGCTGGAAATAGGCGCGGGAGATTTCCTTGAACGGCAGGAAGCCGTGGCGCTCGGCGCCGTAGTCGACAAAAGCGGCTTCGAGACTGGGCTCGATGCGCGTGATGACGGCTTTGTAGATGTTGCTTTTACGTTGTTCCTTGGCGGCCGATTCAATGTCGAGATCAATCAGTTTCTGACCGTCGACAATGGCAACGCGGAGTTCCTCGGCCTGCGTCGCGTTGAAGAGCATGCGCTTCATTCGTCTTTTTCTCCCGCGCGGCACACGGGCAGGACGAAGCGCGCCACCCGCTTAACAGCGGTGACTTAGTTTGGCGTTAACGCGACTATCCTTCATCGGGGGTATCAAACTAAAACGGGTGGCGGGATTCGTCTATTGAACCCTGAACCGCGATGTTCGCTGAGGGGTTGCGAAGAACCTGCTGCGTCGCCTGGTCTCGCAATCCGGGACGGGCCGTACTCGCGGGTACGACGGCGTTCCTGGTTGCGACCTCGGGCCTGCTTGCAGAACCATCTTCGCGACCCCCGGTTTCAGGGCCATTAATCTGCGTGTGCGACTGTGCGCAATTGGTACAAGTTTATTGTCGAATACAGTACCATCGCCCTCTTTTTGTCTGGCGACGGACCTTCCTTTGGTTTTCCGGGAGCGGGTAAGTTGCTGGACTCATCCAGCGTTAAGTCGCTCCGGCGCGGCGCCGGCTGGTGCTGAATCTCTGAACAACACACTGTCAGGCAGGCGCGACGCATCAGGACCGAAAAACCGTCCAATAGTATATTTCAAAAAGATGGCCTTGAGTAAAACCCCCGCAGTGAGTCATGCCCGCGTGGATGAAGGCAGTGCCGGGCAGCGCATCGACAACTTTCTTGTTCGCGTTTGCAAGGGGGTGCCGAAGAGTCACATCTACCGCATCCTGCGAAGCGGGGAGGTGCGCGTGAATAGCCGCCGGGTGGATCAGACCTACCGTCTGCAGATGGGCGACGAAGTGCGCATCCCGCCGATCCGTCTGGCCGAGAAGGAGACTGCGGCGCCGGTGCCGGTGGGTAAACCTTTCGATATCGTCTTCGAGGACGAGGCGCTGCTGGTCCTCGACAAGCCCGCCGGCCTGGCTGTTCATGGGGGGAGCGGCGTGAGTTTCGGGGTGATCGAGCAGTTGCGCCGACAGCGCCCGGAGGCGAAGTTCCTCGAACTCGTCCATCGCCTCGACCGGGAAACCTCAGGCCTTCTGATCGTTGCCAAGAAGCGTAGTGCGCTGACTGTGCTCCACGACATGATGCGCGATGGCCGGGTGCAGAAACGCTATCTCACGATGGTGGCCGGCCGCTGGCTGAACACGCTCCAGCACATCAAGCAGCCGCTCCTGAAGTATCTGATCGACAACGGCGAGCGACGTGTCAGCGTGAATCCGGAGGGCAAGCCGGCCCACAGCATCGTGCGCCTGGTGAGGCGCTGGCAGGGCTATAGTCTTGTCGAGGTGGAATTGAAAACCGGGCGTACGCACCAGATTCGCGTGCACCTCACCCATGCGGGCTTTCCCTTGTGCGGCGACGACAAGTACGGGGATTTTGCCCTCAACAAGCAGCTGGAAAAGGAAGGGCTCAAGCGCATGTTCCTGCATGCCGCCAGACTGGCCTTCCATCATCCGCTGACCGATCAGCTGATTGAGCTTGCGTCGCCGTTGCCGGCCGAGCTGGACGAGTTTGTCGCGTATGTCGAACAGAGTCGGGAGAGGGAGTATGGGTAAGGCTTTGACAAAGCGTTTTGAACTGATCGTCTTCGACTGGGACGGCACGCTGCTGGATTCTGCTGCCGCCATCGTCCATGCGATCCAGGCGGCCAGCGCCGATCTGGGTTTGCCGGTGCCTACCGACGCCCGCGCCCGTCACGTGATCGGGCTTGGCTTGTCGGATGCGTTGCATCACGCCGTGCCGGAGTTGCCGGCGGAGGCGTATCCGCAGATGGTCGAGCGTTACCGTCACCATTATTTGTCGAACGATCACGAACTCACGCTTTTCGACGGTACCGTCGAACTCATCGCAGAACTGCACGGCCGGGGGCATCTGCTGGCGGTGGCTACCGGCAAGAGCCGCAACGGGCTTGATCGGGCGTTGGGGTTTTCGGGGCTCAGGCGGTATTTTCATGCCACCCGCTGTGCCGATGAGTGCTTTTCCAAGCCGCACCCGGCGATGCTCCATGAATTGATGGAGGAGCTTGGTGTGGCCGCCGGGTCCTGCCTGATGATCGGTGATACCACCCACGATCTGCTGATGGCGAAGAATGCCGGGGTGGCCGGGCTGGCCGTGAGTTTCGGCGCCCATCCGGTGAATCAGCTCCAGGCTGAGGCGCCACTGGCCTGCGTTCATACGCCGGCCGAGTTGCGTGCCTGGCTTGAGGCGAACGCATGATTTGCACCTCCGCCGAGCTTCAGGATGGCGGCGATGGCGTCAGATTTACCGTGACACGGCCGGCGGGTGAGCGTGCCGCCTTCGTGGTGCGCTTCGAGGGGAAGGTTTATGCCTACCTGAACCGCTGTGCCCACGTGCCCATCGAGCTGGATTGGCTGCCGGGTCGCTTTTTCGATGATTCGCGCCGGTATCTGATTTGCGCAACGCACGGTGCCTTGTATGCGCCGGACAGCGGGCGCTGCGTGGCTGGGCCGTGCCAGAACGGGCGGCTGGAGGTGTTGCCGGTCGTCGAGCGCGACGGGGGTGTTTTCCTGGTCGGATGAGGGCGCTGGTCAGCCGGCGAGCAGAAGGAATACCGTGGGCCGCTTTGCCAGATCTGGCGCAGCGGCCTTTTTCCATTCGGCGATCCGGCGGGTGGTGATCCACTCGCTTTCGACGGTCAGGTCGCGGGCGATGCAGAGGCGGGTTTCCGGCCCGCAGGTGCTGCGCAGCGCCTCGAACATGCGGTCGTTGCGGTAGGGGGTTTCGATGAACAGCTGGGTGCGCGAGAGGCGCGCTGATTCGGTTTCGAGTTCCTTGATGCGCTTTTTGCGGGCGTCTTCGTCCACTGGCAGATAGCCGTGAAAGGCGAAGCTCTGGCCGTTGAGGCCGGAGGCCATCAACGCAAGCAGCAGTGAGGATGGTCCGACCATCGGCACGACGCGGATGCCTGCTTCGTGGGCGCGGCGGACGAGGAGGGCGCCCGGGTCGGCTACTGCCGGGCAGCCGGCCTCCGACATCAGGCCTGCATCCCGGCCGGCCAGCAGCGGGGCGAGAAGGGTGTCGAGATCGGCCGGGCCGGGTTTTTCGGGCAGCTCGCGGATGTCGAGCTCACGCATGGGGCGCGGGTGCTCGAAGCGCTTGAGTTCGGCGCGGGCCGTGCGCGCGTTCTCGACGACAAAGTAGTCTAGGCCGCGCGCGCGGGCGCCGACTTCGGCTGGTGTTGTCAGGCTCGTCGCGGCTGGGCCGAGGCTGACGGGAATCAGGTAGAGGGTGCCGCTTGTCATGGTTACGGCAGCACCACGCCTTCGTTGCGCAGCATGCGTGCCAGCGCGATCAGCGGTAGGCCGACAAGGGCGTTGGGGTCGTCGCCACGGAGTGCGTCGAGAAGCGTGATGCCCAGTCCTTCGGACTTGGCGCTGCCGGCGCAGTCGAGCGGGCGCTCCTTTTCGACGTAGCGCACGATTTCGTCGTCGGCCAGCGTGCGGAAGCGGACTTCAGTTGGCACCGCATCCACTTGGACATGGCCGCTGCGGGTGTTGAGCACAGCCAGCGCAGTGTGGAAGATCACCGTTCGGCCGCTCATGGACTTGAGCTGGGCGATGGCGCGCTCGACGGTGCCGGGCTTGCCGAAGCGGTCGTTGTCCATGTAGGCAACCTGATCGCTGCCGATAATGAGCGCGTCCTTGAACTGCCCGGCAACCGCCCTGGCCTTTTCGACGGCGAGGCGCTCTGCGGTGGTCCAGGGGGCTTCGTCGGGCTGCGGGCTTTCGTCCAGATCCGGGTGGGCGACGTCGAAGGGCAGGCCGAAGCGCTGCAGGAGTTCGCGGCGATAGGCCGACGTGGAGGCGAGGACGAGTTTCATGAGCGGGGCGGGCGTCGTTCCGATGGTGCCGAACGGCGCGTTAAGCAGGGTTTTGACACAGGCAGCCGAAAATAATATCATGCCGCGCTTATGTCGCAAGAACGCTTCGTGATCGACCTTCGGGCGCTGGCCAAAGATGGACGTCGCCTTGATGGCGAGGTGCCTGTCATTCAGCTCGGCCGTTTGGCTGAGTCGGTGCAGGAGTCCACCGGAACCGTGATTTTCGGGTTTCAGGGTGAGCGTGACGACGAGGGCAAGCTTTACGTTGATCTGGAAATCCGGAGTGATCTGGTTTTGCAGTGTCAGCGGTGTCTCGACGCCATGGTCTGGCCCTGTGAAGTGCAGAATCGACTCCTGCTTCTCCGCCCCGGTGAGCAACCGCCGGAGGATGAGCTGGAAAACGACGCGGTGGATTCCCTCGAGGTTGAGCCGCTGACCGATCTGCTGGCCTTGGTGGAGGATGAGGTGCTGCTGGCCTTGCCGCTGGTGCCGCGTCACGAAAGTTGCGAACCGCCGGTCAAGTCCGGCGTCGATGAAGAGATTTCGCCCTTCGCCGTTCTGCGCCAGTTGCGCGGCAAGGTTTAAAGTATTCCTCAAGGAGTTTTTCATGGCTGTCCAACAGAACAAGAAGTCCCCGTCCAAGCGCGGTATGCACCGCTCCCACGATTTCCTCGTGGCTCCCCCGCTGGCCATCGAGCCGACCACCGGCGAAGTGCACCTGCGTCACCACGTTTCGCCGTCCGGCGTTTACCGTGGCAAGAAGGTTGCCAAGGCCAAGGGCGAGTAATTCTCCCGCGTTAAAAACGGCGCGACGCCTTCGGGTGATCGCGCCGTTTTTACAACGATTCTGCAAAACTCCTTCTCTGATTGCGCCGAATGACTGTCACCCTGGCTATTGACTGCATGGGGGGCGATCACGGCCCTTCGGTAACCGTTCCGGCTGCTCTGCATTTCTTGCGGGCCGACCGTGATACCCGGATTGTGCTCGTAGGGCGGCCGGAGGCGATTGAGCCGCACCTGGGCACGGCGCTTGCCGAGTTCGGCGAGAGACTGCGCGTTCAGCGAGCGTCGGAGGTCGTCGGCATGGACGAGCCTCCAGCCCTGGCCATGCGCAGCAAGAAGGATTCCTCGATGCGCGTGGCGGTTGATCTCGTCAAGTCCGGCGACGCGCAGGCTGCGGTTTCGGCTGGCAACACCGGGGCGCTCATGGCGATCTCCCGTTTTGTGCTGAAGACGCTTCCGGGCATCGACCGTCCTGCAATCTGCAGCACGCTGCCCACCTTGCGCGGCCAGACTCACGTCCTCGATCTCGGCGCCAACGTCGATTGTTCGCCTGAGCACCTCCTCCAGTTCGCTATCATGGGCGCCATGCTGGTGGCTGCCGTCGAGCATAACGAGCGGCCGAGTGTCG
Organism: Zoogloea sp.; assembly: GCA_016720685.1. Taxonomy (GTDB): domain Bacteria; phylum Pseudomonadota; class Gammaproteobacteria; order Burkholderiales; family Rhodocyclaceae; genus Zoogloea. Next base: position 30,702 of record JADKKC010000015.1, read on the forward strand.
GCCTGCTCAATATCGGCGAAGAAGACATCAAGGGCAACGAGACGGTCAAGCAGGCCGCAGTGCTGCTGCGCAACAGCGGCCTTAACTTCTACGGTAACGTGGAAGGCAATGACATTTACAAAGGCACCGTCGATGTCGTCGTGTGTGACGGCTTCGTAGGTAACGTGGCCCTCAAGACGTCCGAGGGGCTTGCCCAGATGATGGCAACCTTTCTGCGCGAGCAGTTTTCGCGTAACTGGATGACCAAACTGGCAGCCGTCTTTGCGATGTCGGCCCTGAAGGGTTTCAAGCACAAGGTCGACTCCCGTCGCTACAATGGCGCGGCGCTATTGGGCTTGCGGGGGGTGGTGGTCAAGAGCCACGGCTCGGCGGATGCTTTTGCCTTTGAGCAGGCTATTTACCGGGCTTCCGAAGCGGCGCGCAACCGGTTGATCGAACGCATCAGCGAACGAATGGAACGTGAAAGGTCCGAGGGATGATCCATGCACGAGTGATCGGCACAGGCAGTTTTTTGCCAGGCGAGCCGGTGAGCAACAGCGATCTGGTCGCACGTGGCATCGAGACGTCCGACGACTGGATCGTCGAGCGTACCGGTATCAGAATGCGACATCTGGCTGCGCCGGATGTCACGGCCAGTCAGCTGGCCTACGAGGCCAGTGTGCGTGCGATTGCCGCTGCGGGTTGCCAGCCTTCCGACATCGACCTGGTCATCGTCGCCACATCGACGCCTGATTACATCTTTCCGAGTACGGCGGCGCTGTTGCAGGCACGTCTCGGCATCGTCAATGGCGGCGCTGCGTTCGATCTGCAGGCAGTCTGTACCGGCTTTGCCTACGCGCTTGCAACCGCCGAGAAGTTCATTCGCTCCGGCAGCAACCAGCGTGCGCTGGTTGTGGGTGCCGAGGTCTTCTCGCGCATTCTAGACTGGAGCGATCGTGGCACCTGTGTGCTCTTCGGTGACGGGGCTGGTGCGGTGGTGCTTGAGGCGTCCGACACGCCCGGCATCCTGGCGACGGCGCTGCATGCCGACGGCAGTCACAATTCCATCCTGAATGTGCCCGGGCAGGTGAATCGCGGTGAGATCACCGGCGATCCATTCCTGCGCATGGATGGTCAGGCAGTCTTCAAGTTTGCAGTCCGGGCGCTCGCCGACGTAGCCCGTGAGGTGGTGGAGCAGGCCGGGCTCGGCATCGACGATGTGGACTGGCTGATTCCCCATCAGGCCAATATCCGGATCATGCAGGCTACCGCCAAGCGCCTCGGCGTGCCGCCGGAAAAGGTGATTGCCACCGTCGGTGAGCATGGCAACACGTCGGCGGCCTCGATTCCGCTGGCGCTCGATCTGGCCGTTCGTGACGGACGCATCCAGCGCGGGCAGAAAATCCTGCTCGAGGGGGTTGGCGGCGGCTTCACCTGGGGCGCCGTGCTCCTCGAGTTCTGAGAATCAGTCATAGCCACTTAAGGACGGGGATTGATGAATTTCGCTTTTGTTTTTCCGGGCCAGGGTTCCCAGTCGGTCGGCATGATGGCCGCCTACGGCGATTCTGCGGTTATCCGTGAAACCTTCGCCGAAGCCTCGGCTGCACTCGGGGAGGATCTCTGGCAGATGGTGGCCGATGGTCCCGCCGAGCTCCTCGCGCAAACCGTCAACACCCAGCCGCTGATGCTGACTGCCGGTATCGCCGTATATCGTGAGTGGATCGCCCGCGGCGGTGCCGTGCCGGCGCTGGTTGCCGGGCACAGCCTGGGCGAGTATTCGGCGCTTGTGGCGGCCGGTGCGCTCGACTTTCAGGATGCGGTCAAGCTCGTCCGTCTGCGTGCGCAGGCGATGCAGGAGGCCGTCCCGCAAGGTGAAGGGGCCATGGCGGCGCTGCTGGGGCTCGACGAGGCCCAGGCAGTGGAAGCCTGTGCCGAAGCGGCACAGGGTGAGGTGGTTTCGGCCGCCAATCTCAATTCCCCCGGTCAGATCGTCATCGCCGGTTCGCGCGCTGCTGTCGAGAGGGCGATCGTTGCCGCCAAGGCACGTGGGGCCAAGCGTGGCGTCTTGCTGCCCGTGAGCGCGCCCTTCCACTGTGCGCTGATGAAGCCTGCCGCCGAACGACTGCAGCAACGCCTCGCCGAGATCGAAGTCCGGGTGCCGTCGATTGCCGTGCTCAACAACGTGGACGTGGCCGTCGAAGATCAGCCTGCGCGCATCAAGGACGCACTGGTGCGCCAGGCTTACTCGCCGGTGCGCTGGATCGAGACGGTGCAGGAGATCGCCCGTCGCGGCTCAACCCACGTTTTCGAGTGCGGCCCTGGCAAGGTTCTGGCCGGCATGACCAAGCGTATCGAGGGTAGCCTGCAGGGCGGTGCGATTGCCGACGCGGCCAGTCTCGCAGACATTCTCCAGACGACGGAGGCGGCATGACACAGGTTTTGCAGGGACAGGTAGCGCTGGTGACCGGCGCTTCACGCGGTATCGGCCGGGCGATCGCCCTTGAGTTGGGACGTCTTGGTGCCACCGTGGTAGGCACGGCCACCTCGGCAGCCGGTGCCGCTGATATCCAGGCCGGGCTCGAGGCTGCAGGCGTTGCGGGTCGCGGACTGGCGCTGGATGTGACCGATGCAGCGGCCTGCGAGGCTGCGATCGGCGAGATCGAGAAGGCGTTCGGTGCGGTTGTCATCCTTGTGAATAACGCGGGTATCACCCGTGACAACCTCTCGATGCGCATGAAGGATTCCGAGTGGGATGCGGTGCTCGATACCAATCTCAAGTCGGTTTTCCGCATGTCCAGACTTGTCATGCGCGGCATGATGAAGGCCCGGAATGGCCGGATCATCAACATCACGTCGGTGGTCGGGAGCTCGGGCAACCCTGGTCAGGCCAATTACGCGGCTGCCAAGGCCGGCGTCGCAGGCATGAGCCGTGCGCTGGCCCAGGAGCTGGGTAGTCGCAACATCACGGTCAATTGTGTCGCACCGGGCTTCATTGATACCGACATGACCAAGGAACTGCCCGAAGCCCAACGGGAAGCGCTGCAGGGCAAGATTGCCCTCGGTCGCCTCGGCAAGCCGGAAGAAATTGCAGCGGTGGTAGCTTTCTGGCCTCCCCGGCCGCATCCTATGTGACGGGTGCCACCCTTCACGTGAATGGCGGTATGTACATGGCGTAAATCTCGCCGTACTGGCGAGGGTGCGTGTTTTTGGTAGAATGCGGGGGTTTTGAATTCACCCCGCTCAATCAGCGAAGGAGTTGCTATATGGAAAATCTTGAACAGCGCGTTAAAAAAATCGTTGCCGAACAACTTGGCGTCAACGAATCCGAAATCAAGAACGAATCGTCCTTCGTGGATGATCTTGGCGCCGACTCCCTCGACACCGTCGAGCTGGTGATGGCCCTTGAAGAAGAGTTCGAGTGCGAAATCCCTGACGAAGAAGCCGAAAAGATCACCAGCGTTCAGCAGGCGATCGACTACGTTTCCGCCCATCTCAAGAAGTAAGACTCGCAGGAGCCTGCCTTGTCCCGTCGCAGAGTTGTCGTAACCGGCCTTGGCGCTGTTTCGCCGGTCGGTAATACCGTTCCTGAAGCCTGGGATGCCATCACCAACGGGCGTTCGGGCATCGCTCAGATTACCCGTTTCGACACCTCTGCCTTTTCGGCGAAAATTGCCGGAGAGGTAAAGGGCTTCGATATTGGCGCCTACCTTTCTCCGAAGGAAGCGCGTCGGATGGACGGTTTTATCCATTACGGTCTCGCTGCGGGCATCCAGGCTTTCCGCGACTCCGGGATCGAGGTGACGGAAGCCAATGCCCACCGGTTCGGCGTGAATATCGGTTCCGGCATTGGCGGTCTGCCGATGATCGAGAATACCCACGACGATTTTCTGGCAGGTGGTCCGCGCAAGATTTCGCCCTTCTTCATCCCCGGCACGATCATCAACATGATTTCCGGCAATCTGTCGATCATGCTGGGTCTCAAGGGGCCGAACCTGGCTGTGGTCACGGCCTGTACCACCGGTCTGCACGCGATCGGGATGAGCGCGCGCATGATCGAGTACGGTGATGCGGACATGATGGTTTGCGGTGGTGCCGAATCAACGGTAACGCCTCTGGCTGTCGGCGGTTTCGCTTCGGCAAAAGCCCTGTCCACGCGCAATGACGATCCTGCAACGGCCAGCCGGCCGTGGGACAAGGATCGTGACGGTTTTGTGCTTGGTGAAGGCGCTGGCGTGCTGGTGCTGGAAGAGTACGAACACGCAGTCAAGCGCGGTGCACGTATCTACGCTGAAATTGCCGGTTTTGGCATGAGCGGTGATGCATACCACATGACCGCTCCGGATACGGATGGTCCGCGACGCAGTATGGTCAATGCGCTGCAGAACGCCAAGGTCAATCCCGACGAGGTGCAGTACCTCAATGCCCACGGCACCTCGACGCCGCTGGGTGACAAGAACGAAACCGAAGCTATCAAGCTGGCGTTTGGTGCCGATGTTGCCAAGTCGCTGGTGGTGAACTCCACCAAGTCGATGACGGGCCACCTGCTGGGTGGCGCGGGTGGCCTTGAATCCGTGCTGACGGCCCTGGCTGTTTATCACCAGGTGTCGCCACCGACGATCAACATTTTCGAGCAGGATCCGGAGTGTGATCTCGATTATTGTGCAAACATTGCCCGGCCAATGAAGATTGACGTGGCAGTCAAGAACAATTTCGGGTTTGGTGGTACCAACGGTACCCTGGTGTTCAGGAAGGTTTGACGGCTCTCCGGGGGCGGGAATCCGTACCTCGTGACCGTCATTGAAATTCAGCCGTCGCGGCTGCTCGTCATCGTGGTGATGGCGATGCACGCCGCGGCGGCTTTTTCGTTTTTGCTGGGTGTTCCCGATGGCGGGTTGCGTGGGGCGTGCCTCGCGCTGCTGGCCGTGTCCTTGTTTCATTTTCTGCGGGTATGGAGGCGGCGTGGGCCGCGCCGCCTCTGCCTTCAGGATGAAGGAGGACTGATTGTCGAGCCTGAGGGGGCCGGTGAGCTGGAGGCTCGCTTGCTGCCAGCGACGGTCGTGCTGAATAAGGCCGTCTGGCTGGTGTGGCAGAAAAGTGCAGCGAAAAAACGCGGAGCGGTGCTGCTTGTATCCGATCAATTGTCGCCAATGCACTGGCGGGCCCTGCAGATATGGGTGCGCCTGCGGGCGAGGCCGGCAGGCGCACAGCAGGCGGATGGCGCTTAGGTCTTGCTGCTGTCGGTGGGGCGCAGAATGGTGTTGCGAGCCTTTGGAAGGACTTCCGGGTAGTCCCGGCTGAAATGCAGGCCGCGGCTCTCCTTGCGCTTCAAGGCGCTGCGTACGATCAGGTCTGCGGTGACGACGAGGTTGCGCAGCTCGATGAGGTCGTTGCTGACCCGGAAGTTGCTGTAGAACTCCTCGATTTCGCGGGCCAGCAGGCGAATGCGGTGCTGGGCGCGCTGAAGCCGCTTGTTGGTGCGTACGATCCCGACGTAGTCCCACATGAAGCGGCGTAGTTCGTCCCAGTTGTGGGAGATGACGATCGCTTCGTCGGAGTCGGTGACGCGGCTTTCATCCCATTGGGGCAGGGAGTCGGCCCGGCTGCGGGGATTGGCAAGAATGTCGCTGGCTGCGGCTTCGCTGAAAACCAGGCATTCGAGCAGTGAGTTGCTGGCCAGCCGGTTGGCGCCGTGCAGACCGGTGCAGGCCGTTTCGCCGATAGCGTAGAGGCCGCTCACGTCGGTGCGGGCGCGAAGGTCGGTGACGATGCCGCCGCACGAGAAATGAGCGGCGGGTACGACCGGGATCGGCTGCTGGGTGATGTCGATGCCGAGCTCCAGGCAGCGGGCCAGGATGTTCGGGAAATGCTCCTTGAGAAAGTCGGCCGGTTTGTGGCTGATGTCGAGGAATACGCAGTCGAGGCCGTGCTTCTTCATCTCGAAATCGATGGCGCGGGCGACCACGTCACGAGGCGCGAGCTCCTCGCGACTGTCGTAGTCCGGCATGAACCGGCTGCCGTCCGGACGGCGCAGCAGGCCGCCTTCGCCGCGCACGGCTTCGGAAATGAGGAAGGACTTTGCTTGCGGGTGGTAAAGACAGGTTGGGTGGAACTGGATGAACTCCATGTTCGCAACCCGGCAACCTGCCCGCCAGGCCATTGCAACGCCGTCGCCGGTGGCCGTGTCGGGATTGGTCGTGTAGAGGTAAACCTTGCACGTGCCGCCGGTGGCCAGCACCGTGTGGCTGGCTGAAAAAGTGCGTACTTCATCGTTGGCGATGTCGAGCACGTAGGCGCCGAGGCAGCCTTCCTCCGGGCGGCCGATCTTTCGCCCGACGATCAGGTCGACCGCAATGTGCTGCTCGAAGATCGCGATGTTCGAGTGGGCCCTAACCTGTTCGGTAAGGGTCGCCTGCACGGCAGCACCCGTGGCGTCGGCTGCATGAATGATGCGTCTCTGGCTGTGGCCGCCTTCACGTGTCAGGTGGTAACCGATGGGGGAGCTGGTGTCGCTGCTGAACGGGACGCCCTGATCGATCAGCCAGCGGATGACGCGGGGCCCGTTTTCGACGACGAAGCGGGTGGCGCTATCGGAGCACAGGCCGGCTCCGGCCGTAAGCGTGTCGGCAACATGGGCTTCGATGCTGTCGGCGGCCGGGTCGAGCACGGCGGCGATGCCACCCTGGGCCCATGCGCTGGCGCTGTCTTCCAGTGTTCGTTTGGTAACTATGGCTACCTTGAGGCTGTCGGCGAGGCGCAACGCCAGAGATTGGCCGGCAAGGCCGCTGCCCAATATCAAAACATCAAAAGCGGTCACTTCGGTATTTCCGCGTGGGCAATATTTTGGAAGGCCGACTATAGCATGTGGGCTTGGTCGCACCGAAGCCAACAAAACCCTTCGGGCGACTGAACTATGCTGCCGGAGCTGCGGTCAACCCCAGTGCTTTGGCAGGGATTTGCGGTCGCTCGGGTATACTGTGCGGTCTGTGGCCAACCGGCCCACGACACACAAGGTATACCTTCCCCGACCATGAGCGATCGCGAAATTGACCAGCAGTTGGTCGAGCGTGTCCAGCGCGGCGACAAGCAGGCTTTCGGCCTGCTTGTCGCGAAGTATCAGCGCAAGCTCGCCCGGCTTCTGTCGAGATTGATCAGAGATCCCGCCGAAGTGGAGGATGTCGCCCAGGAAACGTTCATCAAGGCTTACAAGGCTTTGCCGGCTTTTCGTGGAGACAGCGCTTTTTATACATGGCTCTATCGTATCGGGATAAATACCGCCAAGAATTTTCTCGTTTCGCAAGGCCGGCGCGCACCGACCACGACGGATTTCGATTCCGAGGAGGCCGAGACCTTCGAGGATGCGGATCAGTTGAGGGACAACAACACGCCAGAGCGTCTGTTGATGACCAAGCAGATCGGCGACACGGTTAATGTGGCGATGGAGGCCCTGCCCGAAGAATTGAGGACGGCGATTGTGTTGCGTGAAATCGAAGGTTTGAGCTACGAGGAGATCGCCACGATCATGGAGTGCCCTATCGGCACGGTTCGCTCGCGGATTTTCCGTGCGCGGGAAGCTATTTCCGAAAAGCTCAAGCCGTTGCTCGATACGGCTCCGAACAAGAGGTGGTGACACGATGAAAGAAAAGGTTTCGGCCCTGCTGGATGGCGCGCTCGACGATGACGCTTCGTCGCGCATGCTGGAGTCCCTGAAGCGGGACGGGGCGCTCAGGCGGAATTGGGAAAATTATTGCCTCATCGGGGACGTGCTGCGGGACGAGGATGTGTTGTCCTCAGACTTTACCCGCAAGGTCATGCAGTGCCTGGAAGACGAACCGACGGTTCTTGCGCCTGTCCGGCGGGACACGGGCAATGGCTGGGTACGTCATCTCATGCCTATCGCCGCTTCCGTGATGGGGGTGGCTGCAGTTGGCTGGGTTGCAATGACCCTCAATGGGGCCGGTCAGGATTCCATTCAGATGGCCGCCACCAAGGCGCCAGCGCTTGTGGTGGCTGCGCAGGCGTCAGCGGGGGGGCGAACTGCCGCAGCCAGTGCGTCGGTCGAGTCCACGGAGCGCGAATATCTTTTTGCCCATCAGGCAATGGCGCCATCGGCAGCCATGCCCGGCGTGGCGCTTTATGTTCGGACCGTTTCGGATGCCCGTGCAGCCGGTGAAAGATGAAGCATCTTTTCTGTGTTTTGATGGCTTTTTTTGCCTGGTGCAGTGTCGCATCAGCCCAGGTGCCCACCGATCCCCTGAGTTGGCTGGGGCGAATTTCAAGCGCGGCCCACAAGCTTAATTACACAGGTACCTTCATTTACCAGAATGGCAAGAGCGTCGAGACTTCTCGAATCGCCCATCTGGTGGATGGCGGGGCTGAGTACGAAAAGCTTGAGGCGCTGGACGGCAGTCCGCGTGAGGTCGTCCGCAGCAACGAAGAGGTACAGTGCTTTTTACCGGATCAGAAGCTTCTGATCGTTGATCAGTCGTCTGCCCGGCGCAGTTTTCCCGCCCGTTTGCCGGCATCTCCCAATGTGCTGGCCGAGAATTACCGGATCCGGAAAGGCGAGGTCGTCCGGATTGCGGGGCTGGAGAGCCAGCAGATCATCCTTGAGCCCAAGGATGACATGCGTTTTGGTCACCACTTCTGGGCCGATGTGGCTTCAGGCCTGTTATTGCGCGCGCGTCTGATCGGTGAGAAGGGTGAGAGCATCGAGCAGTTCGCGTTCAATGAGGTCCAGATTGGAGCGGCTTTCGACAAGGAAAAGGTCAAGCCGAGCTTCGTGCGCGCCGCGGACTGGCGGGTCGTCAATGCCCGCGGCAACGAAGTGAGGGTTGAAGATACCGGCTGGGTTTTCAAGAACACGATTCCGGGTTTTCGCCAGGTCGTGTCGGTGGTGCGTCAGGCACGCAAGTCGCGTGGTGATGCCTACCACGTGGTTTTTTCCGATGGTCTGGCGGCGATTTCAGTCTTCATCGAACCCGCCGCACCGGCCAAGGGCAGTGCCCAGAGCGGCATGAGCACTTCTGGCGCGGTGAATATCTTCCGACGCACGGTTGCTGACCACTTGATCACTGTTTTGGGCGAAGTGCCGTCCCAGGCTCTCGTCCGTATCGCCGATGGCGTGGAAATGCGGAAACGCTGATGCGTGTAAACGGTGTCGTGCTGCGGGTGGAAGGACGGTTTGCGTGGGTGGATGTGACCGTTTCGCAGGGTTGTGGTCGTTGCAATGAGCCCGGCGGTTGCGGCGGCGTGAATATTGCGCGGCCCTTTGGTGCGTCCAGTCAGGCTGTGAGGGTTTCCAATGAAATCGGCGTGCAGCCCGGAGAGCAGGTGGACGTTCTGATCGACGATGGTGTGCCGTTGAGAGCCGCGTTGGTCGCCTATGCTTTTCCGGTGCTCGGTCTTCTTGCTGGTGCAGCCTTGGGCGCCGCGGTGGCGTCGCCGGGCAGCGTGGATCTTTCTGCAGGTGTGGGGGCTGTGGCGGGTGGGTTTGCCGCGGCGCTGCTCGGACGGCGAAGCGCAGCTTTGCCCAATGTTGACTTGCCGCTTCGTCTTGAGCGGATTCCTGCGTCCGAGGCGGGGGTGTGCGGACGATGAACCTGCCCGTTCCGATGTTGAGAGTTTTCTGTTTTCTGGGACTCGTTTTCTCCCTGTTGATCCCGCAGGCCGGTTACGCCAGGGATTTGCCCGACTTTGCCGATCTGGCCGAGCGCCAGGGCTCGGCGGTGGTCAATATCAGCACGACCCAGGCCGGCCGTCAGGGGAAGGGTATTCCGAGCCTGGAAGAAGACGACCCCATGTTCGACCTCTTCAGGCGTTTCATACCCCGCACTCCGGGCGCGCCGCGAGCCGAGCCCGACAGTCGTTCGCTCGGGTCGGGTTTCATCGTTTCGACTGACGGCTATGTCCTCACCAATGCCCATGTGGTCGAGGGGGCCGACGAGATCATCGTCAAGCTCACCGACAAGCGCGAATTCGCCGCGCGCCTGATCGGTGCCGATCCGCGCACCGACGTGGCGCTCCTCAAGATCGATGCGAGCGGACTGCCGAGGGTGACGCTGGGTGATCCGGGCAGGCTGCGGGTTGGCGACTGGGTCGTGGCCATTGGCTCGCCCTTCGGTTTCGAGAATTCGGTGACGGCAGGTATCGTCAGCGCCAAGGGGCGCTCGCTGCCGCAAGAAAATTTCGTGCCCTTCATCCAGACCGACGTGGCGATCAATCCGGGCAATTCGGGCGGTCCGCTGTTCAACATGAAAGGTGAAGTGGTTGGAATCAATTCGCAAATCTACAGCCGGACGGGCGGTTTCATGGGTTTGTCCTTCGCCATTCCCATCGATGTGGCCATGGACGTACAAGGGCAGCTCAAGGCGGGTGGTCGTGTCCAGCGGGGGCGGATCGGCGTTGTGATCCAGGAGGTTTCCCGCGAACTCGCCGACAGCTTCAAGCTCGGCACGCCGGTCGGGGCGCTGGTCAGCAGCGTGGAAAAGGGCAGCCCGGCGGACAAGGCCGGCATCGAGCAGGGCGACATCGTCCTGCGCTTCGACCATCGCCCGGTGAGTGTGTCCAGCGACTTGCCGCGGATTGTCGGGAGCACCCGGCCCGGCAGCAAGGCGCCGGTTCAGGTGTGGCGCCGGGGCGCACTCAAGGAACTCGCGGTCGTCGTGGCCGAGTTGCCCGAAGATCGCGCCCGCAAGGTGGTGGCAAGGGCGCTGCGCCCGGATGTTGCGCCCAACAAGCTCGGTCTGGCCGTCGTCGAGGCCACGGCCGAGCAGCGCCGCGACGGGCGTCTGGGGGCCGGTGGCGTTGTCGTGGATGCCTTGCGCAGTGCTTCGGCGCGAGCCTCCGAGATCCAGGCCGGGGACGCGATCCTGGCGCTGATCAGCAAGGGCGTGCGCATCGATGTCCGTTCTGTGGAGCAGTTCAACCGGGTCGTCGGAGCCCTCGAGGCGGGCCAGACGGTGACCGTGCTGGTGCTGCGCGGCGAGTTCCAGACCTTTGTTCCCCTGCGAGCCCTTGAGCGCTGATTTCGAACTGACGGTACTCAGCCGGGAGTGGTGCCACCTGTGCCACGACCTGCTGGATGCCTTGCGTCCGTTGCAGCAGGAAATCGGTTTTGCGGTGAAGGTTGTGGACGTGGATGCCTTCCCGGAACTGGAGGCGGTGTGGAACGAGAAGGTGCCGGTGGTGCTGGCTGGCGAGATTGAGCTGTGTCACTACTTTCTCGACGAAGCCGCGGTCCGTGCTCATTTCCTGCGTATCGGTTAGAATGCAAGTCTTTGCCAGGCAAACAAATTTTCTCAGGGTGCCCTACGGCACCCTTTTTCATGGCCTATGCAGCATATAAGAAACTTTTCAATCATTGCCCATATCGACCACGGTAAATCCACCCTGGCCGACCGGATCATTCAATTGTGCGGCGGTCTTTCCGCCCGCGAGATGGAGTCCCAGGTGCTCGACTCGATGGATATCGAGCGCGAGCGGGGCATTACCATCAAGGCCCAGACTGCGGCGCTGAGTTACCGCGCCCGCGACGGCCAGGTGTACAACCTCAACCTCATCGATACGCCGGGACACGTGGACTTCTCCTATGAAGTGTCGCGCTCCCTGGCCGCCTGCGAAGGCGGCCTGCTGGTGGTCGACGCATCCCAGGGGGTCGAGGCGCAAACCGTCGCCAACTGCTATACCGCGCTGGAGCAGGGCGTCGAGGTGGTGCCGGTTCTCAACAAGATGGACCTGCCTCAGGCCAATCCCGAAGGCGCCAAGCAGGAAATCGAGGACGTCATCGGCATCGACGCGAGCGACGCGATTCCCTGTTCGGCCAAGACCGGCATGGGCGTCGAGGACATCCTCGAAGCCGTCATCGCACGCATTCCGCCGCCCAAGGGCGATCCGGACGCACCGTTGAAGGCGCTGATCATCGATTCGTGGTTCGACAACTACGTTGGCGTGGTCATGCTGGTGCGGGTCGTCGATGGCACGCTCAAGCCCAAGGACAAGATCATGTTCATGTCCACCGGCACGCAGCAGCTGTGCGAGCAGGTTGGCGTGTTCACGCCCAAGTCCCAGCCGCGAGAGTCGATTTCCGCCGGTCAGGTGGGCTTCATCATCGCCGGTATCAAGGAACTCAAGGCCGCCAAGGTGGGCGACACGATCACCCTCGCCGGCAACAAGGCCGCCGAGCCGCTGGCGGGTTTCAAGGAAATCAAGCCGCAGGTTTTCGCGGGTCTGTATCCGGTCGAGTCCAACGAGTACGACCAGCTGCGTGAGTCGCTCGAAAAGCTGCGCCTCAACGACGCCTCGTTGCAGTTCGAGCCGGAAGTCTCCCAGGCGCTGGGTTTCGGCTTCCGCTGTGGCTTCCTGGGCCTGCTGCACATGGAAATCGTGCAGGAGCGCCTCGAGCGCGAGTTCGACATGAATCTCATCACCACGGCGCCGACCGTGGTGTACGAAGTTCTGATGAAGGACGGCGTGGTCGAGCAGATCTCCAACCCGTCCAAGCTGCCTGATCTGTCGAAGGTCGAGGGAGGTGCGCGAGCCGATCATCAAGGCCGTGATCTTCTTGCCGCAGGAATACGTCGGCTCGGTGATCACGCTGTGCAACCAGAAGCGCGGTTCGCAGGTGGACATGCTCTACCACGGTCGCCAGGTGCAGCTGATCTACGACATGCCGATGAACGAAGTGGTGATGGACTTCTTCGACAAGTTGAAGTCTGTCTCCCGCGGCTACGCGTCGCTCGATTACGAGTTCAAGGAATATCGTGCGGCCGATCTGGTCAAGCTCGATGTGCTGGTGTCCAGCGAGAAGGTCGACGCGTTGTCGATCATCGTGCACCGGGCCAACTCCCAGTACCGGGGGCGCGAACTCGTGGCCAAGCTGCGCGAATTGATTCCGCGCCAGATGTTCGACGTCGCCATCCAGGCGGCCATCGGGTCGAACATCGTGGCCCGCGAAACCATCAAGGCCCTGCGCAAGAACGTGTTGGCCAAGTGCTATGGCGGCGACATTACGCGGAAGAAGAAGCTCCTCGAGAAGCAGAAAGAGGGCAAGAAGCGTATGAAGCAGGTCGGTAACGTGGAAATTCCGCAGGAGGCCTTCCTGGCCGTGCTGCGGGTCGATGAAGGCAAATAAGCCGGTGTTCAGCCGGCTGGCAGGAGTGGTTGAGTGAATTTCGCCCTGATTCTTTTCATGTTGCTTGTCGTGAGCGGCGCCCTGTGGGCGCTGGATCACTTCGTGGCGAGCAAGCGCCGCAGCATCGGCTCGAAAACCCCGTGGTGGGTCGAGTACGGTGCGAGTTTTTTCCCCGTGATCCTGGTGGTTTTCAGCCTGCGTTCGTTTGTCGTGGAGCCGTTCAAGATTCCGTCCGGCTCGATGATTCCGACCCTGCTGGTCGGAGACTTCATCCTGGTGAACAAATGGACCTACGGCATCCGCCTGCCGGTCATCAACAAGAAGATCATCGACGTCAACCTTCCCCAGCGTGGCGACGTGATGGTGTTCCGTTTTCCGGCAGACCCTTCGCTGGATTACATCAAGCGTGTTGTCGGCCTTCCCGGCGACAAGATCGAGTACATGGACAAGAAGCTGACCATCAACGGCGTGGCGATGCCACAGTCACCCGCCGGTGATTATCTCCATACCGATCGCCTTTACTACTCGCCAAGCTTCACCGAGAAACTGGGCGGCGTCGAACACAAGGTCATCGTGGAGAATGACGCACCGGCTTCTGTTTCGCAGACCATCAAGTACCCGTTCCGCGACAACTGCACCTATACTAACCGCGGCCTTTCCTGCACCGTTCCGGCCGGTCACTATTTCATGATGGGTGATAACCGGGATGGAAGTTTCGACAGTCGTGGCTGGGGTTTCGTCCCTGAACAGAACATTGTCGGCAAGGCATTCTTCATCTGGTTCAATTTCAACGACCTGAAACGGATTGGCAGTTTTCATTGATCATGACGCGAAAAAGTCAGTCTGGCCTGAGTCTCGTTGGTGTAATGCTGGTCGGCAGCATGGCGGCCGCCGTTGTCCTGCTTGGGCTCAGACTGGTTCCGGTAGTCTCTGAATATTTTGGCATCAAGCGTGCGCTCGCCTCGGTGGCGGGCGCAGCCAATCCGCAAACTGCGACGGTTCCCGAGTTGCGCAATGCTTTCGCGAAGCGTGCGATCGTCGATGACATTTCCAGCATCACCGCCTCCGACGTGGATATCACCAAGGAAAACGGGCGCATCGTGATGTCGGTTGATTACTCCCGCAAGGTTCCGCTGTTCTCCAACGTGAGCCTGATGATCGAATTTTCCGCCTCGTCTCCTGACGGGCACTAAGTATCTCCCATGAAGCTGGAAGTCCTGCAGCGGGCCATCGGCCATCGCTTTTCCCGGCCGGAACTCCTCGAGCAGGCGCTCACTCATCGAAGTTTCGGCTCTCCCCACAACGAACGGCTCGAATTTCTCGGCGACAGCGTGCTCAACTGCGTCACCGCCATTGCCCTGTTCGAGCGCTTCGGCGGCGAGTTGCGGGAAGGGGAAATGTCCCGCCTGCGCGCCAACCTGGTCCGCCAGGAAGCCCTGCACCGTCTTGCCGATATCCTGCAACTCGGCGAATACCTCCGCCTGGGCGACGGTGAGCTGAAAAGTGGCGGCCACCGCCGTCCGTCCATTCTGGCCGACGCGCTGGAAGCGATTTTTGCTGCGGTTTTCCTCGACGCGGGCTTTGCCGAGGCCAAGACGGTCATCGACAAGCTTTACGCGGCCTCCCTTGCCGAACTCGATCCCGCCCGCGCCCTCAAGGATCCGAAAACCGCCCTGCAGGAATGGTTGCAGGGCCGGCGTATGGCGTTGCCGAAATACTCGCTCGCCAACACCCGCGGCGAGGCGCACCAACAGGAATTCGAGGTCGAGTGCGAGATCGCCGGCCTCAACCTCAATACCCGCGGCATCGGCGTGAGTCGCCGCGCTGCCGAACAGCAATCCGCCCAGCGGATGCTGGAACTTCTGCCCAAGAAATGACTGAATCCACTACCGCCGCCGACCAGCCTTTCCACACCGGCTTCGTTGCCATCGTCGGTCGCCCCAATGTGGGCAAATCCACGCTGCTCAACCGCCTTATCGGCCAGAAGATCAGCATCGTCTCGCGCAAGGCCCAGACGACCCGCCACCGGGTTACCGGCGTGCTGACCGAAGGTCAGTCCCAGTACATCTTCGTGGACACCCCGGGCTTCCAGACGCGGCACAAAAATGCCCTCAACCGGGCCATGAACCGCACCGTCACCCAGGTGCTGTCCGACGTGGACCTGGTGCTCTTCGTCATCGAGAGCGGCCGCTATGGCCCGGCCGATGAGCAGGTGGTCAAGCTGCTGCCGCCGGGCGCCAAGGTCATCCTCGTCATCAACAAGGTCGATCTGCTCGAAGACAAGGGCCGTCTGCTGCCCTTCATGCAAAAGATGAGCGAGGTCTTCCCCTTCGCCGAGATCGTGCCCGTCAGCGCCGAAAAGGGTCGCAATACCGATCAGCTGCTGAAGGCGGCCGGCCCCTACCTGCCCGAAGGCGATCCGATTTTCGACGCGGACGACATCACCGACCGCAGCGAGCGCTTTCTTGCTGCCGAATTCCTGCGCGAAAAGCTGTTCCGCCAGCTCGGCGAGGAGCTGCCCTACGGCATGACCGTCGAGATCGAGAAGTTCGAGGCCGAGCCTGGTCTGCGCCGCATTCACGCTGCCATCATTGTCGATCGCGACGCCCACAAGGCGATGGTGATCGGCAAGGGCGGCGAGCGCCTCAAGCGCATCGCTTCCGAGGCCCGCGTCGAACTCGAAACGCTCTTTGAATCCAAGGTCTTCCTTGAAGTGTGGGTCAAGGTCAAGAGTGGCTGGGCCGACGACGAGCGGGCGCTCAAGAGCCTTGGCTACGAGTAATCCCTGCACGGAACGCCCGTGACTGCCAGGCAGCGCATCGACCAGCAGCCGGGCTTCGTGCTGCACAGTTATCCCTATCGGGAAACCAGCCTCATCGTCGAAGTCTTCAGCCGCGACCATGGCCGCGTCGGTCTGGTTGCCAAGGGCGCGCGCCGGCCCATGTCGCAGTTGCGCGGTGTTCTGATGGCCTTCCAGCCGCTGCTGATCGACTGGAGTGGCGGCGGCGAAATGAAAACCCTCGTGCGTGCCGAGTGGATGGGCGGCCAGCCGCTACTTGGCGGTCAGGCATTGCTGTGTGCTTATTACGCCAATGAACTCCTGATGCGCCTCATGCCGCGGGAGGATGCCCATCCCCGCCTGCACCAGGCCTATGGCGAGGCTTTGCGGGCGCTGGCCGCCAGTGAACCCCAGGAAGTCGTGTTGCGCCGCTTCGAGCTGGCCCTGCTGCAGGAACTCGGCTATGGCATGCCGCTGGACGTGGACGCCAATGGCGAGCCGGTCCGGGTCGATACCGGCTACGCCTATATAATCGAACGCGGCCCGGTGCCGGTTGACGAATACGGCAGCGACGATCCGTCGGTCGTTGCCGGCAAAACCCTGCTCGACATGGCCGCCGGCGATTTTCGTGACACGGAATCCCTGGCCGGAAGCAAGGCGCTGATGCGCCGGCTCATCCAGCACTACCTCGGCGGGCAGCAGCTCCAGTCGCGTCGGGTATTTACCGAACTTTTCGCTTTTCCCGGAGAACCGTCTTGATCGAACTTGGCGTCAACATCGACCATGTGGCCACCTTGCGCCAGGCCCGTCGCACCTGGGAGCCGGACCCGGCGTGGGCTGCCGTGGAAGCCCAGCTTGGCGGGGCCGATGGCATCACCGTGCATCTGCGCGAGGATCGCCGCCACATCCAGGATGACGACGTGCGCAAACTGCGCGAACTCACCCAGATCAAGCTCAACCTCGAAATGGCCGCCACCGACGAAATGGTCGGCATCGCCTGCGGGCTCAAGCCCGAAATGGCGATGTTCGTGCCCGAAGGCCGCCATGAAGTGACCACCGAAGGCGGGCTGGATATCGTTTCCCAGGAGGCTCGCCTGAAGGACGCCGTGGCGCGCCTCGCCGATGTCGGCATTATCGTCAGCGTCTTCATCGACGCCGAAATTGCCCAGGTCGAAGCGGCGGCCCGTATCGGTGCCGGGGTCTGCGAAGTTCACACCGGGCCCTATGCCCATGCCTTTCATGCTGCGGGCCGCGATGCCGAGAGCCCGGCCGTGCTGGCCGAAATCGCCAAGCTTGCCCGCGCGGGCGAGGCGATCCGGGCGCTCGGCCTGCGCTTCAATGCCGGTCACGCCCTCAATTACTACAACGTCCAGCCCATCGCCCGCCTGCCGGGCATCCGCGAGCTGCACATCGGCCACTCCATCGTCAGCCGTTCGGTCTTCACCGGCCTGCGCGAGGCCGTCAAGGAAATGAAGCGCCTGATGCGCGAAGCCGCCGATCGCGGTCTCAAGGCGTGATCCACGGAGTTGGCACCGACATCGTGAAGGTGGCGCGCCTCGGCGACGCCCTGACGCGCCACGGTGCCCGCTTCGCCGCCCGCATTCTCGACGAATCCGAGCGCCCGGCCTTCGACGCCGCCCGCGATCCGGCCCGCCTGCTTGCCAAGCGCTTTGCCGCCAAGGAAGCCTTCGGCAAGGCCCTCGGCACCGGCGTTGCCGCGCCTGCCACACTTCACGCCGTGCGGGTCGGGCACGATGCGCTCGGCAAGCCGCTGTTCGAATATTCGCCGGCGCTGGCAGACTACATGCGGGCGCGCGGCCTGAATGCCCACCTGAGCCTCTCCGACGAAGTCGACTACGTCGTGGCCTTTGCCGTCATCGAAAAATCATGAAGCCATCCCACGCCCAACCCGGTCCGGTCATGCTCGACGTGGCGGCCTATGAAGTCACCGCTGAAGAGCGCGAAATCTTGCAGCATCCGCTGGTCGGCGGAGTCATCCTGTTTGGCCGCAACTACGCCGAGCCCGAACAACTGCGCGCACTCACCGCAGCCATTCGTGCGCTGCGGCCCGATGTGCTGATTTCCGTCGACCACGAAGGCGGCCGCGTGCAGCGTTTTCGTGATGGCTTCACCCGCCTGCCGGCCATGCGCCGGCTTGGCGAAGCCTGGGAGGCCGGTCCTGCCGTGGCCAAGGCCCGCGCCCGCCAGGCCGGCTTCGTGCTGGCGGCCGAGCTGCGCGCCCATGGCGTCGATCTGAGCTACGCGCCGGTGCTGGATCTCGACTACGGCGTCAGTTCGGTGATCGGTGACCGGGCTTTCCACCGCGATCCGCTGGTTGCCACCGAACTCGCCCGCGCCGTCGCCGCCGGTCTGGGCGATGCCGGCATGCGTGCGGTGGGCAAGCACTTTCCCGGCCACGGCGCCGTGACGGCGGATTCCCACGTGGCGATTCCCGTCGATGAACGCAGCTTCGAGGCGGTGTGGGCCGAAGACATCCAGCCGTTCCGCCTGCTCGCCGACGAACTGGGCGGCGTGATGCCGGCCCATGTCATCTTCGAGAACATCGATCCGCGCCCGGCCGGTTTTTCGCCGTTCTGGCTGCAGCAGGTGTTGCGCGGCAAGCTGGGTTTTGGGGGCGTCATCTTCAGCGACGACCTGACGATGGAAGGCGCAAGCGTGGCCGGCGACATCGTGGCCCGCGCCGAAGCCGCCCATGGCGCAGGCTGCGACATGGTGCTGGTGTGCAACCGGCCCGATCTTGCCGTGCAGCTTCTCGATCGCTGGAAGCCCGCCGTGAGCAGCGCCAGCAGCGCCCGTATCGCGGCCCTGCGTCCGCGCCCGGGCAGCGCCCCGGCCGACCGGGCGACCCTCGCCGGCTGGGCGCCGTATTGTGCGGCCCGCGACAGCGTGCTGGCTCTCGGCTGAGCTTTCCCGGGGCGACTCATCGTGAGCTTTGACGCCAAGGCCTTCCTGCGCACCCTGACCGAAGAGCCGGGTGTTTACCGCATGATCGGTGCCGACGAGTCGGTGCTGTATGTCGGCAAGGCCAAGAACCTCAAGCGGCGGGTGTCGTCCTATTTCCAGCGCACCCAGCTCAGCCCCCGCATCGCCATCATGGTCGGGCAGGTGGCGCGCGTGGATACCACCGCCACCCGCTCCGAGGCCGAGGCGCTGATCCTCGAAAACAACCTCATCAAGAGCCTGGGGCCCAAGTACAACATCCTGTTCCGGGACGACAAGTCCTATCCCTACATCGCCCTGTCAGCCGCCGAGTTTCCGCAGATCTACTATCACCGCGGGGGTTTCCGCAAGGGCGTACGCTACTTCGGCCCGTTTCCCAACAGCTGGGCGGTGCGCGAAACCCTGCACCTGATGCAGAAGATCTTTCGCCTTCGTACCTGCGAGGACACCACCTTCAGCAACCGCTCGCGGCCCTGCCTGCTGCACCAGATCCAGCGCTGCACGGGGCCCTGCGTCGGGCTCATCGACAAGGACGCCTACAACGCCGACGTGCAGCTGGCCAGCCTGTTTCTCAGCGGTCGCCACAGCGACGTGGTGGACGATCTGTCGCAACGCATGCAGGCCGCCTCCGATGCGCTGGCCTTCGAAAAGGCCGCCGTCTATCGCGACCAGATCCGCAACCTGCAGGCCGTGCTGCACAAGCAGTTCGTCGAAAGCGCCAGGGACGAGGACGTGGACGTGCTGGCCGCGGTGGAGCGGGGCGGCATGGTGTGCGTCAACCTGGCGATGATCCGCGGCGGGCGCCACCTGGGCGACCGGCCGCTTTTTCCGAGCAATGCCCAGGGCTGCGCGCCGCTGGATGCGCTGGTGGCCTTCGTCGAGCAGCATTACCTCGATCATCCCTTTCCCGGCAAGATCCTCGTCAATCTTGAACCGGCAACGGTCAAGGAAGCGCTGGACGAAGTCGTCGAAGGCAAGGCGCCGATGGTGGCGGCCCGCTTCGAGAACGAGCGCGCCTGGATGGGCATGGCCGAGAACAACGCCGGCCTGGCGCTGCTGGCTCGCGAGCAGGAATCGTCCCGCGGCGAGGCACGCCTCGACGCCCTGCGCGAGGCCCTGGCCCTGGCGGAGACGCCAAGCCGCATCGAGTGCTTCGACATTTCCCACACCATGGGCGAGGCGACCGTTGCCTCCTGCGTGGTGTGGGACGGCAAGGCCATGAAGAAGTCCGAATACCGTCGCTACAACATCGCCGGCATCACCCCCGGCGACGACTACGCCGCAATGCGCCAGGCGCTCACCCGGCGCTACGAAAAAGTGGCGGCCGGCGAGGGCGTGCGTCCCGACCTCATCCTCATCGACGGGGGCAAGGGCCAGATGGGCGTTGCCCGCGAAGTGCTGGCCGAACTCGGGCTGGACATCATGATGTTCGGCGTCGCCAAGGGCGAGAGCCGCAAGCCGGGCCTCGAGGAACTCGTTTTTCCCGACGGCCGCGATGCGGTGCACCTGCGTCCGGATGCGCCGGCCCTGCACCTCATCCAGGAAATCCGCGATGAAGCCCACCGTTTTGCGATCACCGGCCACCGGGCACGGCGCGCCAAGATCCGCAACACGTCCCGTCTCGAAGACATAGCCGGAATCGGCCCGACCCGGCGCCGCAAGTTGCTGGCCACCTTTGGCGGCATCGACGGTGTGCGAAACGCCACGGTCGAGGATCTTTGCCGCGTCGAAGGCATCAACCGTCAACTTGCCGAACAGATATACAATTCGTTGCGATAGCCAGCGAACGTCGACATGCCCCTCAATATTCCCAACTCCCTCACCTGGGCGCGCATCGCGCTGATCCCGTTTTTCGTCGGCATCTATTACTTTCCGGATACGGTCATTTCCCCGGAAGACAAGAACCTGATTGCGACGCTGACCTTCATCGTCGCCGCCGTGACCGACTGGTTCGACGGTTACCTGGCCCGCTCCCTCGGCCAGACCTCGGCCTTCGGCGCCTTCCTCGATCCGGTGGCCGACAAGCTCATGGTTGCGGCGGCGCTGATCGTGCTGGTGCAGCTCGGGCGGGTCGACTCCCTCATCGCGCTGGTCATCATCGGGCGCGAGATCACCATCTCGGCGCTGCGCGAATG
Source organism: Zoogloea sp. (assembly GCA_016720685.1). Taxonomy (GTDB): domain Bacteria; phylum Pseudomonadota; class Gammaproteobacteria; order Burkholderiales; family Rhodocyclaceae; genus Zoogloea. The sequence continues at coordinate 51,685 of JADKKC010000015.1, forward strand.
GATGGCCAAGGTGGGCGCAGCCGGCAGCGTGGCGGTGGCCTTTGTCGGCAAGCTCAAGACGGCAGCCCAGATGTCGGCGATTCCGCTGCTGCTGTTCGAAGCCCCGGTGCTCGGCTTCGACAGCCTCCAGCTCGGCACGCTGCTGATTTACGTTGCCGCGGTGCTCACCCTGTGGTCGATGGGCTACTACATGCGCTGTGCCTGGCCGGAGCTCATGAAGCGCAGCCGGTAAGGCCGATGAACAGCTTGCCTTGCGAAAGTCGTTGACTTCGTCTTTTTGGCGCCTATAATGGCGGCTCTTTCAGCGGCAGTAGCTCAGTTGGTAGAGCGCAACCTTGCCAAGGTTGAGGTCGAGAGTTCGAGACTCTTCTGCCGCTCCAAAGGTTTTTGAAGAAAAGCGGTGCTTTTCTGTTGAGGTACACGGCGCGATAGCAAAGCGGTTATGCACCGGATTGCAAATCCGTGTAGGTCGGTTCGACTCCGGCTCGCGCCTCCAGGTTTATCGAAGCGGCAGTAGCTCAGTTGGTAGAGCGCAACCTTGCCAAGGTTGAGGTCGAGAGTTCGAGACTCTTCTGCCGCTCCAAAAAAACTTCGGTTTGCGCCTCAAAAATTAGATTAAAAGCGGCAGTAGCTCAGTTGGTAGAGCGCAACCTTGCCAAGGTTGAGGTCGAGAGTTCGAGACTCTTCTGCCGCTCCAGATAAAGAACGGGGAAAACGATGATTCGTTTTCCCCGTTTGCGTTTCTATTTCCATTTCTATTTCTACGTCCGTTTCTGTTTGTCTGTTGCGCATCCGCTGCTGATCCGCAGGTCGGCGTTGCCAAAGTTCAAACCTCGTTTCGCTTTCTGGCCCGGCGCCCTGCCGGATGTCGTCGCACGCCTGCAAGATTCCCGTCGCCTGCCTGTCATCGGGCTTGCTTACGATCATCACGAACGATCACTTGCTTGGGGGCTGAAATGAGGCGAATTCTGAAAACGGGGGTCAGGCGCGTCTTGCGCAATCTGTTCGGTCCGGGCATCGAAGCTTTTGTGGTCGATGAGGATTGGCAGGCCTTGCTGTTCGTGCCGGACAGCCGCTGAAGAAAACGGGGAGGGCGCGAACCCTCCCCGTTTTCACGTCAGGCGGCTTAAACCCTTTCGATCACCACCGCGATGCCGTGGCCGACGCCGATGCACAGGCTCAGCACGGCGTAGCGGCCGCCGCTGCGATGCAGCTGGCGGGCGGCCGTGAGCGCAAGGCGTGCGCCGGAAGCGCCGAGGGGGTGACCGAGGGCGATGGCGCCGCCGTTCGGGTTGAGGCGCGGGTCGTCAAAGGCGAGGCCGAGCAGCTTCAGGCAGCCGAGCACCTGGGGCGCGAAGGCTTCGTTGATCTCGATGACGTCCATGTCGGCGAGGCTTAGCCCGGCCCGCTCAAGGGCCTTTGGAATGGCGTAGGCCGGGCCGACGCCCATGATGCGCGGCTCCACGCCAGCGACCGCTCCGGCGAGGATGCGGGCGATCGGCTTCTGACCGGCTTTTTCGCCGGCTGCAGCGCTGCCGATCAGCACCGCAGCGGCACCGTCGTTGATACCCGAGGCATTGCCGGCAGTCACCACGCCGCCGGCCGCCAGCGGCTTGAGCCTGGAGAGACTGTCGAAATCGCTTTCGGGGCGCGGGTGTTCGTCATCGACCACCATTGCCGGCGGCGTCTTGCGGCCGGTTGGAACGGCGATCGGCAGGATTTCTCCCGCGTAAAAACCGGCGGCCCTGGCCGCGGCGTATTTCGCCTGGGAGCGGGCGGCGAAGCGGTCGGAATCCTCGCGGCCGAGGCCGAATTGCGCGGCGACGTTGTCGGCCGTTTCGGGCATCGTGTCCTTGCCGTATTGCTCGACGAGGCGCGGGTTGGGGAAGCGGGCGCCGATGGTGGTGTCGAAGACCTTGAAATCGCGTCCAAAGGCGGATTCCGACTTGGCAACGACGAAGGGCGCGCGGGTCATGCTTTCGACGCCGCCGGCCACGTAGAGCCCGCCTTCGCCGCAACTCACCGCGCGGGCGGTGTCCAGCACGGCGGCGAGGCCGCTGCCGCACAGGCGGTTGACCGTCTGGCCGGCCACTTCCGGCGGCAGGCCGGCGAGCAGGGCGGCATGGCGCGCGATATTGCGGCTGTCTTCGCCGGCCTGGCAGGCGCAGCCGAGGACCACGTCCTCGATGTCTTCGGGGCGAAAGCCGGAGCGGGCGACCACTTCACGGATCACCGTGGCGGCCAGATCGTCGGGGCGCACGTTGGCGAGCTGGCCGGCGTGGCGGGTGATGGGGCTGCGCAGTCCGGCGTAGAGGTAGGCGTCGAGCACGATTTTTCCTTTGTGGCGTTCAGTTTTCGGGGGTCAGCAGGGACACGCCCAGGCGGGCGCGGCGGATCAGCCACGGGCTGGGGCGATAGCGCGGATCGCGGTAAAAGTCGTGGAGGGCGCCGAGGATCTCCAGCACGCTGCGGGCGCCGAGCGCGTCGCCGAAGGCGAGCGGGCCTTTCGGGTAGCCGAGGCCGAGGGTGACGGCATCGTCGATGTCGTCCGGCGTGGCGATGCGTTGCTGGGCGATGTCGCAGCCGATGTTGACGATCATCGCCAGCACGCGCTGGGCGACGAAGCCAGGGCTGTCGTGGATCGTGGTGAGCGGCAGCCCGGCGTGGCCGAGGGCGGCCCGGGCGGCGTCGCGGAAGGCCGGCAGGGTGACCGGCGTGCTCATCAGCGTGATGTGCCGGGCAAGGCCGAGCGGGTCGACGGCCAGCGTGCGGCGGGCGTCGAGCCCTTCGGCGAGGGCCGCGGTGGTGGCGTCGTGACCAAGGGGCAGCACGATGCACACCGAGTCGGCGCCGGGGGTTTCGCCGTCGTCGACGCGGGCCTCGCAGGCCTTGATGAGGGCTAGCACCTGTTCGCGCCGGGACGGATCGCGCCGGCTGACCCACACCGGCGTGGTGCCGGCTGGCGGAATGGCTTCTTCCGGCACGGGCTGCGCCTTGCCGTCCACGTAGGTGTAGAAGCCGCGCCCGCTCTTGCGGCCGAGCAGGCCGGCGGCGAGGCGCTGGCGGGTGATCGGCGACGGGCGGTAACGCGGCTCCTGGTAATACTGGCCATAGATGGATTCCATCACCGGGTGCGACACGTCGAGGCCGGTCAGGTCGAGCAGTTCGCACGGGCCCATGCGAAAGCCGGCGCCGCGCATGATGCGGTCCAGGTCGGCGGGCCGGGTGATGCCCTCGCCGAGAACGCGCAGGGATTCGGTGAGGTAGCCGCGGCCGGCGTGATTGACGATGAAGCCCGGCGTGTCGCTGGCGCGCACGGGACGATGACCAATGCGGCGGGCGAGGCCGGTCAGGGCGTCGCCGACCCAGGCTTCGCCGACCACCGAGTCGATGATTTCGACGACCTTCATTAGCGGCACCGGGCTGAAAAAGTGAAAGCCGCCCATGCGGCCGGGCAGACGGCAGGCGGCGGCGATGTTGGTGACCGGCAGCGACGAGGTGTTGGTGGCGAGAATGCAGTCGTCGGCCACCACGTCTTCGAGCTGGCGGAACAGGTCGCGCTTGGCGTCGAGGTCTTCGACGATGGCTTCGACGACGACCCGGCAGCCGGCCAGATCTTTGAGCGCGTCGGCCACATGCAGGCGGGCGACGGCGGCAGCGACGGCCGCGGTGTCGAGCTTGCCCTTGGCGGCCAGCGTGCCGAGGGTGGTGGCGACGGCGGCGCGGGCTTCTTCGGCGGCGCCGCTGCGGGCGTCGAAGAGCCACACGTCGATGCCGGCCTGGGCGGAAATCTGGGCGATTCCGCGGCCCATCAGGCCGGTGCCGACGATGCCCAGCACGAGTTCGCCGGTGGTGGTGTTCAGCATGGTTTTATTCCCCGGTGAATTGCGGATCACGTTTTTCGAGGAAGGCGTGCATGCCTTCCTTCTGGTCGCGGCTGGCGAACAGCAGCTGGAAGGCCTTGCGCTCCAGCATCAGGCCGGTTTCGAGCGAGGCGTCTGCGCCGGCGATGAGCACTTCCTTGATCTGGGCGACGGCCAGCGGCGGGCGGCTGGCGATGAGGTGGGCGAGTTCCAGCGCGCGGGGGTGCACTTCGGCATCCGCCACCACTTCGCTGACCAGGCCCATGGCCGAGGCTTCATCCGCCGAAACCGGCAGTCCGGTAAGAACCATCTTCATGGCCTTGAACTTGCCGACGGCGCGGTTGAGCCGCTGGGTGCCGCCGGCGCCCGGCATGATGCCGACCTTGACCTCGGGCTGGCAGAACGAGGCGCTGCGGCCGGCAACGATGATGTCGGCGTGCATCGCCAGTTCGCAGCCGCCGCCCCAGGCAAGGCCGCTTACCGCGGCGACCACCGGCTTCGGGCAGGCCGCCACGGTTTGCCACAGCTTCTGGGTGTTGCGCAGCATGATCTCCACGGCGCCGCGATCGGCCATGTCGCGGATGTCGGCGCCGGCGGCAAAAACCGTGTCGCCGCCGGTCAGCACGATGCAGCGCACGTCCGGATCCTGGCTCAGTGCGGCGAAATGTTCGGCCAGCCCGCTGCGGACTGCCTGGTTCAGCGCGTTGCGCGCTTCCGGACGATTCATCCGGATGACGGCCACATGCGCGGATGGGCGTTCGACGATGACTTCGTTCATTTTCGGATTCCTGTCTGGTGTGTTCCGCGCGGCGGAACGGCGTTTAAAATCCCCGTCGCCCACTGCGATCCGGCCGGCATCGGCTTCTATCCCCGCTACGTCGAGCTGGTGAATGAAGTGGTGGAGGACTGGTGCAGGGACGGGCTCAGCGTGGGCTTTCACCAACTGCACGAGCAGCTGCGTTTTGGCCTGCCGGTGGCGCGCCTGGAGATGGAGTTCATGATTCCCAGCCGCTACGGCGACGTGCTCGATTTCTCGTTGCGCATCCTGCGCATCGGTGCGTCGTCGATGAGCATTGAGGTGCGCGCCACGGCGGAGGCGCGGCTGCGCTTCCGGGGCGAGCTGGTGGTCGCGATGATGTCGCTCGACAGCCTCCGCCCGGTGGTGATCGACGCCGGGTGGCGAGCCCGTTTCGAGCGTTACCTGGTGACGGCGGCGAGCGCCTGAAGCCCTGCGGCGTGCGCATTCCGCCGTTCCGCTCTTACGGGTGGAAGCTGACGAACTCCGGCACCGCCACGCGTCCGGTCAGGAGCGCGTTTTCCGGCGCGGCAGGGTTGGCGTAGCCGAGCGCGATGCCCGCCACCACCTGCTCGTTCTCTGGCAAGCGCAGCAGTTCGGTGATGATGCGGTGATAGTCGATCCATGCCGCCTGGGCGCAGGTGGCGAGGCCGCGGGCGGTGGCGGCGAGCATCACGTTCTGCATGAACATGCCGTAGTCGAGCCAGCTGCCCTGGGCGAGGCGGCGGTCGATGGTGAACATCAGCCCCACCGGCGCCCCGAAGAACTCGAAGTTCTTGCGCATCTGGGCCAGCATGCGGGGTTTTTCTCCGCGGGCGATGCCCAGCACGCCGTAAAGATCGCCGCCACATTTGCGCCGGCGTGCGAGGTAGGGCTCGAAGAATTCGGTGGGGTAGTAGTTGTATTCCGCGGTGTGGCTGCCGTCGGCGGCGTCGAAGGCGGCACACCCCCCGTCGATGAGCTTTTGCCGCGTGGCGCCGGTGAGCACATGCACGCGCCAGGGCTGGATGTTGTTGCCCGACGGCGCATTGGCGGCAACGCGGAGGATGTCCTCGATCTCGTCGCGGGCAACGGGCGTGGGGAGGAAGGCGCGGATCGAGTGGCGGTCGAGCATGACCTGATCGACGGCCGTGCTCAAGCGGGTGTTGGTCATTGGGTCGTCTCTCAGGTCAGGCAGGGTGGGCTTAGTTGGCGAAGGCGGCGATGCCGGTCTGGGCGCGGCCGAGGATCAGCGCGTGCACGTCGTGGGTGCCCTCGTAGGTATTCACGACTTCCAGGTTGACCAGGTGGCGGGCCACGCCGAACTCGTCGGAGATGCCGTTGCCGCCCATCATGTCGCGGGCCATGCGAGCGATGTCCAGGCCTTGCCGCAGCTGTTGCGTTTCATGATGGAGGTAATTTCCACACAGGCAGTGCCGGCGTCTTTCATACGGCCGAGTTGCAAACAGCCCTGTAGTCCGAGCGAAATTTCGGTCAACATGTCGGCGAGTTTCTTTTGCACCAGCTGGTTGGCAGCCAGCGGTTTGCCGAACTGCTTGCGGTCCATGGTGTACTGGCGGGCGCGGCTGTAGCAGTCTTCTGCCGCGCCCAAAGCGCCCCAGGCGATGCCGTAGCGGGCCGAGTTGAGGCAGGTGAACGGGCCCTTCAGGCCACGCACATCGGGGAAGGCGTTTTCTTCGGGGCAAAACACTTCGTCCAACACAATTTCACCGGTGATGCTGGCGCGCAAGCCAACCTTGCCGTGGATGGAGGGGGCGCTCAGGCCCTTCCAGCCTTTTTCCAGCACAAAACCGCGAATTGAACCTTCATCGTCTTTGGCCCAGACCACGAACACATCGGCTATGGGGGAATTGGTGATCCACATCTTGGCGCCACTCAGCGAGTAGCCGCCAGGCACTTTCTTGGCGCGCGTGATCATGCTGCCGGGGTCGGAGCCGTGGTTCGGCTCGGTCAGGCCGAAACAGCCGATCCATTCGCCGGTGGCCAGTTTGGGCAGGTATTTCTGCTTGGTGGCTTCGGTGCCGAATTCATTGATCGGCACCATCACCAGCGAGGACTGCACGCTCATCATGGAGCGGTATCCGGAATCACACGCTTCCACTTCGCGCGCCACCAGGCCGTAGCAGACATAGTTCATGCCGGCGCCACCGTATTCTTCGGGGATGGTCGCACCGAGCAGGCCGAGTTCGCCCATCTCGCGGAAGATCGCCAGGTCGGTGTGTTCGTTGCGGAACGCTTCGAGCACGCGGGGCGCCAGCTTGTCCTGGGAGTAGGCGCGGGCGGTGTCGCGGATCATGCGTTCTTCGTCAGTCAGTTGCTGATCGAGGAGCAGCGGGTCGTCCCATTGGAAGCGGGTGGTGGTTTTGGACATGGTGGTTTGCTTTGCAAAAGTGGGTCAGCGGCTGCGCAGGCCATGGATGAACAGGAAGTGAAATTAGGCGGCGTCGCGCAACAGGTTTTGGGCGATCACCAGTTGCTGGATCTGGGTGGTGCCCTCGAACAGTCGGAACAGGCGCACATCGCGGTAGAAGCGCTCGATGCCGTATTCGGCCAGGTAACCGGCGCCGCCAAAAATCTGCACCGCGCGGTCGGCGACGCGGCCACACATCTCAGACGCAAACATTTTGGCGCAGGCTGCCTCGGTGCTGACGTTCAAGCCGTCGTCACGGCGGCGGGCGGCGTCCAGCACCATGCAGCGCGCGGCATATATTTCGGCATGGCTGTCAGCTAGCATGGCCTGTATCAACTGGAACTCACCAATTGCCTTGCCGAACTGCTTGCGCTCCTTGGCGTAGCGGATGGCGTCACGCAAAATGCGCTCGGCCGCACCCACGCTGGCTGCGGCAATATTGATACGCCCCTTGTCCAGCACCTTCATCGCGGTCTTGAAGCCAATGCCTTCTACGCCACCAATCAGGTTGCTGGCAGGGATGCGCACGTTGTCAAAAATCACGTCACAGGTGTGCGCACCCTTCTGCCCCATCTTCTTGTCGATGTTGCCCAGTGACAGGCCTGGGGCGCCGCGCTCGACGATGAAGGCGGAGATGCCGTCGGCGCCCTTCTTGGTTGAGTCGGTGCGTGCCATCACGGTGAAGATGCCGGCTTCGGGGGCGTTGGTGATGTAGCGTTTGGTGCCGTTGAGCACGTAAAAGTCGCCGTCTTCACAGCGCTGGTACGCAGGCTGCCGGCATCCGAACCGCTGTCCGGTTCGGTCAGTGCAAAGGAGCCGATGATTTCGCCGGTGGCAATTTTGGGCAGGTAGAAGTCTTTCTGAGCCGGCGTGCCGTCAATCACGATGCCCTGGCCGCCGATGCCGTTGTTGGTGGCAAACAGCGAGCGGAAGGCGGGCGAGGTTTGCGAAACCGCAAAACCTGCCATCACTTCCTCCTCCATGGTCAGGCCCATACCGCCATAGGCCTCGGGAATGGACATGCCAAAGAGACCCAATTCCTTCATGTCGGCAACCACATCGTCGGGGATCTGGTCGGTTTCGGCCACATGGGCTTCCATCGGTACCAGCCGCTCGGTTACAAAGCGCGAAATGGTATCGAGCAACAGGCTAATGGTTTCCCGGTCTCTGATCATGGTGCTGTCCTGGTGCGTGCTAAGGGCTGTGATTGAACGGGTCGTGACTTACTTGGTGAACTGGCGGAAGTTGGGCTTGCGTTTTTCGCGAAAAGCGTTGCCACCTTCGGCCGACTCTGCGGTTTCGTAATACATCTTCAGTGCGTGCATGGCCAGGCCACCCATACCGCGGATCATTTCGGTATCCACGTTGAACGACTTCTTGGCCAGGGCCAGTGCGGGGGGGCTCTTTTCAAGAATCTCGTCGCACCATTTCTTCACTTCGGCGTCGAGCTGGTCCTGCGGCACCACCGCATTCACGAGGCCCATCTCGAGGGCTTGCTGGGCGCTGTAGCGGCGGCACAGATACCAGATTTCGCGAGCCTTCTTTTCGCCGACGACGCGGGCGAGGAGGGCGGTGCCGAAACCGGGATCGACCGAGCCGACGCGCGGGCCGGCCTGGCCGAGCTGGGCGTTGTCGGAGGCGATGGCCAGATCGCAGATGGTGACCAGCACGTTGCCGCCGCCGATGGCAAAACCATTGACGCGGGCGATGACTGGCTTGGAGCAGTCGCGGATGGCGCTCTGCACTTCTTCGATCGGCAGGCCGATGATGCCGCGGCCACCGTAGCCGCCGTCCTGGGTGCCCTGGTCGCCGCCGGTGCAGAAGGCTTTTTCGCCGGCGCCGGTGAGCACGACCACGCCGATGGAGCGGTCGTAGTCCGCATCCTTGAAGGCGTGGATCATTTCCTCGCAGGTGTTGGCGGTGAAGGCGTTGTAGGCCTTCGGGCGGTTGATGGTGATGGTGGCAATACCGTCAACCTTGGTGTAGAGGATGTCGGTGGTGTGTACCTCATGAAGGTTTCTGTTGTCAGGGGATAAGTTGAAGTGGAAGTCGCTAGGGGTGGGGGGGGGGGGGGGGGGGGGGGGGGGGGTCACCCAGCCATGGTCAGACCGCCGGAGACACTGATAACCTGCCCGGTGATGAAGGCGGCGTCGTCGCTGGCCAGGAACAGGATCGCGCCCGGCAGATCGCCCGGCTGGCCCAGGCGGCCGAAGGGGATGGCGCTGGCCAGCGCCTGACGCAGCTTCTCGGCCTGTTCGCCTTCGCCGGCGAAATCGCGGAAGAGGGCGGTGTCAGTGGGGCCGGGGCAGACGACGTTGACGTTGATCTGCTTGCGGGCCAGTTCGCGGGCCATGGTCTTGGAGTAGGACACCAGGCCGCCCTTGCAGAAGGCGTACACCGCTTCGCCGGAGGAGCCGACCCGGGCGGCGTCAGAGGCCACGTTCACCACACGACCACGGCCACGCTCGGACATACCTGCCAGCACAGCATGGTGCATGTAGAGCGGGCCGTAGAGATTCACCGCGACGATCTTGTCCCACAGGGCCTTGTCGGTCTTGAGGAAGGGGGCGGCGTGATCCCAGCCGGCGTTATTCACCAGGATGTCGGTCGGGCCGAGCTGGGCTTCGGCGGCCGTCACGGCGGCCACGACCGATTCCTGGCTGGTCAGATCGACACCGAAGGCCGCAGCGCTGCCGCCCTTGGCGCGGATTTCAGTGACGATGGCTGCGGCGGCGTCCTGGTTGATGTCGAAGACGGCGACGATGGCGCCCTCTTCGCCAAAACGCCTGCAGGTCGCTGCGCCGATGCCACCAGCGCCGCCAGTTACCAAAACCACTTTGTCTTTAAGTCCACGCATTAGCTACTCCGTTAAAAATGCTGCGTTTGGTTGCGTTTCAAGCCATGCGCTACGATGCAGCTTGGGCTCATCTCCGCGTCAAATCGTTGATGCCTGACCCTTCGCACCGAAAAAGCCTCGCCGTCATCAGAGATCAACAACCGCTTGTTCTTCCGCCTTTTTCAGGTGGCCAACACCCTGCACACCAAAGGCACGCAGGCCCTGGATGAGTTTGGCGTGACCACCAACAGTGGTCGGTGCTGGGTGCGCTGTCGCGCCCCCAGGCCGCACTAACGGCATGTCCATCAATGACCTGTCGCGCTTCCTGCTGGTCAGCCGGCAAAACCTCACCGGCCTGCTCTCGCGGCTGGAGCGCGATGGGCTGATCGAGCGCACCACCAGCGAAGATGACCGCCGGTCGCGCAAAGTCAAACTCAGTACGCAAGGGCAGGCCCTGTGGCAAAAGATGCAAGACCCTATCCATGCGTTCTACGACCAGGCCCTCAAGGACCTGTCGTTTGATGATCGACTGGCGTTTATCCATTACTTCACCAAGTTGCAGAGCAATATGTCGAAGCTCTGAGGCGTGGCTAATCGATCGGTGTTCAGGCGCATGCCCGCTTTTCGCGGGCGATGATCATCTTCATGATGTTGGCCATGCCGTCGCCGATCTGCAGGCCCAGCACGTCGCGGTAGCGCTGGCCGAAGGCGTAGTCGCTGCCATAGCCGCCGTGGCCGTGGGTCAGCAGGCACTGGTGGATGATTTCGCAAGCCAGCTTCGGGCCCCACCATTTGCACATCGCCGCCTCGGCGGTGTGGGGCAGGCCCTGGTCCTTGAGCCACAGGGTGCGCAGGCAGTGCCAGCGCAGGACTCCAGATAGGTTTCCGCTTCGGCCAGAGGGAAAGCTCACGCCCTGGCACTCGCCGATCGGCAGGCCAAAGGCTTCCGCGTCCCCTGGCGTAGCGCCAGGCTTCGTCGAGCGAGGCGCGCACCACGCCCATGCACTGGATGCCGATCAGGGCGCGGCTGTAGTCGAAGCCCTGCATGACCTGGACGAAGCCCTGGCCTTCGTCGCCCAGCATGTGGTCTGCGGGATACGCACGCCGTCGCACCTGATCCAGCCACTCCCTGGCGATGTCGGGGCGGGCGTAGTTGGCGACGATCTGGCCGCACAGGGACGTGAGCAGATTGACGTAGGACACGTTGAAGTCGCCGTAGGCAATCTGCTCGAGCAGCAGGCCGCTGGTCACACAGTCCACACCCAGGCCGCCGAAGGATTCCGGCAGTTCGGGGCCGAGCAGGCCCATCTCACCCATTTCAATGGCGATCTCCCGTTCGATGCGCTCGGCTTTTTCGCGGGCACGGTAATCCGGAGCGAGGCGTTCCCGTGCAAATCGGCTGGCTGATTCGACCAGCGCTTTCTGGTCGTCGGTGAGGCTGAAGTCCATCTTGAATCCTTTCCGGTAGCGAGTGGCTGGATTCTAGGAATGGATGTTAAGTCTGTCAATATATTGTCGTAGTTTGCCCCATTGTAATTTCGAATCGGTTTTTAGTTATGCGATAGCAAAAACAAAAAAATATAAAATAATCAACTATATATTTTATTTTTTGCTGCGATGCAATTATGACTTTTATGTTGATGCGTGTTTATTTAAGTAAATATGTTGACTTAAATGAGGCTGAGCGATACGTTGCAGGCCACCGTGGGACGGCGTTTTTGATGACGGGCCTGAACACGCGACATGGCATGCAAAAGAGGAAAACCAAAGTGCGTCCGGCCCGTGGCCTGGTTCGCTTTGTCAGTTCCCCGGTCGTGCCGGAAATGTCATTGGCTTTCTGCGTGGCGCACCCGGCGTCGAGGCCGGTCGCGCCAGACCACACCAAACCGATTTGCAGGAGACACCATGAAATTCGATCCCGTATGCTCGCGCCGCGCATGGCGCCGATGAAGGCCGCCGGCCTGTGGCGCGACGAGACCATCGACGTCCATGTTCAACGGGCGCTCAAGAACTGCCCGGACAAGCTGGCCGTCGTCGCCTACGCGTCCGATAAAGGCGAGCCCGTGCGCCTCACCTACCGCGAACTCGACGCAAGGGTCGACCGCGTCGCGCGCGGCCTTGTCAGCCTGGGCGTCGGACGCCAGGACGTGGTCACCTTCCAGCTCCCCAATTGCTGGGAGTTTCTCGTTCTGTGCCTGGCCTGCGCCCGTATCGGCGCGGTGGCCAATCCGGTGATGCCGATCTTCCGCCAGCACGAACTCACCTTCATGCTCAACTTCGGCGAATCCAAGGTCTTCATCGTGCCGAAGGTTTTCCGCGGCTTCGACCACGAGGCCATGGCCCGCAGCATGCTCCACGACCTGCCGCACCTCACCAACCTGGTCGTCATCGGCGGCGAGGGCGAGGACAGTTTCGAATCCCGCCTGCTCGGCGATGACACGCCCGCGCTCAGCGGCCCCGGCATCGGCCCCGACGACGTGCTGCTGCTGATGTACACCTCCGGCACCACCGGCGAGCCGAAGGGCGTGATGCACACCTCCAACACCCTGTTCTCCAACCTCCACGCCTTCCGCGAGGCGCTGGAGCTGGGGCCGGACGACATCATCCTGGGCGCCTCGCCGATGGCCCACCTGACGGGCTACGGCTACCTGGCGATGCTGCCGCTGCTCCTCAACTCCACCACCGTGCTGCAGGACGTCTGGGAGCCCCGCCGGGCGCTGCAGATCGTGCGTGACGAAAACGTCAGCTTCAGCATGGCGTCCTCGCCTTTTGTTGCCGATCTGTGCGGTGCGGTCGAAGCGGGTGACACGAGCACCGCGCGTTTCAACAAGTTCTGCTGCGCCGGTGCGCCGATTCCGCCGGTGCTCATCGAACGCGCCCGGAATGTGCTCGGCATGCGCCTGTGCTCTGCCTGGGGCATGACCGAGAACGGGGTCGTGACGGTGACCGAGCCGTCTCGCGCGATGGAAAAATCCGCCATTTCCGACGGCCGCACGATGACCGGCATGGAGGTGAAGGTGGTGGACGTGAATGGCATCGATCTGCCGCCCGGCGAAAGCGGCGCGCTGCTGGTGCGCGGCGCCTCCATGTTCGGCGGCTACCTCAAGCGGCCGCAGCTCAACGCCACCTCCGCCGACGGCTGGTTCGACACCGGCGACGTGGCCACCGTCGATGCCGAAGGCTACATCCGCATCACCGGGCGCTCCAAGGACGTGGTCATTCGCGGCGGCGAGAACATCCCGGTCGTCGAAATCGAGAACCTGCTCTACAAACACCCGGCCATCGCCGTCGTCGCCGTGGTCGGCTACCCCGACAAGCGGCTCGGCGAGCGCGTGTGCGCCTTTGTGTCGCTCAAGCCGGGCGCCACCTTCAGCTTCGAGGACATGACCGCCTACTTCGAGCACCTGCAGATCACCCGGCAGTATTTCCCCGAGCGCCTCGAAATCGTCGACGACCTGCCGCGCACGCCGAGCGGCAAGCTGCAGAAGTTCAAGCTCCGCACCGTCGCCAAGGCTTTCGGCGACGTGGACTGAGCGCCGCGAGGCGATCTGCCCTGCGGCCCGGATCCTTGATGCCGGGCCGCGTATTCAGGTTTTTCCCGCTGTACGGAATGCATCTTTGAAAGCGAAGCATGAGCGAACCCGTTCTCGTAGAAATCATCGGCCAGGTCGGCCTTCTGCGCATCAACCGGCCTGAAGTCTTCAACGCCCTCAACGACGAGGTGATGAACGCCCTGGCGCGGCGCTCGACCGTTTCGAGGATGACGAAGCGATCCGCTGCGTGGTCCTGACCGGATCAAGTAAGGCCTTTGCGGCCGGCGCCGACATCATGGCCATCCGCCCGCTGGATTACATGGATGCCTACAAGGGCAATCTCATCACCCGCAACTGGGAGCGTCTCAAAACCTTCCGCAAGCCGGTGATTGCCGCCGTGTCGGGCCTGGCGCTGGGCGGCGGCTGCGAGGTGGCGATGATGTGCGACATCGTTTTTGCCGCAGATACCGCCCGCTTCGCACTGCCCGAAGTGAAGCTCGCCGTCATTCCGGGGGCTGGCGGCACCCAGCGCATGCCCCGCGCGGTCGGCAAGGCCAAGGCCATGGACCTCGTGCTGACCGGCCGCACGATGGACGCCGAGGAGGCCGAACGGGCCGGGCTGGTATCGCGCATCTTCCCCGCCGGGCAGGTGCTCGACGAGGCCCTGAAGGCCGCCCAGGGCATCGCCGGCTACTCGCTGCCGGTGCTGATGATGCTCAAGGAGTCGGTCAACCGCGCCTGGGAAGGCCCGCTCAACGAAGGCCTGCTGTTCGAGCGCCGCAGCCTGCACGCCACCTTCGCGCTGAGCGACCAGAAGGAAGGCATGGCCGCCTTCCTGGAAAAGCGCAAGCCGGTCTTCCGCGACCGCTGAAAGCCCGGGTGCCAGGTTGTGGGGATTACTTGTCTTCGAGACGGAAAATGCCCAGCGCCTTCAGCACGTACTTCTCATAGACAGGCTCGGATGAACCCGTGCGCACCTTGTGCAGAAAGTATTTCTCGAAGGCGATCTTGGCCAGGTGAACCCACTTGCCCTTCTTGAACCAATTGACGTTACGCGGTGGCAACTGGGGCAGGGCCACAAAGGCGGCGCCCGTGTCCCCCATGTCGGCCAGGCAGATGGCGTTCCAGGTGCCTTTGGCGCTTGCGGCTCGCCCTTCAATGTCGGCGGCGATGTTCTCGACGATGGCGGTCACCATCGTCTCGATCATGTAGCCCGTTTTGGGCGCACCGGTGGGCACCGGCGTGACTTCCACGGGCGGAATGGCGACACACACGCCGGCCGAGAAAATGTTGCGGTATTTTTTGCTGCGCTGGTGTTCGTCTATCAAGACAAAGCCGCGCGGGTTGCACAATCCGGCAACGGCCGCCACCGGGTCGACACCCTTGAAGGCTGGCAGCATCATCGCAAACCGGAAGGGCAGTTCATGTTCGCGCCGCACATTGCCCGCGCCATCCAGTTCGGTGGTGAATAGCCGGTCCGCCTCGACCCGGGTCGTTTTGGCGTTCGTTATCCACTTGATGTCGTGGTTGCGAAACTCGCTTTCGAGCATCGATTTCGAATCGCCGACGCCACCCAGGCCCAGGTGGCCGACGTAGGGCTCGCTGGTCACGTAGGTGATGGGAACCTTGTGGCGAAGTTTCCGCTTGCGCAGATCAGCGTCCAGGATGAAAGCGAATTCATAGGCCGGGCCAAAGCAACTGGCGCCCGGCATCGCCCCCACGACCACCGGCCCGGGGTCCTGCAAAAAACGCTCGTAGGCCGAAAATGCCCGTTCGGCGTGGTCGAGGGTGCAGATGGAGTGGGTAAAGCCGTTGACCGGCCCGGCGCCCGCCACCTCTTCAAAGGCCAGGCGCGGGCCCGTGGTGATGACCAGGTAGTCGTAATCCAGCGCTGTTCCGTCGGCAAGCGTGAGGCGGTTTTCGTCGGCAACAATCGACTCGACGGGCTGGGCGATGAAGGCGATGCCCTTCTTCTCGAGGTGGGGCCGCAACTCCACCGTAATCTCGTCCCGCACCCGTTTGCCGATGGCCAGCCAGGGGTTCGACGGAATGAACTGGAAGTATTCGTTGGCGCTGACAACGGTGACGTGATGCGATTTTCCCAGCTTTGCCTGCAACTCATAGGCCGCCGGCACGCCACCTATTCCGGCGCCGACAACGATGATATTGGCCATACGGTCTCCTTCGGCGGTTGTTTGTTATATCGGCCTGAACATAAGCAATATCTAATATAGACAACAACGGCGCCCGGTGCTGCCGGATTTCCGAAAAACAAGGCGATTTGCGCGCGGATGCTGGAGGCCGTGACACGCACCCGGCCAGCGTTTCCGCTTGGCTTTCGTCAAAACCGATTTTTGCTAACAGGAGAACAATAGACTTTATGGTCTATGCTGCATCTGTCGGGCTGAGCTGGCCCCCAGGCAGGACCCATCAGGTACACCCAATCGAGCCACATCAAAATGCCCACTGAAGCCCAGGCGCTCCAGCTGAACCGGATTCTCGCATCGCTGCCGGCCGACGAGTTTTCGCGGCTGGAGGACGATCTGGAACTGGTCAACTTCCCGGTTGGCAAGACGCTTTACGAGTCGGGTGACAGTCTGCTGTTCGCGTACTTTCCCACCACCTGCGTTTTTTTCACTGATTTCCACCACCGAGGACGGTTCTACCGTCGAGGTGGCCATGACCGGCAATGACGGGATGGTCGGCATTCCCCTGGTGCTGGGGGGCGAGACCACCAATTACAAGGTGGTCGTGCAGTGCGCGGGCGAGGCCTATCGTCTGCGCGCCGAAGTGCTGTGCTGGGAGATCGACCAGGGGGTGGGTCTGCACCGACTGGCTTTGGGTTACACCCAGGCCCTGCTCACCCAGATCGCCCAGAACGTGCTGTGCAACCGGCACCATTCGGTTGATCAGCAGTTATGCCGCTGGCTGCTCTTCAGTCTCGACCTGATTCCGGGCAATCAGCTGGACGTCACCCAGGAAATGATTTCCAACCTGCTGGGGGTGCGCCGCGAGGGCGTTACCGAGGCCGCCGGAAAACTGCAGGCGGCCGGGCTGATCCACTATCGGCGGGGGCACATCACGGTCATCGACCGCGCCGGGCTGGAGGCCCGGGTGTGCGAATGCTATGGGGCGGTCAAGCTCGAATACGAGCGGCTCTTTGCCATGACGGCGGCGAGCCTGGCCCGGCACCGGGTCAGGCCCAACCCGTCCACCTTGCGCCAGCGCGCCGAAGCCCGCCTCCGCCAGGCGCAGGCGGCGGCTCCGGATGCCGCGCCGCCCACTCCGTGGGACACGGCGCACCTGGTGCACGAACTGCAGGTGCACCAGATCGAACTGGAGATGCACAACGAAGAGCTTCAGCACGCCTACCAGGAGGCCGACGCCCTGCGCGAGAAATACGCGGACATCTACGATTTCGCGCCGGTCGCCTATTTCAACCTGGATGCCCAGGGCGTCATCCTGCAAGTCAATCTGGCGGGGGCGATCCTGCTCGGAATCAAGCGTTCGCAGATGGGACGCTTCCGCTTCGCCGCCTCGGTCGAGCCGGCTTTTCTGCCGCAATTCACGGCTTTTTTCGAGGCGATTCTGCACAGCCAGACCCGGCTGGCGTGTGAGATCCCGCTCATGGCGACAAGCCAGCGCCCCGCTGCGCGGGTGAGAATCGAGGCCATCGCGGACGACGACGGGCGGGAGTGCCGCATGGTGGTGATCGACGTCAGCGGCGAGGCTCGCCATGCTGCGGTGGCGGCGCTTCCTCCGGCCGGTGGCAGCGGATCAAGCCGCCCGGCCTGAGGGCTGTGTCTTTCAGTTTGCCGGGGCTTCGGCCGGTGTTTTGCCTGGCTCGGCCTTGCCCATGCGGACGGTCAGCCAGAAGCGGCTGCCAAGGCCCGGTGTGCTCGTGACACCCGCGTTGCCGCCCATTTTCCGGGCAATACCGCGGGTGATGGCGAGCCCCAGCCCGGAGCCCCCGAATGCACGGGTCGACGAGCTGTCGGCCTGGACGAAGGCTTCGAAGAGCGGCGCGATCTCTTCCGGCGTCATGCCGATGCCGGTGTCGGAGACCTCGAAACGCAGCAGGCAGTCGTGGTCCGTGTCGTCGAGAATGAAGCCGGTGAGCGTCACGCTGCCCCGGTAGGTGAACTTGACCGCGTTGCCCAGGTAGTTGAGCGGCGCCTGGGCCAGCCGCCGGCGATCGCCGCAGAGCAGCGCGGGCATGCCGGAGATGTCGCTGGTGAGTTGCAGCCCTTTGGCCGCGGCCATGTCGGCGACCATGGCGAGGGCGTCCTGAATCGCGGCAGCGAGGCTGAAGTCGGTGTGTTCGAACCGGAGCTTGCCGGCGTCGATACTGGAGAAATCGAGGATGTCGTTGATGACGCCGAGCAGGTGATTGCCCGCGATCTCTATGGTGTCGAGCTGGCCGAGTTGCTTGGTGTTGAGGCCGCTGCGGCGCAGCAGGTAGGCCATGCCCAGGATGCCGGTCATCGGCGTCCTGATTTCGTGGCTGATGTTGGCCAGAAAGCGGCCCTTGGCCTGATCGGCAGCCCGGGCCGCGTCAAGCGCGGTGAGCAGTTCCGCGGTGCGTTCGGCCACCCGTCTTTCCAGCTGCGCGTTGAGTTCGGTCATCTGTTCGAGCGCGTCGTCGGCGCGGGCGTAGGCGCTGCGCAGTTCGTCGTTCTGCATTTCCAGCTCGATCTGGTGCACTTGCAGTTCATGCAGCAGGCGCATCACATCGGTTTCGTCCGGGCAGGGGAGCGGCGCGTTCAGCAGCAACGCCTCGGCGCGTCGGCGCAGATCGGATGTGACCCGTTTTTCGTCTGGGGGCTTGAAGGGCATGGACGCTTCCTCACTTGCGCAGCCTGGCTTCGAGCTGCTTGATCGCGGTGATGTCGATGAAGGTGACCACTACGCCGTCGATCACGTTGTCCTGGGTTCGGTAGGGCATGATGCGCACCCGGTACCAGCGGCCATCCCGGGTGCCGATCTGCTTTTCGCTGAAGATCAGGGTCGTCAGCACGGCCAGCGCATCGTTTTGCAGGCCGGGGTAATCCAGGTCGGTGACGATGTCGGAGAGGGGGCGTCCCACGTCCTTCGGGATCAATTTGAAGAGATGGGTGGCGTGGGTGGTGAAGCGCCGCAGCTTCATGTCGTTGTCGAGAAAGATGGTGGCGATTTCCGTGCTGTTGAGCAGGTTCGTCATGTCGTTGCGCGCCCAGGTCAGGTAGTCCACCTTGGATTGCAGCTCGGCGTTGATGGTCTGCAGTTCTTCGTTCATCGACTGCAGCTCTTCCTTGGAGGTGGTGAGTTCCTCGTTGGTGACCTGAAGCTCCTCGTTGGCCGAGCGGGCTTCTTCGACCGAGGCCTGCATTTCTTCCTGGTTGATCCGCAGGGCTTCGCGCAGCTGGTTCAGTTCGAGCAGCAGGGCGGCCTCCCGCTCCGAAACCGGGTTCTGGCGGCGTTTGCGGCCTCCGGCTGGTTTCTCGACGTCGGTGAACACCACGAGCACGCGGCCGCGCAGGGGCTCGGGCTTGTCGAGGCCCTGCACGATGATGTTGACGGTCAGGCTGTGCCGGTCGTTGTCCACCTGCAGGCCGTTGAGGTGGATGGGGGTCGGGTCGTGCTGGGCCTTGCGGATCGCCCCGCACAGGGCGTCGCGCAGGCCTTCGCGGGCCATCGCGTGGAGGTTGATGTTGACCTTGCCGGCGGCCGGTTCGAGGTATTTGCCGGTGCGGCCGCTGATGTAGAGGATGTCGCCGTCGCCATTGACCAGCACGGCGGCCGGGGCGAAGTTCTGCTGGATCAGCTGGTCGGTCAGGTGCTCGACGCTCTCGCGCTGCTCGGGCCGTCCGCCGGCCGCCTCCGGGACGCTGATCAGGGGCCGGGTGGGGAAGTGAAGCCAGGGCGAGCGTGCCCCCTGGTCGATGCGCTTGAAGATGTGGGTCTTTTTGTCCATCGGCGCAAAAAGATCGGTGAAGCCGCCGGTGGTTTCGGCGCTGCCGAGCACGAGGATGCCGTCGGGATTCAGCGCGTAGTGGAACAGCGGCAGAACCTTCTTTTGCAGCGCCGGGCCGAAGTAGATCAGCAGGTTGCGGCAGCACAGGATGTCGAGCCGGGTGAAGGGCGGGTCGGAAATGACGTTCTGCGGTGCAAAGATCACCGTCTCGCGGATCTCCCGTTTGACCCGGTAGCCGCCTTCTTCGGCGATAAAGTGGCGGGCCAGCCGCTCCGGCGTGAGGTCGGCCGCCACGTTGATGGGGTAGAAGGCCTTCCTGGCCTTGTCGACGGCATCTCCGTCCAGGTCGGTGGCGTAGATCTGCAGCTCGAAGTGCCCCTCCGGCTTGATGCGTTCGAGCGTTTCCTTGAAGACGATGGCCAGCGAATAGGCTTCTTCGCCGCTCGAGCAGGCCGGCACCCAGGCGCGCAGCACATGGCCGTCCGGGTATCTGGCGAGCAGGGCGGGGAGGGCGGTGTCGCGCAGGAAGTCCCACACGGCCGGATCGCGGAAGAAGCTGGTGACGCCGATCAGCACTTCCTTGAAGAGCAGATCGAGTTCCTGCGGGTTGTTGCGCAGGTAGGCCACGTAGTCGGCAATGCTGTCGAGCTGGAGCAGCCCGATGCGTCGCTCGATGCGCCGGTGCAGCGTGCTGGGCTTGTAGAGCGAGAGATCGTTGCCGCTGCGGTTGCGCAGCAGCACGACGATGCGTTCGAGAGCGCTCTGGGTGTCAAGCTCGGGTTGCGCTTCCAGTGGCCGATGGGTCGGGGCGTGGCGGAGATAACTGACGATGCGCGCCACCAGCTCGCCGGCGGGGGCGACGATATCGACCACGCCGGCCTCGATGGCGCTGCCCGGCATGCTGTCGGAGCGGGCGTCGGCGGGTTCCTGGGCGAGGGTCAGCCCGCCTTTCTCTTTAATGGCACCCAGGCCGAGCATGCCGTCGGAGCCCATGCCGGAGAGGATCACGCCGATGGCCCGGTGCTGGCAGTCATCGGCCAGCGTGCGCAGAAAGAAATCGATGGGCAGGTGCAGACCGTGTCTTTCGGTGGGATCGAGCAGGTGCAGGATGCCGTGACTTAGCGACAGATCCTTGTTGGGCGGAATCACGTAGACGCAGCCGGGCCGGACGACCACGCGCTCGCCGGCTTCGAGCACCGGCATCGGCGTGACGCGCTGCAACAGCTCGGGCAGCTTGCTGACGTGGTGAGGGTCGAGGTGCTGGACGATGACGAAGGCCATGCCGCTGTCGGCCGGGGCGTCGCCCAGCAAGGCGTCCAGGGCTTCGAGCCCGCCGGCCGAGCAGCCGATGCCGACGATCGGAAAGTCGGGCTGCGCCGTGTTGCTGGCGGCGTCGATCTCTTTAGTGCCGGCGTCGCCCGCCTGACTGGGGCCAGGCGGGCGTTGCGGGCTGGGCGTGATTCCTTTGTCCATGCGTCAGTCGGTGTGTGGCGGTTGCGGTTGGAAGAGCGGGTTCGCGTCGCGTGTTCAGAGGCTGCGGCGGCCGCTGATGATTTGCAGCAGGAAGACCACGACGGCGATCACGAGCAGGATGTGGACGAAGCCACCCTGCGTGGTCGAGGTGACGAGGCCGAGCACCCACAGGGCAAGCAGTACGCTTGCGATGCGTGTATAGCATGGAATCCTCTGTCGAGTGATTGACCCGCCGCTCGGGTTGCCATCAAGCCATTTTCCGCCTGGGGCCGGGGTGGGCCCGGGGCGTGAATCGAGAATGAGCCCTGGCTTTGTCCCGGTCGGTGCGCTGGAGCACATAGCGCCCGGAAGCTCACGCGTCGTACGGCGCATGCCGGTGCGGGCGGGGCGATGTGAGGGTTTCATCGCAGCCTCGAAACCCGTTTACACAGGCGCCTTTTCGTCCACTTCGTCGGTGCGGACGATGAAGTTTTTCAGGGTGTTGGGGCCGAAGGTGTTGCTGATGGCCACGTCGGTGGCGTCGCGGCCGCGGGCAATCAGCACACGCCCGATGCGCGGCACGTTGTTGCGGGCATCGAAGGTGTACCAGCGGCCGTCGAGCCAGGCTTCGAACCAGCCGGCGAAGTCCATCGGCCCGTAGGGCGGAGGCGCGCCCATGTCGCCCAGGTAGCCGGTGCAGTAGCGGGCCGGGATGTTCATGCAGCGGCAGAAGGTGATGGCCAGGTGGGCGAAGTCGCGGCACACGCCGACTTTCTCCTGCCAGGCATCCCAGGCGGTCTTGGTCGGGCGGGCCTGGGCGTAGTCGAACCCGATGTGCCCATGCACGTAATCGCAGATGGCCTGGACCCGCGCCCAGCCCGGCGGCGAGTGGTGAAACAGCTTCCAGGCCACCTCGGAGAGGCGATCCGTCTCGCAGTAGCGGCTGCCCAGCAGGTAGGTCAGCGTGTCGTCGGGGAGTTCATTCACCGGCGTCTGCCGGGCCTGGGGGGCGAGGATGTCGGGCAGGCCGCTGTCGCGCACGAGGGCGTCGTTGGACAGCGTGAACAGGCCCTTGGGGGCGACCAGCCGGGTGCTCCAGTTGCCGAAGCCGTCGCGAAAACCGCGGAGCGGCACGGGCGGGTCGGCGACCAGATGATCGGGAACGATCATGTCGGCGATGCGCGAGTAGTGCACGCTCAGGTTCAGGATCATCGGGGTGGGCTGGGGGCAGTCGTAGGTCAGGCTGAAGCCGATGCGGATGTTCATGGCGGGGCACCTCTGGCGCGGGGGGGATGTTGAACGTGGGAGAGCGCTTCGCGCAGGGATTCGACGATCTCGTGGCGGAGGGCCGGGCAGTCGCCGTCGGCGGTCACGTGTTTCTGGTTGATCTCCAGCTCGACGCCGACATAGACATCCGGCCCGAGGCAACGCCGCAGCCAGGCGGTCAGCCCGTCGCCCTTGCCGGCGTAGGGGTAGTTGCGGCGCACCGTGAGCTGCGGCGCGGCGACAGCGAGGGCGGCCTTCCAGTGTCGGCACAGGGCGGCTTCGCCGGGGCGGCGCGGGTCGTAGAGGAGGCCGATGTCGGCCTTGCGCAGCCTGCCGTCCAGCTCCGGCGTGAAGCTGTGGGACGAGAGGTGGATGACGGCGCCGTGGTCGGCAATGGCCTGCCGGATCGCCTGTTCGGCGCGGCTCCGGTAGGGCTGGTAAAAGCGGGCCAGGATCTCCTGGCGCTGGGTTGCCGGCAGCCGGCGGACCACTTCGGCGTGGAGCGTCGGGTTGTGGGTCGAGCGGTTCAGATCCACCAGCAGGCGGCTCACGGTGGCGGACACCAGCGGGGCGCCGAAGGCTTCAGCCAGTGTTTCGGCCATTTTCAGTGCGCCGGCGTCGAAGCCCCGGTGGGAGTGCAGCGTCGCCTCCTGCCCTTCGAAAAGCGCGCGATAGGCCGCCGGAATGTGCTTGCCGCCGTGCTCGCAGGTGATCACCAGTGCGGGGCGCGTCATGCGGCTGGCCTTTGCGGCGGGTGGGCCATGCTGTGGGCGTAGCTCAGCTTGTCGGCCGCGTAGCAGCCGCAGGCGGCGGCCTCCAGGCGGGCCCGCTCGAGGATGGTGATGTTGCCGCGGGCATAGCGGATCAGCCCGCGGGCCTGCAGCGTGGTGGCCGCCCGGGTGATGCCGACGCGGCGCACGCCCAGCACCTGGGCCAGGAATTCGTGAGTGACATGAAAACTGTCCGCGTGGGCGCGATCCTGGGTCATCAGGAGCCAGCGGGCCAGTCGCGCCTCCACCACGTGAAAACGGGTGCAGCCCGCCGTTTGCGCCAGCTGGGCCATCACCGCATGGACGTAGCGTTTGAGCACGTGCTGCAGCTCGGGGCTGCCCTCGAGTGCCTGGCGAAACAGCTCGGCTTTCATGCGCAGGGCCGCGCCCGGCCCCTGCACCAGGGCGCGCTGGGGCGATACCGCCATGTCGAGCACCAGCGCGGTGCCGACGATGCCCTCGTTGCCCACCAGCCCCACTTCCAGGCTGGCCCGGTCATCCATCAGCGTCACCAGCACGATCGCGCTGCGGGTCGGGAAATACACATGGCGGATGGGCTCGCCCGGTTCGGCGAGAATCTCGGCGAACTTCAGGTCCACCGCTTCGCACTTGTCGAGCAGTTGCAGGAGTTCGGACTGCGGCAGCGCGGCGAGCAGGTGATTGCAACTGGCGGCAGAGGGGGCAATCGACACGGGGCTCTCCTGATGGCGGGGTTTCCTGGCGAGGGGCTCTCCCAGGACAGATTCCCCGCAGGGTGGCGCCGGGCTGGGGGCGTGTCGGGGCGTTAGCGCACAGAAGCGCGGCCTCGGGGGCGGATTTCAAACCCACCAGGTAACCGGCACCGCGTCTTTCAGGGCGCGCTCCAGCATTTCAAGCAGCGGCACCGCCCGCTGGTGAAAACTCACGCCATCCCCGGTCCCGCTGGCGGCGGGTGTGTCGTCGTCGGGTGCTGCGGCATGACGGGCCGAGTCGTCGGCGATGGCCTGCCGGATGCGGTCTATGGCTGCCGGAAGCTGGTCCACGGTGACGATGCCCTTGTCCTCATCCCGGTCCTTGCCGAGCACTTCGAGCATTTCCCGGGCGTTTTTCTCGAAGGTGATGAGGTCGCCGCTGGCGGCAGATT
The DNA here is from genome assembly GCA_016720685.1 of Zoogloea sp. GTDB lineage: Bacteria > Pseudomonadota > Gammaproteobacteria > Burkholderiales > Rhodocyclaceae > Zoogloea. The sequence continues at coordinate 75,687 of JADKKC010000015.1, forward strand.
TGAAGACGATCAGCATGACGGACTTCCTTTCTTGATAGGCGGCCCATTGTCGCTACGGGTACGGGCCGGGTCTGTACGACAGCGCACATACGACGCGGCCCGCCGCCGGCCGGGGTTGTGTTCGGTGGCGCACCGACGGCGCGGGCGTCGAAGGCCACGATGGCCCTCGACAAGTGTGTGGCAAAAGCTGTCAGCCGTCCGGAACTCCGTGACGGCGGACGCGCCGGACGCCTTCCGTCATGGCCGACATGACGCTCAAGGCACCCCCGAATCACATGCCGGCGATTGGCCGGGAGGAGATGTTCATGAACGATTTCAAAGGAATGGTCGGCGGCGCCGACGCCCTGCTGACCGATGTGGCCCATTCCACGACGGAAAGCCTGGCCAGCGCCTGCACTGCGGTTGAAGACGCAATGGGCAATGCGCGGAGCCGTTTCGTCCAGGCCCGCGGCAAGGTCACCGGGCAGGTTCGCCAAACGGCAGACGTCACCGACCATTTTGTCCGGGAACACCCGTGGCAGGTGCTGGCCGGCGCGGCCGTGGTCGGCTTCGTGGCCGGCTTCCTGATCAACCGCCGCTGAAGCGCAGGCCTTCCGGTCGGGTTAGCGCAGCGTAACCCCGACCAGACTTGTGGCGTGTCTTGTCGCCGGGGTCGGGCCTATGTGCGACAGCGTACCGACCCGCTGCAGTCCGCCCGTTAGGCTGCGTCGGTGCTTTTGCCAGGGTCATTTTTCCCGGTGGGCTGAAGGTCTGCCGGAAGGCGTCGCCGGCTCGGGCTCCGGTCCATCGTCAGCCGTTGCATGGCGATACTGCGTAAAGGTGTCCCATGGCGGTTTCTGCCCATCCATTGCAGCCTCTGGCTCTCGATTCCGGGTGCCGCGAGGTGCCGCCCCCCTGCGCGGTGGCCCTCCCTGTGAGCGTCCTGCCGATGAGCTATCGCGAGTTCAAGGCCGGCTTGCTTGGCCGGCTGGGTGGAATGTGGCCGCGGCAAGCCGTCGCCACGGAGCCGCCGCTGCGCGCCGAGTTGTTTGGCGCCGACCAGATGGCCCTGCACGGCAAGGTGCTGGCCGATTCCCATTGCCTTGCCCTTGGCCGGGTGGTGCCCGACCGCCTGCTGGCCCGGCTGGACGACAACGAAACCACGCTTTTCGACACGTGCAAGCTGCTTACCAGCGCGGTGGCCGACAACCGGCGCATCGTGCCGGCCGGCGAATGGCTGCTCGACAATTTCTATCTCATCGAAGAGCAGATCCGCATGGCCCGCCGGCTCCTGCCCGAGGGCTACAGCCGCGAACTCCCGCGCCTGGACGGCGGCTCGGCAACGGCCGGCCGGCCGCGGGTCTACGACATTGCCCTCGAGGCGGTGGCCCACGGGGATGGCCGCGTGGATGCGGAAAATCTCGCCCGCTTTGTGGCGGCCTACCAGGCCATCAGCCCCCTCGAACTGGGGGAGCTGTGGGCCATTCCGATCATGCTGCGGCTGGCCGTGATCGAGAACCTCCGGCGGGTTGGCGTGGGCGTCGCGGCCGGCTGGATCGAACGGGGGCTGGCCGATACCTGGGCCGACCTCATGACCGACGCCGTCGAGACCGATCCGGAGAGCCTGATCCTGGTGGTGGCCGACATGGTGCGCTCGGCGCCGCCGATGGGCGGTGCCTTTGTCGCCGAACTGGCGCGCCGCCTGCTGGGCCGGGGGCCGGCGCTGGCCTTGCCGCTGACCTGGGTCGAGCAGCGTCTGGCCCAGTCGGGCCAGACCATCGCTGGCCTGATCCAGTCGGAAAACCAGCAACAGGCGGCCGACCAGCTTTCCATCAGCAACAGCATCGGCAGCCTGCGCGTGCTCGGGGCCATGGACTGGCGGGATTTCGTCGAGAGCCTGAGCCTGGTCGAGCAGACGCTGCTGGGAGACCCCGGCGGTGTTTACGGCCGCATGGATTTTGCCACCCGCGACCACTATCGCCATGCCGTCGAGGACATCGCCAAGAAGGGCCGCCTGAACGAGCGCGAGGTGGCCCGCAAGGCGGTGGACTTCGCCCACGCGGCCTCCGCCGGAGGCCGGGCGGCCCACGTCGGCTACTTTCTCATCGCCGCGGGGCGGCCGGAGCTGGAGCGGGAAGCCCACGTGCGCGCCGGCTCCGCGGAGCGCCTCCGCCGGCTGGCCCGTCGCGTGCCGCTGCTGCTTTACCTGGGCGCCATCGCCCTGATCACGGCGCTGGTGGCCGGCGTGCTGCTCAACGAGGCCCTGGGTGCCGGCTGGCCGGCCTGGGCCGTGCTGCCGCTGGCGGTGCTGGCGATTCCGGTGGCCAGCCAGCTCGGGGTGGCGCTGACCAACTGGCTGGCCACGCTGCTGGTTACGCCGCGGCCCTTGCCGCGGATGGATTTTTCCGAGGGCATTCCGCCGCAATCGCGCACCCTGGTGGTGGTGCCGACCATGCTGAGCAGTGCAGCGGGGGTCGAAAGCCTGCTCGAAGCGCTGGAAGTGCGCTTCCTGGCGAACCGGGACGCGCACGTGCTGTTCGGCCTGCTTACCGATTTTCTCGACGCGGCCGAGGCGTCGCTGCCCGCGGATGACGCGCTGGTGGCGCTGGCCAGTGCCGGCGTCGAGGCGCTCAACAAGAGCTACGCCGCGGCCGGCCAGGACATCTTTTTCCTGTTCCACCGCCCGCGCAGCTGGAACCCGCAGGAGCATTGCTGGATGGGCGCCGAGAGAAAGCGCGGCAAGCTGGCCGAGCTGAACGCGCTGCTCCGCGGTGGCGCGGGCGACGGTTTTGCCACCATCGTCGGCGACACCGCGGCGCTCGCCGGCGTGAAATACGTGATCACCCTCGACACCGACACCGAGCTGCCGCGGGATGCGGCCCGGCAGTTCGTCGGCACCATGGCCCACCCGCTCAACCAGCCGGTGTACGACGAGCGGGCAGGGCGGGTCGTGGCCGGCTACGGCATCCTCCAGCCCCGCATCGGCATCAGCCTGCCGGGGGCCAGCCGCTCGCGCTACGCCCAGTTGTACGGCGGCGAGCCGGGCATCGACCCCTACACCCGCGCCGTGTCGGATGTGTACCAGGACGTGTTCGGCGAAGGCTCCTTCATCGGCAAGGGCATCTACGACGTGGAGGCCTTCGAGCGCGCGCTGGGCGGCCGCTTTCCCGACAACCGGATTCTCAGCCACGACCTGCTCGAAGGCTGCTACGCCCGCGCCGGCCTGCTCAGCGACGGCCTGCTGTACGAAGATTTTCCGGCCCGCTACCGCGTCGATGTGAGCCGGCGCTACCGCTGGATTCGCGGCGACTGGCAGCTTGCCGCGTGGCTGCTGCGCAAGGTGCCCTGCGCCTGCGCGAATGGCCCCGACGGCACGGGCGAACACCGGCAGCGCAACCCGCTGTCGACCCTGTCCCAGTGGAAACTCGCGGACAACCTGCGGCGCAGCCTGGTGCCGGTGGCGCTGGTCGTGCTGCTGGCGCTGGGCTGGGCGCAGCTAGTGCCGTCGTGGCGCTGGACCGCGCTGTTGATCGGCAGCGTGGTGCTGCCGGCCGTGTGTGCCGCCGTGCTCGACATGCTGAGAAAACCTGACGAAGTGCTGCTCGGGCAGCACCTGTCGGCGGTGCTGGATTCGGCCTTGCGCCGGGCGGCGCAGCTCGGCTTCGAATTCGCCTGCCTGCCCTACGAGGCGGCCTTCAGCCTGGATGCCATCGTCCGCACCCTGTGGCGGATGGGCGTGAGCCATCGCAGCCTGCTCGAATGGTGTCCGTCCAGCGAAGTCGAGCGGAAGCTTGGCGCACGCTCCCGCGACGGGCTCGTCGCCACCTTCATCCAGATGGGCGTCGGCCCGGCGCTGGCGCTGGGGCTGGGCCTCGGTCTGGCCGTGTGGGCGCCGTCCGCCCTGGTCGTGGCCGCGCCGGTGCTGCTGCTGTGGTGTGTTTCGCCGGCGCTGGCCTGGTGGATCAGCCAGCCGCTGGCTGCCCGCAAGGCGGCCCTGAGCGCCGGGCAGACGCTCTTCTTGCGGCGGATCGCGCGGCGCACCTGGTCCTACTTCGACACCTTCGTCGGCCCGGCCGACAACTGGCTGCCGCCCGACAACTTCCAGGAATACCGCGTCGCCGCGCTGGCCCACCGCACTTCGCCCACCAACATGGGCATGGCCCTGCTGGCCAATCTGGCGGCCTGGGATTTCGGCTACATTCTGGCCGGCCCGCTGATGGAGCGAACCGCCAACACCTTGCGCACCATGGACGGGCTGACCCGTTACCGGGGCCACTTTTACAACTGGTACGACACCCGGACCCTGCAGCCCTTGCCGCCGCTTTACGTTTCAACAGTGGACAGCGGCAACCTGGCCGGCCATCTGCTGACCCTGCGTGCCGGCCTGCTGGCCCTGGCCGACGAGCCCGTCGCTGCAACGCGGGTGTTCGCAGGCCTTGGCGATACCCTGGGCGTGCTCGCCGAGGCGCTCGAACTTGCGGCCGGCAGCTCCGTCGATACGCGGCTGTCGGCCTGCCGCACTGCGCTGGAGGCGGCCCGCCTGGCGCCGCCGGCCACCCTGCCGGCGCTGCATGCGAGGCTTGCCGCGCTGAGCGCGTGCGCCACCGATCTGCTGGCGGGGATCGAGGCCGGGCCGAAAGCCGGCGACGACACCGGACGCGAGGTTCTGCGCTGGGCGCAGGCGCTGCTCGAGCAGCTTCGCGGGGCACAGGACGAGCTTGAATACCTGGCGCCGTGGCTGCTGCTCCTTGAACCGCCCCGCGGCGTGGGCGGCGTGCCGGACCAGGTGGCCACCGAGGCCGGGCTGCCGACGCTGCGCAGCCTGGCAACGCTGAACGGCCCGCTGTGCGCCTTGATCCGGCGCCGCCTCGACGAAGAAACCACCACCGCCGAGCGCGCCTGGCTCGAGGACTTCATGCACCGCATGGCCGAAGGCGCTGCCCGCGCCCGCGACCGCCTCGCCGCCATCGAGGTGCTGGCCCGGCAGGCCGGCGCGCTGGCGATCATGGAGTACGATTTTCTGTTCGACGCGTCCCGTCACCTCCTGACCATCGGCTACAACGTGCAGGAGCGGCGCGTGGATGCGAGCTGCTACGACCTGCTGGCCTCGGAGGCGCGGCTGGCGAGCTTTGTCGGCATCGCCCAGGGCGCCTTGCCCAAGGAAAGCTGGTTCGCCCTTGGCCGCCTGCTCACCCGGGCCGGCGGCGAGCCGGTGCTGCTGTCGTGGAGCGGGTCGATGTTCGAGTACCTGATGCCGCAACTGGTGATGCCCACCTACGAGCGCACCCTGCTCGACCAGACCGGCAAGGCGGCGGTGGCCCGCCAGATCGAATACGGCCGCCAGCGCGGCGTGCCGTGGGGCATGTCCGAATCGGCCTACAACACCGTCGATGCCCAGCTCAACTACCAGTACCGCGCCTTCGGGGTGCCCGGCCTAGGCCTCAAGCGCGGGCTGGCCGAGGATCTGGTGGTGGCGCCCTACGCGTCGGTGATGGCGCTGATGGTCGCCCCGGCGGCGGCCTGCGCCAACCTGCAGCGCCTGGCCGCCGAGGGCTTTGTCGACAAGTTCGGCTTTTTCGAAGCCATCGACTACACCCCCAGCCGCCAGCGCCGGGGGCAGGAAAGGTCATCGTGCGGGCCTTCATGGCCCACCACCAGGGCATGAGCCTGCTGGCCCTGGCCTGGCTGGTGCTGGATCGCCCGATGCAGCGCCGCTTCGAGTCCGAGCGCCTGTTCCAGGCCGTCATGCCGCTGCTCCAGGAGCGCATTCCACGTGCTTCGGGGCTGTTCTCCCATGCGGCCGAACTCTCGGAGCTGCATTCCCGGATCACGCCCCTCGAAACCCCGCTGCGCGCGTTCGATACCCCCGACACGCCCACGCCCGAAGTCCAGCTGCTCTCCAACGGCCGCTACCACGTGATGGTGACCAACGCCGGCGGCGGCTACAGCCGCTGGCGCGATCTGGCCGTGACCCGCTGGCAGGAGGACACCACCTGCGACAACCAGGGCGCCTTCTGCTACATCCGCGACGTGGACAGCGGGGCTTTCTGGAGCACCGCCCACCAGCCCACGCGCCGCCGGCCCGCGGCTTACGAGGCGATCCTCTCCGAAGGGCGGGCCGAGTTTCGCCGTCGCGATGCCATCGCAGGCGGCGGCGACATCGAAACCTATACCGAGATCGTCGTTTCGCCCGAGGACGACATCGAACTGCGCCGCGTCCGCCTGACCAACCGCTCGCCGCAGCGCCGGGAGATCGAAGTCACCAGCTACGCCGAAGTGGTGATTGCGCCGCCGGCTGCCGACGCGCTGCACCCGGCCTTCAGCAAGTTGTTCGTGACCACCGAGATTCTGCCCCGGCAGCACGCCATCCTGTGCATGCGCCGGCCGCGCGCCCCGGAGGAGCCGACACCGTGGATGCTGCACCTGATGACCGTGCATGGCGTGGAAGTGGGCGCCGTGTCCTGGGAGACGGATCGCGCGGCCTTCATCGGCCGCACGCGCAGCACCGCCGCACCCCGGGCGATGGACGTGGGCGTCGAGCTGTCCGGCCGCGACGGCCCGGTGCTCGACCCCATCGTTGCCATCCGCCAGCGCTTCTTCCTTGAACCCGAACAGTCGGTCACCGTCGATATCGTCACCGGCATGGCCGACAGCCGCGAACTTGCCCTGTGCCTGGTGGGCAAGTACCGGGACCGCCATCTGGCCGACCGGGTGTTCGACCTGGCCTGGACCCACTGCCAGGTGGAACTACAGCAGATCAACGCCGTGGAGGTGGATGCCCAGCTCTACGCCCGGCTTGCCGGTGCCGTGCTGTACGCCAGCCCGGCCCTGCGCGTCGACGCCGCGCTGCTGATCCGCAACCGCCGCGGCCAGTCCGGCCTGTGGGGCTACAGCATCTCCGGCGACCTGCCGATCGTGCTCCTGCAGATCGGCGATGCGGCCAACATCGAACTCGTGCGCCAGCTCGTGCAGGCCCACGCCTACTGGCGCCTGAAGGGGCTGGCGGTGGATCTGGTGATCTGGAACGAGGATCACGCCGGCTACCGCCAGCGCCTGCAGGAACAGATCATCGATCTCGTCGCCTCGGGCAGCAGCGCCAGCCTGAGCGAGCAGCCGGGCGGCATCTTCCTGCGTCCGGTGGAACAGATTTCCGCCGAGGACAGGCTGCTGTTCCAGGCCGTCGCCCGCGCCGTGCTCAGCGACTGCCGGGGCACGCTCATGGAACAACTCGACCAGCGGGCCCGGGCCGAGCTGCGCATTCCATTGCTGGTGCCGGGCCGGTTCCGCTCCAGCCGCCTGGCCGGAGGCGCCGTCGGCGGTGGTGGAGGACGAGCGGATCCTCTCCAACGGGCTGGGCGGCTTCAGCCCCGACGGGCGGGAGTACGTCATCACCCTCGCGCCCGGCCGCCACACGCCGGCGCCCTGGTCCAACGTGCTGGCCAACCCCCACTTCGGCACGCTGATTTCGGAAAGCGGCAGCGCCTACACCTGGGGCGAAAACGCCCACGAATTCCGGCTCACGCCGTGGCACAACGACCCGCTCGGCGACCCGGGCGGCGAGGCCCTCTACCTGCGCGACGAGGAGACCGGCCAGGTCTGGTCGCCCACGCCGCTGCCCGCCCTTGCCGCCGAAGCGGCCTGGGTCATCCGGCATGGTTTCGGCTACAGCGTGTTCGAAACACGGGTGGACGGCATTCATTCGGAACTCACGGTGTTCGTGGCGCTGGATGCGGCGGTCAAGTTTTCGGTGCTCAAGCTGCGCAACGATTCCGGCCGCCCGCGGCGCCTGTCGGCCACCGCTTACGTGGAATGGGTGCTGGGCGATCTGCGCAACAAATCGGCCATGCACGTGACCACCGAGATCGATCCGGCGAGCGGCGCGCTGTTCGCCCGCAACGCCTACAGCATCGAATTTTCGGGGCGCGTGGCCTTTCTCGATACCGACGAGGCCTCGCACAGCGTCACCGGCGACCGTGGCGAATTCATCGGTCGCAACGGCTCCCTTGCGAGTCCGGCGGCGCTGCAGCGCGAGCGCCTGTCCGGGCGGGTCGGCGGCGGGCTGGACCCCTGCGCCGCCATCCAGGCCGGCTTCGAACTGGGCGCCGGCCAGACGCGGGAGATCGTCTTCCGCCTCGGGGTCGGGCATGGCAGCGAGGACGCCAGCCGGCTGGCGGAGCGTTTTCGTGGCGCGGCCACGGCCCGCCAGGCCTTCGATGGCGTGCGTGCTTACTGGCGCCACACGCTTGGCGCAGTGCAGGTCCAGACCCCCGACCCGGCGGTGGACGTGATGGTCAATGGCTGGCTGATCTACCAGACCCTGGCCTGCCGGCTGTGGGCGCGGGGCGGCTACTACCAATCCGGCGGCGCCTTCGGTTTTCGCGACCAGTTGCAGGACGTGATGGCCCTGGTGCATGCCGAGCCGGCGCGGGTGCGCGCCCACCTGCTGCTCGCGGCGAGCCGCCAGTTTGTGGAGGGTGATGTGCAGCACTGGTGGCATCCGCCATCGGGCCGGGGCGTGCGCACCCGTTGCTCGGACGACTACCTGTGGCTGCCGCTGGCGGTGTGCCGCTACGTGAGCGTTACCGGCGACAGCGGCGTGCTGGACGAGTCCGCGGGTTTTCTCGACGGCCGCGCCGTGAGCCTCGGCGACGACTCCTACTACGATCTGCCCGGCGTGTCGGGCGAGGCGGCGGACATCTACCAGCACTGCGTGCGGGCCATCCGCCACGGCCTCAGCTTCGGCGTGCATGGCCTGCCGTTGATGGGCTCCGGCGACTGGAACGACGGCATGAACCGGGTCGGCATCGAGGGCAAGGGTGAGAGCGTGTGGCTGGGCTTCTTCCTGTATGCGGTGCTCGACCAGTTTGCCGGGCTGGCCGCGGCCCGCGGCGACGCCGTTTTTGCCGCACTGTGCCGCGACGAAGGCGTGCGCCTCAGAGGCAAGCTCGAAACCCACGGCTGGGATGGTGAAGAAGGCAGCGAGCAGGGCGCCTGGTATCGCCGCGCCTACTTCGACGACGGCACGCCGCTGGGTTCCAGCGAAAGTCAGGAATGCCGGATCGACTCGGTAGCGCAAAGCTGGGCGGTGCTCTCGGGGGCCGCCAGGGCGAAGCGGGCGCGCATGGCGATGCAGGCCGTGGACACCCACCTGGTGCGCCGGGCCGACGGGCTGATCCAGTTGCTCGACCCGCCCTTCGACACCTCCAGCCTGGTCCCCGGCTACATCCGCGGCTACCTGCCGGGTGTGCGCGAGAACGGCGGGCAATACACCCACGCCGCGGTGTGGGCCGCAATGGCCTTTGCCGAGCTGGGCGCGCCGGCGCGGGCGTGGGAACTGCTGTCGATGATCAACCCGGTGAATCACGCCCGCTCGGCTGAGGATGCCGCGCGCTACAAGCTGGAACCCTACGTTGTCGCGGCCGACGTGTACGCCCGCCAGCCCCACGTCGGGCGTGGCGGCTGGAGCTGGCACACCGGTGCCGCCGGCTGGATGTACCGCCTCACCGTCGAGTCGCTGCTGGGCCTGCACCGGGAGGGCGCCGTGCTGCGCCTCGCCCCGCGCCTGCCGCCCGACTGGTCGGGCTGCTCGATCCAGTACCGCTACGGCGAGACGCAGTTCCACATCGAGGTGTCCCGCGCCGCGGCGGGCGAGGTGGCGAGCCTGAGCCTGGATGGCATGGCTCGGAGCGACGGATTGATCCCGCTGGCGGACGATGGCCACACCCATCGGGTGGCCCTGAGGCTGGACGCATGACGCCCCGGCATCGGCGCTGAGCGGACGATCTTGCGCCGGTGGATGTTTGTCGGACATCAGCCCAGCCCACCGGCGCGAGGCCATTCGCTGGGGGAGCGCACATATGATGCGCGCAGCAGGTCGCCCATGAAGATCAACAGCAACACCACTCGCGCGGCGAGCGGCCGTACAACCTGACCCTGAACGAGCGGACGGTCGTCGAGGCGCGCCAGTACACGGACAATCTGTCGGCGACCGTGGATAGCCTTCTTGCCGAGTTCATCGCAGGAAAAATTCGTGAGGCTGAGGCGCTGCAGCGTGAGCGAGACACAATCTGCGACGTCTGGAACCGATACCGGCAAGCTCATGAATCCTTTGCGGATGAACACAACCGCTTATGAGTACCCCCAGGGCTGGGCTACGCCCCGCCCGCCCCCCGTGGGGGACAAGAAAACTTGGGGCGGCCCTGCGTTTTCTTGAGAGCCAGTTTGATGTTCATCGCAACCTCGGTCGGGCTCGCTGCCCGTCTCGAAGGTCAATCCGGTTTTCGCAATCGAAGGGGTCAAAGTGATCCTCGATACGCTGGATAGAATCGTTCTCAAGAGGTCGTGCCGTCCGCGTCCATCGAAAGGAAGAGGCCTGATCATGAAGGCCACTCAAAGACATACCCTGGGCGTGCTCGCCACGCTGGCCTTGGGTCGCGGCGGATGTGCCGGCATGTCGGCGCAAGACGATCACCGGCGTGGAGTCGGCCAAGAGCGTGGAAGCGGCAGTTGGCGCTTGAGAGCAGCAAAAGGTGAGCGACTACGCTCACCTGCGTCCGAGCGGGTTTCCCATTGACAGGGAGTCCGGCATGGTGTTGCTGGGTGCGGCGGCAGGCAACAGTCTCAGCCCAGCTAGCGCAGTGCCTTGTTCTGCCCCGCGCGACACGGGGATTTGCCTCTATCTAATCTATACGCAACTAACGTATGCTATGGCTGCACTCTTTGTTGAACTACCGCCCTTCGAGCGTCACCGGGCAGAGTACCTCGATGACGAGGCATTCCGTGCCTTGCAGGTGATGTTGATGCAGCATCCGGAAGCTGGCGACGTTATTCAAGGCACTGGAGGGTTGCGCAAGGTCCGGTTTGGCGATGAACGGCGGCACAAGGGCAAGTGCGGTGGTATCCGGGTCATCTATTACTGGTGGCTGGGCGGCGCGCAGTTCTGGCTGTTCACGCTCTATGGCAAGGATGTGCAGGACGACTTGAGCGCATCGCAGAAGAAGGCGCTCAAACGGTTGCTGGATGCAGAACTGCAAGCGAGGACAAAATCATGACGCGTGATGTATTTGCCGAACTGGTCGAAGGATTCGATGCCCTGACCGCCGAACGCCAGGGCAAGGCCACTCTGCGCTCGCACAAGGTGCAATTGGGCGCACTGGCGACCGTTTCCGCCGATGAACTGGTGACACTGCGCGAGCGTCTGAACATGTCGCGACCAGTGTTCGCGATGTACCTGCGCACGAACGTACGCACCTTGGAGAACTGGGAGCAGGGCCGGGCCAAGCCCAATGCCCAGGCCACGACCTTGATCCGTCTGGTGCAGAAATACCCCGAGACGGTTGAGCACTTGGCTGCGCTGGCGTGATCCGACGCGCCTTGTGTCAAGTGGTCCCACTCCTCAGCCGCGCGGCTACGACCGAGCCAAGAGCAAGGCGAGGGATGGCAGATCTGGGAGAAATCCAAGCGCCAGCCTGTCGCAAGCTGGTGGGGGGGCCCGCGAAAGCGGAAATCCAGCCCGATGCCATTGGCAGGCTGGTGGCGGGTTTCTGTGTCTATTTGCTCGTTCCGTTGCGGCGCTCAATCCGGCACGAAAGCAAATTATTCTGGACGCGGCAGTCGGACGCGCCGGATGTGCCAGCGGGCGCGTAGCGTAGCCAACCAACGGGTGAGCGCCGAACGGAGGAAAAAACCTGTCTCCATGTGGGTGCTGTTTGTGCAGTACATCATCCAGATTACGGATGCCCGGCTGGAGCCGGAATACGGCGAATTGCTCAGGCCGAATTGCGTAGGTGGTGAGCAATCGATCCCCTTGTTATCCAACATTCACGCTGGCAAAACGGGAGGAGTCCATATACGGGCTAACCCGATCTGCCGGTGCTAAAAAGCTTTTCGCAAGCCTTTTGATTTATGGCTACAAAATCAGGCCAAGTAAACACAAATTTGTAGTGTCTATCGTACATTGTGCGAACATTACAAACATCAGGGCGATTTTCATACACGCCGCAGGTATTTTGATCTTCGACAAAATACCTGCATGTACCATCCCCTCTATCCAGCCATTTTGTTTGCGCCGATAACAATATAGATTTGCAACAGGCACCACAACCCGTACAAGGGAAAGCACTGCTCATATCTCGATCATGCTGACATTGGGGTTGTTCATATCGGCAATCACTTGGCGCGCTTGAGCCAGAGGCGACTCTTTAACGATGGCAACAATAGCATTCAGCATCAATCCGACCGCCGCCGTATTTCCATCCGCCAATGCTTTATCCAAACGCTCAAATGTGCTTTGAATCGTTTCGGCGCGCTCTTGAAAGGAGCGCTCTAGATATATTTTTAAGATAGCCGAGTTTTCTTCGATAGCCTTGATGTTGGTATCACGCCAAGACTTAATATTTTCACGCTTCGTTCTTTCAATTTCCGCAGTATCCTTACAGTCTTTCCATGCATTAACCAAGTTATTAAAGGCATCAACTGCGGCTGTTGCGGGAATAGGAATTCCTTTAACAAAGCCTGGTGATCTTTTGGGTAGGTTTTTAATCATCATGGACTTCTCGGATTAAATTTCTAAGTAACCTGAAATTTTGGTTGCAATGTGCTCCGATGCAGTGCCGTCACTTTCCATGATGGGTGTATCCGCGATAGCTTTAAGAGCCTTCCCAAGCATGCACATCTGCTCAAATGCCGCAGGATTGCTGTCATCACTTACTTTAACGGCATCAAATCGTCGTGCCGTTTCAATTAAAGCGGCAGCCATTTCTTCCGCATTGGCACTGAGTGCCTCCAGTACAACTCTTGATGCTTTTATCTTTGCAACCGCAATATCTACTTCAGCTTCGTATTCTCGCGCCTGCGTTAACGCTTCTTCGGCCTTGCTCGCCAACATAAATCCACCGACGGCTAGCGCCGGACCAAGAACGATTCCGCCCAAAGCTAGTGCGCCACCAGCCATTCCAAAACCGCCTGTCGCAAGTGATCCACCGCCCAACCAAGCCAACGTAGCATTAGTAGCAGCCACTCCGCTTAAGCTGGAAATAGCGGTGCCGGTTGACGCAGCAGCCAAAGTGCCAACGCTACTATATGCACCGAGGCCAGCTAGAACACCAGTTACCGTGCCTGATGCAATGCCATTTTCGATTCTTAAAGAGTTGAGAACCACGGCCTCCATCTCTTTTAGATTCTCAATCGAGAAGTTTTGGTTAAATTGACTAAGCTTGGATTGGGCATTTTTCCCTGAATTTTTTATCGCCTGAACAAGAAATTTGATTTGGTTGGTAAACGCTGCAAGCTTGATCTCCCCAAGCTTTTCAAAATCGGCATTTGTCTGAATACGTTGCTTTTCTAATTTGGCTTCAGCTTTGCTGTGACGTTTCTCGGCAGATTTACCGATTTTTTTAGCATCATCAAAATCGCTCATCGCACCGACACCTTTCACGACACCTGTACCTGCGAGCAGCGCGGCCGCCCCCCAAAGAATAAGTGGCAATGGCATTTTAAATATCCTCAAAAATTTTGATAAAGCATGGCAATTGATTTGTATGTTACTAGCTTGCTACTCTGTGTATCTCAAGCAACCTTCTTGAACTTCACGGAAAAGACAAACACTTTCGGCATGGTTTATATATGCCACCATGCGAGGTATTGATAATGGGGTACGCTTAAAGCTCTCGGCTACAACCCGAAAGCAATTTCAACTCACTGTTTC
>JADKKC010000016.1 GCA_016720685.1 Zoogloea sp.
TGCGCAGGTTGTCCGATGAGCCGGGCCTCGATGGCCGGAGTCGCATCATGCTGGAAGGTTCGTCCAGCCGCAGCATGCGGGGTTTCTGGACCGGGGCGCGGGCGATGGGAGACCGCCCGACGCTGGCCGCCGGAGAGCGCGCTGCCGCGCTCGCCGACCTGAGTGCCGAGGCCCTTACAGGCGGCTGGCTCGGGTTCGTCGAGGCACGACGGGCGCAGAGGCCTCGAGAAGTTGTTCGTCGCTTCCGCCTGGCTGCGACAGGAGGATGTTTCGCGGATGTCGCCGTGAAAGACCACGGCATCCTGCGGCACGTATCCCACCTGGCGGCGCTGGCTCTGGGGTTCAGGGCTGGTTCCTGCAATGCCACGTCCACCATGGGGTGCCTGGTCGGGGCCGTAGAGGGTTGAAGGGCAACTGGAACAAGGGTGCTGCCCGCCGGAGCCGTGCGGCCGATGAAACCACGTCGCTGCACTGGGGCGGATGGTAAAGTCGAGGCCATGAGCATTTGCGCCCCGGGTAAACTGAAGGCCCGTCCGCAATCGCCAGCCACACTTCAGGCGCGGCTGAGTACTGACATCCGGTGGTTTCGTCGGTGGGCGACTCCGCGGTGATCTTCATCCCGGGCATCGAGGGCCTGGCGGGTCTGTTCATGGCGCACGATCCACGGCAACAATCTGGGTGGCCGGGGTATTAAACCTGCTCACTGGGCATCGACACCGTGATAAACTGTTTTATGGTGAGATCGCCGGCGCCGACCCATCAGCGCGCCGAGCATCACGCTGAGGAATCGAGCTGGGGTTGGTGGCGCGCCGCGCTGGATGCAAGTGCCGAAGTCCCTCGCGCATCTGCATCGAGTTCTCGGAGATCTTGCGGGTCGGCCCCCCCACTGACGGCGACTGGCTTCGGCGCCGAGGTTACGATGGTGTCGCCGCCGTTCATCACCCGCCTCGAAAAGGTGAAGCTGATTGCGCTGGGCCGACTCCGCGCTGCTGCCGAGAATGCGTGTGAGCGGGCGGCGGATCGCGTAACCACCACTACTGGTAAAATGGAATCAGAGCAGCGACTTGAGCACCAGCCACTGCCTGATCAGGTGATCAGAACCAGGAAGAACAGCATGAAGTGACGTCGCTTAACGCGGTGAGCGTGGACGAGGCGATTAACCGCGATCTCAACTCGCCCTTGATCGTGGCCTTTGCCCCACGCCCGAGGCCGGGCGCTGGCGGCCCGCAGGCGCAGGGCCTGAGCGAACACGTGGGACGAGCAGATCAAATCGGCCTTGCCGGCGGCCAATTCCAGCAGGTAAGCTGCCCGGCATCTTCGCGGCAAGGTCGAACAGCGCCACCACCACCTGCGCTGATCAGCGCCACCAGGCTGTCGAGGGGCGTTGTTGGGCAACACGCGGTCATACACAAACATGGGTGTAGAAGGGGATCACCGCCGCAAAGACGTTGGTCGGCACCGTGTTTAGCGGGCTGACCCGTAGATCGCCTTGTTGACCAGCAGGGTGTCCCAGAACCAGCACCGCAGCCGCATGGTGGTGAAGCGAGCTGCGGGTGTCGAGGAAGGCCTGGCGGCCGCGCAGTAGGCCCACGCCGGCGTAATCAGCCGTTAGCGCACTCAGCTCGAGCTTCCACGCTGCCGCGGATGCCGGCTTCGCACGCATTCTGAGCTGTCGCCGTCTCCCGGCACATATCCAGGATCAGCGGATCGCCCCCCTCGGGCACAAACACCAGCATAACTGCGAGTTCCGACGCTTTGAAATCCGCCGCCGCCCCCCGGCCCGGCTCAGGGAGAGCCCGCCTTACGCTGCGCGCATTCGAAGATATGCGCCTCGCTGATCCGCCCGCCGGTAAGTGGGGTGTCGGCCAGCAGCTGGACCGCGTCAGCTCAACACCTGCCAAATGAGCCAGGAACAGGAGTTGGTCGATGACCCGTCGACCAGAAGCCTCGCCGGAGTGTGATGAGGAATGTCTCCTTCGCATGGGCTGGGTCCTCTGTTGAACGATTGGTGGCGGCGGTCGCGAATCGACGATCGATCCTTCATCACGGTTGCGGGATGAATGCGGCCGCCATTACGGCGGCTATCGGCCTGGGCGAATCGCCTTCACGCTGTGGCGGGCCGGCGGTTAAGACACGCATGGGTCAAGGCGAGATGGTGCCATAACGGTCACAGCCACCTAAATCTTAAAATCCGGTGCGCAAGGTGCATTGTTGTTGCGATAATTTCTGAATTATCCGTGATGAACGACTCGGGAAGTTGGACGAATTTAATGATTACGGTGTCTTATTATGGATTTTTTGCGTGACGATTCAACAATCATATGTTCCTTGAGTGCGGGTGTTAGGTTTGCATTCCCCGAGAGTACTTTTTTGCTTGTCAGGGGTTTTGTCAGCTCTGCAGGCCTTTGGGAGAGCGTAGTGGCGTCTGAAGAACCATTCGGAAGCAGACATCGTTCTTAAATTAAATTTACAAAAAGCTTGTTGATTGTTTTTCTGGCTCGATCAGAGAGCCTTCTGCAATGTCAAGTGTGTCTTGCGATGCTTTCTTTCAGAACGCGCTGTCGGTTTTTTTACACCGGATAGTGATTTGAGATTTTTGACACACGTAAAATGGACCACGACGCCCATACCAGTAATTGGGGATGAAGTTTTTTGATGTTTTTGACAATTAATTCCGCCGAGTGGCCCTGGAATTGCTGTTTATTGGCTCGATTTTCTCGACTCGCGCGGTTTTGTTGGTGCCCGGCGGAACCAAAACAGAAAAATGGAGGTCGTTTCATAGCAATTACGCGTTACGGAACAAGCGTCACTCTTGCGAGGACACGAGTCAGACCTTTGAGCCGTAGACTTCCTCAAGCAGGCCGATCCCAACTACAGCGCCGTTGAGCCCGCCCGCATCACGCCTCTACGTTTTCGACGGCTCCAAATGGGTCACGGTTACTGCGCCCGGCTTCTTCTCCGCGGTCGATAAGGACACCTTTGTCGTCGATAGCCCTCCCGCCAAACTCATCGGCATCCAGCAGGTGCGTGTGCCGGGCTCCGGACAGCTCCGGCAACTCCCACTCCCAACCTGACGATCAACGTCACGCCGGTGAATGACGCCCCCACCTGGCGAAGACCGAAGCCGTTAGCGTGGCTCAACGGCGACAGCTTACGGTGCTGGGCCTGGCCGACTTCGGCTAACGACCCGGTCGAAGAGCGACGCCTTCAAATCGGTGGTCTTCACCACCGTGCCGGCCCACGGCGCCCTGTTCGCTCGGGACGGCGGCGTGGCCGTGACGGCTGGGCAGGAAATCCTAAAGGCTTCCGACATCGAAGCCGGCAAGCTCCTGCTACCACTGCGCCCCGGTGGATGCCGGCGGCCCGATCAACTATGGACTTCAGGTGCGTGACTCCGGCGGCACCGACGGCTGTGGCGGCAACTGACCGGACCTCACCCCGAATACCATCACCTTCAAAGCGCCTACCCCGCCACCGCCACCCTGGGCGACCGCGTGTGGCTCGACACCAACGCCAACGGCGTGCAGGACGCCGGTGAAACCGGCCTTGCCGGGTCACCGTGCAACTGAAGAACGCCGACGGCAGGCGTGGCCCCAGACCGCCACCACCGACGCCAACGGCAACTCGCCAGCTTCACGGTCAATGCCGGCACCTACTCGGTGGCCGTCGTGGCCCCGGCCGGCTACGTCGTCACCGGTCAGGACCTGGGCGGCGACGAAGCGCTGGACTCCGACATCAACGCGGCAGGCCAAAGCGCGCAAGTCACCCTGAGTTCCGGTCAGAACAACCCGAACGTCGACGCCGGCCTCTAAGCTGGCCGAACTGGGCGACCGCGTGTGGCTCGACAGCAACGGCAACGGCCAGCAAGACACGGGCGAAGCCGGCGTACAAGGCGTCAAGGTCACCCTGCTGGACGCCAGCGGCAACCCGGTGGGCGCCTCGCTGACCACCGACGTCGATGGCAACTACCTCTTCACGGGCCTCAAGCCGGGCACCTACAGCGTCCAGTTCGACAAGACCACGCTGCCGGCCGGCTACAGCTTCCACCACCGCCAACAGCGGCAGCGACGCGACCGACTCCGACGCCAACAGCCTGGACGGCAAGACCATCCAGACCGTGCTCGACTCCGGCGAAAGCGACCGGAGCTGGGACGCCGGCATCGTCGCCAACCCGGGCGCCATCACCGGCACCGTGCTGGAAGACCTGGACCACGACGGCACGGGCGACACCCCGATCGCCGGCGTCACGGTTGTTCTGAAAGACGCCAGCGGCGCTCCGATCGCCACCACCACCACCGACGCCACCGGCAACTACAGCCGGAACGTACCGGCCGGTAACTACACGGTCGAACAAACCAACGCGCCGGGCTACACCGACGTCAGCGACATCGACGGCGGCAACCCCAACAGCATCGCCGTGACGGTGACCCCGGGTGCCACCAATTCGGGCAACGACTTCGTCGACGAGCGCCTGGCCGGGCGCCATCACCGGCACCGTGCTGGAAGACCTGGACCACGACGGCACGGGCGACACCCCGATCGCCGGCGTCACGGTTGTTCTGAAAGACGCCAGCGGCGCTCCTATCGCCAGCACCACCACCGACGCCAACGGCAACTACAGCTTCGCGAACGTACCGGCCGGTAACTACACGGTCGAACAAACCAACGCGCCGGGCTACACCGACGTCAGCGACATCGACGGCGGCAACCCCAACAGCATCGCCGTCAGCCTGCAACCGGGTCAGAGCAGCACCGGCAACGACTTCGTCGACGAGCGTCCCGCCACCCTGGGCGACCGCGTGTGGCTCGACACCAACGCCAACGGCGTGCAGGACGCCGGTGAAACCGGCCTTGCCGGGGTCACCGTGCAACTGAAGAACGCCGACGGCAGCGTGGCCCAGACCGCCACCACCGACGCCAACGGCAACTACAGCTTCACGGTCAATGCCGGCACCTACTCGGTGGCCGTCGTGGCCCCGGCCGGCTACGTCGTCACCGGCCAGGACCTGGGCGGCGACGAAGCGCTGGACTCCGACATCGACGCAGCGGGCCAAAGCGCGCAAGTCACCCTGAGTTCCGGCCAGAACAACCCGAACGTCGATGCCGGCCTCTACAAGCTGGCTGAACTGGGCGACCGCGTGTGGTTCGACAGCAACGGCAACGGCCAGCAAGACACGGGCGAAGCCGGCGCACAAGGCGTCAAGGTCACCCTGCTGGACGCCAGCGGCAACCCGGTGGGCGCCTCGCTGACCACCGACGTCGATGGCAACTCCTCTTCACGGGCCTCAAGCCGGGCACCTACAGCGTCCAGTTCGACAAGACCACGCTGCCGGCCGGCTACAGCTTCACCACCGCCAACAGCGGCAGTGACGCGACCGACTCCGACGCCAACAGCCTGGACGGCAAGACCATCCAGACCGTGCTCGACTCCGGCGAAAGCGACCGCACCTGGGACGCCGGCATCCAGGCGGACGTGGGTATCGACATCGAGAAGTTCGTGCGTGGTCGTTACCTGGTTGAAAATTCTGGCGGTGGCGAAGGTCTCACGCCGGGTTTCTGGAAGACCCATGCGCCCGGCGGTTCCGCCGTCGAGGCCGGCTGGGGCGAAACCGGCTATGGGCCCGGCGACAGCTACGAGTCGATCTTTGGCGTCGATGTGATCGGTTCCGCTCCGAGCCTGGTGCAGGCTCTCAGCGCCAACGGTGGTGGTGTCGAGGCGTTGCTGCGCCACTCCAGCGCGGCACTGCTGAACGCAGCGAATCCTTACGTGGATTACGCCTACACCAAGGCGCAGATCATTTCCATGGTCCAGACTGCCTTTGCGACGGGCAAACTATGAGGCCACGAAAGATCTATTCGCGGCTCAAAACGAGTTGGGTGCGGATCTCAACACGCCCTCCACGGGCAGCACGACCGTGGTCGAAACCCCGGACTACGACGCCGATTTCGTTGGTCCTGTGATTCCGGTGGGCGGAGAGGCGATCTTTACTTACCGCGTGACCAACACGGGTGATGTTGCGCTCTCTAACGTCACAATGACCGACGACCGCATTGCCAATCTGACCTTCGTAGGGGGTGACACCGACGGCGACAACAAGCTCGACGTGGGCGAAACCTGGGTTTACACGGCCACCGAGACGGTCCAGGCGGGCGTGCAGTATGTGAACATCGGTACCGCAGTGGGCACGGATGCCGTTTCCGGCCGCGCGACCACCGACTCCGATGCCGCGCACTACACGACTTCTGCACTCACGAGCAGCCTGGGCGACCGCGTTTGGGAGGACCGGGATGGCGATGGCACCCAGGATGCAGGCGAGGCGGGTATTGCCGGTGTAACCGTGAATCTGCTCGACAGCGCAGGCGCCGTTGTGCAGACCACCGCTACGGATGCCAACGGCAACTACCTGTTCGATGTGGTGCCGGGGACTTACTCGGTGAGCATCGTGGCGCCGACCGGCTATCTCGTAACGTTGCCGAATCAGGGTGGTGACGGCGCCGACAGTGACCTCGATCCCACGACCCTGAAGACGGCGCAAGTCTCTATCAGTGCCGGTGAGCAGGATCTGTCGGTTGACGCCGGTTTCTACCGCGCGGCAGCGTTGGGCGACCGTGTGTGGATCGACGCCAACGCCAATGGCCAGCAGGATGTGGGTGAAGCCGGCGTGGCAGGTGTCCGCGTAACCCTGCTCGATGCTGCGGGCAATGCGGTAGGCAGCCCGCTCACGACGGATGCCACCGGCAACTACCTCTTTACCAACCTGCGCCCGGGCACCTACAGCGTGCAGTTTGATAAGACCACGTTGCCGGCCGGCTACAGCTTCACCACGGCCAACAGCGGTAGTGACACCACCGACTCCGACGCCAACGTGACTGATGGCAGAACCGCGCAAACGGTGCTCGAGTCCGGTGAGACCGACCAGACCCTGGATGCAGGGATTGTTGCGCCCGTGGGCACCGCTTCGTACGGCGACAAGGTGTGGCTCGACACCAACGCCAACGGCGTGCAGGACGCAGGTGAAACCGGCCTGGCCGGTATTACCGTGAAGCTGCTCAACGGCACCGGTTCCGTGGTGGCGACCGCCACCACCGACGCCAACGGCAACTACCTGTTCAGCAACCTGACCCCGGGCGATTACGCGGCCCAGGTGGTGGCGCCTGCCGGTTACTTCGTCAGCCCGAAGGATCAGGGCGGCAACGACGCGACCGACAGCGACTTCGACCCGACCACCGGCAAGACCATCACCACCACGCTGGTCGCCGGCGAAAACGACCTGTCGTGGGATGCGGGCCTCTACCAGAAGGCTTCCATCGGCGACAAGGTGTGGGAGGACATGAACTACAACGGCCTGCAGGACGCGGGTGAAGCCGGCATCCAGGGCGTCACCGTCAAGCTGCTCAACTCCGTCGGCACCGTGGTGGCCACCGCCACGACCGACGCGAACGGCAACTACCTGTTCAGCAACCTTGCCCCCGGCGACTACAAGGTGCAGGTGGTGGCCCCGACCGGTTACTACGTCACCAAGCAGAACCGGGGCACCAACGACGCCGTCGATTCCGACATCGATACCTCCGGCAAGACTGCTCTCGTGACGCTTTCGGTGGGCGAGAACGAGCGTTCCGTGGATGCCGGCCTGTATCGCAAGGCCAGCATTGGCGACAAGGTGTGGGAGGACGCCAACCACAACAGCCTGCAGGACTCCGGCGAGGCAGGCATCGCCAACGTCAAGGTCTGGCTGTGGAGCGCGACCACCCAGAGCTGGACCAGCACCTACACGGATGCCTACGGCAACTACAAGTTCACCAACCTCAACCCGGGTTCGTACCAGATCTGCTTCGACAAGAGCGCCACGGTGTACAAGGGCACGGATATGTCGACCTGGTTCTGGGCCGCCAAGGACGTGGGCACCGACGACAGCCGGGACGCCGACGCCTACAGCACCACGGACCTGGCCTACTCGGCCTTCACCACCCTGGTGTCCGGCGAAGCCGACATGACCTGGGACGCGGCGATCACCCCGATCGTCCTCGACCTGGATCACAACGGCATCCAGACCATCGCCCGTGAAGACTCCACCGGCAAGTTCGACCTGTTCGGCAACGGCAAGGCGATCGACAGCGGCTGGATTTCCTCCGGCGATGCCTTCCTGGCGATCGACATCGACCAGAACGGCAAGATCGACAATCTCTCCGAACTGTTCGGCGGCACCAGCAAGGGCGACGGTTTTGCCAAGCTGGGCGCTTTCGACAGCAACGGTGACGGATTCGTCGATGCCAGCGATGCCCACTTCGCCGACCTGCGCGTCTGGCAGGACCTCAACGGCAACCACCAGACCGACGCCGGCGAACTGCGCACGCTCGCCGAAGCCGGTGTGGCCAGCCTGAAGGTCGATCACATCGATCTGCCGGCGGTGGATGCCCAGGGCAACCTGCACCTGGAGCGCTCCAGCGCGGTGATGGCCGACGGCAGCAGCATCGACATGGCCGACGTGTATTTCAACGTCTCCCTGGCCGATGCCAATGAAGCCGGCGTCGAACTGCCCAACCTGGCGTCCCTCCTGGGTGACGACCGCAGCCTCGACCTCGTCCTGGGTGCCGGCGTCGCGGTGGGTGAAGCCGCCGTGACGAGCGCGTCGAGCGTCGGCAACGACAGCGCAGTCGCCGCCCTGGGTCAGCTCTCCAGCCTTTACGAAGAGCAGCAATACGCACTGATGGCCGCGTAAGCGACCCCCCTCGCGCCGGTCGGATTCTTCCGGCCGGCGCGGCGGAGCTTGATTTGCATCACCCCACTTTTTAACGCAGGAGCCCCAAATGAATCACTTCCCCCTCTTCAAGAAAGCCGCCCTGGCCCTCGCCGCTGCCGGCATGCTGGCCAGCGCCTCCGCCCACGCCGACTCGCTGGTGATGGCACCGGACCAGAACGTCCTGCTGGGCTTCAACGTCGATGTCGTTGACGCTGCCGGCACCACCACCCACCAGGTCGATACCACTGTTTTCGACATCAACAGCGGCAGCTTCGCCGCCTTCTGCTACGAGTTGCTGGCCGGCATCTCCAACGCCGCCCTGACCACCGGCGCCGACTTCACCGCCGGCACCAGCGTTCCGAGCGCCGTGCAGACCCTCTTCGACCAGAGCTACAGCAAGGTGCATCTGACCAGCGCCGTTGAAGTCGCCGGCTTCCAGATCGCCCTGTGGGAAGCCCTCGATGACAGCAACCTCGACACCGGCAACCTGAAGAACTGGGTGGGCATTCCCGATGCCACCCACACCGCTGCCGACCTCACCGAAGCCTGGGACATCGCCTGGGTCTACCTCGAAGACCTGCGTAGCGGCGCCCCCTCCACCGGCAGCTTCTCGCTGACGACCTGGTCCAGCAACTCCAGCCAGGATCTGATCTCGGCCACGCCGAGCCAGAAGGTTCCCGAACCCACCACCCTGATGCTGGGCGCGCTGGGTCTGGCCGGCCTGTCCGCGGTGCGTCGCCGCAACAAGGCCTGAGTCTGAACGGGCGCTTCATCGCGTCCGTGCTCAAGCCCGTCGGGCACGGAAAAAGGGGGCTTGCCCCCTTTTTTTCCATTTCGGGGGACGCCCGATCCTGCCCGGATCCAGTAATAAATCGCACCCGCGCCCGAATGGGCAGGCGGACTGCCCCTGGCTGTGAAATATACGACCGTCGGATGCTCCCGGCGTCGGCTATCTTTCGACGCGTTGCCCGCATCGGCGCGCCGGCCCGGCTGTTGCCGTGGCCCGAGTCGTTTTAGTTATCGAGGTTGCCATGAATCGAACCCGTCATCTTCCTGCCCACATTCTCGGGGTCGGCCTTGCCCTCCTGGCCGGTGGCGCCTGCGCCGGGGCGCTGGTCAGCACGCCGCAGCCCAGCCTGTCTGCCGAGCCGACCCGTGCCGACCTGAATGCGCTCAACAAGGGGCAGCTGGCGCTGCGGCTGCGGCAGTTCGAGCAGGCCGAAAAGGCTTTCAGCGAGGCCTACAAGCTCAATCCCCGCTCCGTCGAGGCCATGGTCGGACTCGCCGCGGCGACCCAGGGGCAGGGGCAGGGCAAGCTAGCCCGCGACTGGATGAGCAGCGCCGTGGCCATGGCCCCCGGCCAGGCCGGCGTGCTTCAGGCGCAGGCCCGTCTGCTGGTGGAGCAGGGTCTGCCGGGCGAGGCCGAGGCAAGCTACCACGCCGCGATCGCCAGCCAGCCGGGCACTGTCCAGCTCAAGCTCGACCTGGCTTCCCTTTACCTTGAAAAACTCAAGAAGCCGGCCCTCGCCGTTGCCCAGCTGCGCGAAGTGCTCAAGCAGCACCCGGAGCTGGCCCAGGCCCACCTTGGCCTGGCGCTGGCCCTGTCGGCCGAGGGCAAGACCGAAGAAGCCGGGCGCGCCATCGACGAAGCCGTGCGGCGCGATCCGGGAAACTCCTTTGCACTGCACGCCCAGGGCATGATTGCCTTGAAGCAGAGCCAGGCCGACCGGGCGTTGGCCGCCTTCGACAAGGCGCTGGCCGTCCGCAAGGATTTTGCCGGTGCAATGCTGGGCCGCGGCGATGCGCTGCTGGCTCTCGGCAAGGGCGATCAGGCCGTCGAGGCCTATGCCCGCGCGGCCAGCCTCGCCCCGACCAGCGCCTTGCCCCACGCGCTGCGCGGTCAGGCTTTCGAACGCATGAAGCGCCCGGCAGACGCCGAGGCGGCATACCGGGCCGGCATCCGGATCGAGCCGGAAGACGTGCGTCTCGCCAACAATCTGGCCTTTGTACTGGCCAGCCAGCGGATCAAGCTCGACGAGGCCCTGACGCTGGCCCGGAAAGCCGTGACCAAGGATGAACAACGGGCCAGCTACCACGACACCCTCGGGGTCGTGCTGATGGCCCGTAACGAGCTGCCGGCGGCCCGTCAGGCTTTCGAGCGCGGCCTGGCCCTCGACCCTGCCAACGCGGCCCTGCGCCAGCATCACGCCCAGCTCGGAACGCCGCAGGCCGCCGCACCGGTGCAGGTGGCCGCCGCCGCGGCGGTGCCGGTGGCATTGAAAGCGGCTCCGCCGGCGGTGGCTGCGGCTCCGGCTCCGGCTCCCGTTACGGCGCCTGCGCCTGTCCCCGTGGCAGCCACACCGGCGGCCGACCCGACCCCGCTCGTGGCCAGCCGTCTCGAAGCCTGGCGCCAGGCGTGGGAGGCCAAGGACGCCAGTCGCTACCTGGCCTTCTACGGCAGCAACTTCGTGCCCACCGACAAGCGCGCCCGCAGCGCCTGGGAGGCCGATCGCCGGGTGAAGCTCGACAAGAAGGGCGAAATCCAGGTGTCGCTTGACACGCCCAGCTACAAGGTGGAGGGTGACGTGGTGTCGGTCAGCTTCGAGCAGCGCTACCGCTCCGGCAACTACAGCGATGCCGGGCGCAAGCAGATCGAATGGGTTCGGGAAGGCGGTGACTGGAAAATCCGCCGG
Source organism: Zoogloea sp. (assembly GCA_016720685.1). Taxonomy (GTDB): domain Bacteria; phylum Pseudomonadota; class Gammaproteobacteria; order Burkholderiales; family Rhodocyclaceae; genus Zoogloea. The sequence goes on from JADKKC010000016.1 coordinate 11,435, forward strand.
GAGGCCCAGCTCTAAGCCGCAGTAATTTGCCGCCGGGCGCGGCGGGTCAGGCGGCGATCTCCCAGCGGCCGCCGCCTGAGTTCTTGGCGGCGTACATGGCCTTGTCGGCCAGGCCCAGCAAGTGCTCGAGTTCGTAGCCGCTCTCGGGGTAGAGGGCTACGCCGATGCTGGCACCGAGCCGCTTGCCCGGGCAGACCTGCCCGGGAAGGTCGGTGATGGCGGTGAGAAGGCGGTTGCAGAAGTGGGTGATGTCGTCCTGGCCGTGGAGCTTGGGGCACAGCACCGCGAACTCGTCGCCACCGAGGCGCGCCACCACGTCGGTGGTGCGGGCCGTGGATTCCAGGGCGCGGGCGAGGGCGATCAGAACCTGATCGCCGGTGGCGTGCCCCAGCGTGTCGTTGATCGGCTTGAAGCCGTCCAGATCCAGCATCAGCAGTGCGCCTTCAACGGTATCTCCCTGGGCACGGGCCAGCATGCCCTGGGCCGCTTCGGTAAAGGCCTTGCGATTGGCCAGGCCGGTCAGGGCGTCCCGGCGCGCCAGCTCGCGCCACTGCTGGCTGTCGCGTTCGACCCGGCGAAAGTGGTTCAGCATGCCGATGACGATGGCCAGGAAGTTGCCCAGCGCGAGTACGAAGGCGCCGGTCTGGATGGCCCGCAGGTTGCGGGCGCGGCGCACCGAGTCATGTTCGAGCGCGGTGGTCAGGGTGTTCATCAGCGACAGGAGATCCTGGTTGCGGTTCACCATGTAGCCGGTCGCCCGGCCAAGCCTGGGCGCCTGCGACTCACCCACGGGGGCGGGCGCCGAGAGCAGTTGCTCCAGGGGGGCGATGATTGCCTGGGCCTGGGCAACGACACGCGCCGCCTCGCCATGAACGGCTTTCAGGCTTACGGTCTTGCCGTCGCCGCCACGGGTTTCGCCGCCCTGGGCGAAGGCCTTCTGGGTTTGCAGGAGAAGCCCGAAGGCCGCGTCAAGCTCCAGGTTCGCGGCGTCGGAATCCTTGGCGGTGGGGGCGTTCGTGGCCAGCAGCAGGGCCTTGGTGGTCTGCTGGGACAGCATGCGCTGGCGTCCGGCCAGGTTGATCGCCACCGCATCCTGGGCCAACTGCTCGGCCAGCCACAGGTTGATCAGCAGCACGCTCAAGTCCAGCACCACGAACAGCACGATGGCGCTGACGAGCCTGCGGGGGGAGCCAATCGCGCTGGGGGGAATGGGCATGGCCGGGTGCGTCCGGAGCGGAAATCCCCGCGGGGGGCGCAGCGCAATAATTCGATGACTTGATTATCGGCGCGGTGCGCCGTTTATTCACGTTTTGCAATCAAGAATGTGCTGAGCTGCCAGCCGGGGCGGGCCGCCGGGCTCCGATAAAAAAACATGCGGCCCGCAGGCCGCATGTCGGGGCGCTGAAGCGCAGTGCGGTTCAGTCCTTGAAGCGCTCTTCGAGGGCTGCAATGGCCGGCAGGGTGCGGCCTTCGAGGAATTCCAGGAAGGCGCCGCCACCCGTGGAGATGTAGCCCACGTCGTCGGAGATGTTGAACTTGGCGATGGCCGCCAGGGTGTCGCCGCCGCCGGCGATGGAGAAGGCTTCGGAGTGGGCGATGGCCGAGGCGAGCATCTTGGTGCCGCCGGCGAACTGGGGCAGCTCGAACACGCCGACCGGGCCGTTCCAGACGATGGTGCCGGCGTTGGCGATGATCTCGCCGAGGCGGGCGGCGCTCTTCGGGCCGATGTCGAGGATGCGGTCGTGGGCGGACACGTCATCGACGGAGATCTTGTTGGCGCGGGCCAGCGCAGAGACCTCGTCGGCCACGACCACGTCGGTCGGCAGCGGCACTTCGGCGCCGCGGGCCTTCATGATGTCCATGATCGCGTGGGCTTCCTTGACCAGGTCGGGCTCGGCCAGGGATTCGCCGATGCGCTTGCCGGAGGCCAGCAGGAAGGTGTTGGCGATGCCGCCGCCAACGATCAGCTGGTCAACCTTTTCGGCCAGCGAGCGCAGGATCGTGAGCTTGGAGGACACCTTGGAGCCGCCGACGATGGCCACCAGCGGGTGCTTCGGTGCGTGCAGGGCCTTGCCCAGCGCATCGATTTCGGCGCCCATCAGGATGCCGGCGCAGGCCACCGGGGCAAAGCGGGCGATGCCGTGGGTGGTGGCTTCGGCGCGGTGGGCAGTGCCGAAGGCATCGTTCACGTAGACGTCGCACAGGGCGGCTATCTTCTTGGCGAGCTCTTCGTTGTCTTTTTTCTCGCCCTTGTTGCAGCGGCAGTTTTCAAGCAGCACGACTTCGCCCGGGGCGACGCTGAAACCACCGTCGACCCAGTTCTGGACCAGCCGGACCGGCTTGTGCAGCAACTGGCCGAGGCGCACGGCCACCGGCGCGAGGGTGTCGTCGGCAGTGACTTCGCCTTCGGTCGGGCGGCCCAGGTGAGAGGTGACCATCACCGCGGCGCCGCCTTCGAGGGCGTACTTGATCGACGGGATCGAGGCGCGGATGCGGGTGTCTTCGGTGATGTTGCCGGCGTCGTCCTGGGGTACGTTGAGGTCGGCGCGAATGAAGACGCGCTTGCCGGAGACGTCGAGATCGGTGAGCTTTTTGACTTGCATGATGATGTTCTTCGTGGCGTCGGAATGAAAAACGCCCCGCACGGGGCGGGGCGTTGAAACAGCTGGATTACTTGGCGTTGACGAAGGCGCGGGCGGCGTCGAGCATGCGGCAGGAGTAGCCCCATTCGTTGTCGTACCAGGCCAGCACCTTGACCAGCACGGAGCCGTCTTCGGCCTTGATGACGCGGGTTTGCGTGGCATCGAAGGTGGAGGAGACGGTGGTGTGGTTGAAGTCGGAGGAGACCAGCGGCTCGTTGTTCACGGCCAGGATGCCCTTCAGCGGGCCGTTGGCGGCAGCCGTCATCAAGGCGTTGATTTCTTCCTTGGTGGTGGCGCGGTCGGCGGTGAAGGTCAGGTCGACCAGCGAGACGTTGATGGTGGGCACGCGCAGCGCGAAACCGTCAACCTTGCCGACCAGTTGCGGCAGCACCAGGCCGACGGCCTTGGCGGCACCGGTCTTGGTCGGGATGATGTTGGCGGCGGCGGCACGGGCGCGGCGCAGATCCTTGTGGCGGACGTCAACGGTGACCTGGTCGTTGGTGTAGGCGTGGATGGTGGTCATCAGGCCCTGCTTGATGCCGACGCTGTCGGCCAGGATCTTGGCCACCGGGGCCAGGCAGTTGGTGGTGCAGGAGGCGTTGGAGACGACGGTCATGTCGGCCTTCAGCGCGCCTTCGTTCACACCCATGACGATGGTGGTGTCCACGTCGTCGCCGCCGGGCGCGGAGATCAGCACGCGCCTGGCGCCCTGGTCGAGCAGGGCCTGGGCCTTGGCCTTGGTGGTGTAGGCGCCGGTGCATTCCAGCAGGACATCCACGCCGTGGCTGCCCCAGTTCACGCCCTTGGGATCTTTGGTGGAGTAGAAGGGGATCTTCTTGCCGTCGATGATGATGACGTTCTCACCTTCGGTTTCCACCGGGGTGCCGAAGCGGCCGTGAGTGGTGTCGTACTTGAGCAGGTGAGCGTTGGTGGTCAGGTCGCCGGAGGCGTTGATGGCAACCACTTCAAACTCGTTTTGCAGACCCTGCTCGTAGATGGCGCGCAGCGTGCAGCGGCCGATACGACCGAAACCATTGATGGCGACCTTGATGCTCATCGATTCTTCTCCCTAGTCTTAATCACACAAAAACAAATCCTGCGCGCGGCCCGGGGCCGCGCTGACGGTGACGCGAACGAAGCCGCGTCAGGCAATGACTTTTTTCACTGCGGCAACCACCGCTTCGGTGGTGATGCCGAAATACGCGAACAGCTCGCCGGCCGGGGCGGATTCGCCGAAGCGGTCGAGGCCGATCACTTCGCCTTCGAGGCCCACGTACTTGCGCCAGCCGTCGGTTACACCGGCTTCGACGGCGACGCGGGGCAGGCCTTTGGGCAGCACGGAGGCGCGGTAGGCGGCATCCTGGCGGTCGAAGACGTTGGTGCTGGGCATGGACACCACGCGCACGGCAATGCCTTCATCGGCGAGCTGCTTGCGGGCGGCCATGGCAAGTGCCACTTCGGAGCCGGTGGCTATGATAATGGCTTGTGGCGAAACCGGCTGTGACGGAGTTCCCGCTTCGGACAGCACGTAGCCGCCACGGCGGATGTCGGCTGTTTGCGCGGCGGTGCGCGCCTGGAAGGGCAGGTTCTGGCGCGAGAAGGCGAGGGACGAGGGGCCGGTGGCCCGCTCGATCGCCGAGGCCCAGGCGACTGTCGATTCGGTGGTGTCGCAGGGACGCCACACGTCCATGTTGGGGATGAGGCGCAGGGTGGCGGTTTGCTCGACCGGCTGGTGGGTCGGGCCGTCTTCGCCGAGGCCGATGGAATCGTGGGTGAACACGAAGATCTGGCGCAGCTTCATGAGCGCCGCCATGCGCAGGGCATTGCGGGCGTATTCGCTGAACATCAGGAAGGTGGCGGTGTAGGGAATCAGGCCGCCGTGCAGGGCCACGCCGTTGGCGATGGCCGCCATGCCGAATTCGCGCACGCCGTAATAAACGTAGTTGCCGCCGGTTTCGCGGCTGACGCCCTTGGCGCCGGACCACAGCGTGAGGTTGGAGCCGGCCAGGTCGGCGGAGCCGCCGAGGAGTTCGGGCAGCTTGGGCGCGAAGGCTTCGATGCTGTTCTGGCTGGCCTTGCGGGTGGCGATGGTTTCGCCTTTCTCGGCAACCCTGGCGAGTACGGATTCGACGTGGGCCGCCCAGTCGGCGGGCAGTTCGCCGGCCATGCGGCGGGTGAACTCGGCGGCCAGTTCGGGGAACTCGGCGGCGTAGGCGGCGAAGCGGGTGTTCCACCCGGCTTCAAGAGCTGCGCCCTTGGCCTTGGCGTCCCAGGCGGCGTAGACGTCGGCGGGGATTTCGAAGGCGGGGTGCTTCCAGCCGATGTAGGCGCGGGCGGCTTCGATTTCGGCGGCACCCAGCGGGGCGCCGTGCACGTCGTGGCTGTCCTGCTTGTTGGGGGCGCCGGCGCCGATGATGGTCTTGCAGCAGATCAGGGTCGGGCGGCCGGTTTCGGCCTTGGCGGCCTGGAGGGCGGTTTCGATTTCGACCGGGTCGTGGCCCTGGACGTCGCGCAGCACGTGCCAGCCGTAGGCTTCGAAGCGCTTCGGGGTGTCGTCGGTGAACCAGCCTTCGACGTGGCCGTCGATGGAGATGTTGTTGTCGTCGTAGAAGGCGATCAGCTTGCCGAGGCCCCAGGTGCCGGCCAGCGAACAGGCTTCGTGGGAGATGCCTTCCATCAGGCAGCCGTCACCGAGGAACACATAGGTGTGGTGGTCGACGATGGCGTGGCCGGGGCGGTTGAAGCTGTCGGCGAGGATTTTTTCGGCCAGCGCCATGCCCACGGCGTTGGTGATGCCCTGGCCCAGCGGGCCGGTGGTGGTTTCGACGCCGGGGGTGTAGCCGTATTCCGGGTGGCCCGGGGTGCGGCTGTGCAGCTGGCGGAAGTTCTTCATGTCGTCGATGGACAGATCGTAGCCGGTGAGGTGCAGCAGGCTGTAGATCAGCATCGAGCCGTGGCCGTTGGACTGGACGAAGCGGTCGCGGTCGGCCCATTTGGGGTTGGCCGGGTTGTGGCGCAGGTGATGTCGCCACAGGACTTCGGCGATTTCGGCCATGCCCATCGGGGCTCCGGGGTGGCCTGAGTTGGCTTTCTGGACGGCGTCCATGGCTAGCGCGCGGATCGCGCCGGTCAGGGAGTTGAAGACGGGCGGCTTGACGTTACGCGAAGTGGACATCGAAGAACTTTCGGCCGGGGGAGCGGCGCGCAAAGACCGCAATTATCTTTGATTTCCGGGGGCTTGGGTAGCCTTGGCGGCTTGATTGTGGGTGTCGGAGGCGTCACGGCGGGGGCGTAAAAACTCCGGCACAAGCCGCGTCGCTGCCGTGGTCTTACATTTTCTTGCATCGGGCTCCCAGGCGTTGCCCGTCTCCCGTTCTGCCGCTTTTGTGCGGGTGTGTGCCGCGTTGCCCCTCGGCGCCTGCAGCAGCGCAGGCTCCGGCCGGCGATGTGGTGCTGGTGGCCGGCGACAGCACCTATCGCGGCGTCTTCCACGGCCGTGGCAGCTCGGCCTGGAACATGGGCAGGAAATACGGCCGCGTCGCGGTGACGCTCATACCCACTGCCGGCGGCGTTCCATCAGTTTCCAGATCAGCGGCGTGAGGATCAGCTGCATGGCCAGGTCGAGCTTGCCGCCAGGCACCACGATGGTGTTGGCGCGGGACATGAAGCTGTCGTGGACCATGCGCAGCAGGTAGGGGAAATCCACGCCGCGCGGGTCGCGGAAACGGATGATCACCATCGATTCGTCGGCCGTCGGAATGTCCCGGGCGATGAAGGGGTTGGAGGTGTCCACCATCGGCACCCGCTGGAAGTTGATGTGGGTGTGGGTGAACTGGGGCACGATGTAATGCACGTAGTCGTGCATGCGCCGCAGGATGGTTTCCTGCACCGCCTCGAGTGAATAGCCGCGGGTTTTCGTGTCTCGGTGGATTTTCTGGATCCATTCCAGGTTGGTGATCGGCACGACCCCGATCAGCAGGTCGGCGTGGCGGCCGGTGTTGACCTTGTCGGTGGTGACTGCGCCGTGCAGGCCTTCGTAGAACAGGCAGTCCGTGTCGGGGGGGAGCTCTTCCCAGGGGGTGAAGCTGCCCACCTTGAGGCCGCGGCGCGACGCCTCTTCGGCATGGTGCAGGTAGTGACGGCGCTTGCCGCCACCGGATTCGCCGTAGGTCCGGAAGAGGTGCTCAAGCTCTTCGAGCAGGTTGGCTTCGGGGCCGAAGTGGCTGATGCCGCGCTGGCCCTGGCTTTCTGCCTTGACGATCCGCTCGCGGATTTCATCGCGGGTGTAGCGGTGGAAGCTGTCGCCCTCGATGATCGCGGCGTTGACCTTTTCGCGCCAGAAAATGCCTTCAAAGGTGTGCTTCACGGTGGTGGCGCCTGCGCCGGACGAACCGGTCACCACGATGATGGGGTGCTTCATTGACATGAACTGCTCCCGCGAATGAGTGGTTTTGGAACAGCTCACGCGGATATGAGCTGTTCCAAAAGCGCTCCGCAGCGGGTCTGGATGTAGGCGATCGATGGAATGTCTTTGCTGTCATGCCCCTGGGGGCCGGGCTTGTGAAGGCGTGGTGGCTTTTTTCAGGAGTGGGCGTGCAGCCAGGTGCGCCATTGCTCGAACAGGGCCGGACTGGCGGCGGCGATGACCGAGCGCTTGATGGCCGGGCCGGCCGTGAGGGGCGTGCCGCCGATGCTGCTGTAGCTGCCGCCGGCCTCTTCGAGGATCAGGCGGCCGGCTGCGTAGTCCCACAGCATCTGGCCGCCGTGGATGTAAACATCGAGCCGGCCGGCTGCGACGTAGCACCATTCGAGGGCGCTGGAGCCGAAGTTGCGCTGGGAATAGTAAGGCGGGCGCACCGCCAGTTCGTCGCCCAGGTGGTGGCTGATACGTTTGAAATCCACGCCGGCGACCGCTTCGCGAAGGTGGCCGGCGGGGCTGCGCAGGGGCAGGGAAACATCGTTGAGCCAGGCTCCGGCACCGCGGGCGGCGTAGAAGGCTTCGTCGGTAACCGGGTTGTACACCACGCCGATCTGGGTTTTGTGGCTGACCAGATAGGCCACGGCGACGCCGAAGAAGGGGATGCCGTTGGCGAAATTGGTGGTGCCGTCGATGGGGTCGATGACCCACAGGCCATGCACGCCGGCATGCCACACGCGGCCCTGTTCCTCGGCGCTCATTTCTTCGCCGAGCACCGGGGCGTGGATCAGGGTGGGCAGGCTTTCGACCAGCGCGGCCTGGGCGGCGAGGTCGGCTTCGGTGAGCACGCTGCCGTCGGCCTTGTGCTCGCGCACGGCGCGCAGATAGCGGGGCAGAATGGTGGTGCGGGCCATCTCGCGGACGATGGCGACCAATTCACGGGCCTGGTCGAGGCGTTGGGCACTAGTCATGGGGTGGTCTGCCATTTGATCGAGCAGCCGATGCCGGCCGTTTGCTCATGGGGGCCGTGGCCGGTTTGGGCGATGCGCCGCATGGCTTCGAAAAGCTCGCGGCGGGCGTTGTCGGGGGCGGGCTGCTTGCCCGATGCGTCGAGGCGGCCGCGGTACTGGAGACCGAGCCCGGCGTCGAAGCCGAAGAAGTCGGGTGTGCACACGGCGCCGTAGCCCCTGGCGACGGACTGGCTTGCGTCGAGAAGATAAGGGAAGGGAAAGTTCATTTCGGCGGCGATGTGCCGCATGTTGTCCCAGGAGTCTTCGGGGTAGCCGGCCGGATCATTGGACATGATCGCCACGCTGCCGATGCCCAGCCCGGCAAGTTCGCGGCAGTCGCGCAAAATGCGGGGCAGCACGGCTTTGACATAGGGGCAATGGTTGCAGATGAACATGACCAGCAGGCCTTTCGGGCCGCGGCAGCTGGCGCGCGAGTGCGTGTTGCCGTCGACGCCGGGGAGCACGAAGTCCGGCGCGGACCAGCCAAAGTCACACAGGGGCGTGGTGAGACTGACCATGATCTTCGTTTGTTTCAATCCCGTTGAGGCTCGCGGATAATAGCACGATGAATCCGCGCTTCTTCTGCCCTGACGGCCTCCTTCCCGCATCCGACATGCCCCTGCCTGCCGCCGTCGCCCACCATGCCGAGCGCGTGCTGCGCCTGGCCGTGGGCGACCCGGTGACGCTCTTCGACGGTCAGGGCGGCGAGTGTGCTGCGAGCATCCTGGCGTTTGGCAGAGAAGCCTCTCGCCCGGCTGGGTCCGCGGCTGGCCATCGAGCGCGAATCGCCGCTGCAGATCACCCTCGTTCAGGCGCTGGCCAGTGGCGACAAGATGGACTGGATCGTGCAAAAGGCGGTCGAGCTCGGCGTTGCCGCGGTGCAGCCGGTGGCGGCCGAGCGGTCGGTGCTCAAGCTTGCGGGCGAACGCGCCGACAAGCGCGTTGCCCATTGGCAGCAGGTTGCCGTGGCGGCTTGCGAGCAGTCGGGCCGCAATCGGGTGCCGGTGGTGGGCGAGATCCTGCCCTTGGCCAAATACCTGGCCCGGCCGTTTGATGGCACGCGCCTGATCCTTGCGCCGGGTGCCGACGGGGCGCTGGCCCGCAAGGCCAGGCCAGGCCGGCCGGTGGCGATCCTGATCGGGCCCGAAGGGGGCTGGTCGCCGGCCGAGCTTGATCTTGCGGCCCGCGCCGGCTGTGCGCCGCTGGCCCTCGGGCCGCGGGTGCTGCGTACCGAAACCGCCGGCCTCGCGGCGCTGGCGGCGATGCAAACCATGTGGGGTGATTTTCCGGGAGAGGCAGATGTTTGAATCGGCGGAGCTGGGCCATCGCTTGTCGAAAGAAGACTACGCAGCGATCGAGCCCACGTTGCGCACCGAGCTGCTCGAAGCGCAGTTCGATCTGCTGGAAAACAAGGATTTCTCGGTGGTGATCCTCATCAACGGGATCGACGGTGCAGGCCGGGGCGAAACGGTGAATCTGCTCAACGAGTGGATGGACCCGCGCCACATCGAGGTGCATGCCTTCGACCAGCCCACCGACGAGGAACGGGAGCAGCCCTTCCTGTGGCGCTTTTGGCGCGCGCTGCCGCCGCGGGGCAAGATCGGCATTCTTTTTGGCAACTGGTATTCCGAGCCCATCGGCGACCGTGCCTTCGGGCGCATCAAGAAGGCGCATCTCGACCAGCGCCTGTCCGAACTCAACCGCTTCGAGGCGATGCTGAGTGCCGAGGGCGTGATGCTGGTGAAGTTCTGGTTCCATTTGTCGCGTCCGGCCCAAAAGAAACGTCTCAAGGCCCTCGAAGCCAACCCGGACACCCGCTGGCGGGTGGGCGAGGCCGACTGGCAGTTCTACGAGGAATACGACCGCTACCGGGAGGTGGCCGAGCATGTGCTTCGCCGCACCAGTACCGGCATCGCGCCGTGGGTGATCGTCGACGGCACCGACCCCCAATACCGTGCCGTGCATGTGGGGCGCACCTTGCTGGAGCGCCTGCAGCGCCGCATCGAGTTTGTGCGCAAGGGTTTTCGGCCGCGCCAGACGGCTGCGCCGCTGGTGGTGGCGCCGGACGAGCGCAACCTGCTCAACGCGCTGGTGCTCAACCAGCCGATGGACAAGAAGGAATACGACAAGCAGCTCGAAAAGCTCCAGGGCCGGCTGGCGCTGGCGCTGCGCAGCGATGCCTTTGCCAGGCGCAGCCTGGTGATGGTTTTCGAGGGCATGGACGCCGCCGGGAAGGGCGGAGCGATCCGCCGCATCACCGAGGCCCTCGACACGCGCAAGTATCGTGTCGTGCCGATTGCGGCGCCCAGCGACGAGGAGCAGGCCAGGCCCTACCTGTGGCGTTTCTGGCGACGCCTGCCGCGGCGCGGCAAGGTGACGATCTTTGATCGCTCCTGGTACGGCCGGGTGCTGGTCGAGCGGGTCGAGGGCTTTTGTTCCGAGGCCGACTGGATGCGCGCCTACACCGAGATCAACGATTTCGAGGACCAGCTGGTGTCGGCCGGGGCGATTGTCGTGAAGTTGTGGCTGTCCGTCAGCGACGACGAGCAGCTGCTGCGCTTCAAGGCGCGGGAGACGGAATCCTTCAAGCGCTACAAGATCACCCCCGACGACTGGCGCAACCGCGAAAAATGGCCGCTCTACGAGCCGGCGGTATGCGACATGATTGATCGGACGAGCACCGAAAACGCATCCTGGACGCTGGTCGAGGCCGACAATAAATATTATGCCCGGGTAAAGATTCTGCGCATCCTGGTCGATAAGATCGACGCAGCCCTGAAGGCATGAAGCGGGCAGGCCGCAGCAGGCCTGAATACTTCCCCTCGTTATAGCGAAAATTCCATTGAATTCATCTGAAAACACGCCCGTGCCCCTGTCGGCAAACGAGCTTTCCCAGCGTTTCGTTGCCTGGGTGCGGGCTGCCGCACCCTACATCCACGCCTTTCGAGGCAAGACTTTCGTGCTCGGTTTCGGGGGCGAGGTTGCCATTGGCCAGCTGGGCCAGAAACTGGCCTACGACTGCAACCTGCTGGCCGCGCTCGGCGTGCGCCTGGTGCTGGTGCATGGCGCACGGCCCCAGATCGATGCCGAAATGGCCCGGCGGGGCTTGGTGCCGCGCTTTCACAAAGGCCTGCGCGTGACCGATGCGGAGGCCCTTGAATGCGTCAAGGCGGCGATGGCGGTGACCCGCATCGAGGTCGAAGCCCAGCTCTCCCAGGGGCTGCCGAACACACCGATGGCGGGCAGTTTCATGCGCGTGACCGGTGGCAACTTCATTACCGCCAAGCCGGTGGGGGTGGATGAAGGCGTCGACTATGGCTTCACCGGCGCGGTGCGCAAGGTGATCGCCGAGGAAATCGCGGCCGATCTCGACCAGCAAAACGTGGTGCTGATGTCGCCGCTGGGAGTTTCGCCGGCGGGCGAGATCTTCAACATGAGCATGGAGACGGTGGCCGAGGCGGTGGCGATCGGGTTGAAGGCCGAGAAGCTCATCTACCTGTGCGACGCGCCTGGCCTGCTCGACACCAAAGGCGGGCTGATCGAGGCGATCACCGCCGACGACGCCGAGGCCATGCTCAAGGCGGGCGAAGGCATGACCGAAGACCTCGACCTTTACCTGCCCTGCGCAATCCGCGCGGTGCGCAAGGGCGTTGGCCGTGCCCACCTGATCGACCGGGACAAGGACGGCGGCCTGCTGCTTGAATTCTTTACGCCGCAGGGCGTCGGTACGGTGATTACCCGTGATCCGCTGTTCCGCCTCCGCGAGGCGACCGTCGAGGATGTGGGGGCCTTGTCGAGCGTGATCGCGCCGATGGAGGCCGATGGCACGCTGGTACGGCGCAGTCGCGAGCGCCTCGAGGAGGAGGTCGAGCGCTTTACCGTCGTCGACTACGACGGCGTGCTGGTAGGCTGCGCGGCCCTTTACCCGTTTATCGACGAGCGCGCCGCCGAGATGGCCTGCGTGGCCGTGGTGCCGGAGCACCGCCGCGCCGGTCTGGGTGAAATGCTGTTGCGGCGCATGGAAGAGCGCGCCCAGGCGATCGGCGTCGAGCGCCTGTTCGTGCTCACCACGCGTACGTCCGACTGGTTTCGCGAGCGCGGCTTCCGTCAGGCTCCGCCCGAAGATCTGCCGCGTCAGAAGCGGGAGATGTACGACGTCAGCCGTCGCTCCAAGGTCTTCATGAAAACCCTGTGAAAGTGACCGTTTGATCGCCCGATTCGTTGGACACGTCTTCCCGCCGCGCGCGCCGCGGCGTGTCCTGGCGCTGCCTGCGCTCTTGCTGTCGGCCGGGCCGGCACTGGCCGCCTGGCCTGAAAGCCTCGACACGTCCGTTGTGACGCTGGGTGCCAGCGCCCTGGCAATTATCGGGCTGGCGGGTGGCGGCTACGTGCTCCGGCTCCGCCAGCGCCTGACGGCCCTGCAGGTCCGTCTGGGCACCGCCGGAACAGCAGAGGCACGGGTCGGGGGGAGGATGCCTTCCGAAAGGACGCGAGACTGGCATTTCCGGGTGGCGGCCGAGGCGGGCCATTGCCTGGACGGCTGGGTTGACCTGGACGGGCGGTTGTACTGGGTCAATCAGGCGATTGAGCGCTACACCGGGCAGCCGGTCGACGTGGTGCTGGCAGGCGATTTCGTCGATCTCGTCGTCTATGAACGCGACCGCGCCTATTGTCGCGACCAGATTCGCCAGGCGCTCGCCAGCGGGGTGGCCGCCGAATTCGAATTGCGGCTGGTCAATGGGCGCGGCAGCGTGCAGTGGATGGCCTGCTACTGGCAGCCTGTCTGCGGCGACGACGGCACTCTGCTGGGTTTGCGGGCGACAATGAGCGACATCCAGGCGCGCAAGGAGGCCGAGTTCAAGCTGCTCGAATCGGTCGCCGCCCTGCGCCGTGCCCAGGCGCTCTCCGAGCATTACCTGCGGCGCAGCAACGAGGAGCGTTCGCGCCTGTCGGCGCTGCTTGACGTGGTGCGGATGGGCATCCTGTTCATGGATACCGACCGCCGCGTGGTCTATTGCAACCGGACCTTCTGTGAGATCTGGGGCCTGCCGGATGCCGAGCGTTTTGTCGGCATGCGCGACGTGGCGCTCCAGAAGCATGCCCTTGCGCTCATCGAGGACGGCGCGGGTTATCAGCAGCACGTTTCCCAGGTCTTGCTGTGCCGGGAGCCGAGCGAGCCCTTTGAAATCCATTTCAGTGACGGGCGGATCGTCACCGATTTTTCGCGCATCGTGCCCGGGCCGGACGGAGCCCGGGCGATTGGACGGATCTGGGTCTTCGAGGACATCACCGAGCAGCGCCGGGTGGCCAATCAGCTCTTGCACCTGGCCGAACGCGATCCGCTCACCAACCTGTTCAACCGCCGCCGCTTCCACGAGGAGCTCGAACGCATGCTGGCCGACGGGCGGCGCCACGGGGAGGAGGTGGGCCTGCTCGCCATCGACCTGGACGAGTTCAAGCCGGTCAACGACAGCTATGGTCACCAGGCCGGCGATGAAGTCCTGGTCGGCCTGGCCGGTGCGGTGGCTTCGGTGGTGCGGCGCAACGAAATGTTCTTTCGCATGGGGGGCGACGAGTTCGCGATCCTCGTGTCGGCGGCTGACCCCCAGGGGCTGGCCGAACTGGCCCGGCGGGTGTGCGCCTGCATTGCAGGCTTGAACTTTTCCTTCGGCCGGGGGCAGGGGACGGCGACGGTCACGGCGAGCATTGGCATCGCCCTGAGCACCCGCCACGGGGAGGACGGCGAGCGCCTGATCGGTGCGGCCGACCGCGGGATGTACCGGGCCAAGGCGCTGGGCGGCAATTGCTGGGAATTTGCCCAGGATGCGGTGGGCCCGCCGCTTGATTGAGCCGGGCGCCCAGGCGGGGTTGTCGCGGCTTGTCCAGCGGGCTGGAGTTCGCGTGCGATCCCTGAAATGATGGGCAATAGCCCCTATAATCTCGCCACATTGCCGGCGGCTGTCCGATTGCCCCGGCAAACCCAACTCATGAGGTGATACATGGCACGGATGGTTAATTGTGTGAAGCTCGGTCGCGAGGCCGAAGGTCTCGATCTGCCGCCGATTCCCGGCGAGCTCGGCAAGAGGGTCTTCGAAAATGTTTCCAAGGAAGGCTGGCAGCAGTGGGTCAAGCACCAGACCATGCTGATCAACGAAAACCGTCTCAACCTGATGGACATCCGCGCCCGCAAGTACCTGGCTGAGCAGATGGAGCGCTACTTCTTTGGTGGCGGTGCGGATCAGGTCAACGGCTACGTTCCGCCCAGCAACTGATCGACAGGGGCGAAGTATTTCGCCCCCGCAGCGTTCACCTGGAAACGGCCCCGGATTTCGGGGCCGTTTCTTTTTGGCTGCCGGCTTCGATGCTGTAGAGCCAGGCCAGGAGTTCGGCGACGACCACGTAGAGTTCCGGTGGAATACGCGCGTCCAGGTCGACCTGCATCAGGAGTGCGACCAGCTCGGGCGATTCGTGGACGTAGACGCCGGCCTCCTTGGCACGGGAGATGATTTCGGTGGCGATCAGGCCGCGCCCCTTGGCGACGACGGTTGGTGCCGACTGGCCGGCGTTGTAGGCCAGTGCGACGGCTTCGGCGCGCTGCTCGCCGGCGGGGTGCTCGGGGCGGTTCATGGTGCGCTCCGGCGTTCGGCGACGAGGCCGGTCAGTGGAACATTGGCCGCATCGAGGGCGTCGGCCAGGCGACCCTGGGCGCCATCGAGGGTGTCGCGTGTGGCTTCGCTGTCGGCGATCAGCCGCACTGCCACGCCGGCCGGGGTGAGGTGAAGTTGCGCCTCGACGCCGCCGAGGCTGGGCAGGGTCAGGCGCAGGGTGGTGTTCCAGCGGGGGTCGGGCTCGCCGTCGTCATTTCGCCGCTCTTGATCCGGCTCCTCGATCTCCCATTCCATGTTTTGCCCAGGCCACACTTGCCCCTGCCAGACGATGTGCTGGGTGGCGATGGCGTCGAGTTGCTGATGCACCAGGGGCAGCAGGCGCTCGGGCATCGGTGCTGCCTGCTCGGCCTGGGGGCGAGTGGGGGCGCCGGACGGGCTTTCTGCGGTTTCGGTGCTGCCGGGCGCAAGGTAGGGTGTGGTTTCCGTTACGGCGGCACGGGCGGCGGCGGAGATCGCGGCCTTGCCCTGGGGTTCCAGCTGCAGGGTGGCGGTGTCGATCTGTCCGGCGAGCCAGCGGGCCTGGTGGGATTCATAGAACAGGCCGCTTTGCTGCACGGCGCCGGCGAGGTTCGCGGCCAGGGTTGACGCCGCGCCGGCGCCTTGCGGTGCAGCGGGGAGCAGCGCCGCACCGCCGTTGAGGCGCGGCGTTTCGGGCGCCGGCTGGCCGGTGAGCAGAAAACCGATCAGCTTGCCGGCCTGGCTCAGGGCTGGCCGGCTGGCGGCTTCGTTCGCAGGTGGCGCGAGGGTCGCAAAAACAGCCTTCGGCGTGACGTGGCTGACGACGAGTTCGAGCGTGTCGCCGGCTTTGACGGACTGGGGAAGTGCGAGGGTGACTTCGCGGCCTTCCACTTGTGCCAGGAAGGTCTTGTCCGGGCGGGCGGTTTGCAGGCTGGCGACAATGCGCTGGCCCACCGAGAAATCGGGGAGCTGCCCTGAGATGCCCTTTACACGGGCGAGGGGTGCGACGTTGGGCTCACCGGAGAAAAAGCTTGCTTCGGTGAGCATCCGCAGGCGGGAGGCGAGGTCGCCGGGAATCATGACGCGGCCTGATCAGCCCGCCCGCTGTGCGGGTCAGGTGCGGGAGCTGGTGTCGCTGTCGTCGTAGGCGCTGCGCAGCTTGCGTTCGCGTGCGCCGCCGGACAGCATCTGTCGGACGCTGTCCATCCACGGTTCGGTATGGACACGGACTTCCTTGTCGTCATTGAGGATGCGCCGGATCAGGGCGACCTTCTTGGCCCGTTCGTCTTCGGACATGCGCTTTGCCGCGCGGCCCTGGAAACCCAGGGCTTCTTCCGTGCCCATGCGGTCGCGCAGGGAGGCGACCTGATTCTCGAGGTGGGTGAGGCGATCCCAGTCGTTGGCGCGGGCGGCATCCACCATTTCGGTGGAGTAGTTGCTCATCTGTTCCAGGAGGGCGAGGGAACTCATGAAATGTCTCCGGCAGTCTTAGCGGTTGGCCTGGTCGGTGTTGCCGATCGATTCCCAGGCGCCTTTCAGTTCAGTGAGCAGCTTGATGACTTCTTCCATCGCGGGCTGGCTGTTATGCAGGTTAGCGTAGAGCAGACGCTGAGTCATGTAGTCGTAAAGGGCGCCGAGGCGCTCCGCGAGATCACCGCCTGCTTCGTAGTCGAGACTGACCTTGAGGCCGTTCAGAATGATCTCGATGGCCTTGGAAATGGCTGAGCCCTTGGCGGGAATGTCCTTTTTTTCGAGGGCGATCACGGCCGTGCCGACCTGCAGCAGAGCCCCTTCGAAAAGCATCAGGATCAGTTTGTGGGGGTCGGCGGTGGATATTCCGGTTTCGACGCCGACTGCGCTATAGGCGGCGGCTCCTCTACGGGCGGCGAGGCCAAAAGACATCTGGTTGTTCTCCGGTCCGGCTTAGTTGTTGGCCATTATATTGTTGAGCATGTTCAGTAGTTGCTAAGCATGCTCAGTTGCTGGGTCAGGTAGCTGCTGGTGGTGCTCATGCTCGCCATCGCGGTGTCGAGGGCGGTGAACTTCGCCCGGTAGGTTTTTTCGATGGAGGTCAGGCGGGTTTCGAACGAATCGATCTGCCGGCTCATCATTTTCACGCTGCTGCTCAGGCCGTCGCTACGGCTGGAAATGACGCCGTTCGTGGCGAGCAGCGCGGTTGTGGTGGTTTTCAAGGCGTCGCCGTAGGCGCCGATCACGGCAGCCGTGGCGGCAAAGTTGGCGCTGGCGGCCTTGTCGAAGCGGGCGCCATCAAGCTTGAGGCTGCCGTCGGTCTGGAAGGAGATGCCGATCTCGCTGAGCGACTTGTAGGTGGCGCTGCTGAGGCTGTCGGGGCTGCCGCCAACGGCAGTGCGCAATTGCGACTGGACGCTGCGCAGGGTCGAGTCGCCGTTGAGTACGGCGCCCGTCTTGGTGGCGGCGTTGTAGGCGCCGAGGCTTTTCAGTGACGAGTTGATGCTGTTGTAGGCGGTGATGAAGGTGTCGAGCTTGCTCTTCAGATCGGTGTTGTCGCGGGCCACCGTGATGGTTGTCGTGCCGGTCTTGGTCAGGTCGAGGGTGACACCGTCGATGGCATTGCTGATCGTGTTGCCGGTGGTGGCAATCGACACGCCCTGGATTTTCACGGCGGCGTCGGTGGCGGCCTGGGTTTGCGTGAAGGCGCTCGACGCGGCGATTGGTGTGCCGGGGGCTGCCGGGTCGATGAAGGTGGCG
Organism: Zoogloea sp.; assembly: GCA_016720685.1. GTDB lineage: Bacteria > Pseudomonadota > Gammaproteobacteria > Burkholderiales > Rhodocyclaceae > Zoogloea. The sequence goes on from JADKKC010000016.1 coordinate 28,860, forward strand.
GTGCCGGAAATGCTGACTGCGCCGGCGGTGCCGCCGCTGCTGGCGGTGAGCAGCAGGTTCTGTTTGCCGCTGGTGTCGGTGACGATGGTGGCGCTGACACCGGCTGCTGCGTTGTTGATGGCATCGCGAACGCCGGAAAGGGTGTTCTGGCTGCTGTCGAGGGTGATGTCGACAGGGGTGCCGCCTTTGGTGAGCGTCAGTGTGCGCGTGCTGTCGGTGCCGAAATCGAGGACAGGGTCGCCGGCAGCGTAGGTTGTGCCGAGGGCCTGGCGCTGGGTGGTGGCGAGGGCCGTGACTTCAAGGGAGTAGGTGCCGGCAACCGCAGTGCTGCTGGTTGTTGCCGTGGCAATGGTCGCGTCGGCAAGGCTTGCCTTGAAACCGGCAAACGCCGCCGTCGCCGACTGGCCGATTGCCGGAGTGAGGGCCTTGGCGGCAGTTTGCAGCGTGGAGATCGAGCTCTTGAGCGAGCCCAGGGCCGAAATCTTCGATTCGAAGCTGGTCTGCCGGCTCTGGAGCTTGGTGAGGGGCTGTTTCTCGACCGACATCAGCGAGCTGACAAGGGATTCGACGTTGATGCCGGAGCCGATTCCTGCTGATGAGATTGTGGCCATGATGCACCCCTTGTATTGCTGTGTTGCGGTTTGCTGGGATTACGGCCTTGCCCGGAAGAACTTGAGCATTGCGGTAGGGCTAAAGTGAATTGGCATTGTGCGTGCCAGGTTCCGCGCGGCCTCCAGCAAGGCAGAATTCGTTGGCGCCAGGGGTGAGTCTGGCGACCGGTGGCGTTGGCCTCAGGCTCGTTGCTTGATGAGCAGACCCTGCAATTTGTCGAGGGCCTTGGCAATGTCCAGCACTTCTTCGGTCGGAATCTGGCGAATCGTTTTTTTCGACTCGGTATCGATCACCTTGACGATGGATACGCCGAGATCTTCGTCGATGGAGAACTGCAGGCTGTTGGCTGTTTTCTCGATGACGTCCTGGATCTGCTTGACCGCCTGGTTGAGTTGCTCTCTGCTCGGGGGCGCGGCCTTGGCTGCCTGGGCTTTGCCGGCTTCGAGAGACGCATCGACCGGGCGTGCCGTACCCGTTCCGGCAGAGATCTGGACGGGCGGCGTGTATTGCCCGGCGCTTGCGCCGACTGACTGGATGCTCATGTTCATCTCCCGCGTGTGTCAAGGGCACCTCCACCGTTTGGGAGGCGGCGCCCGTGAGGTTGTGCTTGGAACTTGTTACCTGAGCAGGGACAGCACGTTGTTCGGCATGCTGTTGGCCTGCGAGACCATCGCGGTGCCAGCCTGCTGGAGAATCTGGGCGCGGGTCATGTTGGCGGTTTCCTGGGCGAAGTCGGCGTCCATGATCCGGCCGCGGGCTGCCTGGGCGTTTTCGGACGCAACCTGCAGGGTATCCACCACCGAGCTGAAGCGGTTCTGCACGGCACCCCAGGTGGCGCGGGCGGTGTTCAGGGCGGTCAGCTGCTTGTCGATGTCGCCGATTGCTGCGGATGCGGCAGAGGCTCCAGAAACGCTGCCGCCACCCGAGACGGCTGACAGCGAGACGCTGCTGGCCTGCACGGTGATCTGGTCGGTGGCGGCCGTGCCTGCGCCAACCTGGAAGGCGGTGCTGCCGCTACCGTTGAGGACGGACTGGCCGTTGAAGGTGGTGCCGCTCACGACGCGGTTGATTTCAGCGGAAAGCTGCTGGTATTCCGTATCCAGGTTGCCGCGGTCGCCGCTGGTGTAGGTTCCGTTGGCCGATTGCACCGCCAGTTCGCGCATCCGTTGGAGGTTGTCGGTCACGGCCTGCATCGCGCTTTCAGCGGTCTGTGCCATCGAGATGCCGTCGTTCGCGTTGCGGATCGCGACGTTGAAGCCCTTGGCCTGCGAGTTCATGCGGTCGGCAATGGCCAGGCCCGCGGCGTCGTCCTTGGCGCTATTGACGCGCAGACCTGAGGACAGACGCTGAACCGACAATGCCAGGCTGGACTGGGAGGTTGTGAGGTTGCGTTGCGCGTTGAGCGACATCGCATTGGTGTTGATTGTGGCAGCCATTATGAATCTCCTTAATTCCGTTCAAGATAAGCGTTTCGGCTTAACTTTGGTTCGCCTTGCCCGGTGTGTGTAAGGCAACCGCCGTTGAAATCATTAACGGAGATGGCCGCGCGGACTTTAGATTTTTTTTGATTTTTTTGTAGGCTTCTGGCCTACAGATTCTGGCCGGATTACCGCTTGGCTTTTTATAGCGGCCCTGAAAATCAAAGCTTTAGCGTCGAGTTTGTAAAAGGATTTCAGTGGCGGGTCGTCGATCCGCCGGGAAAAACCGGCAGGTCGACGACGTGCTTTCAGGCTGGTGATCGAAGTGCTTCAAGGCCCGTAGGCGGCAAACCAGCATGCTGCATGGTTTTCCAGGATGAAGCGGTTTTTCACCCAGGTTTGCAGCGCGAGACCGGCCGCGCGGAGGGCTTCGGGTTCGGCCAGTTGTTCGCGGATCGTGGTGATCCACTTTTCCGGGTCGTTGGGTAGCCGGGTAACCGGTGCATTCTGGTAGGGGTAGATGTCGGTGCAGATGACGGGCCAGCCCATCGCGCCGTATTCAAGCAGCCGCAGGTTGCTCTTGGCTTCGTTGAAGGCGTGGATTTCGAGTGGCGCGATGGCCAGGTCGAGGTCGAGCCGGGACATTGCCCTGGGGTAGGCGCGAAAATCCAGCTCGAACCCGTGGTGCTCGTGAACAAAGGGCTTGAGCGGTTCCGGGCACATGCCCATGAAGATCCAGTCCACTTCGTCGGCGAGGGCTTCGACCACCGGGTAGATGAGTTCCAGGTCGCCTTGGTGCTGCTGGGCGCCGGCCCAGCCGACGCGCGGCTTTCTGCGCGGCAGGCGGGGTGGCTGTACCTCGCCCCACAGGCTCCATTCGAGGCAGTTGGGCATGACCTGGATGTCTTCGATCATGTCGGCGCACAGGTCGGCCAGCGGCTGGGTGCTTACGACAAGGCGGTCGGCGAGCCTCAGGGTTCGACGCAGGCGCGGGCGGGCATCCTTGAAGCCGGCCTTGAAGAAGGAGTTCTTTGCCGGCAGGGCGGTGATCAGGTCGTCAATGGTGATGATGCGCCGGATGCCCTTGTTGAAGCGTGCGTAACCTTCGAGTGCGTCGGTCTGGGCGTCGTCCAGGGGCTGGTGCAGGATGATCGCGTCGGGCTCGGCGCGGGCGACTTCGACGGGGGTCAGGATGCGGACGAAGAAGGCTTTGGGTGGCTCGACGATCATCGTCTGGGCCAGGCCGGCCAGGCCGATGACACGCAGGGGTGCCCGCAGGCGGTATTCGCCGGCACCGCCGGTGAGGGGGACACCCATGATGCGGGGCCGGTCGTGGAAGTCGGTGTTCCAGTCGGTGGGGGCGACGTATTCCGGCGTGTAGTGCACGGTGAGGCTGAGATTGCGGTTGTAGAACGGATCGTTGGCGAGGCGCGGCATCCAGCGGGCCATCAGGGTGTGGTGATCGCGGCGGGCGGCGACCACGTCGGCCAGCGCTTCGGCCGGCTGGCGCTGGCGGGCCTTGACGGAGACCGCGCCGTAATGGACCAGCATGGCGCTCGGGGTCCAGATGGTGCGGAGCTTGAGTGCGCTCATTCGCAGGCTCAGGTCGACGGCGCCGTGCAGGAAGGGCTGGTTTTCGGCATCCATGCCGCCCAGTGCCTCAAAGGCGCTGCGCCGCACGAGGAGCGCGGAGCCGCTGACGGCGCTGGCCTCCTGGTCGCACAGGGCGCGGCCCATGTAGCCGGGTTCGACGAGTTCGAGTTCGCCGTCCCAGGGGCTGGCGGCGGTGCCGCGCAGCCCGAGAACCCAGGCGGCGTTCTGGAGTTTGGCGCTTTCGGGGTAGGCGAGGCGGGGGCCGACGATGCCGACGTCCGGGCGCTGGGCGAACTCCATCAGGCGGTCCAGCCATTCGTCCTGGACAACGTGGGTGTCGTTGTCGAGGAACAGCAGGTAGTCGCCGCGGGCCGCCGCCGCACCGGCATTGGCGCCGCGGGAATAGCTGAAATCACCCGGCTGGCGGACGATGCGGACGCGCCCGGCGCCCGGCGCCTCGGTCTGCAGCCGCTCGAACAGCGCAAGGGCGTCGGGGTCGGTGCTGTCGTTGTCGACGATGACGACTTCGTAGGCGGGGTAGGTGGTGCTGGCGAAGAGGCTGTCCAGCAGCGGACGCAGGTATTCCTCGCGGTCGCGGGTCTGAATGACGATGCTGACCAGCGGCTGGTCGGGCCAGCGGTAGCGGATATGGCGGGTGCCGAACAGGGCGCCATCGCGAATGTCGGCATCGAGCCCGTGGCGCTGGAGGTGGGCGGCCACGGCAGCCATTTCGGCTTCGGGGTTCATGGCGCGGGTGGAACTGCGTGGCAGATGGGCGAGCATCTGGCTGACGTGGCCGATTGCCGCCGGGCCGTGGTGATCGAGCAGGCGCAGGGTGAGGTCGTAGCTTTCGGCGCCGGCGCAGCTGCCGAAACGGCCGCTCTCCAGGAAGGCCTGCTTCTCGACGAGCACCAGGCTGCCGAAATACGCCATCGAGCGCAGCAGATCCACGTTGAGATCGGGCTTGAAGAGGGGCGCGGTGTAGCGGTCGTCGGCCTCGCGGGTGTCTTCGTCGACGTAAATCAGGCGCCAGTCGGGGCGGATGTTGATGTAGTCGGCAATGACCTGCAGCGCGTAGGGCTCGAAGGTGATGCCGGGTATGACCGAGGCGATCCAGTTGCAGGGGGAGGCCGCCGCCATTTCGTCGATGACGTAGGCGATATGCACGGCGTCCCGGAGGGACAACCACTGGATCTGGTCCGAGCCCTCAAGACCTTCGGGTGGGGAAAGGTCGGTGACGATGGTGATCCGCCATTCGGGGTAAAGCTGGGCGGCCAGGCTGTCGAGGGTGTCGGCCAGCAGGTTTTCCTCGCCGGCCTTGAGACCGACCAGGATGTGCAGTGCGGGGCGGCTGGTCCAGCGGCGCACCATGCGCTCGGCGAGCACGTCGGCATCGATTTCCTGCATCGAGCTGCGGCTCCGCCAGAGGGCGTAATGGGTATCCGCGGCGGACAGGGGCGGCAGGTCCTCGTCCGCGCCCGAGAGGATCAGGCCGTGATCCGGGTTGCGGCACAGGGCGGCGGCTTCGTCGAGGGACTTGGCGTGAATCACGGCCGGGCTGTACTGGGGCGTGAAGCGGGCCCGGGCTCTGGCAAAGGCGGGAAATTTTTCGCGAAAGCGCTTTTCGTAGCGCAGCCAGTCGTCGCCAAAATTGCCGCCGGAGCTATGCACCAGCAGCAGGTCCTTGCACACGCCGAGGCGGAAGCCGGCCCGGTGGCAGCGATGGGTGAAGTCGATGTCGTAGAGGTGGAAGCCGTCGAAGGTCTCGCTGTCGAAGGGCACCGTTTCGAAGACTTTTCGCCGGCCGGCGAGAAACACGCCGTCGAGGGCTTCGACGGGGATGCGGCGCTCGGCCGAGGTGTCGTAGTAATTGATGGAGAACGGGGCTTCGGGCTGGCCCGCGGGGCCGTGGATGACGAGGCCGGCCGAATTGACCGGGCCGCCGTTGAGCCAGAAGGCGGTCTTGAGTTTCCGCGGGCCGGCGACGCCGATCAGGTCGAACTGTTCGAGGCCCTGGCCGAGCACGCGGGCAAGGGCTTCGCCGCACAGCAGGTCGATGTCGTCGTGGCACAGGACGAGGGTGTCGTGGCGGGCCAGTTGGATGCCGCGGGTGTAGCCCTCGGCGAGGCTTTGCGCATCGCGGATGCGGATGATTTCGTGCCTGACCGTGCAGATCTCGCCGAGCCGCTTGTTGATGAATCTGAACTTGGCATCGTCGATGGAGCAGATGACGAAGCTGATGCCCTGGCTGGTGGCCGGGAGGGGTGCGATGCCTGCGTTCGGAAGCACGCCCTGCACCACGAATGTTCCCGGCAGGGGGGAGAGTGCCTGGTCCGGGCTCGTGCTGAAACGCACAACGCTGGCAGAGGCATGAACCGGGCTGACTTCGTCGGCGAAGAGGTCTTCGTCATCGATGCCGCTGCGTGGTTCAAAAGGCGGAGTGTTGGTGGGCATGCGTTCTCCGGGTGACGGAAGGCTGGGGATTGTTGGGGCTCATCGGCGCAGGCGGGGCGCGGAGGGCTCGTGCGCCGGGCTGCCTGCTTCGTGCGATGGGTGTTCGTGACGGTGGTTCGGGCGGGTCAACCGGGCGTCATGGCGCAGTTGCTCGAGGTCGAATTCCACCATTTCCCGGATCAGTTCCCGGAACGTGACTTCGGCTTGCCAGCCGAGGTGCTGGCGGGCTTTAGAGGGATCGCCGCGCAGCTCGTGCAGCTCCTGGCGTCTTTCTATATGAGGCTGGAAGCTGACGTGCTGCCGAAAATCCAGCCCGACGATGCCGAAGGCGATTTCGCACAGTTCGGCGACGCTGTGGGTGATGCCCGTGGCCACCACAAAATCTTCTGGCACGTCGTGCTGCAGCATCAGGTGCATGGCGCGCACGTGATCCCGGGCGTGCCCCCAGTCGCGCCGGTGATCGGCGCTGCCCAGTTGCAGGGTTTCCCGGGCGCCGAGGGCGATGCGGGCTGCGCCCAGGGTGACTTTGCGGGTTACAAAGTGCGCCGGGCGCCGGGGGCTTTCGTGGTTGTAAAGAATGGCTCCGCAGGCGAAGAGTTTCTGGTGCGACCGGTAGGCGCCAAGCATGTGCAGGGCGTAGGTTTTGGCGGCCCCGTAGGCGTTGGAGGGGGCGACCGGCGTGCTTTCGTTCTGGGGCGAGGTGGTGCTGTTGGCGAATATCTCGCTGCTCAAGGCCTGGCAGAAGCGCGAGCGGGGCGAGAACTGCAGGATCGCCTCCAGGATGCGCGTGGCCGCCAGACCATTGATGTCACCGCTGACAATGGCTTCATCGAAAAGGTGGGCGCTGGATGCGAGCGCCCCCAGGTTGTAGATCTCGTCCGGCTGCTGCTCCTCGATCAGGGCGCTGACCTGATCGAAGCGGCCAAGGTCGAGCTGCCGCAGTTCGCCTGGGTAGGGCCGGGCAAGGCTGGCCGGATCGCGATGGGTGGTGCCGACGACTGCGTAGCCCCGGCCGAGCAGAAGTTCGGTCAGGTAGCTGCCGTCCTGGCCGAGCGCGCCGATGATCAGCGCTTTTCTGGCCGGGGCCGGGTGACGGAGGGGCGATGAGGCGTTGGGCATTCCTGCGCTGCGGCCTAGTCGGTGTGACTGAAATACTTGAAACCGTTCTTGCTGGCCAGTTCGTCCCGACGGGCTTCGCTGAGATCCTGCAGGGCCATCTCCCGGACCAGTTCGTGGAAGGCGGTGCGCGGCGTCCAGCCCAGGCGATCCCGGGCTTTCGAGGCGTCGCCGAGCAGGGTTTCCACTTCGGCCGGGCGGAAATATCGGGGGTCGATCTCGACGACGCAGTCGCCGGTGATCTGGTCGTAGGCTTTTTCGTCCAGGCCGTCGCCTTCCCAGCGCAGCGGCATGCCGAGTGTGGCGGCCGCGGTGTCGACGAATTCGCGTACCGAATGTTGTTCGCCGGAGGCAATGACGTAGTCTTCGGCCGACTGCTGTTGCAGCATCAGCCACATGGCTTCCACGTAGTCGCGTGCATGGCCCCAGTCGCGCAAGGCGTTCAGGTTGCCCAGGTAAAGCCGCGTTTGCATGCCCAGTTTGATGCGGGCCAGGGCCCGGGTGATCTTGCGCGTGACAAAGATTTCGCCGCGGATCGGCGATTCGTGGTTGAAGAGTATGCCGTTGCAGGCGTACATGCCGTAGGCCTCGCGGTAATTCACGGTGATCCAGTAGGCGTAGAGCTTGGCGGCGGCGTAGGGCGAGCGCGGGTAGAAGGGAGTGCTTTCCTTCTGGGGGGTTTCCTGTACCAGGCCGTAGAGTTCGGAGGTGGAGGCCTGATAAAAACGCGTCGTGCGCTCAAGCCCGGCGATGCGGATTGCTTCGAGCAGGCGCAGCGTGCCGACGCCGACCGTGTTGGCCGTGTATTCGGGTTGCTCGAAGGACACCGCCACGTGGCTTTGCGCGGCCAGGTTGTAGACTTCGTCCGGCGCGGTGTGCTCGACGATGCGGACCAGGCTCGACGAATCGGTCAGGTCGCCGTAGTGCAGGGTCAGGTCGTGGCCGGCTTCGTGGGTGGCATGAAGAAGATGGTCGATCCTGGCCGTGTTGAACTGGGAGGCCCGGCGGCGGATGCCGTGTACGGAATACCCTTTCGAGAGCAGGAGTTCCGCGAGGTAGGCGCCGTCCTGCCCGGTGATGCCCGAGATCAGGGCCGTTTTCTTTTTCATGGCCGCTATTCCTTTACTGGGTTCCTGAAACCACGAGGCCATCGGACATGACCAGGTTGTGGCCGAAGCTCGACGGGCTTGCGCCGGACTGGATCCGTTTCACGATCAGGAAGCTGTTGAGCCGCTCGAGCAGGAAGCCGACCGAGCGCCGTTGATAGCCGGGCCGCGGCACGAAATAGGGCGAATCGAGGAATTCCGCGGCGCGGCGCAGCGTGCCGAAAATGGCTTTATAGCTTTCGATCCTGAACGTGCCGATGTTGCAGGACGGAATGTGAATCTGGGCGGCGAGGAATTCGGCGATCTCCAGTGCGCTGAGAATGTCTTTTTCGAGCAGGAATTTGGCGAAGTTCAGCATGTCTTCGAGCACATGGCTCTGGGCGTACTGGAAAAGCATGCCGCCGTGAAACTGCACGGGGGTGTTGAACAGTTCGGTGGTACAGGTCCGCGAGAATGCGCTGGCAAAGGCGTCCAGGTCTTCGGCGCGGATGGTGGTTGCCCACGGCAGGTTGGATGACGCCTGCCCCACGGGGGGCGGCTCGGGCGAGACGAAGCGCCGGTAATGGAAAATACGCACGTATTCGCAGCCTGCCGCGATGCCGTCGAGGCGTTCGAGCAGCCACAGCAGTTGCACGTATTCGGAAAGCGCGCTGCCGTGGGGCCCGAAACTGCTGTCGTCCACCAGGGCCAGGCGTGTCGGCCCGGCGATCAGGCGCGGGGCGATCATCAGGTCGATGTGCCGTTCGTGGGTCTGCGGAAAAGGGAGGTGGCCCAGACAAACGTTGAGTGTGTTTTGTGCGCTCATTGAATGTGCTCTTCTAGCTCGCAAACAGCAGGTTCTGGGGCAATCCCGTCGAGGCGTTGATGGCCTGGAAGGTCTCGATCATTTCCGGGCTCACCACCTGCGGGTCGACCCACCAGTCTTCGAAGGGAATCGGGTTGGGCGATACGGGGCTGAACATCACCGAGACATCCTTGGCGATCGGCACGTAGCCATTGGCCGACAGGATGGCGCGGCTTTCGTCCCTGGCCCGGAAGTCTTGCGTATAGACGTCGGTCTCGAAGGTGATGACCGAGAAGCGCCAGGTGTCGAGGGGCAGGCGCTTGAGGACACCGAGGGTGTTGATGCTGGGGTCGATGTCGAGTTGCAGGTAATCGAGGCGGCCTTCTCTGCTACCAAACCAGAGCGGAAGGGCCTCGGCGTAATTTACCGCCAGGGCGTCGGCGATCAGCAGCTTGCTGTTCGGGCGCTCGGTTTTCCAGAGCGGAAAATGCACCGAATCGAGTTCCAGCGTCATGCCCGTCCAGCCGAACCCGCGGTCGAGCAGGCAGGTGTTGTTGTTGTTTACCGGCACGTGGCCGCCAACCTCGAGATAGCGTCCCGATCTTTTTCCCCCGAGCATGGTGAGGATGAAGATGTCCTGCCATGCCTGCGAGTGGTTTTCCCGCAGGGTTTCGATGCCCGGAAAAGGAAACCGGGCGTGGGCTGCCATGGCCGGTGACCAGCGCCATGCCTGGCTGAAGATGGAATCTTTCATGGGGTGTCTATTCCCGTGCGAGTGAGTGGTGCCGCCATGCAGGCAGGTCGGTTCGGGGCGAGCCGCGTGGGCTAGATGATCTGGATGTCCGGAAAGGGAAAGATGAACTTGCCGCCCCGGTGCAGGTAATCCGTTTCCCGCCGCAGGATGCTGTCCTTGAAGTGCCAGGGCAGCACGAGAAAGTAGTCCGGCTGCATGGCGAGGGCGTCGCTTTCGGACACGATCGGAATGTGGGTGCCGGGGGTGACGCGCCCGAATTTCTCGGTGTTGACCTCGGCAATGGCGGGGATGTCGGCGCTGGAAAAACCGCAGAACTGAAGCAGCACATTGCCTTTGGTCGAGGCGCCGTAGCCGAGCACCTTCTTGCCGTCGGTGTTCAGCGCACGCACGAGCCGGCGCAGGTCTTCGCGGTGGCGGAACACGCGTTCCTCGAAGTCGCGGTAGGGGCGCGGCGTGTGCAGGCCCAGCTGGACTTCCTGCTCGAGCATCCAGTCGATGACCGTCTGGTTCACCTTGATCCGGTGGTTGCCCTGCCTGGCAACGGTGATCGCAAAACTGCCGCCGTTGATGTCGTTCTGGGTTACATCGACGATCCGGAGCTGTGCCGCGTCCATGATTTTCTGGATGGCGTGCAGGCTGTAGTACTCCAGGTGCTCATGGCAGATGGTGTCGTAGGAGTTCGCCTTGAGCATGGCGGGCAGGTAGCTTTGCTCCAGGTGCCAGACGCCGTCGTCCGCCAGGATGGATTCGATCTGGCGCGCGAATTCGATCGGCTGATCGAGATCGTAGAACATGGCGATCGAGGTGACGATCCGGGCCTTTTGGTCCTTTTTGAGGGAGCGATAGGCCTCGGCCGAAAAGAAGTCGGCAAGCAGCTGGATGTCGTCGGGGTAGAAAGACTGGAATTTCCGGGCCGTGGGATCAATGCCGATCCGCTGCAGGCCGCCGGTGCGGTAGGCCTTGAGCGTTGTGGCGTCGTTGCTGCCGATATCCAGGATCACGTCGCCGGCAACCGGCTGAACCATGCGCTCCAGGTAGGCGACCTTGGTCGTCAGGTGGCTGACCATGGATTGGTTGAGTCCGGAGCGGTAGCCGTAGTTGTCGCCGAACATTTCGTCGGGCTCGAACGAATGGGCCAGCTGCACCAGTCCGCTGTCGGGGCTCCATACCAGTTCGAGCGGGGCGGTTTCCACGTGCTGCTGGGCCGAGGCCGGAAAAACACCGGTCAATGCCTGCTCCCCGAGGTTCAGGACGGGGAGGAGGTTGGTGCTGCCGCTGATGCGGCACGCCTCGATTTTCTTGTAGCCGGAACTCATGTCGTGCCCTCTGCGTGCCCTTGATGGAATGCCCGATGACTTCGATGCGCCGTTGAAGCGAAAGGAACCGTGTGCCGGACATCCGGTCACCGCCTGCGCCCCGTCTTGCGGCGCCGGCGGTGACCGCGAGGATCACGGCTTTCATCGTCGCTCCAGTGGAGTGGAGCCGATGTTATGCGTGGCGGGCGAGGGGCTTAGGGTGGAACAGCGGGAGGAAACAGGGGTTATTCCGCGAGGGCCGGGGCGGACGCGTCAGCCGGCCAGAAGGGCGTCGGCCAGATCAAAGGGGGTGTTGGCCACGCGCCAGTGCGCGGCCATTTCGGTGGGCTCGAGGCTGCCGTAGCCCCAGGTTGCGGCGATGAAGGGCAGGGTGTTGGCGTCGGCCGATTCGCCGTCTTCGCTGCGGTCGCCGATGTAGATCGAGCGGTCGGCGGGCAGTGCGTGGTCGGTCATGAGGCGCGCGATCATCGCGGCCTTGTTGGGCAGGCGCGGCGCGAACAGGTCGAGGGCGTAGAGGTGGTCGAAATACGCGCTCCAGCCCAGGTGATCGAGGATCAGGCGGGTGGGGAAGATGCGTTTGTTGGTGGCGATGGACAGGGACAGGCCTGCGTTTTTGAGGCGCTCGAGCATGTCGCCCACGCCGGCGTAGGCGGCGGTCTGCCTGTAGCCTTCGCTGTCGTAGCCGGCCTTGAAGCCGTCGGCGAGGGTGTCGATCAGGGCCTTGTCGTGGCTGCCGCTGAGGATCTGCAGGGTTTCGAGGAGCGGCGGGCCGATGATGCTTTCGTCGATGGCGACGACGGGCGTGATGCGGGCTTCGGCGAAGGCATTGCGAAAGCTGGCGAGAATGGCCGGGGCCGAGTCGATGAGGGTGCCGTCGAGGTCGAAAAGGATGTGGGTGTAGCGGGGCATGGCGGTTTCGGAGGGAGGATGAATGGCCGTGATTATCGCCCTCTCGGTTATATTTGCGCGCCTCGACTGAATGTGTGCCGCCATGGAAACCTCCGACTCCTCCGCCCCCGACGATACCCGCCGCTTTGGCGGCATTGCCCGCCTTTACGGGGAGGCCGGACGGGCGCGGCTGGCCGATGCGCGGGTTTGCGTGGTGGGCATCGGCGGCGTGGGCTCGTGGGCGGTCGAGGGGCTGGCGCGCAGCGGCATCGGCAAGCTCACCCTGATCGACCTCGATCATGTGGCCGAGTCCAACATCAACCGGCAGATCCACGCTTCCGACGCGACCCTCGGCCAGGCCAAGGTGGAGGCCATGCGCGAGCGGATCGCGTCCTACAACCCGGAGTGCCGGGTGACGGTGGTGGATGATTTCGTGAGCGCCGACAACGTTGCCGAGCTCCTCGGCGCCGGCTTCGATTGCGTGATCGACGCCATCGACGCGGTGCGGGTGAAGGTGGCGATGGTGGTTTTTTGCCGCGAGGCCGGCGTGCCGCTGGTGACCTGCGGCGCCGCCGGCGGGCAGATCGATCCGACCCAGATCCGCGTCGATGACCTGTCGCGCACCGAGCAGGACCCGCTGTTGGCCAAGGTGCGCCGGCAGTTGCGCCAGAACTGCGGCTTTCCCCGCGACGTGCGGAGAAAGTTTGGCGTGGAGGCCGTTTATTCCGCCGAGCCGCTGCGCTACCCGCCCACCGACGTGGCCTGCGAGGTGTCGGTGGGCGGGCCGGCGGGGCTCAATTGCGCCGGCTTCGGCTCGGTGGTGACGGTGACCGCGACCATCGGGCTGTTTGCGGCGGCGCGGGTGCTCAACGTGCTGGCCGAGGCCCGATGAAGAGCGCCGGATCGACGGCTGCGCCGTTGAGATAGACGCTCCAGTGCAGGTGCGGCCCGGTGGCGCGTCCGCTGCTGCCCGAGTGGCCGAGGACTTCGCCGCGGCGCACCGTCTGGCCGGCTTCCACGCCAGCTTTGTCCAGGTGGCAGACCATGCTGACGAAGCTCTGGCCGTGATCCACGAACACTGTTTTTCCGTTGAAGTAGAAATCGTCGACGAGCGTGACCACGCCATCGGCGGGGGCGCGGATCGGCGTGCCCGTGGGCACCGCGACGTCGAGCCCGGTGTGGGGCGCGCGTGGTTCTCCGTTGAAGACCCGGCGCAGCCCGAAGCGGCTCGACAGGCGGCCATCGGCCGGTAGGGCGAGGTCGCTGCGGGTCACCGGGACTTCGCGAAACTGGCTGCGGATGCTGATCTGGCGGTCGCGCTCGGCGTTGATGCGGGCGAGTTGCTCCGGGTCCGGCGTCACCATTTTCTGGTTGGCGATCTTGAGCTTTTGTACCGGGTAGTCCTTGGCGGCCACCTGGAAAGGCAGCTGGCGGCGGCTGCCGTCCGGCCCGATATCCAGTTTTTGCTCGCCCACCGGCGTGTCGAGAGACAGGCCGACCAGGGCGTACCAGCCCGTTTTGCGCTGTTGCAGCAGCACCGGACGCCCGCCGAAGCGCACCTCCGGGCGGGGCGCTCCGGCGGCGGCGACGGCGATTTCCGCAACGCCGCCGGGAACGGCTTCCGGACGCAGCTGGGCCTGGGCAAGCGTCGGGCCGAGGCCCAGCAAAATGGCTGCCAGCAGAACTTGAGGAACGAAATATCGATTGAGCGGGACTATGTCACACATGGCGGCAGGAAGTTGAACGTGGAGGCGAATTTGAGCATGGAAGGCTCATCGCACGGTTTAACATCTTGTAAAGATTAATTTTGTTTCATCCGCGGTGGCCTTGCCCTCTTGGGCAGGCTGGGGTCGGGCGTGTGTTTGCGTGTGCGGCCGGCTCGCGGGGGGTACGAGGAGTTTAGCGATGTCCCAGGAAGCCATTGTGCTGTTTGCCCACGGAGCGCGTGACCCGGAATGGGCTGTGCCGGCGCGGCAGGTTGCCGCAGAGGTGCAGCGGCTGCGGCCGGACGTATCGGTGAGCGTCGCCTTCCTGGAGTTCATGGAGCCGACGCTGGCCGATGCGGTCGATGCGGCCGCCGCGGCGGGGGCTCGGGCGCTGCGCGTCGTGCCGCTCTTCGTGGCCCGGGGTGGTCACCTCAAAAAGGACGTGCCGGCGCTGATCGAGGCCGCGCAGGCGAAGCACCCCGACTGCCGGATCGAGCTGGCTGCGGTGGTGGGTGAGGATGCCGGCGTTGTGCATGCCATGGCGGTTTATGCGGCGGGTGCCTGATGGCGCCGCGCCTGACTTGTAGATAGTGGAAGGCTGGGGTTCGATGGCGTGTCGCATCTGGCTGGTGGGAGATGATCCCCGGTTGGCAGAGTTACTCGAAAGTTTGCTTGTGCCTGCCGGTTATGACTGTCAGCGTCTCGGCACGGCCGAGGCGGGCGGATATCTTGCGACCGGCTGGCTGCCGGTCGAGCGGGTTATCGTGGATGCCTGTTCCCGCACGGGCAGTCTTGACCTGTTGACGCCGTTCAAGGAGGCCGGGTTGCCGGTCACGCTGCTGGTGGAGGCCGAGGATCTGCTGGCGGTCGAAACCGGCCTGCATGCGGGGGTCTCCGGATTTCTCGTCAAGCCCTTCGATGCAAAGGCCCTGGAGGCCGCGCTGGCCTTGCCGTCGGGAGGCGTGGATGCGCCGTCGGGGGGCTGCTTCCCGTTTCGTACGCTGGAAGACGTCACCGGGCTGTCGCAGCTGGTGGCCGGATTGTGCCCCGAAGCCGAGATGGTGCAGATCGCCCTGTCCGAGCTGATGCTCAACGCGGTCGAGCATGGCAACCTGGGCCTGGGCTTCGAGCGCAAGGGCCGGCTGATGACAACAGGCGCCTGGCGTAACGAGGTCGAGCGTTTGCTCGATGCGCCTGAAAACCTGGCGCGCTTTGCCTACCTGCGGATTGAATGTCGCCCGCGGGAAGTGCGTTTCCTGATTCGCGACCAGGGCGACGGCTTCGATCCCACGCCTTATCTCAACCTCAATCCGGCCCGCTCCGTCGAGCCCCACGGGCGTGGCATCGCCATTGCACGCATGCTGGCTTTTCCCGATCTGGTCTTCCTCGACGGCGGGCGCTGTGTTGAAGGCGTGGTGCGTCGCCTGGCCTGGCTGGACATGGCGGCCTGACGTTTTTGCGCTGATTTTTCCGCGCCCGCTGCGCTGACGGGCCGTCTCGTCCGTCAGCCAATCTTGACGGGGCATAATATTAGAGTATTCTTATATTATGCCCCGATGCCATTTTTCCTCCCGTTTCAGTGTTTCTTCCTGCCTGCTTGCGGCGGCCCTTGTGCTGTCGTCGATCCAGGCTTTTGGCGCGGATGAGCGCGGCACCATTCCAACCCTTCGTGTTGGCATGCAGCCGCGTGCGCAAACCTATGCCAGCGAGGCCACGATAGAGGCCGTGCGCCAGGCCACCGTTGCCGCCCAGGTGCAGGGGCGGGTGCTGGAAGTGCGGGTGGATGCCGGCGCCCGCGTGCGCCAGGGGGATGTGCTGATGCGCATCGACACCCGCGAGGCCGACCAGGCCGTGGCCGGAGCCGCCGCCAACGTGGCCGCTGCCCAGGCCCGGCTCGTGGATGCCCGCGCCAATCTCGAGCGCTCGCGCAGCCTCAAGGCGCGCAACTTCATCAGCGCGGCCGGCCTTGACCAGGCCCAGGCTGCTTTCGATGCGGCCGCGGCGCAGCACAAGGCTGCCGAGGCCGGGCGTGCCCAGGTGGATGCGTCGCGTGGTTTTGCAACGGTCACGGCGCCGCTCGGCGGCGTCGTTGCCCAGCGCCTCACCGAAGTCGGGGAGATGGCCCAGCCCGGCCGGCCGCTCTTTGTCCTCTACGCGCCGGGCGGCCTGCGCGCGGTGGCGGACGTGCCCCAATCCCGGCTCGCCGAACTCGGCCGGGGCGGCCTCAAGGCCAGGCTCGAATTTCCGGAAAGCGGTCGCTGGCTGGATGCCGTGGCGGTAAGCGTGCTGCCCTCTGCCGACCCCCGCACCCACACGGCGCGGGTACGCGTGAGTCTGCCGGCGGACGCGTCCGGCGTGGTGCCGGGGATGGCGGTAAGGGTGCATTTTGTACTTGGCGATGCGCCGCGGCTGGCCATTCCGGCTGCGGCCGTGCTGCGTCGCGGCGAGCTTACCGGTGTTTATGTGGCAGGCGGCGAGGGCGGTTTCAGCCTGCGCCAGCTGCGCGTGGGCAGCCCCTTGCCGGATGGTGCCGTCGAGGTGCTGGCCGGGCTGGCGGGCGGCGAGACCATCGCCCTCGACCCGGTGCGTGCCGGCCTGAGTGTCAGTCAGGATGGCCGCCCGAGCCCCAAGGCGCGCTGAGTCATGGGAATTTCCGGACGCATCGCGGCGCTGTTCCAGCGTAACGCGCTCACCCCTCTCCTGGCCCTGGTGCTGCTGCTCCTGGGCGTGTTCGCGACGATCGTCACGCCCAAGGAGGAAGAGCCCCAGATCGACGTGACCATGGCCGATGTGATGGTGGCCTTTCCGGGCGCCTCGGCCAAGGACGTGGAATCGCTGGTGGCCCGGCCGGCCGAGCAGGTGCTGTCGCGCATCGCCGGCATGGATCACGTGTATTCGGTATCGCGCCCCGGCATGGCGGTGATCACCGTGCAGTTCAAGGTGGGGGTCAAGAACCAGGACGCGATCGTGCGCCTGTACGACACCATCCATAGCCACCGCGACTGGATTTCTCCCGATCTGGGGGTGGCCGAGCCGGTGATCAAGCCCAAGGGCATCGACGACGTGCCCATTGCCGCGCTCACGCTGTGGACCCGCGATCCGGCCCGTTCGGCCTTCGAACTGCAGCAGGTTGGGCGGGCCGTGGAGGTGGAACTCAAGCGCGTAAAAGGCACGCGGGACGTGGTCACCATCGGAGGCCCCGGCCACGTGCTGCGGGTGCTGATGGACGCCGGGCGGATGAACGGTTTCGGGCTCACCCCGCAGGATTTGAAAGCTGCGCTGCTGCTCGCCAACGCGTCCCAGCCGAGCGGCACGCTCACCGGCAACAACCGCGAGGTGCTGGTGCAGACCGGCACCTACATCGAAAGCGCCGACGACGTGCGCCGGCTGGTGGTTGGCGTGTCCGGCGGGCGGCCGGTGACGATGGCCGACGTGGCCACGATTGTCGACGGCCCCGACCAGCCGTCGCGCTATGTCTGGCATGGCGTCGGCAAGGGTTCGCCGCAGGCGGAGCGCTGGGCCGCGAGCGTTTTCCGGCGGTCACCCTGTCCATTTCCAAGAAACCCGGCGAGAACGCTGCCGACGTGGCCGAAGGCGTGATCCGTCGCGTCGAGCTGCTCAAAGGCAGCATCGTGCCGGCTGGCGTCGAGGTGGCGGTTACCCGCAACTACGGCGCCACCGCCACCGAAAAGGCCGACAAGCTGATCGGCAAGCTGGTCTTCGCGACCTCGGCCGTGGTGCTGCTGGTGTTCTTCGCGCTGGGCTGGCGCGAGGCGCTTATCGTCGGTGCGGCGGTCACGCTGACGCTGGCGGCAACCTTGTTTGCATCGTGGGCCTGGGGCTTTACGCTCAACCGGGTGAGCCTGTTCGCGCTGATCTTCTCTATCGGCATTCTGGTGGACGACGCCATCGTGGTGGTCGAGAACATCCACCGCTGGCAGACGCTCGAACCGGACAAGCCCTTGTGGCAGCTGATCCCCAAGGCCGTCGACGAGGTGGGCGGGCCGACCATCCTGGCCACCTTCACGGTGATCGCGGCGCTCTTGCCGATGGCCTTTGTGAGCGGCCTGATGGGGCCATACATGAGCCCGATCCCGATCAACTCGTCGATGGGCATGTTCATTTCGCTGATGGTGGCCTTTGTGGTCACGCCGTGGCTGGCGGGCAAGCTGATGAAGGGCGCGGCCCACGGGGCGGCACCGGGCGGGCACGGCCCCGACAGGCTGACCCGCAGGCTCGAAGTCCTGTTCCGCCGCATCATGACGCCGCTGCTCGACCCGCACACCGGCGGCCGGGCGCGGGCCGGATTGTGGCTGGGCGTGCTGGTGGCGATTGCGCTGTCGGTGTCGCTGGCGGTGGTTCAGCTGGTGGTGCTCAAGATGCTGCCGCTGGATAACAAAAGCGAGTTTCAGGTGGTGCTCGACATGCCGGTGGGTACGCCGCTTGAAACCACCGCCGAAGTGCTGCGCGAAATCGGTGACGAGCTGGCCGGTGTTGATGAGGTGACCGACTTCCAGGCCTACGCCGGCACCGCTTCGCCGATCAACTTCAATGGCCTGGTGCGTCAGTACTACCTGCGTACGCTGCCCGAAATGGGCGACATCCAGGTGAACCTGGTGGACAAGCATCACCGCAGCCGCAAGAGCCACGAGATTGCCGTGGCGGTGCGCCCGGCGGTGGCGGCGATTGCCAGGAAACATGGCGGCACCGCCAGGGTGGTCGAAGTGCCGCCCGGCCCGCCGGTGCTCTCGCCCATCGTAGCCGAGGTATATGGCCCGGATTACGCCGGCCAGCTCGCCGTGGCCGGCAAGCTGCGCAAGGTTTTCGAGGACACGGCCGACATCGTCGATGTGGACGACACGGTGGACGAGGCGGCGCCCAAGCTGGTGCTGCGCGTCAACCAGGCCCGCGCGGCGCAGCTCGGGGTGGCCCAGGCGGATATCGTCGAGGTGGTGCGCCTCGGCCTTGGCGGCGAGAACGTCACGCCGGTGCATGGTGGCGACAACAAGTACGAAATCCCGGTGCGCCTCACGCTGCCGCCCGAGAGCCTGTCGTCGGTCGATCAGCTTTTGCAGATGAAGGTGCGGGCCCGCCACGCCGAGGCCGGCGGAGCGCTGGTGCCGGTGTCCGAACTGGTTCAGGTGCTGCCGACCCAGCGCGAGCAGGTGATCTACCACAAGGATCTGCTGCCGGTTGTGTATGTCACCGGCGACATGAGCGGCAAGCTCGATTCGCCGCTCTACGGCATGTTCGACATCCGTGCCCAGGTGAAGGATTTGCCGCTGGTGGGCGAGCGCCTTGCCGGCACGCTCGACGAGTGGTTCATCCACCAGCCGGACGACCCCTACGCCGCCTACGCGGTGAAGTGGGACGGCGAATGGCAGATCACCTACGAAACCTTCCGCGACATGGGCGCCGCCTACGCGGTGGGGCTGGTGCTGATCTACGTGCTGGTGGTGGCCCAGTTCAGGAGCTACCTGGTGCCGCTGATCATCATGGCGCCGATTCCGCTCACCATCATCGGGGTGATGCCGGGCCACGCGCTGTTGCACAGCCAATACACCGCCACCAGCATGATCGGGATGATCGCGCTGGCCGGCATCATCGTGCGCAACTCCATTTTGCTGGTGGACTTCATCGACCAGCAGGTGGCGGCCGGCACCCGTTTTGCCGAGGCGACCATCCACGCCGCCGCGGTGCGCGCCAAGCCCATCGGCCTCACAGGGCTGGCGGCGATGATCGGGGCCTTGTTCATCCTTGACGACCCGATCTTCAACGGGCTGGCGATCAGCCTCGTGTTTGGCGTGCTGGTGTCCACACTGCTGACCCTCGTGGTCATTCCCGTTCTTTACTACGCGGTCATGCACAAGCGCCGCGCCGCTGCCGAAGGAGACGCATCATGACGCTCACCGTCAACCAGTTCGTTCGCATTTTTGCCGGCGCTTTCGTGCTGATTTCGCTGGCCCTCGGGGTGGAAGGCAGCCCGCTTTTCGTGAGCGGAAAGTTTCTGTGGTTTACCGCTTTTGTGGGGCTTAACCTGTTTCAGAGCGGCTTCACCCGGTTTTGCCCGCTGGAGAACATTCTGCGCAGGTGCGGCGTCAAGGACAGCGCAGGCTGCGCCTGATCCCAGTGACATGACCTGGCTTGGGGAGAGCCCTCAAGCTTTTGGGGCCGGGGCCGTTCACGCGTTTGATGAACCCGAGCTTTGCGCCCCTCTCAAAGATCAACCGGGCCCTTCGAGGGGCCGGTCGTCGGCCGGGCATCGAAAGGCTGTGGTTCTTTGCGGCGCTGACTCTGGGCATTCTCGTCACCGCCCTGGGCTGGGCGCAGCTACGGGATCACGAACGCGATCTTGAACAGGCCTATCACGACGCGGCCGCAGACCGCCTGACGCAGCAGATCAGCGAACGGCTCGGCAAGGTCGATTTCATCCTGCGTGGCGTTGCCGGATTGTTTGGCGCCCATAGCCTGATCGAGCGGCGTGAGTACGAAACCTATGTTGCGGGTGTGAATCCGACCGAAGCCTTGCCGGAAATGGTGGGTATCGGTTTCCTCAGGCGGGCCGAGACGGTTCGTGCCGAGGCCATCGAAGCCCTGCTTTCTGCCAGCTACGACCGCAAGATCCGCATTTTTCCAGCGCCAGACCCGCTGCGTTCCAAGGTGGTTTTTCCGGTTGGCTTTATCTGGCCGCTGGACGAGCGAACGAATTTTTTCATCGGCTACGATGGCTACGCCGAGCCCGTGCGCCGTAATGCCATCGATATGGCCCTGCGTTCCAGTGTTCTGGCCATGACCGCGCCGCTGATCCTGCGGGCTGTCGGATCAGGGAAACCGATTCCCGGCGTGTTGTTCTACCGGGTTGCCCGCTCCATCGACCAGACGAGTGCAGGAGACGTGACAGATGGCCTGATCGCGATGGGCATCAACGGCGATGTCATGTTCGGCAGCTTGCGTGACATCGCCGCACCCGGTTACGGGCTGCTGGTGGAGGACGTCGGCGAAAGCGCGCCACAGCTTCTTTACCGCAGTGCGGATGCGCCGCTGCAGCCCGCCTTTGTTGCCGTGCGCCAGGTGCAGATCGGTGGCCGGCAGTGGCGGCTGTCGCTGATTGCCCCGCCGCTGGCCAGGCCCCTGGCCGTCTCCACGCTCGCGGGCATCGGCGGGCTGGTGGGGAACTGCATGCTCGCCTTGCTCATTGCCAGCCTGTCGGGTCAGCAGCGGCGGGCCAGGCGGGTCGCCGACATCCTGGCCGAGGATTACCGGATCAGTGAAAAGCGTTTCGAGCTGGCCGTCTCGGCAACCGACGATGGCATCTGGGAGTGGCAGGCCGGACTGCCGTGGATGTTCCTGTCGCACCGCTGCGACCGCTTGATGGCTTACCCCGATGGCGGCCTGCCGCGCAGGGCGCGCGGCATTCTGCGCGTGCTGCCGGTGGCGGCACGGCGTGAGTTCCTGCAGGCTTTTCGCAGTCACCTCCGCGGGCACGGCGTCCTCGAGTGCATCCTCCCGATCCAGCGACTGGATGGCAGCACGGGTTGGTTCCATCTGGCCGGGCGCACCGAGTTCGATGCTTCCGGGCGGCCCATTCGCACTGCCGGTGCGGTGTCCGACGTGACCGGATTGCGCCATGCGCAGCAGGAGGTGATCGACGCCCATGCCCGGCTCGACGCCCTGTACCGGTATGCCTCGCTGGGCATGGCGCTGGTGGATGGAAAGGGCCGCTACCTGCAGGCCAACGCAGAGTTTTGCCGGATCACCGGTTACACGGAGGCCGAGCTGTGCAGCCCGGGCCTGCCGGCCCTGACGCCTCCCGAATACGCGGCGCGAGACACCCAGGCTGTCGTCGATGCTTGTCTCGGTGTCCGTGCCCAGGCCTATGAGAAGGAGTTTCTGAACAAGGACGGGCGACGCATACCGGTGATGGTGGCGACCACTGCCGTGGGGCGCAGCGACGGCGCCCACCGTTGGATCGTTGTCGAAGACGTTACCGTCCGCAAGGCGGAGCAGCGTGCCATCCAGGAGGCCCACGCCACCAACGAGTCGCTGATTGCGGCGATGCCCGACATGCTGTTTCAGCTCGACGGCGAATTGCGGGTGGTGCGCTACTACGCGGAGGACAAGGCGGGCCTGTCGATGGCGCCCGAGACTTTCCTCGGCAAGCGCATCGAGGATGTGCTGTCGCCCGGCACCGCCCGCAGCTTTGGCGATGCGGCGCTGGCGGCGGACCGCAGCGGCCGTTTGCAGCGCCTGGAATATTCCTCCCGCCGCGGCGGCCGCATGCGGCATTTCGAGGCCCGCCTGCGCACTGTGCGCACCGGTGGCACCTTGGTGGTGGTGCGTGACGTAACCGACCTGAAGGAAGCCGAACTGGCCCTCAGGGAGAGCGAGGCGCGCTGGCAGTTTGCCCTTGACGGTGCCGGCGACGGTGTGTGGGACTGGAACATCGTGACAGGCCAGGTCTTCCGTTCGGCCCGCTGCCTGACCATGCTGGGCTATGCGCCGGGTGAAGCCCAGGTCGGGCAGGAAAACTGGGGCTCACATGTGCATCCGGACGACCTGCAGGCCTTGCTCCAGGCCCGCGCGGCCCACCTGCGCGGCGAATCGCCGTCACTCGCCAGCGAAGCCCGGCTGCTTTGCAAGGACGGGAGCTACACGTGGGTGCTGGTTCGCGGGCTGGTGGTGGAGCGGGCCGGGGACGGGCGGGCGCTGCGCATGATCGGTACCCATTCCGATATCGACGAGGCCAAGGCCCGCGAGGCGCAGATTCTCGATCACAACCTCAATCTCGCCAGCCTGGTGGCGGCGCGCACCAAGGATCTGCAGGCCGCCAAGGAGGCCGCCGAGGCGGCCAATGAGGCCAAGTCGGTGTTTCTCGCAAACATGTCTCACGAACTGCGCACGCCTATGCATGGCATTCTCAGTTATGCACGGCTTGGTGAAACCCGGGTGGCAACGGCCGGCCACGAAAAACTGCGGAGCTACTTCGACCGTATCCGCTTGAGCGGCGATCGGCTGATGCTGCTCGTCAATGATCTGCTCGATCTCTCGAAGTTCGAGGCGGGCCAGATGATCCTCAACCTGGGGCCGGTGCACCTCAATGAGCTGGTGCGGGACGTCATCGGGGAGTTCGAACTTCTGACGCAGGCCCGGGGCCTGCGGATTGTGCTGGCGCAGAAGACGCATGAGCTGCCGCCCTGCCTGGCCGACGCCGCGCGGATCGGCCAGGTGGTGCGCAACCTGCTGTCCAACGCGGTCAAATTTACGCCGGACGGCCGCGCCAGCCATGTGCGGGTCGAGACCGGCACGCTGCCGGATGGAAGGCCGGCCGTGGTGATCACGGTTTCGGACGAAGGCATCGGCATTCCGCCGGACGAGCTGCAGGCGGTGTTCGACAAGTTTGTGCAGAGTTCCCGCACCCGGACCGGCGCCGGTGGCACGGGCCTGGGGCTGGCGATCTGCCGCGAAATCGTCGAGGCCCACCACGGACGCATCGTGGCCCGCAACAATGCGGCGGGCGGAGCGGAATTCATCGTTGAACTGCCATCGGGACTCGAGCCGGCGCGAGCGTTGCCGGCACCCGTGGCAACTGGAGAAACTGGATGAGTATGGCAAGAATACTGGTTGTGGATGACGAGCCCTTCAACCTCGACATCGTGGCCGAATATCTCGACGAGATGGATTTCGACCTTGTGATGGTCGAATCGGGCGAAGCCGCATGGGACGAACTGACCCGTCCCGATTCCTCCTTCGACCTGGTGCTCCTCGATCGCATGATGCCCGGCATGGACGGTATCCAGGTGCTCAAGAAGATCAAGGGCGACGCAGAGCTGCGCGGCATTCCAGTGATCATGCAAACCGCCGCCACCTCGCCCGAGCAGGTTCGGGAGGGGCTCGCCGCCGGGGCGTTTTATTACCTCACCAAGCCCTTCGAGGGCGAGGCGCTGCAGACCATCATCCGCTCCGCCCTCGACGACATGCGCACGCGGCGCGAACTCAACGCCAACCTGGCCGACCATGCGGTGGCGCTGTCCTGCATCACGGAGGGAGAGTTTTTTGTCCGCACGCTGGACGAGGCGCGCAAGCTGGCGGCTTTCATCGCGCTGCTCGGCCCGCAGCCGGAAACCCTGGCGATGGGGCTTTCAGAGCTGCTCGTCAACGGCGTCGAGCACGGCAATCTCGGCATTGATTTTGCCGAGAAAAGCCGGCTGCGCGAGACGGATTGCTGGGAAAGCGAGATCCAGCGCCGTATCGAGCTGCCGGAAAACCGGGACAAGAAAGTGCATTTGCGGGTGCACGGGGAAATCAAGCGCTGGGTGTTCGAGATCACCGACGACGGGGAGGGCTTCGACTGGCGTCGCTTCCTCGATTTCGATCCCGAGCGGGCCTTCGCGCCGAACGGACGCGGCATTGCGCTCTCGCGCCAGTTGTCGTTTTCGACCCTGACCTACATCCCGCCGGGGAACAAGGTCTTGGTCACGGTTCCACGCGGCAGCGAGCCTGAAAGCCAGGTGCCGCAATGAACGCGACGTGCCGGCGATCTCCGGCAGGCCGGCAGGAACTCCTGCCGATCGAATCTGCGGGCTTCGGCATGAGCCGCCGCCCCGCCACGGGTAGAGACTGCTGATGCCTGACAAACAGCTTAGGGTACTTGTCGCCGACGACATTGCGTCCAACCGGACCATCGTCGGCGCCTTCCTTGCCCACCTGAACTGCACGCCCATCTTTGCTTCGGACGGTATCGAGGCGGTGGATCTGTTTCGCCAGGAGGCCCCGGATATCGTGCTGATGGACCTGATGATGCCGCGCCTGGACGGCTTCGAGGCCATCAAGCAGATTCGTGCCCTGGGGGGCGATCAATGGGTGCCGATCGTCATCCTGTCGGCCCTCAGTGGCGAAGGTGACGTGGTGCAGGGGCTCGAGGTCGGCGCCGATGACTACCTGTCCAAACCCTTGTCCTTCCCGGTGTTTGCCGCGCGTTTCAAGGCGCTGCGTCGGTTGCTCGACATGCAGCGGCGCCTGGCGGGTTCGCTGGCGCAGGTGCGGGCGGTGGCCAATGGCGTCATCGACGGAATCATCTCCGCCGACGAAAGTGGCACGATCCTGTCCGTCAATAGCTCGGCGACCCAGATTTTCGGCTACACGCCCAACGAGATGGTCGGCCAGAACCTGCGCATGCTGATGCCCTCGCCCCACCGCGAGGCGCACGACGGCTACCTGAAGCGCTACCGGGATTCGGGCGAGAAACGCATCATCGGCCAGATTCTTGAACTGACCGGCATTCGCAAGGACGGCTCCCTGTTTCCGCTGGAGCTCGGCGTGTCGGACATTCACCTGCCCAACCGGCGGATGTTCATCGGTGTCGTGCGCGACACCTCGGAGAAGCGCCGCATCCAGCAGCAACTGGCCGAAGACGCGGCACGCCTGCAGCGCTATCACGACGAGTCCGAGCGCGAGCAGGAACTCGCCATGACCATCATGGAGCGCCAGATCCGCAGCGACTGGCTGCGCGACAGTGCCGTGCAGTATGCAGTCATGCCGGCGCGCAATTTTTCGGGTGACGTGGTGCTGGTGGCCCGCTCGCCGCAGGGTGCGCTTTACGCCATGCTGGCCGACGCCACCGGGCATGGCCTGGCTGCCGCGGTCAGCGTGCTGCCGGCGCTCGGCGCCTTTTACCGCGGGGCCGCGGGCAATGTGCCGCTACCGGCCCTGGTGGCCGAACTCAACAGCCTGCTGTGCGGGCTTCTGCCGCGCGGGCGCTTCGTGGCCGCGGCCGTGCTGCGGCTCGAGGCCGGCAGCCGCAAGGGGAGGATCTGGGTGGGCGGGGTGCCGGATGTGCTGCGTATCGGAGACGACGGGCGTGTGCTCCAGCGCTTTTTCTCGCGCCAGCTGCCGCTGGGCATCCTGCCTTCGTCCCAAGCCGGGATCGTCACGGATTCGTTCAGCTGGAACGAGCCGAGCCAGATCGTGCTGTGCTCCGACGGACTGACCGAGGCCGAGAACAGTGCCGGCGAGGCCTTCGGCGCGAGTGGGCTGGAGCGCACCCTGCAGAGCACGCCGCGGGCCTCCCGGGTTGACGGTCTGCGCCATGCGCTCACCGCGCACCTGGGGCGGCAGTCGGCGGGCGACGATGTGTCGGTGCTGATCATCGATTGTGCGATGGGCGGCGGAAGAAACCCGGCCACGCCTGGGGAGGGCCGCAAGCCTTGACCGGCTCAAGGCGGGCGGCATTGGCAGACAAAGCAGAAAACGTGCTGGCGCGCTTCCTGCTTTGTCTGGAATATCCGTTTTCTTTGTGGTTCGCCATGCTCCGAGTGTTGGTTGTAGATTCTTCCCGCGAGCGCGCTGCAGACGTCTGCGCGGCGCTGGCGCTGGCCGGTCATCAGGTCACGGCGGTGCTGTCGAGCGCCTTTGAACTGTCCGCGCAGGTGCTCGCCACCAAGCCTGACGTGATCTTCATCCAGGCCGACTCCCCCAGTCGCGACACCCTTGAACACCTGGCGATCATGAATCGCGACTGTCCGCGACCGGTGCTGCTGTGTGCCCTGGAGGCTGATTCGCAACTCATCCGCCGCGCCGTGAATGCCGGCGTGTCGTCGTATATCGTTGATTCCGTTGCGCCGGAGCGCCTTGATGCGCTGGTCGAGGTGGCGATTGCCCAGTTCGAGGCTTTTCAGCATCTGCGCGCCGAACGGGACGACGCCACGCGCCGGCTCTCCGAGCGCATCACCATCGACCGGGCCAAGGGCCTGCTGATGAAAGCCCGCGGGCTCGACGAGGGCGAGGCCTATCACGCACTGCGCAAACTGGCGATGGAGCGCGGACGCAAGCTGGCCGACGTGGCCCAGGACGTCATCGACATGGCCAGCCTGTTGCTCTGATGTAAGCCAAAAGAGGTAGTTGCCCGGCCGGGCGCACAATGGAATCGGGGCGAGAACGCAGTGAGGTTTTCGCCCCGATTCCATTGTGCGCGCGGGGTTTGCATGTGGGTGGCCGGTAAGCGTGCCAAAGCGGTGCGTGCTGCACTGCATCAGTGCGCCTTTCGGGGTTTGTTTGCCTACCTCTTAGTGGGTATTTTTTGGGAGAAAATTACTTTTTTCATATGAATCAATGAGTTGATTTTCTTGGCACGCTCCTCGCTAAGAATGAAATCAAGTTGGCCCAACGGCGGGCCAGCTTGATCAGGCGATCTCACTTGGACAAGGGCGTCCATCCCTCGCAGGTTTTTGCGGGGCGATGCGACGCCCGTTTTTTTTGAATGACCGGATCAGGGGCGGGCTATGAGCAAGCAATTCGACGACACGATTCTTTCCCGCCGCGGCTTTCTGAAGGCCGGGGCCACTTTGGGAGGTATGGCGGCAATGGGCACGATGCTCCCCGCGGGCGGCGTCTGGGCGGCAGGCTCGGACAAGCCGGAACTGGAAGAAGTGAAGATCGGCTTCATCCCGCTGACCGACTGCTCGTCGGTGGTGATGGCTTCCGTGATGGGCTTCGACAAGAAGTACGGCATCAAGATCGTTCCGAGCAAGGAAGCCTCCTGGGCCGGCGTGCGCGACAAGCTGGCCAACGGCGAACTGCACGCGGCGCATGTGCTTTACGGCCTGATCTATGGCCTGCACCTGGGCATCGGCGGCCCCAAGAAGGACATGGCGGTGCTCATGACCCTCAACAACAACGGCCAGGCCATCACCCTTTCCAACGGCCTGAAGGATAAGGGCGCCGTGGATGGTGCCTCGCTGGCCAAGGTCATCGCCAAAAAGGACAAGGAATACACCTTCGCCCAGACCTTTCCCACCGGCACCCACGCCATGTGGCTTTACTACTGGCTGGCGGCCCACGGTATCGACCCGTTCAAGGACGTGAAGAACATCGTTGTGCCGCCTCCGCAGATGGTGGCCAACATGCGCGTGGGCAACATGGATGGCTACTGCGTGGGCGAACCCTGGAACCAGCGCGCCATCGTCGACAAGATCGGTTTTACCGCGGTGACCACCCAGGACATCTGGACGGACCACCCGGAAAAGGTGCTGGGCTCCACCGCCGAGTTTGCTGCCAAGTACCCCAACACGGCCCGGGCGGTGATCTGCGCAATCCTCGACGCCTCGCGCTGGATCGATGCCAGCGCCGCCAACCGCAGCAAGACCGCCGAAACGGTGGCCGCCAAGAGCTACGTGAATACCGACGTGGATGTGATCCGCAGCCGGATGATCGGCCAGTACGAAAACGGCCTCGGCAAGAGCTGGTCCGACAAGAACCTCATGAAGTTCTACAACGACGGCGCGGTGAACTACCCCTATCTCTCCGACGGCATGTGGTTCCTGACCCAGCACCGGCGCTGGGGCCTGCTGAAGCAGGACGTGGATTACCTGGCCGTGGCAAAGGCGATCAACCAGACCGAGCTTTACAAGCAGGCCGCCGGGATCGTCGGTGTGCCGGTTCCCAAGTCCGACTTCCGCAGCTCGAAGCTCATCGACGGCGTGGTGTGGGATGGCAAGGACCCGAAGAAATACGCCGCCAGTTTCAAGATTCACGCCTGACCTGCGGGGGGCGAACCCGTTCGCTCCCGCTGACACATGGAGATCAAGATGACGACCGCGACCTTATCTACCGCGCTGGACCAGGGGCTCGAACACGTGGAGCCGGCCGCAGTGACTGCCGATGCCGTCAAGAGCGGCACGACTTCCGTGACGCCGCCCGTGGCGAGCCCGGCTCCGCGTGGCCCGTCCCTGGGCGAGCGCCTGGGCGGCTTCATGCGCCGGGTGATTCCGCCGTTTCTCGGCCTTGCGCTGGTGCTTGGCGTGTGGGCGCTGGTGGCGATGAAATCCGCCGATTTTCCCGGCCCGGGCAAAACCTTCGACGCTGCCGTGGTGCTGTTTTCCGACCCCTTCTACAGCAACGGCCCCAATGACCAGGGCATCGGCTGGAACATCCTCGCGTCCCTCAAGCGGGTTGCCGTGGGCTTTGGCGTGGCGGCGCTGGTAGGCATTCCGCTGGGTTTCATCATCGGCCGCTTCGCCTTCATGAACGCCATGCTCGAACCGATCATCAGCCTGCTGCGGCCGGTGTCGCCGCTGGCCTGGCTGCCGATCGGGCTGATGGTCTTCAAGGCCGCCGACCCCGCCTCGACCTGGACGATCTTCATCTGTTCGATCTGGCCGATGATCCTCAACACCGCCCAGGGCGTGCAGCGCGTGCCGCAGGATTACCTCAACGTGGCGCGGGTGCTCAATCTGTCCGAGTTCAGGATCATCACCAAGATCCTCTTTCCCTCGGTGCTGCCCTACATGCTCACCGGCATCCGGCTGTCGATCGGCACCGCCTGGCTGGTGATCGTGGCGGCGGAAATGCTGACCGGCGGCGTCGGCATCGGTTTCTGGGTGTGGGACGAGTGGAACAACCTGAAGGTCGAGCACATTCTCATTGCCATCTTCGTGATCGGCATTGTCGGCCTGCTGCTCGAATACCTGCTGCTGCTGATCGCCCGCCGCTTCAGCTACGGCGCCAACTGATTCGGGAGCCCCAAAATGAACGCAATCGTCAAAGTCGAAAACGTCGGCATGGCCTTCGAGACAACGAAGGGCAGCTTCGTGGCCCTGAAAGACGTCAATCTGCAGATCCGTACCGGCGAAGTCGTGTCGCTGATCGGCCACTCGGGCTGCGGCAAATCGACGCTGCTCAACCTCATCGCCGGTCTCACGCTGCCCACCTCGGGCGTGATGCTGTGCAACGGCCGCGAGATTGCCGGCCCGGGCCCGGAGCGGGCGGTGGTGTTCCAGAACCACTCGCTGCTGCCCTGGCTCAACTGCTTCGAAAATGTCTATCTGGCCGTCGAGCGGGTCTTCAGCGCCAGGGACGGCAAGGAGGCGCTGCGGGCACGCACCAATGCGGCGCTCGAAATGGTGCACATGGGCCACGCCGCCCAGAAGCTGCCCCACGAGATTTCCGGCGGCATGAAGCAGCGCATCGGCATCGCCCGCGCCTTTGCGATGGAGCCGAAGATTCTGCTGATGGACGAGCCCTTCGGCGCGCTGGATGCGCTCACCCGCGCCGCGCTGCAGGACGAGCTGATCGGGGTGATGGCCAAGACCGGTGCCACAGTGGTGATGGTGACCCACGATGTGGATGAAGCGGTGCTGCTGTCCGACCGGGTGGTGATGATGACCAACGGCCCGGCTGCCACGATTGGCGAAATCCTCGACGTGAAGCTCACAAAGCCCCGCGACCGCCTGCAACTGGCCCATGACCCGCACTTTGCCGAGTGCCGCGCGGCGATCCTGGAGTTTTTGTACCAGAAGCAGATGAAAAAGGCCGCTTGATGCGGCCTTGAGGCGGGGCGCTCTGCTTTACTTCAGTTCGAAGCCGCGCTGGTGCAGGGCCTCCACCAGCCGGTCGCGACCCGACAGCGCGGCGGTGTCGCGGACGCGCTTGGCGGAATGGTTGGACCACGTGCCGCGAACCTTCATGCCCTGGCTGGCATAAAAGGCGCTCATGGCCGTGTCGTAGCTTTCCAGCCCCGCAGCCTGGGCGGGCAGGGAATAGGTTTCGTTGTGCAGCACCACCGATTGCGGCGGACGCGGCTTGACGGCGGCCGGCTGGTCCGGATCGGGCGTGCCGACGCACAGGCCGAACATCGCAACCACGCGCGGCGGCAATTGCAGTTCGGCCGCCACTTCTTCAGGGCGGTTGCGCATCGCGCCGATGTACACCGTGCCCAGGCCCAGGGATTCGGCGGCCGAAACCGCGTTTTGCGCGGCGAGGGCGGCATCGATCACGCCCACTTCAAACATCTCCAGGTAGTCCAGCGCCACGTGTTCCTCGCCGACTTTTTGCGCCACCTGCTCCAGCCGCGCCAGGTCGGCCAGCCACACGAGCAGCAGCGGGGCCTGGCGGATGTGCGGCTGGTCGCCGGCCAGCACGGCCAGGCGGGACTTGCGCGCCGGGTCGCGCACGGCCACCACGCTCCAGGCGTGCAGATTGGACGAACTGGCGGCCGACTGGGCGGCAGCTACGATGGCCGCCAGTTGGTGGTCATTCACCGGATCGGGCAGGTAGGCGCGCACCGAGCGGTGGGCCAGCAGGTGGTCGATGAGCGTTGAGCCGGCGGCGGGTACGGCCACGTCGGGCGAGCCGTAGCGGGCCTGGTAAAGGGAAGCGCGGGTGGTCATGGGATTCCTGGCGAGGGTTCAAGCCGGGGCGGAGGGATTCCGCCGCCGGCAAAAACGCCGATTCTAGCGCCAGTAGACGCCGGTTTCAGCTGGCGCGGGGCTTGCGGCTGCGCGGAGCCGGGGCCTCAGCGCCGGCTGCGTCGCTGTCCACCGGCTCCGCGATGAGGGCCCCGGACGCCTGGCGGACCTGCTCCTCGAGCATGCCGGTGCCGCGGGCGGCCGCGTCAGCCAGCTCGTTGAAGCCGTTTTCCGCCTGGCGGATGGCCGTTTTCATGTTGTCGATGGCCACTTCGCCGTTGGCGTCGGCGCTGAGGGCGGCGCGGTCCATCTGCCGCAACAGCACCGTGTCGAGCACCGCAACCTGCTTCTTGGCCAGGTGCAGAACCGCCTGGTGGGCGTCGCCGATGATGCCGAAGTATTCGCTGACGAGGCTGGCGGAGTCGGCGTGCCAGTCGTTGTCGTGCCGGCGCGTCAGGCTGTCGAAGCTGAACTCGCGGGTCTCGGCGAGGGCCGCCATGCGGCTGTGGCCGCGCTCGAAGGCTTGGCGCCCGGCGCGCATGGTCAGCTCGGCAAGCTTCTCGGTGGCATCGACCCACGCGCGGGAGGCGAGGTGCAGGTTGTCGATGGTGTGCAGGCGGGTTTGCTGGATATCGGTGGAAGACAGGTACATGACGGTCTCCTGAATAGGGAAAACGGGCCCCTCAGGCTAAGGGCCCGTGATTGCAGTCAAATGACAGGGACGCGGGGATACGCCGGCGGAATGAGGCCGCCCCTGGCAGGCCGACCCGTGTTTCAGGGCTTGTTGAGAAAGAC
The DNA here is from genome assembly GCA_016720685.1 of Zoogloea sp. GTDB lineage: Bacteria > Pseudomonadota > Gammaproteobacteria > Burkholderiales > Rhodocyclaceae > Zoogloea. The sequence continues at coordinate 60,582 of JADKKC010000016.1, forward strand.
CGGCCGGCCGGTGGTATAGCCGGCTTCGATTTCCTGGATCACGATTTTCCAGATCGGTTTGACGAAGAAGCGCAGCCCCTTGATGACGCTGTCCACGTTCATCATCGAGGGCACGCGGATGCCGCGGTGTTCCACCGGGCCGCCGATCTGGGTGATCTTCACGCCGAGCTTGGAGAAGTGATCGGCCAGCCGCGGTTCGGTGAGCATGAACAGGGTTTCGATCCCTTCGTGCCGGGCCATGGCGATCACGGCCAGGTAAAGGCCGATGGGGATGTACGGAAAACGGGGCTGTTCCTTGGTGCCGAAGTCGTCGTCGCTGAGGGCGAGGGCGGTTTTGGTTTCGCCTTTGCGGCGCCGGTAGTGGGCGCGCACCGCCAGCCGGGAGACCTCGGCGATGGTGCCGCGGGGCAGGCGCGCGGGATCGATGATGGAGCGGTCGAGGGTGGCGCGGCAGGTGTGTTCGAACGGCAGCGGAAAGCCGGGATCCTCCGGGCGGGCCAGCACCAGCCGGTTGCAGCCGACCAGGGTATGCGGCTCGCTGGAGCTGCGCATCAGGCAGTGCAGGCTGTGACGATCGTAGTCGTCGGTTTCGCGACGATCCGGTCGAACCGGCTCGAAGCCCAGCTCTTCGCAGTACACCTCGTGGCGAATCCCGAAGACATCATTCTGGGTGATGCTATCGAAAGCCGCGAGGACTTCGAAGTATTTCCTGAAGCCTTCGCCCAGACTGAATCTATCAAGTAGCGACATGGCAATTCGGCCTCTTCAAATGAAACATGATCATGAACGATGTCAACGACCGGAGGCCGCATACCTTGAAAGCCAGTTAGGCGCCGGAGAGTGGCCGGGGGCGGAAATCCCGGCCGGCACGGGCGTGCAGCGGCGACATGGCTGCGCGGGAAGCCCGTCCAACTGTCGTATGATACTGTTTCCCCGCCTGACGGATATAACGAGCATGTCTAACGCCGGCACTCCCTTCAATTATGACGAAGCCTTTTCCCGCAACATCGGATGGGTTACCCGGGCAGAGCAAGCGGCCCTGCGCGGCAAGCGCATTGCCATCGCCGGCATGGGGGGCGTCGGCGGGGTGCACCTGCTCACCCTGACGCGTCTGGGGATAGGGGCTTTCAACATCGCCGACATGGATACCTTCGATGTCGTGAACTTCAACCGGCAGGCCGGAGCGTCGATGGCGTCGCTGGGGCGCCCGAAGGCCGAGGTGATGGCCGAAATGGCGCGGGACATCAACCCCGAGCTCGACATCCGGATCTTCGACAAGGGCGTCAATGCCGGCAACCTCGACGATTTTCTGAGCGGCGTCGATCTTTACGTCGATGGCCTCGACTTCTTTGCCTTTGCCGCCCGCCGCGACACCTTCAACGCCTGCCACCGGCTGGGCGTGCCGGCCGTTACCGCGGCGCCGCTGGGCATGGGCACGGCGGTGCTGAGCTTCCTGCCGGGCAAGATGTCTTTCGAGGAATACTTCCGCCTTGACGGCTGCGACGAGGACGAAATGGCGGTGCGCTTTCTGCTCGGCCTGTCGCCGGCCATGCTGCAGCGCGGCTACCTGGTCGATCCGTCGCGGGTCAACTTCACCGAGAAGCGCGGGCCGAGCACCATTGCCGCCTGTCAGCTGTGCGCCGGCGTAACGGCCACCGAGTCCCTCAAGATCCTCCTCGGACGCGGCAAGGTGCTGTGCGCGCCCTGGGGCCTCCACTTCGACGCCTACCGCAACCGCTACGTCAAAACCTGGCGGCCGGGCGGCAACCGCAATCCGATCCAGCAGATCGGCCTGTCCATCGCCCGTCGCCAGTTGCGTGCCATGCGCCGCCTGGAACAGTCCGGCAAATCCTGATTTTTCAAGCCCCGAATCCGCCTTTTCGAGGAGCACCTCATGGCCCGTCGTGAAACCCTGCTGAAAATCCTCGACCTGGCCCGCTGGGCGCCCAGCGGCGACAACACCCAGCCCTGGCGTTTCGAGATCGCCGCCGACGAGCACATCGTCATTCATGGCAACGACACCCGCGAATGGTGTCTTTACGATTTCAATGGTCACGCCAGCCACATGGCCCATGGTGCCTTGCTGGAAACCCTGCGCATCGCCGCCACCGGCGAGGGCCTGGCGGCAAGCTGGAGCCTGCGGCCCGGTTCATCCGACAAGGCGCCGGTGTTTGACGTGCGCCTCGAAGCCCGCCCAGGCATGGCGCCCGATCCGCTCCTGCCCTTCATCGAAAGCCGCGTCGTGCAGCGTCGCCCGATGCGTACCACGCCGCTGACCGACGCCCAGCGCCAGGCCCTCAGCGCCGCGCCCGGGCCCGGTTACAGCATCAGCCTCTTCGAATCCAGCGCCGAACGCCGCCAGGTGGCCGGTTTCCTGTGGCGCAGCGCCTATGTGCGCCTGACTTGCCCGGAGGCCTATCCGGTGCACAAAGAGATCATCGAGTGGCGCACCCGCTTCAGCAAGGACCGCATCCCCGAGCAGGCGGTGGGCGTCGATGGCGCCACCGCGCGGCTGATGGAGTGGGTGATGGCGAGCTGGGGGCGGGTCCAGTTCTTCAACAAATACCTGTTTGGCACCATCGCGCCGCGCATCCAGCTTGACTACATTCCGGCGCGGGCCTGTGCCGCCCACGTGCTGGTCAAGGCCGACGTTCCGGCCCGCGGCCTGGAAGACCACGTTCGCGGCGGCATCGCGCTGCAGCGCCTGTGGCTTACCGCCGCCTCGGTGGGGCTGCATTTGCAGCCGGAGATGACGCCGCTGATTTTCCGCTGGTACGCCCGGGCCGGGCTGACGTTTTCCAACGTCCCGAAGATCAACGAGGGCGCGCTGGCGCTGGCCGACGAGTTCGAGCGCATCGGCGGTTTCGGGCCCGACCAGGGCCTCACCTTCTTCTGTCGTGTCGGCGTCTCCGATGCGCCGCGCGCCCGCTCGCTGCGCAAGAGCGTCGACGAGCTGATGCTGACTGGCCGATGAGCCATGCCCATGAGCATGACCACGCCGGTGGTCATGCTCACGCTCATTCGCACCACCATCATGGCCCGGTGTCCCACGACCGGGCCTTCGCCATCGGCATTGCGCTGAATGTCGTTTTCGTCGTCGTCGAGGCCTTTTATGGCTGGGCCTCGGGTTCCCTCGCGCTGCTGGCCGATGCCGGCCACAACCTTTCCGACGTTGCCGGGCTGATCCTCGCCTGGGCGGCGGCCGCCGCCGGCCGCCTGCGCCCCACCCATCGACGCACCTACGGCTGGGCGCGGGCTTCCATCCTGGCCGCGCTGGCCAACGCCATGCTGCTGCTGTTTGCAATGGGTGCGCTGGCGCTCGAGGCCGTCCAGCGCCTGCAGTCGTCCGAGCCCGTTGGCGGGCTCACGGTGATCGTCGTGGCGGCCATCGGCGTCGTCGTGAATGGTGTCACCGCGGCGCTGTTCATGTCCGGCAGCAAGTCCGACGTCAATATTCGCGGCGCCTTTCTGCACATGGCCGGTGACGCGCTGGTGTCGCTCGGCGTGGTGGCTGCCGGGGCGCTCTACCTCCATTACGGGTGGGCCTGGCTCGATCCGGTGGTCAGCCTGGTGATCGCGGTGGTGATCGTCGTCGGCGCCTGGGGCCTGCTGCGCCAGTCGCTGCACCTGGCCTTCGACGGGGTGCCGGACGGCATCGACCTGGCCGACGTGCATGCCTGCCTGGCCGCGCAGCCGGGCGTCGTCGGCGTGCATGATCTGCACGTGTGGGCGCTGGGTACTTCCGAGGTGGCCCTCAGCGCCCACCTCGTCATGCCTGGCGGCCATCCTGGCGACGGCTTCTTCGTGGCCCTCGCCGAGCTGCTGGAACACCGTTTCCAGATCCGCCACCCCACCATCCAGATCGAACTCGACGGCATCGCCGACGGCTGCGCGGCGCCCCTGCACCTCGATTGAGGTCTTTGTCGGGCGATAAAGAACGTGAAAGCGCAGTCCTTGGTTCAGGCGCTGTTCGCCGATGGGGCATCGGTGTCAAGGTGGTGAAAGAGACGAAACCTGGATCGAGTCAGCCACGAGATTCAGATCTAGGGAGTTGCTTGTTGTCGCTGGCATGGGACCGGGTTTCGGCCTTATGGAAGCTTTACATAAGGCCGACAACCTGCCCGATGCGACAGACCGTTACTCGGCCAAAGCCGCCGTTCGCGAGGGCAACCGATTCTGACGGCTATGTGTCGACTAGCGGCCCCTTCGACAGCCGATCACACTGAAGGGCTGCAGGCGGCGCTCGATACGGTCTTGCATGTCGACAAAATTGATGGCTAATGGCAGCAGTTATCCCATGCACAGATTACTTTTTTTTCTTTGCCTTCGTCTGATAGCGCTCTTCCAGCCCTTTGACGACCGGGTTGTTCATATTGAAGGAATCCCTCATTTTGACGATCAAGCTTTTTGCGTGGCGCGGGTGGGCTAACTTCCCAGGTAATTTCTTCGTCGCCATCGAACGCATCTCGATGTTCCGTTGATCCCTTACCGAAATCCCAACCGCCGATGCCAAGCTATTTCTCTCCTGGACAGGAAGCTCGAACATATAAAGGTGGCGCGCCACCAGCCCCTGAAGGAGGTTGTAGCCGAAGAAATTCTTAATCAAGGTGTCAGCAAGCTTTTTTACTTCTTCGGTCGGGGCATGATTCGGGATGCTTAGTTTCGAAGCCACACCGACAATTTGGTACGTAACCTCTCCGCTTGAGGTCGCAACTTTATCGATCGTCTCAATCAGCTTGGCTGATCCGATAATTTCGCCTTGTCGGCTAAAGAAGGAATCAGCAATGGCACCCATAATTCTGAAGAGAAACTTCTTCGCTACATTCTCAGCTTTCTCGGGATCAATCTTGGGATGCTTCTTGTGCAACCACTGGGATACTTCCTTGATTACGCCTTTCAGGTTCCAGATTAATCAGTTGATGGAAGAAATTGACCCCGCGCAGTGGCGCATCGAAGAGGCGCTTCATCAGGTCTTCTTTGACCTGGTTCCTGATCGATCCATATCGGCCCTTTAGAACATGACCAAGAATTTCGCAAGTCTTGAATAGAAGGTTGATCTGCGCGAGCTGATCCAGCTCGCTGACTGAGGACACTTCTTGGTCATGAACAGGCTCTGGATGGCGCTTGGTTACGTTGTCGTCCGCTTCCTTGAGTTTGCGGTTGTTCGCAACCATATCCGTGGTATCCACCACCAGTTTCGCCTGATTCGTGATCCACGTATTGAGAATATTTGCGTCCGTCGAAATCTGTATGGGTGGAATATCCGCCAGAATCAAATTAAGCACCTTCGCGATTTCCTGAATCACCCAATCCGCATGCAGGTTGTAGGTGATGAAGAGAACAATGTTGGCGTTTTCCTTCAGGTATAGATGGTTGCAAAGATGCTTGATCCGCTGCTGAAGCTCAGGCTGATCATTACAGTGAGTGGCGAGGTATTTGGCAACGAAAAAATAGTCTAGGTAGGAATATGCGAATGCATAGACATCACCAGTCTTGACCAGAATCTTGGCGCGCTCCAACAGAGCCAGTCTGGGCATCAAATCTTTTCGGTAATACTCGTCCGAATAGCGTTTGTTGAAAGCGACCAGATCACCAATTTCGATATTCTTGGCGCCCTTTTCATACATGGCCCAGGCCAGTTGTGTCAGGAAGTTCTGAATTTCGTCGTAATCATTGTGTGGCGTCCGGGCCGACAATAGCGACTGGCGTAGCATGAATTCGTAGTACTGCGCCATCCCGGCATTGACAAGTGCTTGGTTCTCGTTGGTTTGTATGGATTGCAGCAAAACGAGGGTATTGAAGGCCGTCATCGGCACAAGACCTTTGCCAAGCACCGTATTGATGATCCGTTCGGCCTCCACCACTTTTTCCTGAAACTCGACGACGTTGTCGGCGCCGACTTGGTACCAGCGTCTGATTAGGTCATACCGAAGTTTGTACCCAAAGCCGAGCATCTTGAATTGAGCGTAGCGCTCGGTCGCCGTTGCGGCCTCTGGCGATTGAACAATAGTCATCTCGTAGCGTTCTCCCGCCGTGATGATGACCTTTCCAAATTGGCTCGCCAGATTTTTGAGAACCCGAGCGATGACCTCCCCGCGGGCACCCACTCCATCCAGATCGTCGACCAGCACAATCTTATTTTCAAATTTCGCTTGAGAGTAGCGGGCTGCGGCTTGCGGGCCGTAGAAATCCTCGACTTTCCGGGTCAGCATTCTGAGAAATTGATCAGAATTGCCATCCGCTTCTGTGGCCGACATCATCAGCGGCATATGGCCGGCTAGATGGAATTCCATGAAAACGTTTCAAGAGGCTGGTTTTGCCAAATTGTTCATCTCCAAAGATGAGCACGTGGTTGTGCTCATAAGTATTGGAAATCAGACATTCGGCTGATACAGCATCTTTGCTGTCATTGTCTCCCGTGATTTCATCCAGTTCAGGATAGACAAAGACGTCGGAGAGTTGCAGATGCTCCTTGTTCGGGTGCTGAAACGAGGCATCCAATGATTCGAGCGTCAGCTTTGCGCTATCTGTCAGGTGAAAGCCATTGCGGGGGCGTAGCATAGGAATCGGCTTCCGCTTATCCCAGTAGGCAACACCGCTTTCGGCCTCGTAATAGTCACCTTCCACTTGGAAGATCTCCGTGGCGATTGTCAAATCTGCCATATCCAACACAGCAACAGAGAACGCGTCCCCCTTTCTTGGATCCAGCGCTGGACTCCTAGCATTACCACGGAGCGTTCCGAGGAGTCACCTTACGATGCTCGCATTGCCCCTGATGTTCGTGACCAGACATCACGACCTGATAGTTGCACTTCCGATCATCCGAAGCGGGTGATAGGTGCCTTGGGCATACCAGTTCAAAGGGTGGTGGAGCAGAGCGGATATTGACGGTAGCGGGAATCCCCGTAGTTTGCAACAAACAGGTTAAGTGGAAACTCCAGGGGGATACTTTCCCCGGAACGGTCATCCAACTGGCATTTATTGCGCTAAACCGCAGGCTCCGGTCCCCTATCAGAAACGTGTAATCCCGCCATAGCGGGTGCGCCTTGGTTACCCCATTTTGCGATACGCGTTCTTGGAACGCGAAAAAGTGTTGCATCGGCTCGACGCAGGCGTCGATATAGTCCTGATTGGACGCTTTAGAGGCGTCTTGCAGGATTTGGTCGATGTTTCCCTTTCGGGTGTCTTTGGCCGTCTTGAAGGTTCCATCATGGTTGCCAGGAGTTAGAACTATGACAACCGGCCCAGGAAAATCACGGCTGATCTCCGCCTTGAGCTTGTCCAGAAAGGCTTCCGCAATCTGGTATTCCTCAGTAGTACCTGCGTTGGCGATATCTCCAGTCCAGACAATGAAAACCCCTTCTGCCCCCGTCAGCATTGGCCGAATGGTTGCCGAAATTTCAGCAAAGCGATTGGCTGCTGACTTATTTGATTCTTGAAGGTGGCTGTCGCTCAGGTGGATCAGGATAGCTTGCATGCCAGATATTGCCTTGGTGGTCATTGCGCTGCTGTCAGAGAATTATCCAGTTGATTGTACTACCACCGGCGCGACATGACGTATTGATGTTGTGACCTAGTGGGCAGTGGAAATCGGCGCGATTCTAGGCGTGGTCACTCGGCTACATAATCAGCCATTGAAGGACGGCTCACCGACGCATTGCTGACTGAAGCAGACTACCAATCGATTGGCAGCAAAGGCCGACAAGGCGACTGTCACTCCGTCGTGGATTGTTACGGCTTGGCCTGGAGTTTTATCCCAAGCGGGCGATGCGGGATGCGGCTTCGTCAATGTGCCTGCGCATCGCCTCAATGCAGGGAGAGAAGCTGCCGGAGAGGCCCGCGCAATCGCCGACCCTGGCAAAGAACATTTCAGCCAGATGCAGTGCCTCGCGCCAGGTTTCACCATTGACCGAAACCGACAGTGACGCCGGCGGAAGCGTATTCACGATTGCGCCGCCACTTCTGGGGGCAAACCCCATGGGCAGCACGTCGTAAGCCGGCGCGAGCGAATACGGGCGGCCGTGACTGCTTAGAAACGACAAATTTCCCGCGTGCATGTCGGTGTTGCCTATCAACGTTCCGAATGCCCAGAGCCTCGCAGAGCCCGCGGCGGCGTCGGCATGGACGTGGCCATCGGCGACAAGGCGACTGACCAGCGAGGGCCAAGGCGCCGAAACCTCTCCGACGAATTCCGCATCGAGCGCGCGCAGAGAGAGCACACCAACGCGGCCTAGCTGACCGATGCGGTCGAATCGCGGTACTTCGAGGAATCGCTGACCGCCGAAATCGAAAACCTCCGTTTCGACACCTAGCACCGAAAGAGCCAGATGCTCGGCCAGCAGGAGGTCGCGCCAGCGCTCGCTGACAGGGTTGTCGTCCGGTGCGGAGAACTTCACCAGCACATGACCGCGCTCTGTGTAGGCGCAAAACTTCGGCTGCTCGCCACCCGCCGACGAGCCGGGAAGCTCCCCGGCGCCGGCGGCACGTGCCAGAGCGGGATAGTCTGCGGCCCGATCAACCGGGAGCGGGGCCGGCATTCCAATGAACCGGTCCCGCGCCCGCTCCCCAATCAGCAGGTTGCCGATTGCGTCATGGCCATGCGCAAGCAGCGCTCTGATGACTTCAGCGTCGCCCCAGAGCTCCGGGTTTGCCGGCAAGCCGAGACCGGCTGCATGCCTCGATGCGTAGGCCCGGCCGAGATACCCCTGTGGCCGCATGTCGAACAGCCACCACGGCAGCCCGTCGCTATGAATCGCCACGCCGTCGGTCTGCACCATGACAAAGCCATCCGGGCGAACAGGAACGAGCGTGCCAATTTGCCGAATCAGCCCGTCATCGCCAACGCGGAAAATCGGAGTCGACGCGAAGCCGCGAGAGCTGTCCCGCAGGGCGTAACGAATAGATGGACCGGACCCTATCCGGACCACCTCGTCGCCAAGCGCAGCCAGCGCACGCGAAACCGTCGGCTGGCTGATTCCAGTTTTTTCAAGGACTTGGCGAGAAGCCATCGGTCCTTGACTGAGCAGCAGGCGGATGGAGTCTGCATTACGAGCCATGGCTATGAATGGATAAATGAATATATTAATGAATAGATAGTCTAGCCACTCAATCGCAACCCGTCACGATTTTTCTGAGGAATCGGCCTGGGTTCAGGGGCTGAAGCGGCGTGGGCGTTTAGCGGTCGCCGCTCTTCACTTTCTGCCTTACCCCGCAGCTCCGCTGCAACAAAACTGTCATTTGACCCGCTTTTATATTTCGATAATACTCGAAACATGGAAACGTTATCTGCTGCCGAATCCCTTGCTGCCCTTGGTCACGAGACGCGTCTGGCCATCTTTCGCGCCCTCGTGCAGGCCGGGCCGGAAGGCCTCAAGGCCGGCGCCGTTGGCGAAGCGCTGGGCCTTGCGCCGGCCACGCTGTCTTTCCACCTGGCTCACCTCAGCCGGGTCGGCCTGATTCGCGGGCGGCAGGAAAGCCGCTTCATCTTTTACTCGGCCGACTACTCGGCCATGGGCGAACTCATCGCCTTTCTCACCGACAACTGCTGCCAGGGCAAGGCCTGCCTGCCCGTGTCGGCCTGTGCAGAGACCACCGAAAAAAGCAGCGCCCCGACAGGCGCCTGCGAAGGAGAATCCTGTGTCTGACCGCATCTACAACGTGCTTTTTCTGTGCACCGGCAACTCGGCGCGCAGCATCCTCGCCGAAGCCATTCTCAACCAGATCGGCAAGGGCCGTTTCCGGGCCTTCAGTGCGGGCAGCCATCCTGCCGGCCAGGTCAATCCCATCGTGCTCGAAATCCTTTCTGCCCAGAATCTGCCGGTGGCCGAGCTGCGCAGCAAGAGCTGGGAGGAATTCGCCCAGCCCGGCGCACCGGCCCTGGATTTCGTGTTCACCGTCTGCGACAACGCGGCGGGCGAGGTGTGTCCGGTGTGGCCCGGCCAGCCGGTCACGGCTCACTGGAGCCTCGAAGACCCCGCCGCCGTGAAGGGCGACGACGCGACGAGGCGCCGCGCGGTGCAGACGGCGCTGCAACTGCTCAATCGCCGGATCTCGGTCTTCATCAACCTGCCGCTGGCCACGCTCGACAAGGTGGCCCTCAAGCACGAGGTCGATGCCATCGGCCGCCTGGGCCCGCAGGCCCGATAAACCCATTTACCCATGATTTCCATGACTCCCACCGTACTCGTACTGTGCACGGGCAATTCGTGCCGCTCCCAGATGGGCGAAGCCATCCTCAACCACGATCTGGCCGGCCGGGTTCGCGCCCTGTCGGCCGGCACCGTGCCGCAGCCTGCGGTTGCCGACGGCGCCATCGCGGCCCTGCAGCTTGCCGGCCTGCCCACCGACGGCCTGCACCCCAAGCTGATCGACGCGCTGCTCGATGAATCCATCGACCTCGTCGTCAGCGTGTGCGACAACGCCAAGGAGAGCTGCCCGATCTTCCCGCGTCCGGTGAAACGCATCCACGTACCTTTTCACGACCCCCACGGCGAGCCGCTGGACAGCTTCATCGCCGTGCGCGACGAAATCCGCCAAGTGCTGGTGCCGGCCGTGGTCGAGGCCCTGGGGCTGGAGGCCAGGCCATGAGCGCCCAGTGCGAAGCCACGCTGAAGGCCGCTGCGGGCGTGCCGATGAGCGTTTTCGAGCGCTACCTCACGGTCTGGGTTTTCCTGTGCATCCTCGCCGGGGTAGGCCTTGGCCAGCTGGCGCCGGGCGTCTTCCAGGCCATCGGACGCATGGAGGTGGCGCAGGTGAACCTGCCGGTCGGCCTCCTGATCTGGGTGATGGTCATCCCGATGCTGGTGAAGGTGGATTTCGGCGCGCTGCATGAAGTGAAGGGCCACATCCGCGGCATCGGCGTCACGCTGTTCGTCAACTGGCTGGTCAAGCCCTTCTCGATGGCCTTTCTCGGCTGGCTCTTCGTGCGCAACGTGTTTGCGCCGATGCTCCCGGCCGATCAGCTCGACAGCTACATCGCCGGCCTCATCCTGCTGGCGGCGGCGCCGTGCACGGCGATGGTGTTCGTGTGGAGCCGGCTCTCCAACGGCGATCCGCTGTTCACGCTGTCGCAGGTGGCGCTCAACGACACGATCATGGTGGTGGCCTTTGCGCCGCTGGTCGGCTTCCTGCTCGGCATCTCGGCCATCACCGTGCCCTGGGACACCCTGCTGATCTCGGTGGTGCTCTACATCGTCATTCCGGTGATCCTCTCGCAGGTGTGGCGCAAGCTGCTGCTCGCCAGGGGCAAGCCGGCCTTCGATGCGGCGATGGAGACGATCGGGCCGTGGTCGATCGCCGCGCTGCTGGTCACGCTGGTGCTGCTGTTCGCCTTCCAGGGCGAGGCCATCCTCAAGCAGCCGATGGTCATTGCGCTGCTGGCGGTGCCCATCCTGATCCAGGTTTTCTTCAACTCGGCGCTGGCCTACTGGCTCAACCGGGCGGTGGGCGAGAAGCACAGCGTGGCCTGCCCGTCGGCGCTGATCGGCGCGTCCAACTTTTTCGAGCTGGCGGTGGCCGCCGCCATCGGCCTGTTCGGTTTCGAATCCGGCGCAGCGCTGGCCACGGTGGTCGGCGTGCTGATCGAGGTGCCGGTGATGCTGCTGGTGGTCAAGGTGGTCAATTCCAGCAAGGGCTGGTATGAGCGCAGCGCGGCCTGAGTGGCGGCGGATTCACCCACCTTTTTTCCGGAGACTGAAAATGAAAAAGCTTGAAGTGTTCGACCCCGCCATGTGCTGCCCGACCGGCGTGTGCGGCGTGGACGTGGACCCGGTGCTGGCGCAGTTTGCCGCCGACCTGAAATGGGCCGAATCCCAGGGCGTGGCCGTGGCCCGCTACAACCTGGGCCAGGAACCCCAGGCCTTCGCGGCGAACCCGGCGGTGATCAAGGAGATGGAAGCCGGCATGGAGCGCCTGCCGATTCTTGCCGTCGATGGCCAGATCGTGTCCACCGGCCTCTACCCGAGCCGCGCCCAGCTGGCCGCGAAGCTCGGGCTGGTGGCCAGCGCCGACAAGCCGCGCATCCGCATTCCGGTGAGCGGCGGCTGCGCCCCCGGCTCCGGCTGCTGCTGAGGGCCGCCGCCATGCCCTTGCCCGCTGTCGATACGCGTTACCTTTTTTTCACCGGCAAGGGCGGCGTCGGCAAGACCAGCCTTTCCTGCGCCACCGGCCTGGCGCTGGCCGCGGCGGGCAAGCGGGTGCTGATCGTCAGCACCGACCCCGCCTCCAACCTCGACGAAGTGCTCGAAGTTCCCCTCGGCGCCACGCCGACACCAGTGCTGCCGGGCCTTTTCGCCCTCAACATCGACCCGGAAGCCGCCGCGGCCGCTTACCGGGAGCGCATGGTCGGGCCGTACCGGGGCGTCCTGCCCGAGGCCGCCATTCGCAGCATCGAAGAGCAGTTTTCCGGCGGCTGCACCGTCGAGATCGCGGCCTTTGATGCCTTTGCCGAGCTGATCGGCCTGCCGGCACGCACCGAGGATTTCGACCACGTCATCTTCGACACCGCACCCACCGGCCACACGCTCAGGCTGCTCACGCTGCCCTCGGCGTGGTCGGAGTTTCTCGACACCGGCGCGGGCGGCGCCTCGTGTCTCGGGCCGCTGGCGGGCCTCGAAAAACAAAAGAAGCTCTACGCCGCCACGGTGGCCGAACTGGCCGACCCGGCGCGCACCGCGATCATCCTGGTTTCCCGCCCCGAGGCGGCGGCCCTCCGCGAAGCCGAACGCACCCGGCGCGAACTCGCCGAACTCGGCGTGAGCACCCCGCGCCTCGCCGTGAATGGCGTGTTCGTGGCGCACAGCGACGATCCCGTCGCCCAGGCGATGGCGGCCCGCCACGCCGGCGCGCTGGCCGACATTCCGGCCGGGCTGGCGGGCCTGCCGCGCAGCGAGACCGCCTTCGTCGCCCGCGGCATGGTCGGCCTTGAGGCGCTGCGGGCGGCCCTGCTGCCGTCGGCACCGCAAGCCGACGCCGCGCCGGTGCCTGCGCTTGTGCCTGAACTCGTGCTGCCGCCCGGTCTGGCCGGGCTCATCGACGAGCTGGCCGCCACCGGCCATGGCGTGGTGATGACGATGGGCAAGGGCGGCGTCGGCAAGACCTCGGTCGCCGCCGCCGTGGCGCTGAGCCTTGCCCGGCGCGGCCACCGGGTGCTGCTCACCACCACCGACCCGGCCGCCCACGTGGCCGACCTGCTGGATGCGGGCGTGGTCAATCTGCGCATCGGCCGCATCGATCCGGCCCTGGAAGTGGCCCGCCACCGTGCCGAAGTGATCGCCCGGGCCGGCGATCAGCTCGACCCCGGCGCCCGGGCCCTGCTGGAAGAAGACCTGCGCTCGCCGTGCACCGAGGAAATCGCGGTTTTTCATGCCTTTGCCCGCACGGTGGAGGAGGGCGCCGATGGCTTCGTGGTGCTCGACACCGCGCCCACCGGCCACACCATTTTGCTGATGGACTCCGCCGAGGCCTACCACCGCGAGGTGCTGCGCAGCCGTGGCGATCTGCCGGACGCCGTGCGCCAGCTCTTGCCGCGGCTGCGCGACCCGGACTTCACCCGCGTGCTGATCGTGACCCTCGCCGAAGCCACGCCGGTGCACGAAGCCGAGCGCCTGCAGGCCGACCTGGGCCGGGCGCAGATCAAGCCCTTCGCGTGGGTGATCAACCAGAGCCTGCTGGCCAGCGGCAGCCTCGACCCGGTGCTGGCCGCCCGTGGCCGCTTCGAGGCGCCGTTCATCCGGCGGGTTGGCGAGCTGGCCAGCCGGGTCGCGCTGGTGCCGTGGCTGGCCGAGGCGCCGACCGGGCGAAAGGGGCTGGCCGGCATGCTGGCCGCGGGTCTTGCTCCGTGAAACTTGAGCCGGATTAAGTTGAGTATTTTTGTCGGGTATATCATGCAAGGCCTGTCGAAACCTTCTACTGGCTTTGCAAAGGATCTGCCGATGAAAACCCGAATCTCTGCCGCGCTCGCGTTTCTTGCCCTCGCCTTGCCGCTCGCCGGCCAGGCTGCGGGGCATGAGCATCATGAACACCACGATCACGGTGCGCCGACGCTGCAGCTCAACGCCGGTAAAAAATGGGCCAGCGACGCTCATCTGCGTCAGGCCATGGGCCACATCAACCAGGCCATGGCCGACGCGCTGCCGCGCATCCACACAGACCAGTTCAAGGACGCCGACTACCAGGCCCTGGCCAAAACGGTGAACGATCAGGTGGCCTACGCAGTCGCAAACTGCAAGCTGGCACCCAAGGCCGATGCCATGCTGCATGGGGTGATTGCCGAGTTGCTGGCGGGCGCGGCAAGCATGGAAGGCAAAGAGGGCGAATCGCGCCACGACGGCGCGGTGACGGTTCTGAAGGCCCTTGACGCTTACGGCAGGTATTTCCAGCATCCGGGCTGGAAAACCGCGCGGGGCTGAAGCTCAGGCAGGGCGTGAGCCAGGGGCTCAGTCCTGCGGCTTTTTTACCGCTTTCGCCAGAAAGCGGTCCAGCGCGGCGCCAAAGGCCTGCCGGTCGGCCTGGCTGAAGGCGGCGGGGCCGCCGGTCTGCACGCCGCTGCCGCGCAGTTCCTCCAGAAAATTTCGCATCGACAAGGCTTCGGCGATGTTGGCCGCGGTGTAACATCTCGCCGCGGGGATTGAGCGCGTGGGCGTGGCGCGCCAGCACGTTCGAGGCGAGCGGAATGTCGGCGGTGATCACCAGGTCGCCGGCCTCGAGCCGGTCGACGATGTGGGCGTCGGCCACATCGAAGCCGGAGGGCACCTGGATGGCCCGGATGAAGCGCGAGGGCGGGGTGCGCAGCATGCGGTTGGCCACCAGGATGGTCTCGATCTGCAGGCGCTCGGCAGCGCGGAAGACGATTTCCTTGACGACCACCGGGCAGGCGTCGGCATCGATCCAGATTTGCATGAACAGGGGGCGGACAGTCGGGGAGGCGAGCAGTTTACTCCGGGCCGCCTGCGGCAGCCTGTTTGCCGAAAAGCAACGGATTTTGGGGTTTGTCCTGTTTCCATGTCGCTTCGGGATGACAGCAGCTAGGAAACCGGCCTATGTTGCAGTGCAGCAACCTGTGCTAAATTGATCCAATAAAAGCGTAAACCGCTACCCGCACGATCAGGAGACAAAAGGTGCCGGCGCGCCTGCCGACCAGGGCCACGGGGTTTTCAGCCCGGCCTGGTGGTACTGCCGGCGTGTGCTCCCCTCCGGGGAGAAGCTAACCGCGGTCTCTGTTTCCCCATGACTGGCTCAATTGAACAAACCGGCCTGCCCGCCGACATTCCGGACCTTCCGGCGCCTGGCCGGGCGGCTGCCATCCCCGTTTCCGCCACCCGTGCCGGTGCCCGCCTGCGCAAGAGCCGCTGGCCGGCGCGGCTCGATCTGCTGCAAAGCGTTTCGGGCCTGTTTCTGGCGCTGTTTCTGGTGGCGCACATGTTTTTCGTGTCGTCGATCCTGATCAGCAAGGATGCCTTCCATACCGTAGCCCGCTTCTTCGAGGCCGCCTGGCTGTTCGGCAAGCCGCAGCCCTGGGTGGTGTCGGTGGTGGTCGGGGTGGTGTTCACCGTGTTCGTGCTGCATGCCTGGCTGGCGATGCGCAAGTTTCCGGCCAGCTTCCGCCAGTACCGGGTTTTTTCCGAGCACAAGGCGCAGCTGCGCCACAGCGACACCGGCTTGTGGTGGATTCAGCTGTGGACGGGCTTTGCGCTGTTCTTTCTCGGCTCCGTGCATCTCTACGGCATGCTCACCCAGCCCGAGCTGATCGGGCCGTATGAATCCGCCGACCGCATCTGGACCGGCACCATGTGGCCGCTTTACCTGCTGCTGCTCTTCGCGGTGGAAATCCACGGCAGCCTTGGCCTTTATCGCCTGGCGCTCAAGTGGGGCGCCTTTGAAGGGCGCGATCCGGTGCACACCCGCCGCCGCCTGCGCGTGGCCAAGACCTGTTTCAGCGTGTTCTTCCTGGGCCTCGGCCTCGTTACGCTGCTGGCCTACGTGCAGCTGGGCATCGCCCACGCCGACCAGGCGGGCCAGCGTTATGCGCCGTCGGTGGTGGGCAATGTGGCGGTGAGGAACTGATCATGCGCATCGTTTACACCGACGTTCTCGTGGTGGGTGGCGGCCTGGCCGGGCTGCGTGCCGCGGTTGGCGCCCGGCGCCGTGGGCAGGACGTGATCATCCTCAGCCTCGTGCCGCCCAAGCGCTCTCACTCGGCGGCCGCCCAGGGCGGTATGCAGGCCAGCCTCGGCAACACATTCAAAGGCGCCGGCGACAACGAGGACGTGCACTTTGAAGACACCGTGCGCGGCTCCGACTGGGGCTGTGACCAGGAAGTGGCGCGTCTTTTCGTGCATGCCGCGCCGCAGGCCGTGCGCGAGCTGGCCGCCTGGGGCGTGCCCTGGAACCGGGTCAAGGCCGGCCCGCGCCAGGTGGTGATGGACGGCCAGCACGTTACCCTCACCGAACCCGAGGCCTCCCACGGCCTGATTGCCGCCCGCGATTTTGGCGGCACCAAGAAGTGGCGCACCTGTTACGTGTCGGACGGCACCGGCCACGCCATGCTCTACGCGGTGAGCGACCAGGCGGTGGCCGAGCGCATTCCGGTGCATGAGCGCACCGAGGCCGTCGCGCTGATTCATGACGGCACGCGCTGCCACGGCGCCATCGTGCGCGACCTGGTCACCGGCGAGCTTTCGGCCTACGTGGCCAAGGCCACCTGCATCGCCACCGGCGGTTTCGGGCGCATCTATCGGGTCACGACCAACGCGCTGATCAACGAAGGCATCGGCGCCGCCATTGCGCTGGAAACCGGTGTCGCGACGCTGGCCAACATGGAGGCGGTGCAGTTTCACCCGACCACCATCTTCCCCGCCGGCATCCTGGTAACCGAAGGCTGTCGCGGCGACGGCGGTTTGCTGAAGGACGCCAGCGGCCACCGCTTCATGCCCGACTACGAGCCCGAGAAAAAGGAGCTTGCCTCCCGCGACGTGGTCTCGCGCCGCATGGAAGAACACATCCGCGCCGGCCACGGCGTGAAGACCCGCTTCGGCGATCACCTGTGGCTGGACATCACGCTGCTGGGCGCCCAGCACATCAACGGCAAGCTGCGCGAGGTGAAGGAAATCTGCCAGCACTTCCTGGGCATCGACCCGGTGAAGGACATGATTCCGGTGCGCCCGGCCCAGCATTATTCGATGGGCGGCATCCGCACCGACGCCGCCGGCCAGGCCCGCGGGCTGGCGGGGCTGTTTGCCTGCGGCGAGGCGGCCTGCTGGGATCTGCACGGCTTCAACCGGCTGGGCGGCAACTCGGTGGCCGAAACGGTGGTGGCGGGCATGATCGTCGGCGAGACGATGGCCGATTTCGTGGAATCGTCGGCAGGAGAGCTGCAGGTGTCGACGGCACTCGTGCGGGAATTCCTCGAACGGGAACAGGCAAAGATCGACACTTTGCTGCATGGCAACGGAAAGGAAAACGCATCCGAACTGATGCGCCGCATGCAGGACATCATGACCGAGAAAGTAGGCATCTTCCGCCGGGGCGACCTGCTCCAGGAAGCCGTGGATGAGTTGCAGGCACTGCTGCTGCGGAGCCGCAAGATCGGTATCGACACCAAGCGGGCCGGCGCCAACCCGGAACTCGTCACCGCCTATCGCCTGCAAAAAATGCTCAAGCTGGCCCTGTGCGTGGCTTACGGCGCACTGCAGCGCACCGAGAGCCGCGGCGCCCACTTCCGCGAAGACTACCCCCGGCGTGACGACGCCAGCTGGCTCAAGCGCACCCTGGCCACCTGGCACGACGACTTCCAGACCCTGCCGACCCTCGCTTACGAATCCCTCGACGTGACGCGCATGGAGCTGCCGCCGGGCTGGCGCGGCTACGGTGCCAAAAACGCCATCGAGCACCCTGCGACCGAAGCCCGCGTGGCCGAAGTCGCCACCATCAGGTCAGCTTTCGAGCGCGCCGACCGTTATACCGTGCAACAGGCCCTGATGCCGTTCGACCACCTTGTCCCGGAAGCCTTCCGCGGCAGAAACGCACGGCCCGGAGAACAAACATCATGAACGCCCCCCTGTCCCAAATCCGCATCGTTCGGCTGCACCTGCCGCTTGGCGCCGGCCGTACGCAGAAACTCGAAGTCGTCGAAACCGAAGGCATGACCGTGCTGGGCGCCATGCGCCAGGTGCGCGGCACCCTGCCGCCCACCTGGCTCGACAGCTTTCCCTGTCACGCCGGGGCCTGCAACACCTGCAGCCTTCTGATCGGGGGCGCGCCCGGCGTGCCCTGCAATGCCCTTGTCCGTGATCTCGGCGCGGACATCAGCCTTGCCCCCGACAAGCATTCCCGGGGCTGGGACGCCCTGCGCGACGACGACCGCAAGGTGCACGGCTGATGAGCACGAGCCCCCGCATTCTTACCCTGCGCGTCCTGCGCAGCAGCCCGGTCGAGGGCGAGGCGCCCCACTGGGAGGATTTTCGCGTCGAAGAGGCCGAGGGCATGACCCTCTTTCTCGCGCTGACCGAGGTCCGCGAGCGCCTGGCGCCCTCGCTGCAGTTCGATTTTGTGTGCCGCGCGGGCATCTGCGGCAGCTGCGGCATGCTCATCGACGGCAAGCCGGGCCTTGCCTGCTGCGCCCTCACGCGGGATCACGGCACCACCATCACCCTGGCCCCGCTGCCGGTCTTCGAGCTGATCGGCGATCTTTCGGTCAACACCGGCAAGTGGATGCGCGGCACCGCCGAGCGCCTCGAAACCTGGATCCACAGCGCAGCGAAGCCCGATCTCACGGCCGTCGAGCCGCGCATGGAGCCCGAACTCGCCGAAGCCATTTACGAGCTCGACCGCTGCATCGAGTGCGGCTGCTGCGTTGCCGGCTGCGGCACCCTGCGCATGCGCGAGGAGTTCGTCGGCGCCATCGGCCTCAACAAGATCGCGCGCTTCCGGCTCGACCCGCGGGATGAACGGAGCGATGAGGATTTCTACGACCTGATCGGCGACGACACCGGCGTGTTTGGCTGCATGTCGCTGCTGGGTTGCCACGACGTATGCCCGAAGGGATTGCCGCTGCAGACGCAGATCGCGTTCCTGAGGCGGAAGATGGTGGCGGTGGGGCTGAAGTAGCAGGCCGCTCGCCGCGTTCTTTCGCGCCAGTAAAAAGCCTTGCCCACGCGTCTCCGGATGGCGTGGGCAAGGCTTTTTTTCGTGCAGGGCAGGCGTTTGGGCTTTTTCGGGCCTTCTCACCCCGCCCACAAATGCGCGGCGACCAGGGCCCGCCAGGGGGTGAAGCGGGCGAGCCAGGCTTCGGCTTCGTCGGCGTCGATCTTCTCTGCCCGCCCGAGCAGTTTTTGCAGGCCGCGCCTTACTGCCACGTCACCGTGGAGGGAGCCGTCGACGGAGGCGAAGCCGCGCAAGAGCGTGTAGTTGATGGTCCACGGGCCGATGCCGCGGATGCTGGCGAGGCGGGCGCGGATCGTGTCGGCAACGGGCGTGTGCAGCCAGTCGTCCAGCGGCAGCTGGCCTTCGGTGGCGAGGCGGGCGACGCTGAGCAGGGTGCTGGCCTTGCTGGCGGAGAGGCCGGTGCTGTGCAGGGTGGCCTCGTCGAGACGGGCGAGGGTGGCGGCGTCGGGGTAGCAGGCGAGGCCGCCGCTGTGGCGCAGGCCGGCGGTTTCGATGAGGCGGCGGCGCACCGATACCGCCGCGGCGACGCTGATCTGCTGGCCGGTGATGGCCCAGCTGAGCGCTTCGAAGGGGCTTGCGGTTTGCGGCACGCGCAGGCCGGGTGCCGC
>JADKKC010000017.1 GCA_016720685.1 Zoogloea sp.
TCGGCCTGCTCGAAGGGCAGGAACAGACGCTGGATCTGTTCGGGGGTCATGCCGATGCCGGTGTCGCTTATCCGCAGGCAAAGCCGCTCGTTCTCGATCCGCGCCTCCAGGGTGACCGAGCCGGTATGGGTGAACTTGATGGCGTTGCCCAGCAGATTGACCAGCACCTGGGAGAGGCGCAGTGCATCGCCGCGGAAGCTCGCCGGCAGCCCGCTTTCGCGCACGGTGAAGGTGAGGCCGCGGATGAAGGCGCGTTCGGCGGTGAGGGTGATCACGCTGTCGATGACCTTGCCCGGTTCGACGGGGATGAACTCGACCGTGAGTTTGCCGGCTTCGATCTTGGCGCAGTCGAGGATGTCGTTGATGACGCCGAGCAGGTGCTGGCCCGATTCCATGATGCGTACGAACTGGTGCTCGGCCTGGCGGCCGGCAGAGCTGCGCTGGCCCACCTGGGCGAGACCGAGAATGGCATTGAGGGGCGTGCGGATTTCGTGGCTCATGTTGGCGAGAAATTCGCTGCGCGCCTGGGCCAGGCGCTCGGCCCCGATGCGGGCGCTGGTGTTGGCTTGTTCGATCCGGCTGCGCTCGCGCATCTCCTGCATGACGATGAACATGACGATGAAGGGAACGGCGCCTACTGCTGCCAGCAGCAGTGACGGGATGGTGTGGGCGCTGAGTTCCTGCTCGGTGATCAGGGCGGCGAGGGCGAAGGGGGTGTTGTCCACCTTCTGCTTGAGGGTCGCGATGAGCCTGTCGTCGCCGATGGCCGGCTGGTCGATGGCGGCGCGCTGGCCGTCGGAGCCCGGTCCGGCGAGAAGCCGGGAAACTTCCGGCAGCGAGAACTCGGGGGGCGCCTGTTGGGTGACGGGTTTGCCGGTGGCGGTCAACACGATGGCTTCGGGGCGCAGTACGCCCGTGTGGCCTTCAAGGACGAGCGTGGGGACGTAGGCGATCAGGTAGCCGCGCAGTTGCCCCTTGACCGTGACTGGATGGGTGAAGCGCAGCAACTGGCCGGAGTCGAGGAGGGTGATGCCGTGGCGGTCGCCCAGTTCCGGCAGCAGCGCGGCGTAGTGTTCCAGCCATTCGGAATTGCCCGACTCGCCGATCAGGGTCCCGTGTTCATCAACCAGCACGATGCGGGTGTAGATGTGGTGGGGGCCGCGCAGTTTTTGCTCGATGACGTGGGCGAACTTCTCCTCGACGGCCATCACGTGGATGCCCAGGCCGTACTGGGCGGTCATGCCCAGATCGACGCCGCCGAAGTAATTGGCAATCGACTCCGAGGCGGCCAGATCGGCGAGGTCGTTGTTACGTTCGGTGAAGTAGTAGGCCAGGCCGTCTGCCTGCCGGGTCAGCTCGAGCTGCACGGAGTCGAGCAGGTTTTGCTGCAGGCGCTGGCGAACGTCCAGGTTATGTACGAACAGCCCCGCTGCGTAGGCGATGAAGATCAGCACCGCGATCAGGCTTTTGCGGTATCGCCTGAGCAGGGAGTCGTTGGCTGGCATGACGAAGGTCAGGGCCGGGCCGGCAGGTCTTTGAAGAACTCGGGCAAGTAGCGCGGGGCGGCGCGGAAGTACTTCTTGACCAGTTGCATGTAGGTGCCGTCCTGCTTGATTTGGGCGAGAAACGTGTTGAAGGCCTTGCGCAGTTCGGGGGAATCCTTGCGGAAGGCCGCTCCCATGCGTTGTTCTTCGGAGATCGGGCCGATCACCATGACCTGGCCGGACCAGCGTTCCATGGCCACCATCACGTCGGGCACGTCGAGCAGGGTCATGTCGCTTTCGTGCTTGAGCAGGGCCGGCACGATGTCGTTGAGGTTGGTGCTGCCGGTGAAGCGCTTGAGCTTGTAGCCCTTGCCTTCGAGGTCGTAGAGGGTGGGGTCGAGGCAGGAGTTGTCCATCACGAGGGTGGTGCCGAGCTTCAGCGAGGCCTTGGTGGTCTTGATGTCCTGCTCACGGTCGCCGCTGGGCTTGATCGGCTTCACGCCGGCTTCCGGACGGGCCAGCAGCCAGACCGCCGACGGAAAGGTGGGGTCGGAGTAGTCGATGAGCTTTTTGCGCGGCGGCAGGATGGTGAGCCCGTTGGCGATGATGTCGCCGCGCACCGGACGGGTGCCGACTTCACGGTAGGTGGGCTTGAAGCGGACTTCCTTGCCGGTCAGATCGCCAATCACGTCACCCCAGGTGGTGGGCACGTATTCGTAGCGCACGCCCAGGTGGCGGGCGAAGAGTTGACGATTTCCACGTCCATGCCGTCGCCGCTGCCGGTGACGAAGTTGGCGTAGGGCACGCCGAGGTGGCGCAGCACGCCGCGGGCGCGGATGTCCTGGAGGTCGTCAGCGAAGGCGCAGTGGGTGAGCAGCGCCAGCGCAAGCGCCAGCCAGGGGCGGAAAAACGGGGTCATGAAATCTCCTTGTGTTTCCGGCCGGGAGGGCTGGACGGGCACGCGCGGTTAATGATCAACTCATTGACGCTAACGGAAATTGCGGCGGATTCTTTACCGGAAAATGCTGACGGCAAAGATGCCGGGCGGGGGGCGACGGCATGCACCGCGCGCGGCCCGCCCGGCAAGCGGTGCTCAGGCCGCCACGGCTGCGGCGGCGATGTCGAGGGCGCGCAGGCGCAGCTCGGGATCGTAGATGTCGCTGACCAGCATGAACTCGTCGGCCTGGGTGAGTTCGGCGAGGCGGCTGAATCCTTCGTGCACGCGTTCCGGGCCACCCACCACGGCGGCGGCGAGGAAGTCGCCGATGGCGGCGCGTTCTTCGGAGCGCAGGCCGGCCATGAAGTTTTCGACGGGCGGCTGCAGGCGGCGCCGGTTGCCGGTGAGGATGCCGAGCACGCGCTGGTAGTTGCTGCTGGCGAGGTATTCGGCTTCTTCGTCGGTGGGGGCGGCGATCAGCGGCACGCCGATGGTCACGTAGGGTTTGTCGAGGGCTTCCGAGGGGCGGAAGCTGCTGCGGTAGATGTCGATGGCCTGAAGCACCTGGCGCGGCGCGAAGTGCGAGGCGAAGGCGTAGGGCAGGCCCCGTTCGGCGGCGAGCCGGGCCGAGAAGGTGCTGGAGCCGAGGATCCAGATCGGCACCTGGGTGCCGGCGCCGGGCATGGCGACGACGCGCTGGCCGGGCTGGACGGGGCCGAGCAGCTGTTGCAGTTCGGCCACTTCGCGGGGGAAGTCGTCTTCGGTTTCGGTGCGGTCGCGGCGCAGTGCGCGCATGGTGATGCCGTCGGTGCCGGGGGCACGGCCGAGGCCCAGGTCGATACGGCCGGGGTAGAGCTCGCCGAGGGTGCCAAAGGCTTCGGCGACCACCAGCGGAGCGTGGTTGGGCAGCATGATGCCGCCGGAGCCGACCCGGATCGTGCGCGTGCCGCCGGCGATGTGGCCGACCAGCACGGCGGTGGCCGAACTGGCGATGCCCGGCATGTTGTGATGTTCGGCCACCCAGTAGCGGGCGAAGCCGAGGGTTTCGGCGTGCTGTGCAGTGCGCAGGGCCACCGCCAGCGAGTCGGCTACGCTGCGGCCCTCGCGCACGGCGACGAGGTCGAGCATGGAAAGCTTGGTGTCTTTGAGTGTGTTCCTAGGGTTGATTGTAGTTGCCCTCTCGCGTTTTGACCCGACTCGGCGCTGTGGGTTTCGAGTTCGAGGATCAGTGCGTCCAGTTGCCCGGCCAGCGTGGCGGCGAGGGCGCGGCTGTGTGCCTGGCCGGCACGGGCAGACAGGTCGGTGGCGGCGGCGAGTTCGTGGATGCTTTGGGCTTTGAGCGCACCGGCCGAGCCCTTGATGTTGTGGGCCAGGAAGGCCAGTTCGTCCAGCCCGCCCTGGCCTGCAGCCAGTTCGTGCAGGAGGGTGGCTTCTTTGCGGTAGGTGACGATGGCTTTGCCGGCGATGCGGCTGACGACGCTGGCCTTGCCCTTGAACTGGGCGTTGAGGGCCGGCCAGTCGATCAGCTTGCTGCCCGTGGCCGCTGTGACGGCGACAGCTTCGGGGGCCGCGGGCGGCGCCGCTGCGGCCTTTGCCGGAACGCTGGCGCGGGGGGGCGATGATCGGCGGTACGCAGGATCTCGGTCACCAGGGTGTCGAGTTCGATGGGCTTGGTGACGTGGGCGAGCATGCCGGCGGCCAGGCACTGGGTGCGGGATTCGGCGCCGGCGTGGGCGGTCAGCCCGAGCACCGGGAGTCCGGGGTGGGTGGCGAGCAGGGCGCGGGTGAGTTCGTAGCCGTCCATGCCCGGCATCTGGATGTCGGTGAGCACGATGTCGAAACCCTGTGCGCCACCTGCTTTGAGACGGGCCAGGGTTTCGGCGCCGCCGGGCAGGCATTCGACCTGTGCGCCTTCCTGTTCGAGCATGTCGGCCAGGACCAGCCGGTTAACCTCGTTGTCGTCGACGGCCAGCACGGAGATGCCGGTGAGGCGCTTTTCGGCCAGAGTGCCGGGGGTTGGCAGGATGGCGCTGGTGTGGAGGCAGTGTATGAAGTGGCGGCTGCGCAGGGGGCGTTCGATCAGCGGCAACTGGGCGCCGAGTTCGTCCGGCAGGGCGGCGCGGTCCACGTCGTCGAGCCGGCCGGCGAGGGCGACGGGGTAGCGCTGCTCATGCAGCCGGATCAGCCATTCTCGCCAGGCGAGGGCGTTGCCGGCGAGGCGGGCGTCGACCACCAGCAGCTCGGTGTCGGACGGCGGGGCGGCGGGGGCGTCGATGCAGGTGCTGCCAATGCCGCAGGTGAGCAGTTCGGCGCACAGGCGGGCCGCCTCGTCGGGCGGGAATCCGGCCAGCAGGATGCGGCCGGAGGTGGCCGGGGGACTGTCGAATTCGGGGTCGACGAGTGGAATCCGTACGTCGAAGCGGCTGCCTTCGCCAGGTTGGCTGCTGACGTCGATGGTGCCGCCCATGGAGTGGGCCAGATGGGCGCTGATCGACAGGCCGAGGCCGGTGCCGCCGAAACGCCGGGTGGTCGAGCTGTCGGCCTGCTCGAAGGGCAGGAAGAGGCGGGCGATTTCGTCCGGGCTCATGCCGACCCCGGTGTCGCTGACCCGAAGGTGCAGCATGTCGCCGTCGACGCCGGCCTCCAGCGTGACGTCGCCGTGGTTTGTGAACTTGATGGCGTTGCCCAGCAGGTTGACGAGCACCTGCGAGAGGCGCAGCGGGTCGCCCTGGCAACGGGAAGGCAGGCCGTTTTCGCGGACTTCGAAGTTGAGCCCGCGGGCGAAGGCTCGTTCGGCGGTGAGGGTGATGGCGCTGTCGATGACCTGGCCCGGTTCGATGGTGATCTGCTCGACCGACAGCTTGCCGGCCTCGATCTTCGCGCAGTCGAGGAAGTCGTTGATGATGCCGAGCAGGTGCTGGCCGGAGTCGATGATGCGCCCGAACTGCTGGTTGGCCTGCCGTCCGGTGAGGTCGCGCTGGCCGATCTGGGCAAGCCCGAGCACGGCGTTGAGCGGTGTGCGGATTTCGTGGCTCATGTTGGCGATGAATTCGCTGCGCGTGCGGGCCAGCCGTTCGGCTTCGGCGCGGGCTTCGGCGCGGGCGGCGGCGAGGGCCTGTTCAACCTGCCGCCGCTCGCGCATTTCGAGCATGACGATGAAGAGGACGACAAAGGGCACGGCGCCGGCGGCCGCCAGGAAGAGGGATGGAATGGCGTGGGCTTCGAGTTCGCGCTGGGTGATCAGGCTGACGAGGGCGAGGGGGGAGCCCGCGATGTCTTGCTTGATGGCGGCGATGGGTTTGTCGCCGTCGATCAAGGGGAGGGTGTCGGTGCGCTGGGTGCCGCGGGCGCCCATTCCGGCCAGGAGCCGGATGAGTTCGGGCCGGGTGAACTGCGCGGAGGCGGGGGACGACACGGGCTGACCGGAGGCGGCGATGACCAGGGCTTCGGGGCGCAGGGCGCTGGTTGCAGCGGCGCGGCCTTCGAGGGCGACGACGGGGCTGTAGGCGATCACGTGACCGCGCAGGACACCCTTGACCCTGACCGGCTGGCTGAAGCGGAGCAGGTCGTGGGTGTCGAGCAGGATGACGCCGCGGCTGTCGCCGAGCTGCGCCGCCAGGGCCGGGTAGTCCTCGTGGGCGTCGGCGCGCGGCGTGCCGGCTTCGACGATCCGCTGCCCGGCGGGGTCGATCAGCACGATCCGTTCGTAGATGCGCGTCTGGCCGACACGTTCCTCGTCGATGAGGTGCTCGAAGCGGTCCTCGATGGCCTGGGTATGGACGCTCAGGCCGTACTCGACACTCATGCCAAGGTCGCGGCCGACGAAATAGTTGGCCACGGCATCGGAGGTGGCCTGGTGGGCCAGTGCGTTGTGGCGCTCCGAGAAGTAGCTCGAAAACGCGTCCGCCTGCTTGGCGAGTTCGAGGCTGGCGGCGTCCAGCATGTTCTGTTCGAGGCGCTGCTGGACGTTCAGGTTATGGACGGACAGGCCTATCGCGTAAGCGATGAAAAGCAGAACGGCGATGAGACTCTTGCGATAGCGCCGCAGCAGGTTGGGATCGACCGACATGCTGGTGGCTGGGCCTATTTTTTCCCGGATGGCAGTTCCTTGAAGAACTCGGGCAGGTAGCGCGGGGCGGCACGGAAGTACTTCTTGACCAGTTTCATGTAGGAGCCGTCTTGTTTGATCTGGGTGAGAAAGCTGTTGAAGGCCGCGCGCAGTTCGGGGGAATCCTTGCGGAAGCCGGCTCCCATGCGCTGTTCTTCGGAGATCGGGCCGATCACCATGATCTGGCCAGACCAGCGCTCCATGGCCACCATCACGTCGGGTACGTCGAGCAGGGTCATGTCGCTTTCGCGCTTGAGCATGGCCGGGACGATGTCGTTGAGGTTGGTGCTGCCGGTGAAGCGCTTGAGCTTGTAGCCCTTGCCTTCGAGGTCGTAGAGGGTGGGGTCGAGGCAGGAGTTGTCCATCACGAGGGTGGTGCCGAGCTTCAGCGTGGCCTTGGTGGTCTTGATGTCCTGCTCACGGTCGCCGCTGGGCGTGATCGGGCGGGCGGCCGAATCGGGCCGCGAGAGCAGCCATACCGCCGACGGAAAGGTGGGCTCGGAGAAGTCGATGAGTTTCTGACGCAGCGGCAGGATGGTGAGCCCGTTGGCGATGATGTCGCCGCGCACCGGACGGGTGCCGATTTCCTGGAGGGTGGGCTTGAAGCGGAACTGCTTGCCGGTGAGGTCGCCGATCACGTCGCCCCAGGTGGTGGGCACGTATTCGTAGCGCACACCCAGGTGGCGGGCGAAGAGTTGCACGATCTCCACGTCGAGGCCGTCGCCGCTGCCGGTGACGAAGTTGGCGTAGGGCACGCCGAGGTGGCGCAATACGCCGCGTTCGCGGATTTCCCGGAGGTCGTCGGCAAAGGCGCTGGTGACTGAAACAATGAGGCCGGCTGCAAGGAGGCACAGTCTGCGGAGTGCGGCTGATCTTTTTGTTACTGGCATCGTCAGTGTCCTTATTCGCCCCGGAGCGGCCGGGGCAAGTGCGAAGAGATAATACTTTGGTACTAGCGGGCGGCGGGGCCGAAACTTGAGCTTGAATGTGCTTTTGTGCCGGATGTCATGTTTTTCGGGCGTCGCCAAGGAAGCGCTCGAGCCGCGGGTCGGCGCAGAAGCCGACGTTGAAGCGGAGGTAGCCGGAGGGCTGGCTCTGCGGCCGGAAGACGCTGCCGGGGGCCAGCAGGATGTTGTCGCGGGCGGCGCGGCGGGCCAGTTCGGAGGTGTCGGCAAGGCCGGGTACGCGGGCCCACACGAAGGGGCCGCCGCGGGGCTCGGGGTCGGGCTGGAGGCCGACCCGTTCGAGCATGCGCAGGGCCTGGCCGGCGGCCTCCGACAGGCGGCCCTTGAGGCGTTCAACCAGCTTGCGGTAGTGGCCGTCGGTGAGGAGCTGGTGGACGAGTTGTTCCGAGAGTTCGGCGGACGACATCATCGTGACGATCTTGACGTCGGTGAAGCGATGGGCGAGATCGGGCCGGCAGGCAATGAAGCCGACGCGCAGGTTGCCGGAGATCGTCTTCGAGAAGCTCGAGGTGTAGATGACCCGCGAGAGCTGGTCGAGGCTGGCCAGACGGGTGGCGGCGTCGGGGGCGAGGTCGCCGTAGATGTCGTCCTCGACGATCATGAAATCGTGCTTCTCGGCCAGTTGCAGCACCCGGAAGGCGGTGGCCGGCGAGAGGTTGCAGGCGGTGGGGTTGTGCAGGACCGAGTGGGTGAAGAACAGGCGCGGCTGGTGGTGGGCGAGCAGGGCTTCGAGGGCCTGCGTGTCGGGGCCGTCGGGCGTGCGCGGAACCCCCAGCAGGGCCACGCCGTAAAGGCGCAGGTTGCCGAACAGGTTCCAGTAGCCGGGGTCGTCCACCAGCACGCAGTCGCCGGGCTTCAGAAAGTAGCGGCAGATGATGTCGAGGGCCTGGTGGACGCCATAGGTGAGGACGATCTGGCCGGGCGTGGCGCCGATGCCGATTTCGGCCAGGCGCACCTGCAACTGGGCGCGCAGCGGTGCGTAGCCCTGGGGCGAGCCGTAGCTCACCGGGCGCACGTCGGCGCGCCGCGACAGGGCCCGCAGCGCGCGCAGCACGCCGGCTTCGTCGAGCCAGGCGGCGGGCAGGCTGCCGGAGCCGACGAGGATGCGCGCGGGGTCGTCCGCGGCCATTTCGCGCATCAGCCAGGCGGCGTCGATGGCCCGCTCTATGGCTTCGCCCGATTCCGCGGCGCGGGCCGGCAGCGCCCGGCTGGTCACGTAGAAGCCTGACCCGCGCTTCGAGTTCAGGTGGCCGGTGGCGACCAGCCGGTCGTAGGCTTCGACGACGGTGAAGCGCGACACGTCGTGGGCCTCGGCAAACCGGCGGATCGGCGGCAGGCGCGCGCCGGGGTGGAGGATGCGGTCGTCGATGCGGGTGCGGATGGCGGCGACGATCTGGTCCACCAGCGGGGTGCCGCTGTCGGGGGCGAGGGCGATCTGGAGCATGAGGGCGTGTCCGGTGTAACGGTCGGGCGACCGGGCCGGATGGGTGACGGCAGCCGGTACGGGCGGGTGATTTTTCGGGTGATTGTATCTTTGGTGCTTTGAAATTGTCCGCTATTGTCAGGCTGTCTTGAGTGAATTGCCGAGGAGCCCGCCATGAATCGCCCAGTTTTGTGCCTGTTGTCAGGGGTGTTGTCCCTGGGTCTTGCCGCGCCGGTGACGGCGGGCGAACGGGGGGCCGAATCGTACAGCCCTGAGTTGAAGTGGGTGCTGCTGGCGCCGCCGGGCGGGAGCGTGGTTCAGGTGCTCGACGTGAGCCGCGGGGTGACGCCGCTGGGGACTTTACGCAGCCGGGCGCGTGGCCCGGTGGTGGCGCTGCAGGCGCAACTGGCGGGCCGCCGGGTGTGGGTGCTGGCCGGCAACGGGCTGGACGTGCACGACGGGTTCAGCGGCCGCCTGCTTGGCCATTGGGCGGCGCCCGAGGGGGTGCGGCTCGACCGGCTGGAGGTGGATGCGTCCGGCCGACCGGCTGCGTGGAGCGGTACCCAGGCCTTCGAGGCGGTGACGGGCGCGGCGGTACTGGCGCCGCTCGGGGGGCGGCTGAGCCTGCGCTGAGCGGATCTCCCGCGTTCAGGCCCGGCGCCGGGCGGTGCCCCATTCCTT
This sequence comes from Zoogloea sp., assembly GCA_016720685.1. Taxonomy (GTDB): domain Bacteria; phylum Pseudomonadota; class Gammaproteobacteria; order Burkholderiales; family Rhodocyclaceae; genus Zoogloea. The sequence continues at coordinate 9,599 of JADKKC010000017.1, forward strand.
CCTGCACACCGAGCCCTTGGGCATGCGGTTCTGGCCGATCCGGCTTCGAGCTCGTCGGTGAGCGTGATGGTGAATTGCTCGCCGTCGATGGCTGCATGGCTGATGACGAAGTCCGCTGTGGCACTTTCCGCGCGTCATTGTTTCAGCGGCCAAGTGGTGGGGTGGCGAGGCGCCGGCAAGGAGTGGTCGGGGCGGGTCGCGGCGGCCTATTTCATCTTCGAGGGCAGGGCGATGGTTTCGCCGGCCAGCATGAAGGCGCCGTGGCCCCGGTGGTGCAGGGTGGGGTGATTCTTGACGTCGGGCTTGATCCAGGCCCGGACCACCTCCAGCACGAAGAGGCCGTAGCGCGACACCATTGACGGGTCGCCGACCCGGCATTCGAGGTTGGCGAAGCATTCGGCGATCAGCGGCGCCTGGACCTGGCTGGCGGGCAGGGGAGTCAGGCCGAAGGTGGCGAACTTGTCGGTGTCGGCGCCGGAGGTGTTGCCGCAGCCCACCACGGCATCGGCCAGTTCAAGGGTGGGAATGTTGATCACGCACTCGCCGCTGGCCTCGACGGCGGCAAAGCTGTGGTCGCGCTTGCTGATGACGCAGCCGACCAGCGGTGGTTCGAACTCGAGCAGGGTGAGCCACGACAGGGTCATCACGTTCGGCCGGGCGTTGTCGACATGGCGGGCCTTTTGCTGGAGCGGGCCACCGTCGGTGCGGCGGCCGCTCCGGCCAGCATGGGCGATGCCACTGTTCAGCCGAGCTTCTGCAGCGCGAATTCCCAGTTGACCAGCTTGTCGAGCACGGCGTTCACGTAGTCGGCGCGGCGATTCTGGTAGTCGAGGTAGTAGGCGTGCTCCCATACGTCGATGGCGAGCAGTGGCTTGAGCCCCAGGGTGACGGGCAGCTCGGCGTTGCCGGTCTTGATCACCTTGAGCCGGTCGCCGTCGGCTGCCAGCCAGGCCCAGCCGCTGCCGAACTGGGAGAGCGCGGCGGCGGCGAGCTCCTTCTTGCATGCGGCAAGGCTGCCAAACGAGGCTTCGATGTGCCGCCGGAGTTCGGCCGGGGGCTCTCCACCGCCCTGCGGGCGCAGGCTTTGCCAGTAGAAATTGTGGTTCCACACCTGGGCCGCGTTGTTGAAGACGGCGGCCTGGGCCGCCTTGCCGGCCGTGGCGGCGATGACCTGCTCCAGCGACAAGCCGGCCAGCTCGGTGCCGGTCACCAGGCGGTTCAGGTTGTCTACGTAGGCTTTGTGGTGCTTGCCATGGTGGTAGCCGAGGGTGTCGGCCGACAGCACCGGGTCGAGGGCGTCCATGGCGTAGGGGAGCGCCGGCAGACTGTGCTCCGGGGCGGCGCCCAGGGCGACGCGGGCCGGGGCGCCGAGGGCGACGAGGGTGGCGGTGGCGGCGGTGGCCCGCAGAAAATCACGCCGGTTGTGTGCAGGTGCTGCGCCGTGCAGGGTAGCTGTATGCATGTGGCCTCTTCTGGCGGGAGGGGTCAAAATGGGTTTTTAGCTTAACGCATCGCGACGGATATTTATGTCAACTCATTAAATTTTAACGATGTGAAATATGCACGGTTTTGCTTTGCTTTTTCGGGGGCGTTTAAGTGGGGTGTCGTGGGCCCTGTTTTTGGGAGATTGTTCTCTAAATGGAAATAGTGTTTCCACGCAAGCAGGTTTATGTGTCTGGTTTGAATAATCATAATGAGCCGTTTTTTCGGCCCTGCGGCTTGCGGCCCGGCGCCGTGTGCGACGACTCGATACAAGGACGAATTCATGCGTGAAATGCTGATGGCGCTGGCGGCACTGGCCGGCGCGGCGCTGCCGATCCAGGCCGCGATCAACGGGCAGTTGCGGAGTTTTGTGGGCAGCCCGGTGCTGACCAGCCTGATTTCCTTTTTTGCGGGCACCCTGGTGCTGGCGGCCGTCCACTTCGGCATCTTGGGCGGCGCCCTGCCGTCGGTCGCCGCCGTGGCCCGCACTTCGCCGTGGATGTGGCTGGGCGGGCCGCTGGGGACGCTTTTCGTGCTGACGGCGATCATTGTTACGCCCAAGATCGGCGCTACGAGCATGATTGCGCTGGTGATCACCGGCCAGTTGTGCATGGCCTTGCTGCTCGATCATTTCGGGTGGATCGGCCTGCCGGGCCGCGAGGTGGGCGCCATGCGCATCCTGGGTGCCGGCTTGCTGCTGGCGGGCGCGCTGCTCATCACCCGGAATTGAGTCTGCCGTGCCTGGGTAAGTTTATGACTGACTGGTCAGTCAGTAGTAAGATGCCGACCCATGAATGCCACCGAAACCACTCGCCGCCAGCGGCGCAAGGAGGCCCGCCCGGCCGAGCTTGCCGCGGCGGCGCTGACGCTATTTGTCGAAAAGGGCTTTGCGGCGACGCGTCTGGATGACGTGGCGGCGCGGGCCGGCGTCAGCAAGGGCACGCTCTACCTGTATTTCGACAGCAAGGAAGCCTTGTTCCGGGCGGTGATCGAGGAGTCGGTGTTGCCGCTGATCGATGCCTTCGAGATCAAGGTCGAAGCCCTTGGCGCCGATCCCGAGCGGCTCCTGCGCGAGCTGCTGGTGGAATGGTGGGAGCGCTTCGGCTCCACCCCGCTGGGCGGCACCTGCAAGCTGATGATTTCCGAGGCCGGCAATTTTCCCGAAGTGGCGGCCTATTTCAACGACGTGGTGATCGGGCGCTGGACCGCGCTGCTCTACCGGGTCATCGAGGCTGGCATGGAGCAGGGCGTGTTTCGTCAGGGCAATCCGGAGGCCTTGCGCCAGATGGTGTTTTACCCGCTGCTGATGCGCTCGGTGTGGCTGCATTCGATGGCCGGCTGCGTGGCGTGCCGGGCGGCGCCGGACACTTATTTCGATACCTATTTCGACGTGATCTTCCGCGGCCTGCTGGCCGCGCCTTCGCAGGAAAATCCATGATGAACCGAACTGTTATGGCCGGCGCCCTTGCCGTGGCGCTGCTTTCCGCCTGCTCGAAATCCCAGCCCGTGGCCGAGCTGCCGCGGCCGGTGGTGGTGCAGAAGCTGGCCCTGTCGCCGGTGGTGGCCGGGGCGCTGTATTCGGGCGAGGTGCGGGCGCGTTACGAGTCGGACCTGGCCTTTCGCATCGGCGGCAAGATTGTCGAGCGACAGGTGGACGTGGGCGCGGTGGTGAAGCCCGGCCAGTTGCTGGCACGGCTCGATCCAAGCGATGCGGGCCTGGCGGCCGAGGCGGCCCGCGCCCAGCTGGCCGCGGCAGAGAACGAGCGGGCCTTTGCGAAGGCGGAGATGACGCGCTACCAGGATCTGGTGGCCAGGGGTTTTGTCAGCCGCAGCGTGCTGGAGGCCAAGGAGACGACCTTCAAATCGGCTGCCGCGCGTGTCGAGCAGGCGCGGGCCCAGGCCACCGTGGCCGGCAACCAGGCCGGCTACACGCGCCTCGTGGCCGACCAGCCGGGCGTGATCACCGCGGTGGCGGCCGAGGTGGGGCAGGTGGTGAAGGAATCTGCGATGGTCATGAAGCTGGCCCGCGAGGGCGAGCGGGAAGTGCTGATCGCCGTGCCCGAGCGCCGCATTGCCGCGCTGCGCAAGGCTGGCCAGGTGGACGTGCGCATGCTCAACGAGCCGGAGACGGCGCTGCAGGGCCGTGTGCGCGAGATCGCCCCGAGCGCCGACGCCGCCACGCGAACCTACGCGGTGCGCGTCAGCATTGTCGATGCGGCGCCCTCGGTGCAGCTCGGCATGACCGCCAACGTGATCCTGCCCGACGCGGCGTCGGCGGCCGGCGCGCTGCTGGTGCCCTCCACCGCGGTCTTCGAGCACCAGGGCGCCAGCGCCGTGTGGGTGATGGTGGCGGAGGGCGAGCTGGTCAAGCCGGTGCTGCGGCCGGTGACGGTACGCCAGTACCGGGAAGACGGCGTGGTGATTGCCGCCGGCGTGCAGCCGGGCGAAACCATTGCGGTGGCCGGTGCGCACCGGATCGTGGCCGGCCAGTTGCTGCGGCCGGTGCCGCGCGCGGTGCTTGCCGGCGTGCGGGCAGGGGGCTGAGTCGATGCGTTTCAACCTCTCCGAATGGGCCCTGCGCAACCAGCCGCTGGTGCGCTACCTGATCATCGCGCTGGCCATCGTCGGCGTGATGTCCTTCCAGAAACTCGGCCAGTCCGAAGATCCGCCCTTCACCTTCAAGGTGATGGTGGTGCGCACGGACTGGCCCGGCGCGTCCGCGCGGGAGGTCGAGGAGCAGCTTACCGACCGCATCGAGAAAAAACTCCAGGAAGTGCCCTACCTGGACACCCTGCGCAGCTTTTCGCGCCCCGGCGAATCGGTGGTGCTGTTCATCGCCAAGGATTCGACCCCGGTGAAGGATGTGCCGGACATTTTCTACCAGGTGCGCAAGAAGATCGGCGACATCAAGGGCACGCTGCCGGCCGGCATTCGCGGCCCGTTCTTCAACGACGAGTTTGGCGATGTGTTTGGCAGCATCTACGCGCTGACGGGTGACGGCTTCGACTACGCCGAACTCAAGGCCGAGAGCGATCGCATCCGCGCCGAGCTGCTGCGCGTGCCGAGCGTGGCCAAGGTGGATCTGATCGGCGAGCAGGAGCAGCGCATCTACGTGGAGCTTTCCAACGCCCGCCTGGCCACCCTCGGGCTGGACGTGCAGACGGTGACCCGCGCCCTCGCAGAGCAGAACGCGGTGGCGCCCGGCGGCTATTTCGAAACCCGCAACGAACGCATCTACCTGCGCCCGAGCGGCGCCTACGACACCGTCGAGGCGATCCGCGCGACGACCATCCGGGCCGGCGGGCGCGAGCTGCGGATCGGCGACATCGCCAGCGTGAGCCGCGGTTTCGTCGAGCCGCCGGCGCCGCGCTTCCGCTTCCAGGGGCAGGACGCGCTGGGCCTGGGCGTGTCGATGGCCAAAGGGGGCGACATCATCGCGCTGGGCGCCAACCTCAAGGACACCCTGGCGCGCATCCAGGCGCAGTTGCCGGTGGGCATGGAGCTCTCCGAGGTGGCCAGCCAGCCGGACGCCGTCAGGCGTTCGATCGACGAGTTCGTCCACTCGCTGGCCGAGGCGGTGATCATCGTGCTGGTGGTGTGCTTCTTCTCGCTCGGGCTGCGTACCGGGCTGGTGGTGGCGCTGTCGATTCCGCTGGTGCTGGCGGTCACCTTCTTCGGCATGCGTCTTTTTGACGTGGGCCTGCACAAGATTTCGCTGGGGGCCTTGATTCTCGCCCTCGGCCTGCTGGTGGACGACGCGATCATCGCCGTCGAGATGATGCTGGTGAAGATGGAGCAGGGCTGGGACCGCTCGAAGGCTGCCGCCTTTGCCTACACCAGCACCGCCGGGCCGATGCTGTCCGGCACGCTGGTCACGGTGGCGGGCTTTCTGCCCATCGCCACGGCGCAATCCTCCACCGGCGAATACACCCGCTCGATCTTCCAGGTGAACGCCATTGCGCTCCTGGCCTCGTGGCTGGCGGCGGTGATCGTGGTGCTCTACCTGGGCTACGTGCTACTGCCCGACCCCGGGCCAAGAAGAAAACCAGCTGGGTTGCAACCCACTTTCCGCGCCTCGAGCGTCTCAAGGACCGCATCGGTCTGGGCGAGCCGCATTTCGAAGGCGACGAGGACGAAGTCTTCCGCACGCCTTTCTACAACCGCTTCAGGAAGCTGGTGGATGGGTGCGTGGCCCGCCGCTGGGTGGTGATCGGCACCACGCTGGCACTCTTCGCGGCGGCGATCGCCGGTTTTGGGTTCGTTCAGCAACAGTTCTTCCCCAACTCGACGCGGATCGAACTGCTCATCGACCTGCGCCTGCCGGAAGGCTCGAGCCTGCGCGCCACCCAGACCGAGGTTGAAAAGCTGGAAGCCATCCTGAAGCAGGAAAAAGGCATCGTCAATTACGTGGCCTACGTGGGCACCGGCAGCCCGCGCTTTTACCTGCCCCTCGACCAGCAATTGCCGGCGCCCAATTTTGCCCAGTTCGTGATCCTCGCCAACGACATCCCGGCGCGGGAGGCGCTGCGCGAGCGGATGATCGAACTCTTCCGCAACGACTTCCCCAACCTGCGTGCCAACGTCGCGCGTCTGGAAAACGGCCCGCCGGTGGGCTTTCCGGTGCAGTTCCGGGTGAGCGGGCCGGACATTCCGACGGTGCGCAAGTACGCCGCCGAGGTGGCTGCGGTGATGCGCACCAACCCCAGCCTGTCGGATGTGCAGCTCGACTGGGACGAGCAATCCAAGGTGCTGCGCGTCGACGTGGACCAGCACAAGGCGCGCCTGCTCGGCCTCACCACCCAGGACGTGGCCAACTTCCTCAACACCTCCCAGCGCGGCCTCGTGGCCACCAGCTACCGCGAGGGCATCGAGTCCATCGACGTGATGCTGCGCGGCGATGCCGTCGAGCGCGACAAGCTGTCGCTCGTCGCCGAACTGTCGATTCCGACCCGCGCCGGCAAGTCGGTGCCGCTGGGGCAGGTGGCCACCGTCAGCTACGCCTTCGAACAGGGCCTGGTGTGGCGCCGCAACCGCGAGCCGACCATCACCGCGCGGGCCCAGATCTACGATAGCCGCATCCAGGCGCCCACCGTCACGGCCCAGGTCGAGCCGCTGCTGGAACCGATCCGCGCGCAGCTTCCGGCCGGCTACCGCATCGAAACCGGCGGCGCGGTGGAGGAGAGCGCCAAGGGCCAGAGCTCGGTGAACGCCGGCTTCCCGCTGTTCCTGGCGGTGGTGCTCACGGCGCTGATGGTGCAGCTCGGCAGCTTCTCGCGCACCGCGATGGTGGTGCTGACCGCGCCGCTCGGGCTGATCGGGGTGGTGCTCTTCCTGCTGCTCTTCAACCAGCCCTTCGGCTTTGTGGCCATGCTCGGCACCATCGCGCTGTTCGGCATGATCATGCGCAACTCGGTGATCCTCGTGGATCAGATCGAGCAGGACGTGGAAAAGGGCCTGTCGATCTGGGATGCCATCGTGGAATCGGCGGTGCGCCGCCTGCGCCCCATCGCGCTGACCGCCGCCGCGGCGGTGCTGGCGATGATTCCGCTGACCCGCAGCACCTTCTTCGGGCCGATGGCGGTGGCGATCATGGGCGGCCTGATCGTCGCCACGCTGCTGACCCTGCTTTTTGTACCGGCCCTGTATGCCGCCTGGTACCGGGTGAAGCGGGAGCCGGCTGCCGGATAGGGCGTTGATACACGGATGATCTGCACGCCGCCCAAGTAGGCTAAAATCGACAAGTTTTTGGCTGATATTCAGGCATGCAGATCATTAATATTAGCTTGTGCTAATATTCATAGGGGAGTCACACAATGAATTTCGAACAAGCACGGTTCAACATGGTCGAGCAGCAGATCCGCCCCTGGGAGGTGCTGGATTTTGGCGTGCTCGACGTGCTGATGAGCGTCCGCCGCGAGGAGTTTGTGCCGGAAGCCTACAAGGGCGTCGCCCTGTCCGAGGCCGAGATCCCCCTCGGCAACGGCAGCGCCATGCTGATTCCGGTCATCGAAGGCAAGATCCTCCAGGCCGTCCAGGTCAAGGCGTCCGACAAGGTGCTCGAAGTGGGTGCCGGTTCCGGCTACTTCGCCGCGCTGCTGGCCGCCAAGGCCGACTGGGTGCGCACCGTCGAGATCGATCCGGTGCTGGTCAACATGGCCCACGACAACCTCAAGCGCTACGGCGTCGAGAACGTCATCGTCGAGGAAGGCGATGCCATCCGCGGCTGGCCCAGCAACGCGCCCTACGACCTCATCGTCGTCTCCGGCGGCGTGCCCTTCATCCCCGAAACCCTGCTCCAGCAGCTCAAGGTGGGTGGTCGCCTGTTCGCCTTCGTCGGCGAGCAGCACCTGATGACCGCCCAGCTGGCCACCTGCGTGGCCGAGGGCAAGTACAGCACTGAATCCCTCTTCGAAAACGCGGTGCCGATGATGCGCAACGCCCCCCATAAAAACGCGTTCTCGTTCTGAACAACACCGCTCGATGAAGCAAATCACACCCGTGCAACTGGCCGAATGGCTGCAGGACGAATCCCGTCCGGCGCCCTTCCTCCTTGATGTTCGCGAGCCGTCCGAATTCGCCTACTGCGCCATTCCCGGCTCGGTGCTGATGCCGATGGCCAGCGTGCCGGCGCGCGCGCAGGAGCTCCCGGACGACGTCGATATCGTGGTGATCTGCCATCACGGCGGGCGCAGCATGCAGGTGGCGATGTTCCTGGAGCGCCAGGGCTTCGCCAGCCTCATCAACCTGGCCGGCGGCGTGGCCCAGTGGGCGCAGCAGGTCGATCCGGCCATGCCCCAGTATTGAGACGTGCGAGACACGTGACGGAGAAGCGAATGAAACAGCGTGCGGTACGTGTGGCAGTCGCAGTGGCGGCAGGCCTGATGGCAGCCGGAGCTGGCGCGGCAGACCTCGAACAGGTTTATCGCGATGCCCTGACCTACGATGCGACGCTGGCCGGTGCGCGGGCCAGCCTCGAAGCCGGCCGTGAAAAGCTGCCCCAGGGCCGTGCCGGGCTGTTGCCTTCGGTCAACCTCACGGGTAACAGCAACTGGAACGAGGCCGATTACAGGACGACCGGCCGTAGCCAGGGCTACAACAGCAACGGCTGGCAGGTTCAGCTCACCCAACCGCTGTTCCGCTGGCAGAACTGGGTGCAGTACAAGCAGGGCGAAATGCAGGTCGCGCTGTCCGAGGCCCAGTACCAGCTGGCCCGCCAGGATCTCACCCTGCGCGCCGCCCAAGGCTATTTCGACGTGCTGGTGGCCCAGGACGTGCTCGCTGCCGCAACGGCGCTCCACGAGGCCAACACCCAGCAGCTGGCGCTGGCCCGGAAGAGTTTCGAAGTCGGCACCGTCACCATCACCGACGTGCACGAAGCCCAGTCCCGCGCCGACCTGTCGTCGGCCCAGACGATTGCCGCCGAGAGCGACCTGGCGGTCAAGCGCCACGCGCTGCTGGTGCTCACCGGCAAGGAGCCGGATGCGCTCAAGGGCCTGCGCAAGGGCGTTGCCTTGAGCCGCCCCGAGCCGGCCGACATCCAGTCGTGGGTCGCGTCGGCCGAAACCGGCAATTATGCGGTGCAGGCTGCGCAGATCGGCCGCGAAATCTCCGACCGCGAGGTCGAGCGCAATCGGGCGGGGCACCTGCCCACCGTCGATCTCGTCGCCTCCCATGGCAACACCACCTCGGCCAACGCCTTTGCGGGCTTCGCCAAAACCGACCTCGACACCACCGTCGTCGGTGTTCAGCTGGCGCTGCCGTTGTTCCAGGGCGGCGCGGTGAATTCCCGCGTGCGCGAAGCCGCCGCCTTGCGCGACAAGGCCAGCTCCGATCTCGACAACGCCCGCCGCACCGCAGCCCAGAACGCCCGCCAGGCCTATCTCGGCGTCAGCAGCGGACTGGCCCAGGTCAAGGCCTTCGAGGCCGCCCAGGTGTCGTCCCGTTCGGCGCTCGACGCCAACAAGCTGGGCTACGAAGTGGGCGTGCGCATCAACATCGACGTGCTCAACGCCCAGAGCCAGCTTTTCGACACCCTGCAAAAGCTCTCCAAGGCCCGCTACGACACCCTGCTGGCCCAGCTCAAGCTCAAGGCCGCAGCCGGCACCCTGGGCGACGACGACATCAAGGCCATCAACGCCTTGCTCGACTGAGCAGCGGTACCTTCTGCCAGCAACGGCCGCCTGCGCGGCCGTTTCCATTTTTCCTTACTCGTCCCTGCCACCATGCGCTATACCGACCTGCGTGACTTCATCGCCCAGCTGGAAAAGCTCGGCGAACTCAAGCGGATCAAGACCGAGGTCGATCCGCATCTCGAGATGACCGAGATCTGTGACCGGGTGCTGCGTGCCGGCGGGCCGGCGATCCTCTTCGAGAACCCGAAAGGGCATTCCGTGCCGGTGCTGGCCAACCTGTTCGGCACGCCGCAGCGGGTGGCGCTGGGCATGGGCGTGAGCGGCGACGACTGGCAGAGCGCCCTGCGCGAAGTGGGCAAGCTGCTCGCCTTCCTCAAGGAGCCCGAGCCGCCCAAGGGCCTCAAGGATGCGTGGGACAAGCTGCCGGTGTTCCGCCAGGTGCTCAACATGTCGCCGAAGGTGGTGTCGTCGGCGCCGTGTCAGCAGGTGATGAAAGAAGGGCGCGACGTGAACCTGGCCGAGCTGCCGATCCAGCACTGCTGGCCCGGCGACGTGGCGCCGTTGATCACCTGGGGCCTCGTCGTGACCCGCGGCCCCCACAAGACCCGCCAGAACCTGGGCATCTACCGGCAGCAGGTGCTCGGCCCCAACAAGGTGATCATGCGCTGGCTGGCCCACCGGGGCGGCGCGCTGGACTTTCTCGAGCATCAAAAGGCCCATCCCGGCCAGCCCTTCCCGGTGGCGGTGGTGCTGGGCTGCGATCCGGCGACCATTCTGGGGGCCGTGACGCCGGTGCCCGATTCGCTGTCCGAATACCAGTTTGCCGGGCTGCTGCGTGGCGCCAAGACCGAGCTGGTCAAGTGTCTCGGCTCCGATCTGCAGGTGCCGGCGTCGGCCGAGATCGTGCTCGAAGGCGTGATCCACCCAGGCGAGATGGCCCTCGAAGGCCCGTATGGCGATCACACCGGTTATTACAACGAGCAGTCGGAGTTTCCGGTGTTCACCATCGAGCGCATCACCAGCCGGCCTGACCCGATCTACCACAGCACCTACACCGGCAAGCCGCCCGACGAGCCGGCCATGCTCGGCGTGGCGCTCAACGAAGTCTTCGTGCCGCTGCTGCAAAAACAGTTCACCGAAATCGTCGATTTCTACCTGCCGCCGGAGGGCTGTTCGTACCGGCTGGCGGTGGTCAGCATCAAGAAACAGTACCCCGGCCATGCCAAGCGGGTGATGTTCGGCATCTGGAGCTTCCTGCGCCAGTTCATGTACACCAAGTTCATCATCGTGGTGGATGACGACGTGAACATCCGCGACTGGAAGGAAGTGATCTGGGCGCTCACCACCCGCATGGACGCCACCCGCGACACCACGCTGGTGGATAACACGCCCATCGATTACCTCGACTTTGCCAGCCCGGTGGCAGGCCTGGGTTCCAAGATGGGCCTCGATGCCACCAACAAGTGGCCCGGCGAAACCAACCGCGAATGGGGCACGCCCATCGTGATGGATGCGGCGGTGAAGAAGCGCGTGGACGAAATGTGGGGCGAGCTGGGGCTGTGAGCGCCGGGGGCCCCAGAGGTGAAAAAGCAGCCCGCGGGCTGCTTTTTCACTGGCCGGCGCGCCGGGCTTTCAGCGCTTGCGGCGGGCTGCCGCGAGGGCTGCGAGGGCGCCGCCGATGAGGGCCAGGGAGGTCGGTTCGGGAACGGTTCCGTTGGCCGGGTCGGGGGTGAGGCCGAGCACGCCGACGGTAATGCCATGCCAGCCTTCGCTGGTGTCGGTGAAGGTGATCGAGGTGTAGTCGCCCACTAGCTGGATCACGCCGTGGACTTCGCCGTTGCCGAAGAAGCCGGTGCCGGTGCCGTTGACGATGGGCGAGCCGCAACCCCAGAAGCCGCAGCCGAAGCTCAGTACGTTGATCGGGGCGCCGAAGTCCACCGTGTTGCCGTTCCAGCTGACCAGACCGATGAGCGGGTTGCTCACGCTCTGGGAGAAGGTGATCGTTTTGGTGCCGCCGGTGCTGAACTGGATGATGTCGCTATCCGGGGGGCCGTTGGGCACGGTGGTGCTGGTGTAGACGTTGGGCAGCCAGTAATTGGTGCCGCCGGCGGTCTGGGCGCCGGAGTAGGGGCCGGAATACACGACGCTGACGGTGCTGCTGCCGACGCTCAGGGTGCCGCTGACGCTGGAGGCGGCGGCACTGGTCCAGTCGGTCCAGTAGGCGGAAGCAAAGGCCGACGGGGCGGCGAGGGCTGCGAGGAGGGCGGCGGCAACGAGGCGCATGATGTTTCCTTTTGGGGGCAAGGCGTTTTCCGTGAATTAGGCTTTTTCACGCAAATTTCGCGCCATTTTGTCTTTTATGCAAAAAAAGATAAAAACGCTTTGAAAGTCAATGCGATGCCCGAGAAAGTAAAAAATCGTCACATTCCCGCTTGTGGCCGGTTGTAAAAAAGGCCGACACGCCAAACACAAGGCGCTGCCATCGTTGTCTGTGGAGATGCATCAACCTCACGATGCTTCCTGTGCGATCCGGGGGCGACGTAGGGGCTCGATGTGTGGGGGCGACTTCAGTCGCCCGCGGACTCCGATCAACGGCTTGCCTGTAATTCAACGCACCGAGGGCGACTGAAGTCGCCCTTACAAGTCGCCCCGAGAGACACCGCAACGCAGCTGCAAGCGACGCAAAGATTCCACAGGCAACGGTGACATGGTCAAACACAAGGGCCGGCGATTTGCCGGCCTTGTGTTTCAGGGTTCCTGCGGGCTTGTGCTGGCAGCAGGGGTTGGGCGGGGCGGCTTGGGCGGCGCCAGTACCGTTTCGGCGGCAATCTTCCACTGTCCGTCCACCTTCACCCAGTCGAGCTGTTTTCTGACGGTGTCGCGGTATTGGGCGGCGCTGTAGTGCTGGGTGAAGCGCACGCTGACGCGATTGTCGCCGCGTGGGCGCAGCTTGATGCCGTCGAGTTTGATTTGCAGGGATTGGGCGTCGCTGAGGCGCTGGCGGCGCTCGGCTTCCCAGTCGGCGGTGCTGCGGCCTTTGCCGGGCAGGAAGTCGGCGGTGTAGAAGGCGCGGTAGGTGTCGAAAGCCTGCGCGCTCCAGGCCGCGGCCCAGGCTTCGAGGTGGGTCTTGAGCGGGGCGTCGGTGGCGTCTGCAAGCGGGCGGGGCGGGGAAACCACGTCCACTTGCGGGGCCGGCGGTGCGTCGACGGTGGGCACCGGGGCGGCGGCGAGGGCCGGCGAGACGTACTGGGTGCCGAGCAGTTCGGGGGCGATCGGGGCGGGGCGGTAGCGGCTGCGCAGGGCTTCGCGCAGTTCGCCGGCAAAGCCGAGGAGCTGGGCTTGCAGGGTGGTTTGCTGGGCGCGGTTTTCGATCAGGCTGCGCTGGGCTTCGAAGAGATCGCCCTGGGCTATGGACAGGTCGTTGAGCGAGCGGCGGCCGGCGTCGAAGTGCAGTTCGTAGGCGCTGGACACGCGCTGGGCGGCGGCGACGCGCTGTTCCAGCATGGGGGCGATCAGGCGGGCTTCGGCGTACTGGCGCTGGAGGTCGGTGATGTCTTTGGAGACCTTGAGCAGCAGGTCGTCGGCATCGGCCTGGGCGGCCTGGTGGCGTTCGACGGCTTCGGTGTGGCGGCCGAGGTTCTTGCCGCCGAGGGGAATGTCGAGGCTGACCTGGAGCTGGCCGGAGCGGTCGGTGTCGGACACCGGCACCGGACGGGCGGTGTTGTCGAGGCGCTTGTTGTAGCTGAGATCCACCGCCGGGAAGAAGCTGCCGCGGGCCACTCCGATTTCGGCCTGGCGGGCGGCGGTGCGCTGGAGGGCGGCGCGCAGGCGCGGGTTGCGTTCGTGGATGCGCTCGACCAGGGTGTCGATGTCGGTATCGCCTTCGGCGGGCTGGATCGCCGGCAGCACCAGGTTTTCGGGCAAGTGGCCGGTGAGCAGGCGGTAACGGTATTCGGCGGTGCCAAGCTGGGCGCGCAACTGGCCCAGCAGGGCGCGGTTCTGGATCAGGCGCACGCGCATCAGGTCGAGTTCGGCCGAGGCGATGCGTCCGGCCTCGACCCGGTGGGCGACGTTGGCCTCGACTCTTTCCTGGCGGGCGATGGTGGCCTGCAGGCTTTCCTGCAGCTGGCGCAGACGCACCACGTCGCTGTAGTTCTCGGTGATTTCGAAGGCGACCTGTTCGAGCACGTTGTCGAGGTCGGCGTCGGCGGCGTCGCGGTAGAAGCCGCCGGCGCGCACCCGGTTGGTGTCGGCGGCGCCGTTGAAGATGTTCCAGCGCAGGCTGGCGTCGCTGCGGCGCACGTTGCGGTCGATGGGGGTGCCGCTGGTTTCGTCGCGGGAATCGGAGTTGCGGTAGCTGAGGCCGAGGCTGGGCAGGAAGTCTGAGCGTGCCTGGGTGATCTGGGCTTCGGCGGCGCGCAGCAGGGCCTGGGCGGAGCGCACGCTGGGTTGTTGCAGCAGCACCTTGTCCACCACGGCGGGCAGGGGTTCGGCGCGGGCGGTGCCGGCGGCAAGAGCGATTCCGGCCAGGGCGAGAAGGGCGAGGGGCGCGCGGCGGCGGCTCGGGCGGGGGGCAGGGGTCGGGCTCATCAGCGTTCGCGCAGGGATTTGTCCAGAGTTTTGACGATGGGTTTTAGCATGTATTCCATCATCGTGCGCTTGCCGGTCTGGATGCTGGCGTCGGCGGCCATGCCCGGGGAAATGCTGAGGTGCTCGGAAGGCTCGCCGAGGAAGTTTTTCTGCGCTTCGAGCAGCACTTCGAAGAAGGTTTCCTTGCGTTCGGCATCCACCACCGCGTCGGCGCCCACCCGCACAACCTTGCCGGGCAGGGTGCCGAAGATCGACGAATCGTAGGCGCTGATGCGGATGCGGGCGTCCTGGCCGGGCTTGAGGAAGGCGATGTCCGAGGGCTTGACCCGGGCGGTGATGAGCAGGCGCTCGTCGGCCGGGACGACTTCCATGATGGTTTCGCCGGCCTTCACCACGCCGCCGACGGTGGTGACCAGCAGTCGATTGACCACGCCGTCGAGCGGCGCGCGCATTTCGCGGCGGGCCACCCGGTCGTTGCGGCCGGTGAGCTGTTCGCCGAGCTGGGCGGCACGCAGTTCGGCCTCGGATCTTTCCTTGCTGGTTTCGGTGAGAAAGCGCGCGCGGGTTTCCGAGAGGCGGGCCTGGGCTTCGGCCACGGCGGCCTGGATGCGGTCGATGGCGATGCGGGTGGTTTCGAGTTCGCCTTTCTGGCTGGTGTAGCGTTGCTGGGCGGTGAGCAGATCGGCGCGGGCGCCGGCGCCGTTGGCGGCGAGTTTCTCCTCGATGGCGAGGGCTTCGCGGGCCGGGCCGATGGCATCGCCCAGGGCCTGGTGGCGGGCGCGGGCTTCGGCCAGCTCCTGCTGGCGCTGGGTGAGCTGGCGGGCCAGGGTTTCGAGGCTGTTTTCGCGTTCCTGCCGGCGGGTCTGCCACAGGGTGCGTTGTTCGCGGACGATCTCGGGGGCGCTTTTTTCGAGTTCCGCCGGGAAGGCCGGGGTGATGCCGCGGGCTTCTGCGTCGAGGCGCACGAGGGCGGCCTGGGCGCCGAACAGGCCTTGCTGGGCTTCGCCCTGCTCGGCGTTGAACTGAAGGTTCTGAACGCTGGCGAGCACTTCGCCCTTCTTGACGACGGCGCCTTCACGGACGTTGAGCGCCTGCAGGATGCCGCCTTCCATGCTCTGGATCTGCTGCACGCGGCTGGACGGGACGACGGCGCCCATGGCGGTTACCGAGATGTCGAGGCGGGCGAAGCTCATCCACGCAAACAGCAGCGCGATGAAGGCGGCGGTGGTGCCGAGCAGGATCAGCACGGCGCGGCGCGGGCCGCGTTCGAAATCCGGATGGCTGCTGAGGGCTTCCGCTTCGATGCGGTGGCGGGGCTGGCTGGGGTTGGTTTTCATGCGGCGAACTCCCGCGGGGCGGCCGCTGCCGGCCCGCCCTGCAGTTTGCGAAGGACTTCGTTACGGGGGCCGTCCATGACGACGCGGCCCTGGTCGAGCACGACCAGGCGGTCGACCAGCGGCAGCATGGCCATGCGGTGGGTGACGAGCAGCATGGTGATGCCCTTGATGCTGCGCAGGTTGTCGATGAGCCGGGCCTCGGTGGCCGGGTCCATCATGCTGGAAGGTTCGTCCAGCAGCAGCATGCGGGGTTTCTGGACCAGGGCGCGGGCGATGGAGACCGCCTGGCGCTGGCCGCCGGAGAGGCGCTCGCCGCGCTCGCCGACCTGGGTGCCGAGGCCCTTGGGCAGCTGGGTCAGGGTTTCGTCGAGGCACGACAGGCGCAGGGCCTCGAGAAGTTGTTCGTCGCCGGCCTGGCTGCCGCCAAGGAGGATGTTCTCGCGGATGTCGCCGTGAAAGAGCACGACATCCTGCGGCACGTAGCCCACCTGGCGGCGCAGGCTCTGGGGTTCGAGCTGGTTCACCGCAATGCCGTCCACCATCACGGTGCCCTGGTCGGGGCCGTAGAGGTTGAGGAGCAGCTTGAACAGGGTGCTCTTGCCGGAGCCGATGCGGCCGATGAAACCGATCCGCTCACCGGGGCGGATGGTGAGGTTGAGGCCCTTGAGCAGCGGCGCGCCTTCCGGGTAGGCGAAATGCACGTCCCGGAAATCCAGCCGGCCGGCCAGGCGCGGCAGGTGCAGGCTGTCGGTGGTTTCGTCGGTGGGCGACTCCATGATCTTGTCGAGGGCGTCGAGGGCCTGGCGGGTCTGTTCGTAGCGCACGATCAGCGCGGCAATCTGGGTGGCCGGGGTGATGGCGCGGCCGGCGAGCATCGACACGGCGATGAGCTGGCCCATGGTGAGATCGCCGGCGCCGACCATCAGCGCGCCGAACATCACGATGAGAATCGAGCTGAGGTTGGTGACGAGCAGCGAGATGCAGGTGCCGAAGGAGGTCCATTCGCGCATCTGCATCGAGTTCTCGGAGATCTTCACGGTCAGCATTTCCCACTGACGGCGGGCCCAGGCTTCGGCGCCGAGGGATTTGATGGTGTCGACGCCGTTCATCACCTCGAAAAGGTGGGCGGTGCGCTGGGCCGACTCTTGCATGCTGCTGCCGAGAATGCGTGTGAGCGGGCGGCGGATCAGCATCGACACCGCCACCGTGAGCGGAATCAGCACCAGCGGCACGAGCACCAGCCAGTGCCCGATCAATGCGATCAGAACCAGGAAGAACAGCATGAAGGGCACGTCGCCCAGCACGGTGAGCGTGGACGAGGTGACGAATTCGCGCACCGATTCGAAGTCGCGCACGATGTTGGCCAGCACCCCGCCCGAGGCCGGGCGGCTGGCGGCCCGCAGGCGCAGGGCCTGAGCGAACACGTGGGACGACATGGTCACGTCCGGCCTTGCGGGCGGCCGATTCCAGCAGGTAGCTGCGCAGCATCTTCACGACAAGGTCGAACAGCGCCACCACCACCACCGCGCCGGTCAGCACCCACAGGCTGTCGAGGGCGTTGTTGGGCAGCACGCGGTCATACACCGACATGGTGTAGAAGGGGATCACCGCCGCAAAGACGTTGGTCAGCACCGTGGCCAGCAGGGCCCAGCCGTAGATCGCCTTGTTGACCAGCAGGGTGTCCCAGAACCAGCGCCGCGGCCGCGGCAGGTGGTAGAGCAGGCTGCGGGTGTCGAAGAACACCAGCGGCCGCACGAAGTAGGCCACGCCGGCGTAATCGGCCGTTAGCGCGCTCAGCTCGAGCTTCACGCTGCCGCGGATGCCGGCCTGCACGCATTCAAAGCTGTCGCCGTCTCGGCGCAGCAGGATCAGCGGATCGCCCCCCTCGGGCGCAAACACCAGCGCCGGCAGTTCCGACGCTTTGAAATCCGCCACGCCCTTTTTGGCCCGGCTCAGGGAGAGCCCGCCGCGCTGCGCGCATTCGAAGATATGCGCCTCGCTGATCCGCCCGCCGGTAATGGGGGTGTCGGCCAGCAACTGGACCGCGTCGGCGCGCCTGCCAAAAAAATGAGCCAGGAACAGGAGTTGGTCGATGACCCCGTCGACCGAAGCCTCGCCGGGGTGTGATGAGGGTGTCTCGCGCATGGGCTGGGTGCTCTGTTGAACGATTGGTGGCGGCGGTCGGGCTCGACGATCGATTCATCCACACGGTTGCGGGATGAATGCAATACGCCATTACGGCGGCTATCTGGCCTGGGCGGAATCGCTTATTCGCGCTGTGGCAGGGCCGGCGGACAGGAGCCGCATGGGTCAGGCCGAGATGGTGCCATAACAGTCCATACGCCAAATGTTAAAAAATCACGATTATTCTTTTTGCAAAATTTGCGACTATTTGTTTGCGATAATTTTCATGAATTATCCGTGATGAACGACTCGGGAAATTGGACGAATTTAATGATTACGGTGTCTTATTAAGGGATTTTTTTGCGTGACGATTCAATAATCATATGTTCTTGAGTGCGGGTGTTAGGTTTGATTCCCGAGTGTGCACTTTTTGCTTGTCGGGGGTTTTGTCCGCTCTGCAGGCCTTTTCCAGAGCGTAGTGGCGTCTGAAGAACTATTCGGAAGCAGCCATCGTTCTTAATTTAATTCTTTTAAAACAGCTTGTTGATTGTTTTTCTGGCTCGCTCAGAGAGCCTTCGCAATGTGTCAAAGTGTGTCTTGCGATGCTTTCTTTCAGAACGCGCTGTCGGTTTTTTTTACACCGGATAGTGATTTGTGATTTTTGACACACGTAAAAATGGAACACGACGCCCATAAGTAATTGAGATGAAGTGTTTTTGATGTTTTTGACAATTAATTCCGCCGGAGTGGCCCGCAAATTGCTGTTATTAGCTCGATTTTCTCGACTCGCCGCGGTTTTGTTGGTGCCCGGCGGAACCAAAAACAGAAAAATGGAGGTCGTTCATGGCAATTACGCGTTACGGAACAAGCGTCACTCTTTGCGAGGACACGAGTCAGACCTTTGAGCTGTATGACTTGCTCAAGCAGGCCGATCCCAACTACAGCGCCGTTGAGCCCGCCCGCATCACGCTCTACGTTTTCGACGGCTCCAAATGGGTCACGGTTACTGCGCCCGGCTTCTTCTCCGCGGTCGACAAGGACACCTTTGTCGTCGATATGTCCTACCTGCCGAACTTCAACGGCATCCAGCAGGTGCGTGTGCTGGGCTCGGACAGCTCCGGCAACTCCTTCATCCTCAACCTGACGATCAACGTCACGCCGGTGAATGACGCCCCCACCGGCGAAGACGAAGCCGTTGCGCTGGCTAACGGCGACAGCTACGTGCTGGGCCTGGCCGACTTCGGCTTCAACGACCCGGTCGAAGGCGACGCCTTCAAATCGGTGGTCTTCACCACCGTGCCGGCCCACGGCGCCCTGCTGCTCGACGGCGTGGCCGTGACGGCTGGCCAGGAAATCCTGGCTTCCGACATCGAAGCCGGCAAGCTCAGCTACACCGCCCCGGTGGATGCCGGCGGCCCGATCAGCTTCGACTTCCAGGTGCGTGACACCGGCGGCACCGACGGCTGTGGCGGCAACGACCTCGACCTCACCCCGAATACCATCACCTTCAATGTGCCTTACCCCGCCACCGCCATCATCGGCGACCGCGTGTGGCTCGACACCAACGCCAACGGCGTGCAGGACGCCGGCGAAACCGGCCTTGCCGGCGTCACCGTGCAACTGAAGAACGCCGACGGCAGCGTGGCCCAGACCGCCACCACCGACGCCAACGGCAACTACAGCTTCACGGTCAATGCCGGCACCTACTCGGTAGCCGTCGTGGCCCCGGCCGGCTACGTCGTCACCGGCCAGGACCTGGGCGGCGACGAAGCGCTGGACTCCGACATCGACGCAGCGGGCCAAAGCGCGCAAGTCACCCTGAGTTCCGGTCAGAACAACCCGAACGTCGACGCCGGCCTCTACAAGCTGGCCGAACTGGGCGACCGCGTGTGGTTCGACAGCA
Source organism: Zoogloea sp. (assembly GCA_016720685.1). Classification (GTDB taxonomy): domain Bacteria; phylum Pseudomonadota; class Gammaproteobacteria; order Burkholderiales; family Rhodocyclaceae; genus Zoogloea. The sequence goes on from JADKKC010000017.1 coordinate 29,167, forward strand.
ACGGCAACGGCCAGCAAGACACGGGCGAAGCCGGCGTACAAGGCGTCAAGGTCACCCTGCTGGACGCCAGCGGCAACCCGGTGGGCGCCTCGCTGACCACCGACGTCGATGGCAACTACCTCTTCACGGGCCTCAAGCCGGGCACCTACAGCGTCCAGTTCGACAAGACCACGCTGCCGGCCGGCTACAGCTTCACCACCGCCAACAGCGGCAGTGACGCGACCGACTCCGACGCCAACAGCCTGGACGGCAAGACCATCCAGACCGTGCTCGACTCCGGCGAAAGCGACCGGAGCTGGGACGCCGGCATCGTCGCCAACCCGGGCGCCATCACCGGCACCGTGCTGGAAGACCTGGACAACAACGGCACGGGCGACACCCCGATCGCCGGCGTCACGGTTGTGCTGAAAGGACGCCAGCGGCACCCCTATCGCCAGCACCACCACCGACGCCAACGGCAACTACAGCTTCGCGAACGTACCGGCCGGTAACTACACGGTCGAACAAACCAACGCGCCGGGCTACACCGACGTCAGCGACATCGACGGCGGCAACCCCAACAGCATCGCCGTGACGGTGACCCCGGGTGCCACCAATTCGGGCAACGACTTCGTCGACGAGCGCGTGCCGGGCGCCATCACCGGCACCGTGCTGGAAGACCTGGACCACAACGGCACGGGCGACACCCCGATCGCCGGCGTCACGGTTGTCCTGAAAGACGCCAGCGGCAACCCTATCGCCAGCACCACCACCGACGCCAACGGCAACTACTGCTTCGCGAACGTACCGGCCGGTAACTGCACGGTCGAACAAACCAACGCGCCGGGCTACACCGACGTCAAGCGACATCGACGGCGGCAACCCCAACAGCATCGCCCGCTGGGTCAGCCGCAACCGGGTCAGAAAGCACCGGCAACGACTTCTTCATGTCGACGAGCGTCCCGCCACCCTGGGCGACCGCGTGGCCCGACACCCTAACGCCACCGGCGCCGCAGGACGCCGGTGAAACCGGCTTTTTCCCTCGCCGGGGTCATTTTTTTCTTGCTGTGGCACCTGAAGAACGCCGACGGCAGCGTGGACCAGACCGCCACCACCGACGCCAACGGCAACACAGCTTCACGGTCAATGCCGTCACCTACCCCGGTGTGGGAGCGGCGTCGTGGCCCCCGGTTGCGCCGGGGGACCGCCGTCACCGTCGGCCGAGGATCGGGCGGCGACGAAGCGCGGACTCCCCGACATCGACGCGCGGCAGGCCAAAGCGCGCAAGTCACCCTGAGTTCCGGTCAGAACAACCCGAACGTCGACGCCGGCCCCCTACAAGCTGGCCGAACTGGGCGACCGCGTGCGGTCGACAGCAACGGCAACGGCTAGCAGACACGGGGAAGCTGCGTACAAGGCGTCAAGGTCACCCTGCTGGACGCCGCGGCAACCCGGTGGGCGCCTCGCTGACCACCGACGTCGATGGCAACTACCTCTTCACGGGCCTCGCCGGGCACCCAGCGTCCAGTTCCGACAAGACCACGCTGCCGGCCGGCTACAGCTTCACCACCGCCAACAGCGGCAGCGGACGCGACCGACTCCGACGCCAACAGCCTGGACGGCAAGACCCATCCAGACCGTGCTCGACTCCGGCGAAAGCGACCGGAGCTGGGACGCTTGCGAAGATCGTCGCCAACCCCGGCGCCATCAAAGCGGCACCGTGCTGGGAAGACCTGACCACGACGGCACGGGCGACACCCCGATCGCCGTCACGGTTGTTCTGGAAAGACGCCAGCGGCGCCCCCTCGCCAGCACCACCACCGACGCCAACGGCAACTCAGCTTCGCGAACGCACCGGCCGGTAACCCACGGTCAAACAAACCAACGCGCGGGCTACACCGACGTCAGTGACATCGACGGCGGCTAACCCCAACAGCACGCCGTGACGGTGACCCCGGTGCCACCAATTCCGCAACGACTTCGTCGACGAGCGCTCTGGCAGGCGCCATCACCGGCACCGTGCTGAAGACCTGGACCACGACGCACGGCGACACCCGATCGCCGCATGCCGTCACGGTTGTCCTGAATGATGCCAGCGGCGCTCCTATCGCCAGCACCACCACGCACGCCAACGGCAACTACAGCTTCGCGAACGTACCGGCCGGTAACCACGGTCGAACAAACCAACGCGCCGGGCTACACCGACGTCAGCGACATCGACGGCGGCAACCCCAACAGCATCGCCGTCAGCCTGCAACCGGGTCAGAGCAGCACCGGCAACGACTTCGTCGACGAGCGTCCCGCCACTGGGCGACCGCGTGCGGCCTTGACACCAACGCCAACGGCGTGCAGACGCCGGTGAACTGGCCTTGCCGGGGTCAACGTGCAACTGAAGAACGCCGACGGCAGCGTAGCCTTCGGACCGCCACCACCGACGCCAACGGCAACTACAGCTTCACGGTCAATGCCTACACCTACGCGGCGGCCACCGCCGGCCCCGGCTGGCTACGTCGTCACCGGCCAGGACCCGGGCGGCGACGAAGCGCTGGACTCCGACATCGACGCAGCGGGCCTAGCGCGCAAGTCACCGGAGTTCCGGCCAGAACAACCCGAACGTCGATGCCGGCCTCTACAAGCTGGCTGTAACTGGGCAGGATCGCGTGTGGTTCGACAGCAACGGCAACGGCTAAGATACGGGCGCAGTTTACGTACAAGGCGTCAAGGTCACCCCTGCTGGACGCCAGCGGGTTCCGGTGGGCGCCCTGCTGACCACCGACGTTCGATGGCAACTACCCCCTTCACGGGCCCTTCGCCGGGCGCACCCACAGCGTCCAAGGTTCGACAAGATTCACGCTGCTGGCTGGCTGCTTCACCACCGCCACCTCAGCAGTGACGTTGACCGACCTGGACGCCAACAGCCCGGACGGCAAGACCATCCAGACCGTGCCTGACTCCGGCGAAAGCGACCGCACCTGGGACGCTTAAGATCCAGGTGACGGGTATCGACATCGACAGTTCGTGCGTGGTCGTTACCCTGGCTGAAAATTCTGGCGGTGGCAACGTCCACGCCGGGTTCGGGGAAGAACGATGCGCCCGGCGGTTCCGCCGTCGAGGCCGGCTGGGGCGAATTTCCGGCTGGCGGCCCGGCGACAGCTACGAGTCGATCTTTGGCGTCGACGTGATCGGTTCCGCCTGAGCCTGGTGCATGTTCTCAGCGCCAACGGTGGTGGTGTCGAGGCGTTGCTGCGCCACTCCAGCGCGGCATCATGGAACGCAGCGAATCCTTACGGGATTACGCCTGCACCAAGGCGCAGATCATTTCCATGGTCCAGACTGCTCTT
>JADKKC010000018.1 GCA_016720685.1 Zoogloea sp.
GGACCGATTTACCGGCGCCAGGAGTTCATACAGTCGCGCCAAGTCAGCCAGCGCTTTACTCGTCCACTTCAACTGCATCAGCGAGGAACCGGCAGCGGCGACTCAGTATCCAGGCTATTGGCCCATGCCTGCACTGCTTGGTGGTCGATGACGCTACCCACATCCACATCAGCCAAGGCTTCATGGGTGAGGCGGCTGCGTTCTTCTTCCTGTTCCAGCCAAGCCGAGAGTGCTTGTTTCATGATCCAGCCTCGGGAGCGCTCAAGACGCGCCGCCATCTGGTCTATCTTCTCGGCAAGCGGCAACGGTATGTGCGCGGTGAGAACTTTGGTCGCGGTGTGTGCCATGTTGTAAGCCCTTACGATTTCGTCAAATTGAATCGTAGTGATTAACAATGATTTAGGCAACCTATCAGGGATGGACAAGATCGACGCACGCAGACTTGGGGCCGAAGGGCGGAACGCGCTCCGGAAGATGGTGATTCGACGTAACCGCTCACTGAGCGGCGTTCTTCTCCCCGCGATGCTCACGCGGAACAATCCTCCCCCTGTTCAATCAGGAGGAACGCGAAGTGACCAGAGCGACGGCAAGCAACAACAAGTGGCAGCGGCGTAGCCGCGAGGCATGGCGTGAGGTGTTGGCGCGCTTTGCCGCCAGTGGCCTGGAGGTCGAGGCGTTCTGCGCCCATGAGGGCCTCAGCGTATCGAGCTTCAGGCGGTGGCGGAACCTGCTGGCCGCTGAAGTGCCCCGCGCAGCGGATCTGCCCCCGCCAGGCGAGCCGAGCGGCTTTGTCGATGCGGGCCTGCTCGGCGGCCAAGGCCGCCTCGAGCTGCGGCTCGATCTGGGAGGGGCGTGATCCTCCACCTGTCGCGCGGCTGATGTTCTTCCCCGAAGGCGCCGTCCGGGTCCGTGTGTACGGCCAGCCGGTCGACATGCGCAAATCCTTCTCGACGGCCTCTACGCGCTCACCCGCCACGCGCTCCGATGCGACCCGCTGTCGGGCGCTGTTCATGTTCATCAACCGGCGTGGCACGCAGATGAAGGTGCTGTACTGGGATCGCACCGGATTCTGCGTGTGGGCCAAGCGCCTCGAAGAGGGGCGCTTCGTGTCGAACTGGGCGCACCTCAGCACGCGCCAGATGGACTGGACCGGCTCCATGCTGCTCGAAGGTATCGAGCCCGCCCGCTACAAACGCCGCTTCAAGCGCCCCGAGAACGCCTCGAAACCCGCATGAATGCTGGGTTCTGCGGTAAATACGGGCCATGCCGCACCCACACTCCGCCCCCGTTCCGACCCCGCCGAAGCCGCCCAGTGGGCGCCGGAGCGGGTCGTCGAACTGGCCCGGTCGCACGCGGCGCTGCAACGCGAAGTAGAGACCATCCAGCACCAGCTCGAGTGGTTCCGTCGCCAGCTCTTCGGCCAGAAGAGCGAGAAGCGCCCGTTGCCCCGCACCCGGCGCAGATGCACCTGGGCGAGTTCCCCCTTCCTGAGGCGCCCGAGGCCCACGACAAGCCGGTGGCCGGCCACACGCGGCGTACGCCATGCAGCGACTTCGCCCACGACAAGAACGACGCTGCGCTGTTCTTCGACGAAGCCCGCGTACCGGTCGAGACCATCACCGTGGCCAACCCGGATATCGAGGGGCTCACGCCTGACCAGTACGAGGTGATCGGGGAGAAGGTCAGCCACCGCCTGGCCCAGCGCCCGGGCAGCTACGTGATCCTCAAGTACGTGCGCCCGCTGATCAAGCGCCGCGACACGCAGACGCTCCACTGCCCGGCGGCGCCGGCGGGCGTGATCGACGGGAGCCGCGCCGACGTGAGCTTCCTCGTCGGTCTGCTGCTTGATAAGTTCGCCTGGCACCTGCCGCTGTACCGCCAGCACCAGCGCCTCCTGGACGCCTTAGCATCACGGTCAGCCGCGCCTGGCTCACCCAACTGGCCGCGCAGGCCGCCGCGCTGCTCGAGCCGATCTACGCGGCCCAGCTGGCCTCGATCCGCACCAGCCGCGTCAAGGCCATGGACGAGACCCCGATCAAGGCCGGCCGCGCCGGCCCGGGCAAGATGAAGGGCTGCTACTTCTGGCCGGTCTATGGCGAACTCGACGAGATCTGCTTCCCCTTCTTCGAGAGCCGCGCACACAGCAATGTCGAGAAGGTGCTGGGCTCAGCCCGGTCGAAGGGGGTGTGCTGCTCTCGGACGGCTATGGCGCCTACGAGACCTACGCGAGCAAGACCGGGCTCACCCACGCGCAGTGCTGGACGCACTGCCGACGCGAGTTCATCAACGCCGAAGCGGCCGAGCCCGCGCTGGCGGCCAAGGCGCTCGAGTCCATCGGCGCCCTCTACGCGCTCGAAGCGAAGATCCGGGAGGCCAAACTCAAGGGGACGCCAAGCGAGTACCGGCTCAATCACGCACGGCCGATCGTCGAGGCGTTCTTCGGCTGGGTGAAGGACAGTCTGGCGGCCCAGGGGCTCTTGCCCAGCAGCCCGCTGACCAAGGCGCTCGCCTACGCGCACAAGCGACGCGCGGCGCTGGAAGTGTTTCGACCGACCCGGATGTGCCGATCGACACCAACCACCTCGAACGGGCGCTACGGCCGATTCCGATGGGTCGGAAAACTGGATGTTCAGCTGGACCGAGCTGGGCGCCCAGCATGTTGGCGTCGTCCAGAGCCTGATCGCGACCTCTCGGCTGCACCAGGTCGATCCGTACGACTATCTCGTCGACGTCCTCCAGCGTGTTGGCCAACACCCGGCCGCCGACGTCGCACAGCTCACCCCCCGGCTGTGGGCGCAGCACTTCGGAAAGGCACCGCTGCGCTCGGATATCTCAAGACACGTGGCGTAGCAAGAACGCCGCGGGGTGAACGCTTACAATTCGACTGCGCACGCGCTCAGGCGCCCCAGTGGCACTACCTCGGCTTGGCATGATCTTCACCGGCATCGGCCTAACCATGCAGCGCTGAGCCGCCCCCCAAACGCCACAAACCCCGACAGCCTTCGAGAGACTGCCGGGGTTTGCATGTTTGCCGACGCGACTTTCGCCGCGGCGGGATTCCGCCTTAGCAGCTGGCGACAGCGCCCACCTTGCCCACGGGCGCTTCTTCCGGCGTGGTGCCGATGCCGCGCAGGAAGGCCTTGTGCATGTTCTGCAGCGCCGGTTCGTTGGCGCCGAAGGTGCTGAAATTGATCATGCCGGCGTTGAGGTTCTTCATGACGTTGGCCGAGACCCAGTAGTCCTCCTCGTCCACCACCTTGCAGATGAAGTCGAAATGGGCCTGGGGATCGTTGCCATCCCAGCCTTTTTCGTCGTTGGTGCTGCGCACGTAGCTGCGGAAGACGGTGCGGTGCTCGCCGGGGTTTGCGCCCGGGTAGAGCTTGAAGAACTCGATCGACACCGGCGAGACGAGCAGCGAGATGTTGGGGTAGACGAAGTGCACCAGCTGGAAATCGTTGAAGATGTCCATGCCCCATTCGGCCTCGGGAATCTCCTTGAGGCGCTTGATGCTTTCGTTGGGGAAGGCCAGGCGGTGGTTGCGCCCTTCCGGCCCGAAGGTGTCGAAGGCCGACGTGTTGCCGATGGAAATGCCGCCAAGGGTTTTCTTGTGCAGCGCCAGAAAGTGGTAACCCTCGCAGAAGGTGTCCAGGGCCAGCTTCCAGTTGGTCTTGAGCTTCCATTCGTGCTGATCCACGAAGCGGGTGGCGCCCAGATCCCACATTTCGAATACAGGCGCCATGTGCCCGAGGATCTCGTCCACCGACACTTTCACGTCCGGGTGCATGCCGGCAAAGATCATGCCGTACTTCTCTTCAACCGGCAGGCGCACCAGGTCGTAAAGGGATTTGTCGATGGCGCCGAAGCTCTTCTCTTCCCACACCGCGCGCAGCTTGCCTTTCAGGTCGAAGCCCCAGTTGTGGTAGGGGCAGCTGAGGGAGGCCGTCTTGCCGCAACCTTCCTTGAGGCGGGCGGCGCGGTGGGTACAGGCATTGAGAAAGGCGTGCACCTTGCCGTCGTTGTCGCGGGTCAGCAGCACCGGCACGTCGAGATCGTCAAAGGTGAAGTAGCTGCCTTTTTCCGGCAGATCGCTGGAGAAGCACACCAGTTGGGGCTCGTCCTTGAAAATGGTGGCTTTTTCACGGGCAAACAACGCGGGGTCGGTATACACCGACGAAGGCTGGCGATAGGCGGCCGGGGCGCTGTCGGTAACGCCGGCATCCACCATGGTCAGCATGCGCTTGATGAGGTCTTTGTAGACGTTCAGGTTTTCCATTTGTCTCACTCCTTTTGATCAGGCTGGTTTGTTTTTTATTTAGGGCAGAGTATCCCGCCTTCCGCCCTCGCCCACAACTACCGGTTCAGGTAGTCGAAGTTTCCGGCGCGCCGGGCAAGCCTTCGAAATAGCGACCGGCGAGGTTGCCGCCATCCACCACCATCTCGGCGCCGCACACATACGAGGCCTCGTCGCCCAGCAAAAAAAGCGCCATGCGGGCGATTTCCTCGGGTTGCCCGATTCGCTGCACGGGCTGGCCCTGGTAGGCCTTGTCGATGGCCTGGGTGTCGCGGTCGAACATGCTGCCCATGCTCGTATCCACGCCGCCCGGATGGATCGAATTGACCCGCACGCCCTTGTGGCCCAGTTCCAGCGCGGCTACCCGGCTGAGGCCGCGGAGACCCCATTTGCTGGCGCAGTAGGCCCCCATGGAGTTCCAGGCCGTCATGCCGCCGATGGACGAAATATTGACGATGCTGCCGCGGCCCCGCGCGGCCATGATCGGGCCGACATGCTTGAGGCCCAGGAAAGGGCCGACCAGGTTCACGTCGATGACCCGCTTGAAATCGGCCAGGCCGGTGCTCGACAAGGCTTCGGAAAAATTGATGCCGGCGTTGTTCACCAGCCCGTCGATGTCGCCCCAGCGCTCGCGCACCGCGGCCACCGTCTGCAGCCAGCTCGCTTCATCGGTCACGTCGAGGTGCTGGTAGATCGCGCCGTCGCCCAGCTCGGCGGCCAGGGCTTCGCCTTCGCGCCGGGTGATGTCGCCGATGACCACGCGGGCGCCCTCGGTGTGAAACAGGCGTGCCATGGTGGCGCCCATGCCGCGGGCGGCGCCGGTGATCAGAATCACGCGCCCGGCAAGCCGCTTCATGCGGCCACCTCTTCGGCTTTGCGTGCGGCAAGGGCGGCCTTGCCGGCCTCGCTGCCGGCCAGGCGCCCCAACACCACCGCGTTGCCGATGGACAAGCCGCCGCCGCCATAACGTTCGCCGTGGAAGCAGCCGAGCACCTCGCCCGCGGCATACAAACCGGGAATCGGCCGCTGATGCCCATCGAGCACGCGGGCGTGGCGGTCGATGTCGAGGCCGGCGGCGGTCAGCCCGATGATCGCGGCGCGAATCTCCACCGCATAAAACGGCCCTTTGCGGATCGGGAAATAGGCCGGTGCCTTCTTAAAGAACTGGAAATCGCCGCCGGCATCGCAATCCGTGTTGTAGCGCGCCACAGTTTGCTCCAGCGCCAGGCCGTCGATGCCAACCTGAGCGGCAAGCGCCACCAGGCTGTCGGCCACCTTAACGCGGCCTTTTTTGACCTGCTCGCGCAAGGTCGGCTCTTCCCAGGTGGGAATGCTGATGCCGGCGTTGTAGGGGTCGAGATAGCGGGTGTTGGCGCTGGCTTCAACCAGCGCCTGCTCGTCGAAAATGGCCCAGGCGCGCCTGTCGGTTTGCTCGTTGAGCAGGTAGCCGCACACGCTGTAGGGCGACAGTTCGGACATGAAGCGCCGGCCTTCCTTGTTCACCGCGATGATCCACGGCGGCAGAAAGGCTTCGAGCGACTTGCTGAAGCCGGAGGTGGCCAGCACCAGCCCGGTATCAAGGCCGACCACGCCGGCACCGATTTTTTCGGCGAGGGTGATGCCGTCGCCGAGCACGAAGGGCACATCCTTGTGCACGGCCCAGGTCCACTCCCCGTGGCAGGCCGAGGGGTAGAGGCGCTGGAGCATTTCCGGGTTGTTGCCAAAGCCGCCCGTGGTGACGATCACCGTGGGAGCACGCAGCTCGGTGCCCATGGCGCGCACGCCCACCACCCGGCCGTCCTCAAAAAGCAGCGCCTCGACGCGGGTGCCGAGGGCGGTGTCGATACCCCGGGCGCCCGCGGCGTTGATCAGCGCATCGGCAATGCCGGAGCCGGCGCCCTGGCTGGAGTGTCCGCGGGGCACCGTGTCGACGCCGGACTTGACCAGCCATTCCTTGGGAAACTCGCTGCCCAGTTCGATCAGCCACTCCAGCGCCGCGCCGCAGTTGTCGGCGTAATAGCGGATGATGTCGGGCCGCAGCTTCCAGCGGTTGAGCGTCATCAGGTAATCGTAGAGATCGTCCGGCGTGTCGTTGGCGATGCCCGCCGCCCGCTGCACGCTGGTGCCGCAGGCGTAGAACACCCCGCCCGACTGGGCCGTGGCGCCGCCGAGCTTGCCGTCGGCCTCGATGATCATGCAGCTCGCGCCTTCCTTGTGGGCCATCAGGGCGGCAGCCAGCCCTGCTCCACCGCCCCCCACGATGATCACGTCGTAATCCCATTCCATATGCGGTCTCCCTTCTTGTGGGCCGGACGTGAGTCCGACTCGAAATGTTGTTCAGGTTGGGGCGTCGGCGCCCCGCTGGTTCAGGGAATCTTGCTGAAAGCCCACTCGAACACCCGCGCGTCGCCGTGGCGGGCAGTGATGCTCAGCTTGACCTTGCACACCTTCCAGCCGGCGGCGCTGCGCACCAGCTCGCTGGTGTAGTAGCCGTACAGAAAGCAGGCGTGGTCCTCGCCCTCGTGCTTCAAGAAATGGCCGGCGTGCATGTAGGAGATGCACGTGGCCGTATCGCCGTCGATGTGGTGGCGGTGGTTGGTGCTGAGGTGCTGGGTGGCGTCGAAGCCGGCCAGGCCGCGCACCCGGTGGACCCACTCGGCGGCGTCCATTTCCAGGTCGAGATCCGGATCGAAGCTGGTGTAGTCGATGGCCACCCGGTCGGTGAGGATCGAGCGCAGCAGCCTCCAGTCGCGGGTGTCGAGGGCGGTGGCGTAGCGGATGATCACGTCGCTGATGGCGAGGCGGTCGGCGATCAGGGTGTTGGCGTCGCTCATGGTTTGCCTCCCGTTGTAAAGACCAGGTCGAGGCGCTCCGGGCATGCGAACTTGTCCATGGCGTGGCGATGCAGGTAGTGCTTGCCGAGCTGCGCATAGGCGGCGTGGGGGCAGCGGCGGACTTCCGGGTCGGCAAAACTGATGGCGGGCGCTGTCGTCATGGCACGGATACCCTTGCTCAGTGGCGCTCGCTCAGTGGCGCTCGATATGCCCGAGCACGGAGTAGGAAAAGTCGCCGCCATCCCGGCTCGGCACGGTGGCCGGCACTTCCGGGTTGTTCACGTCGATCAGCGGCGTGGCGGCAAAGTCGGCCAGGGTGGCGCGCACCGGGTCCACCCGGTTCCAGTCCACCACCGACTGGCGATGGCGGATCGCCCACATGCCCTCGATGCATTCGAAGCGGTCGAGGGCCGCGGCAGTAGCGGTGGATGACTTCGGTGATGGCCCACTTGGCGGCCAGTTCGTCGTGGGTCGGGGCGCGCACGCTCATGGCTTCAGCCTCAACCGGTGACATCGGCGGACACGGGCACCAGCGGCGCGTCCGTCGGCAGCAGGTCGTCGCGGGTGCTGTGACCGTGGAAGGGGTAGTCGGTGTAGCCCTCGGCACCCTGGCTGTAATAGGTGGCGATGTCCGGGCGGTTGATCTCCCAGCCGTTGCGAAAGCGCTCGGCCAGATCGGGGTTGGCGATGAAGGCCTGGCCGAAGCCCACCAGGTCGGTGCCGCCGGCGGCGATCATCTCGGCAGCGCTCTTGCGGGTGAAGCTGGCGACGCTCATGAAGGGGCCGTCGAAGAGCGGGCGCAGGGTGGCGTACACGTCCCAGTCCATGCCGTAATTACCCACCTGCAGGTAGGCGATGTGGCGCTTGGAGAGTTCCTTGGTCACATACGAATAGGTGCCTACCGCGTCGTCGTCGAAGACGTTGTGGAAGGTCCAGCCCGGCGACAGCTTGACCGCCACGAAGGCCGAGCCCTGGTCGGCGGCGATGGCATCGACGATGGCGAGCAAAAAGCGCGCGCGGTTTTCCAGGCTGCCGCCGAATTCATCGCTGCGCAGATTGGTGTTGGTGGACAGGAACTGCATCGGCAGATAACCGCTTGCAGCGTGGATCTCGACGCCATCGAAACCGGCCTTCCTGGCCAGCGCGGCGCTGCGCCGGTAGTCCTCGATCACCGCGTACACCTCGGCGGTGGCGAGCGCGCGGGGCTCCGGGTAGGGGCGCTTGGGGCGCGGGCAGGTGACGGTGTAGTGGCGGGCGGTCGGGTCTGGCTGCACGGCCGACACGCCGATGGGCTGGGCACCGTTCAGCATCAGCGGGTCGGACAAACGGCCGACGTGCATGAGCTGGGCGAAGATGGCGCCACCCTTTTCATGCACGGCCTCGGTCACCTGCTGCCAGCCGGCGGCGTGGGCCTCGGTGCACAGGCCCGGCGAGAACAGGTAGCCCTTGCCCATCTCGCTGGGGTAGACGCCCTCGGTGACGATCAACCCGGCGCCGGCGCGCTGCTGGTAATGCAGCACGTTGAGCGCGCTCGGCACGCCGTCGAGATGCGAGCGGTTGCGCGTCATCGGCGCCATCACCAGGCGGTTCTTGAGCGTCACGTTGCCAATGCGCAGGGGCTTGAACAGCACGTCGAGGGGAGCGGTCATCGTGTGGGGCCTTTCGGTTTGGGGGCGCGGCGGTCAGAGGATGCGAACCAGTTGCTTGCCCAGGCTGCGCCCGGCAAGCAGGTCGATGAGGGCACGGGGGGCGGCGTCCAGCCCTTCGGCCACCGTCTCGCGAAAATGGATGCGGCCGGCGGCCACGTGGCCGCTCAGCTCGTCGATGGCCGGGGCCCAGCGTTCCGGGTGATCGCCGACGATGAAGCCCTGCACCTTCACCCGATTGACGATCAGCGGCAGCAGGCGGCGGATGCCGTGGGGGCTGGGGTTGTCCACCTCTGAGATGGCGCCGCACAGGGTGATGCGCGCACCGGGGCGCAGGCGCGCCAAGAGCGCGTCGAGCACTTCACCGCCCACGTTGTCGAAGATGCAGTTCACGCCGTCCGGCAGCGCCGCCTTCAGGCTGGCCTTGAAGTCGGCCGCCTTGTAGTCGATGCAGGCGTCGAACCCCAGCTCGTCCACCACGTGACGGCACTTGTCCGCCCCGCCGGCCACGCCCACCACGCGGCAGCCGCGCAGCCTGGCCAGTTGCCCCGCCACGCTGCCGACGCCACCGGAAGCCGCGGTGACGACCACCGTTTCGCCGGCCTGCGGCGCGCACAGGTCGATGAGGCCGACGTAGGCCGTCACGCCCGGCATGCCGGCCACGCCGAGGCCCGCCGACAGCGGCACCCGCGTCGTATCCACCTTGCGCAGCAGGCCGCCGTCGATGGCGCCGAAGCGCTGCCAGCCCAGGTGGCCGGCCACGGCATCGCCAGCGGTAAAATCCGGGTGGCGGGATTCGACGACGACGCCGGCGGTGTCGCCGACCATCACGTCGCCCAGCGCCACCGGTTCGGCGTAGGTGCGGATGTCCATCATGCGGCCGCGCATGTAGGGGTCGATGGAGAGCCACTGGTTGCGTACCAGCACCTGGCCTTCGCCGAGGCTTGGCAGCGGGCTGTCTTTGATGCGGAAGTTGGATTCCGTGGGCTTGCCCTCGGGGCGGCTGGCCAGCAAGACCTGGCGGTTTAATTCGGTCATGGAGCGACTTTCGGAAAAAGGGGTTCAGCGCCCGGCGCGATCGGCCAGGATGAGGTCGGCAGCGCGCCAGCCCAGCGCCATGGCCGGGCCGTTGGTGTTGCCGGAAATGGGGGCCGGCATCACCGAGCAGTCGGCAGCGCGCAGGCCCTCGACGCCGCGCACGCAGAGGCGCTCGTCGACCACCGAGGCGGCGTCGCTGCCCATGCGGCACGAGGCCACCGCGTGAGTACCGCACAGGGAAACCTGGCGGAACACGTCGAGGATCTGCTCGTCGGTCTCGCAACCGCCGGGCAGCAGTTCTTCGCCGACGAAGCTGGCCAGGGCCGGCTGGCGCATGTAGCTGCGCATGTACTTGACCATGTTCACCGCGGCCTGGCAGTCCTCTTCGGTGGACAGCCAGTTGGGGGTGATCTCCAGCGCGGCCTGCGGGTCGGACGAGGTGACCATCACCGTGCCTTCGCTGGTCAGGCGCAGGAGCTGGCCATAGGCCGTGACGCCGGGCTGGTCCTCGACGCCGTCGGGCACCGGAAAGTTGTCTTCGCTGCGCGGATAGGTGAAGGCCGACAGATACAGCTGGGCGTCCGGGCGGCTGACCTGCGGCGCGGTGCGGAAGAAGGCGCCGACCTCGAAGGGGCCGGTAGCCATCGGGCCGCTCTTCAGCAGGTAATACTGCAGCACGCTCTTTACCAGCCCGATGCCGCGGAAGCGGGCGTTGAGGCCCGGATCGTTCTTCAGGCGGAAGGGCAGCAGGAAACCCAGGTGATCGCGCATGCGCCGGCCCACGTCGGGCGAGTCGGCGAGCACCGGAATGCCCTTGGCGCGCAGGTGCTCACCCGGCCCGATGCCCGACAACTGCAAGATCTTGGGGGTCAGGATGGTGCCGGTGGACAGGATCACCTCGCCGCGGCAGCGGAAAGTCACCGCCTCGTCCTTGTGCCGGGCCGCCACGCCGACCGCCCGCTTGCCGTCAAACAGCACGCGCTCGACCTGTACGCCGGTGAGCACCTTCAGGTTGGGGCGCGCCATGGCCGGCTTGAGAAAGGCCACCGCCGAACTGACCCGGCGCCCGTTCTTGATGGTGTGGGCGTAGTAGCCGACGCCTTCGTTGTCTTCGCGGTTGAAGTCTTCCTTGTGGTCGAGGCCCATCTCTTTGCCGGCCCGGATCATCGCCTCGCTGACCGGGTAGCGGAACTTGCCGGTGCTCACGTGCACCGGGCCGCCTGACCCGCGCAATTCGTCGGCGCCCAGTTCGTGATCTTCGATGGCCTTGAAGGCCGTCTTCATGGCGTCCCAGCCCCAATTGGCGCCGGCATGGGCCTCCCAGTCATCGAAGTCGCCCTTCTGGCCGCGGATGTAGATCATGCCGTTGATGGAGCTGGAGCCGCCGAGGCCCTTGCCGCGCACCCACATTTCACCCGCCGGCAGGCCCGGCTTGCGCGGCTGATGCACCGGAAAGTGCCAGGCGTGCCTGGGCATGGCCACCAGCTTGGCGAAGCCCTTGGGCATGCCGATCAGCGGGCTGCTGTCGTCACCGCCGGCTTCCAGCAACAAGACCTGGCTCTTGCCGTCCTCCGACAGGCGGTTGGCCAGCACGCAGCCGGCCGAGCCGGCACCAACGACGATGTAGTCGTAGCTATCCATGAATACGGTTCTCCTCCAGCGGTGCCGGGCAGTTTGTTTTACAAACAACTTTGATTGTTTTTTTGAAGCCTACTCCGCTCACGCAAAAAAGCCAAGCATTCCCCCGCCTGGTTGTGTTGCCTCAATCTCCACCGTCTCCACCGCGCGCGCGTTCGAGCCACTCACAAGCCACCACGGTTTCGGGCAGACCATCGTAATCACGGGCCAGACCGAAGCCGCGCCTGGCAAGTTTTCCAAGTTTTCCGAGGCCATCGGGCGCCTCGATCTCACGACGACTTGCCGCCGCCACCCGTTTCCCCGTAACCTCGCGCCCTTGATCCTCCGGGTGCCCGATCCGCTTTCGCGGAAGGGGCCAAACGGGAAGTCCGGTGACCTCGGCGAGTTGTTTCTCTCCGACCATTCCGGCGCAGCCCCCGCTGCTGTAAGCCTGACGACTCCATCCATGCATGCCACTGGGCCATTTTTGCCCGGGAAGGCGGATCGGGAAGAACGACGGCGAGCCAGAAAACCGGCCCGAGGACATGAGTTTGGCTGTGCCCCGGGGTGTGGGCGTGGCGAGCGAAAACGTCCGACTTCTGTCCGCCGTTGTGCCGAGTCTCCCGAATCCGGCATGCCCCTTCGTTCCGTCGTCTCCCCCCTGCCCCGGCGCCACGGCCGATGTTCCCGCACGTGGAGGCAGAATGGCAGGACAAGAATCAATGGGTCGCAACACAGTCCTTTGCGCAGGGCTGCTGGTGGCCTTGGCACTGCTGGGCAGTCTGCCGGCCCACGCGGCGACACTCTTCGGTGTCGTTACCGATCGTGCCGCTCCGGCTTCCGTCGAAGCGGCACGTCGGCATCTGGCCAGCCATCCCCGCGACCGCATCGTCCTGCGTACGCCCAATCAGGTCATGGCGGCCAGCGATGCACAGCTCCGCCAATGGCTGGATGCCGACTCGGTATTCATCGCCTCGGCCTTCGGCGACCCGGCACGCCGGCTGATCAACGCCCTTCCCGCCAGTCGCGCCGCCACGGTGCTGGCCCTGAACGGCGAACAGCGCCTCAACCTGCAAAGCCGCAGCCGGCTGGGCCGGCTCGAGGGTTTTCCCGCCGAAACCCTGCGCCAACTCACGGCCGAACAGCCCGCGGCCGACGCCCTTGAAGCCGCCGCGAGGCATCCGGCCGCAGCCGCGTGGCTCGCCGCGCGCCGGGTGTGGCAGGCTGACGGCGCCAACAACGTGGCGCGCCTGTTCGGCCACCTGCTCGACGGCAAGCCGCTGCCCCCGGCGCAGCGGGAGAGCGTCCTGCGCCTGCGGGTCGATGGTGTCGAAAGTGTCGACGAGGCTGCCTGGAACGCCCGTCTGCTGCCCGCGGGCCCGGCGCTGGCCGTGCTCGACCTGTCCAACACCGAATCCGCCACCGCCGCCGCGATCTGTAGCGAATCCCGCCGCCAGGGGCTGCCCTGCGCCGAAGTGCTGACCCGCTGGGGCAGCGTCTCGCGGGAGGCCGTCGAGCGTCTGCCCGAACTGCTGGCCCCGGCCAAGCCGGCTGCGCTGGTGGTGGTGCAGGATTTCGTCGTCGGCGCGGCCGAGAACCGGGAGGCCGTCACCGAAGCGTTCAAGAAGCTGGACATCCCCATCCTCAAGGCCATCCGCCTGACCGAGCGCAGCGCGACCCAATGGCGCCTGTCGCCCGAAGGGCTCCCGGTGGATTCGGTGCAGTACCGGGTCGCCCTGCCGGAACTCCAGGGCATCGGCCAGCCCATCGTCGTGTCGGCAGTCGGCGCCAGTCGCATCGACCCCCTTACCGGCGTCGAGCTGCGCCGCACCGAAGCCATTGGCGTCGAGATCCAGCGCCTCGTGGCCCGCGCCACCCGCTGGCAGGCCTTGCGGGCCAAAGCCAATGCCGACAAGCGGCTGGCGATCATCTACTACAACCACCCACCCGGCCGGCAGAACATCGGCGCCGACAACCTGGACGTGCCCGCCTCCCTGTTCGCCGTGCTGCAGCGTCTCAAGGCCGAGGGCTACGACACCGGCGAGCTGCCGGCCTCGCCGGAAGCCCTGCTCGACCGGATCATGGCTCGGGGCGTGAACCTGCCCGAAGACAAAACCGCCCTGCAGGAACTGGCGCGGGACGTGAACAGCGTCAGCGCCGCCGACTACCGCCGCTGGTTCGCCACCCTGCCCGAGCGCGTGCAGGGCGAGATGGTGTCCGGCCCCCTGGGCCGGCTGCACGCCGAAGTGCTGGAAGCCGAGCAGGTCGGGGAGCGCAGCGTCGGCCGCAAGCGGGTCGAATCGGTCATGAAGGAACTCCACCACCTGGCCGAAGGGGCCGACCACCCGAAGCGCCAGGAAACCATCACGGGTTTGAAGGAGCTGGAAGCCGGCTACCGGGACTGCCTGGCGGATCAACCCCGGCGCCGCTGCATGAGCCTGTCGTCCCTGGCCTGGCGCCTTGCCGGCCATGGCGTCGAAGGCCTGCGCGGCTGGGGCCAAGCCCCCGGCAAGGTGATGGTGGCCGACGGCAAGCTGCTGGTGCCGGGCCTCGTCTTTGGCAAGATATTTGTCGGCCCCCAGCCGCCACGGGGCTGGGAGGTGGATGAAGAACTGCTGCACGCCAACACCAGCGTCGCGCCACCGCATCAATACCTGGCCTTCTATCACTGGATCCGCGAGCGCTTCCGTGCCGACGCCGTGGTGCATCTGGGCCGTCACTCCACCTATGAATTCCTGCCCGGCAAGGCCGTCGGCCTCACCGCCGACGACTACCCCAGCCTGGTTGCCGCCGACCTGCCCGGCGTCTACCCCTACATCGTGGACGGTGTGGGCGAAGGCATTCAGGCCAAGCGCCGGGGGCTCGCCGTGATCGTCGATCACCTCACCCCGCCGCTGTCGGCCACGCCCCTCTACGACAAGCTGCTGGAGTTGCGCCAGGTCGTGGAAAGCTTTGAAGCGGCCAACAGCGAAAGCCTCAAGGCCCAGGCCGCCAAAACCATGCGGACGCAGGTCATCGCGCTCAATTTGAAAGCCGAGCTGGAAGCCTCGATGGCCGACGTGCTCGAGGTGCGCGGCATCGGCTTCGAGGACGCCGACGACGATCTCCTCGCCCACGAGATCGGCCACTACCTCACCAAGCTCCAAGAGAAATTCATGCCCCATGGCCTGCATGTCTTCGGGCAGGACTGGAGTGCCGAATCCCTCAAGCTGATGGCCGACTCCATGAGCCAGGTGGCCGGCGGCTTTGATGCGGCCATCGCCGAAAAGCTGGCAATCTCGCCGCGCCTCGAAATGGAAGGCCTGCTGGCCGGCCTCGCCGGGCGCTTCGTGGCACCGGGCAAGGGCAACGACCCGCTGCGCTCGCCCGACGCCCTGCCCACCGGGCGCAACTTTCATGCGGTGGATGGCGACCTGCTGCCCACCCGCCTCGGCTATGCCCTCGGGGCGACACTGGCCGACAAGGCCACGGCCCGCCCGAGGAAGAAAGACGCCGGTGTCGACAGCGACGCGGTGATCCTGTGGGCCTCCGACGCGGTGCGCGACGAAGGCGCGATGGTCGCCTTCTGCCTGTCGCTGCTGGGCACCGAGCCGGTGTGGAACGCCCGCGGCATCGTCACCGACGTGCGCCTGCTGCCCGGCACACCCCGGCGTGACGTGATCGTCACCACCTCGGGCCTGTTCCGCGACCTGTACCCCAACCTGCTCCGGCAGGTGGACCGGGCCGGCCTGCTGGCCCTGGCCGCCTCCGCCGACCTGCTGCGCGACATCCGCCCCGAGCTGAAAGACGCGCTCGCCGCCGCCCTCGCCCCGGCCGGCACGGGCATCGAGCACGGCCGTCAGCCCCTCGCCGACAACCTGGTTGCCGCGGCCTGGCTCAAGCGCATCGACATCCTTGCCAGGGCCGGCCTCAGCCTGCCCGAAGCCGGACGCGCGGCGGCAATGCGTATCTTTGGTGATCCGCCGGGCGCCTACAGCGCCGGCGTCAATCGCCTGGCCGAAAGATCCGGCGCCTGGAAAGAGCGCGACGAACTCGGCCGCATCTACCTCAAGCGCATGGGCCACGCCTACGGCCTCGACGCCAGCGGCGACGCGGCCCATCAAGCCTTCGAGACGGCCCTGGCCGGCGTCACCCGCAGCTATCACGGGCGGGCCAGCAACCTCTACGGCCTGCTCGACAACAACGACGCCTTCGACTATCTCGGCGGCATGTCGGTCGGCATCGAAACCCTCACCGGCCGGCCGCCGGAAGCACTGATCCTGCAGCACGCCGATGCGGCGCACCCGGAAGTCGAACCGCTGGCCACCGCGCTGCTGTCCGAACTCCGCGGCCGCTACCTCAACCCGGCCTGGCTCAAGCCGCTGATGAAGCACGGCTACGCCGGCGCCCGCACCATGGGCCAGGAGTTCCTCGAAAACCTGTGGGGCTGGCAGGTCACCCGACCCGACCTGATCAAGCAATGGGCCTGGGACGAGGTCAAGGAGACCTACTTCGACGACAAGCAGAAGCTCGGCCTGCCGCGCTTTCTCGAGCAAGGCCAGAACGCCCACGTGAAGGCCCACATGCTGGCCATCTTCATGGTCGCCGCCGAAAAGGGTTTCTGGAAAGCCGACGCGGCGACCATCCGCCAGATGGGCGGCGAACTGGCCCGGCTGGTGGCCAGAAACGGCCTTCCCGGCAGCGGTCACGCGGCGCCCAGTCATCCCATGTGGAACTGGCTCAAACCGCAAATCGATGCGACCGATGCGGAAGCTCTGGGCGTCACCCTCGCCCGCGCCCAAGGGGCGAACCTGGCAAGCACGGCCCCGGTGCTCACCTCCTCCGCACAAACGCCGGCATCGGGCAGCAAGCCAGCGGCACCTGCGCAGGCCGGCGCCAAAGCCGACACGCCTGCCACCCCACCCGCTGACACCCCGCCGCCCGCACCCGACCGCTACTACGAACTCAAGCCCCGCCAGACGCCCGCCGCGCCAGGCATCCCGCCCGCCGCGCTGACGCTGGCTCCGCTGATTTTCCTGATCGGCCTCGCCTGGAGTGGCCGACGCTTTTCCTCCACCCGCAAAAACCCGGTAAAACCCCGATGAACGACGCTCTCTCCTGGCTGCACCAGGCCGTTACCTGGCTGCTCACCCCCGCTCTTCTTGCACTCCTCATGGCCTGCGCCATTGCCCTGGGCGAAGCCGGCCTGGCGTTCGGCGAGCGTTTCTGGGGCCTCAAGCGTCTCGCCGCCACGGGCGATCTGCAGCTCATCCAGCGCGTTGCGCGCCACCGTCTTGAACGTGCCGACTTGCTCGCCCGCATCCCGCCGATGCTGGGCCTGATGGCCACCATCATTCCCCTCGGACCGGGCCTTGCCGCCTTGGGACAGGGCAATCCGTCCGAGCTTGCCAGCGCCGTGACGGTCGCCTTCGACGCCACCGTACTGGGCCTCGTCGCCGGCATCGGTGGCCTCGTGGTCGGCAAGCTGCGGCGGCGCTGGTACGAAGAAATGCTCGAAGTCCTGGAGGGCGACGAATGAAATCCGCCCAGCCACCGCGCAAGCGCCTGCGCCTGTATTCCCGCCTCGACGCCCGTTTCGACGACCGGGACGAAGACCCCCGCGCCAGCCTGGTCAATCTGGTGGACGTGATGCTGGTGTTCGCCTGCGGCCTGCTCGCCGCGCTTGCAGCCAGCACCCAGGGCGCCCTGTCCCCGCCGAAACCCGTGGACAAGGGCCAGTCCATCGAGCGCCCCGCCGACGGCATGGGCCAGGCCGGCGCCGGCTTCGATCGGGTCGGCGAAGTTTTTCGCGATCCGAAAACCGGCCAACTGATCCTGGTTGAACCGGGCAAGGCGCACAAACCGTAAAGCCGCTACCCGGCCGCCGCTGAACGATCAGCGCCAAAGCACTACCCGTACGGAGAATCGCCTTGCACGCCACCGTCCTCGCTCCTTCCCGCGGCAACGCGACCGCCCTTGCCGCACTGCTGGCCAGCGCGCTATCGGGCATCGCTCACGCCGCAGGCGTTCCGACGCTACAGGAAGTCACGGTCAGCACCCGCAGCCAGGATCTGATCGGCGTTGCCGATTCCGCCACCGAAGGCACCGTCACCGCCAGGCAGCTGGCCAATCGCCCGCTGCTGCGGCCTGCCGAAGTCATGGAAAGCATCCCCGGCATGGTGGTCACCCAGCACTCGGGCGACGGCAAGGCCAACCAGTATTTCCTGCGCGGATTCAACCTCGACCACGGCAGTGATTTTTCCACCCACGTCATGGGAATGCCTGTGAACATGGTCAGCCACGCGCACGGCCAGGGTTACATGGATCTGAACTTCCTGATCCCCGAACTGCTTGGCAGCCTCAAATACCGCAAGGGCGTCTATTCTGCCGAGGATGGGGATTTTGCAAGCACCGGCGCAGCGCGCATCGACTATCAACGCCAGCTGGCCCGCCCTTTTGTCGACATCAGCCTCGGCCAGAACGGCTATCGCCGCGCGCTGGCAGCGGGCAGCCGCGAAGTCGGCGGCGGCCTGCAGCTCCTCGGCGCGCTTGAACTCGCCGGCAACGACGGCCCGTGGACACAGCCGGAAAACCTCAAGAAGCACAACGCCGTGCTGCGCCTCTCCGACGGCACCGCGGCCAAGGGTTTCTCCCTCACCGCCATGGCCTACGCGGCCAGCTGGACGGCCACCGAACATGTGCCGGAGCGCGCCATCAGCAGCGGAGAAATCGGCCGCTACGGTGCGCTCTCGCCCAAGGACGGCGGCAAGACCCACCGTTACAGCCTGTCCGGTGAATGGGCTCGCCCCGACCAGGACGGCGCAAGCAGGGCCAGCTTTTACCTCATCGACTACGGCCTGAACCTGTTTTCGGCCCCCTCGGGCTTCATCAACGGCCCGCAGGGTGACCAGCACGAACAGGCGGATGCGCGCACCGTCTGGGGCGGCCAGGCCAGCCGCAGCTGGTTTCCCGGACCGGCTGTCAGGGATTCGGAACTGACCGCCGGCATCCAGTTGCGCCAGGACCGCATCCGTTCGGTCGGCCTTTACCGCACCGAGGACAGGCTACGCACAGACACGGTGCGGCAGGACAGGATCACCGAGACATCGGCCAGCCTGTTCCTCGAAGCCCGCACCGAATGGCAACCCTGGCTGCGCAGCACGGTCGGCCTCCGGCACGACGAAGTGGACGCCAGGGTTACCGCCACCGGCGGCCAATTCAACCTGGGCAACGGCGGCAGGGCCCGCGCCGGCCAGACCAGCCCCAAGCTCGGCCTGGTGCTCGGCCCCTTCACGCTGCTCGGCGCAACCGAGTTCTACGCCAACTGGGGTCACGGCTTTCACAGCAACGATGCGCGCGGTGCGACCAGCACCGTCAACCCGGTCGATGGCGCTGCGATCAGCCGGCTTCCGCTGCTGGCCAAGGCCAGGGGGTCGGAAATCGGCATGCGGAGCATGCCGCTGCCGGGCTGGAGCAGCAGCCTGTCGGTGTGGCAGATGGACCTCGCCTCGGAGCTGGTCTTCATTGGCGACGAAGGTGTCACCGAGCCCAAAGGCGCCTCACGCCGCCACGGCCTCGAATGGTCCAACTACATCACCACCGCCCATGGCCTGATCATCGACGCGGATGTCGCCCTTTCGTACGCCCGCTTCAAGCAGGCCAACGCCGACAATGGCGGCACCCGCGTGCCCAACGCCATTCCCCTGACGGCCTCGCTTGGCGGCACGCTCGACCCTGGCGGCAAGTGGTTTGGCGGCGTGCGCCTGCGCTACCTGGGCGCCTATCCGCTCGAGGAAAGCGGCCACGAAAAATCCACCCCCTTCCTGCTGACCAACCTGAAACTGGGCTACCGCGTCGATCCCCGGCTTCAGCTGACGCTGGACGTGCTCAACCTGTTCAAGCGCAAGGCCAACGACATCGAGTATTGGGGCGGCGCCTGCACCCGCAGCGAAACACTGTCGGGCAGTTGTGGCGGCGGTATCGACGGCCGCCTGGTCCACCCGCTGGAACCGCGGACCCTGCGCCTGAGCGTGCGCGCCAGTTTTTGAGGCCTGGCCAGGCCCCGCTCGCTTCGGGCGAGCCTTGCTTGCCTTGCTTGGCACAGCAGAAGCACGGCGGACCTTGAGCGTCGGCACCTTCGACCGCGACGCAGAACACCACGCCTAGACCTCGGCATCAATCGCGCCTATCTCTCGGACTTCGAGAACTGACCCTCAACCGCCCCCAAAGCACAACTACGCAAGCTGCGCGACAACTACGAAACCAAGGCGGAAGAGGCCCGCGCCAACGGCGACGACATCGAACTCAACCTCAACGAGATCGAAGCGACCGGTGCCGAAGTTCTTGATATCCGCAGCTACGCTGACGACGGCCGGATGTTCCGAGCTGCCGAAGTCGTGTTGAAAGATATTCTTTTGGCAATCATGGGCCGTCGCTGCTCTCAAGACGTCAATCTGCCGCCCCGGATGCACCGGAAGGGAGAAACCTTCTATTACGTCACCTCGACGGTGCCTCGGAAGTGGCTCAAGCTGGGCAAGGACTTGCATCAGGCGCGGCTACGATGGGCCGAACTGGAACGCGAAACCTCAAGCCCCGACGACAAGACCTTCGCCATCATCGCCAAACGCTACGAACGGAAATCATCCCCGGCAAGGCGATTCGCACCCAGCGCGACAACCTGGCCGAATTCGCCAAGCTGCTGGAAGTGTTCGGCGCCGTTCCCATCGACGCCATCCGCCCCCAGAACGTGCGCACCTATCTGGATCTGCCCGGCCAGACGACGAAGATCCGCGCCAACCGGGAGCGCGCCCAACTCTCGCACCTCTTCAAGCAGGCGTGGGCATGGGGTTACACCGACGCACCGAACCCCTGCGCGGGCATCAAGGGGCACAAGGAAACCGGCCGTGATCGCTACATAGAAGACGACGAATTCAAAGCGGTTTGGGAGAAAAGGCATTACACCCTGCAGAATGCAATGGATCTGGCCCTGCTGACCGGGCAACGCCCCGCCGACGTGCTCAAACTGACCCGCGCCGACATCCGGGACAGCGCGCTGCACCTCAAGCAGGACAAGACGGGGAAGAAGCTCGCTATTGAGATCACCAGGGAGCTTGCCAACGTGATCGACCGGATCACCAGCCGGCCGGCGAAGATCAAGGGAACCTAGCTGATTCAGGACGAGAGCGACCAGCCTCTTACCTACTGGATGCTGCGCAATCGGTTTGACGAGGCCAGGGAAGACGCTGGAGCGACTTTTCAGTTTCGGGACATTCGCGCCAAGGCCGCAACGGACACGGGTGACTTGGGTCACGCTCAGCGTCTCCTAGGACACAAGACCCGAGAGATGACAAGCCTCTACGCTGAGGCAGCAATCCTGCTGCGCCCTCACAAAACCATATGTAATATACAAGGGAGATAACAAGGACCATAAAATCCCATGGAACGTCAAAGACAACTCAAGATTGGCGCAATCAACATCACCCTGCCACCTCCGCACACACCGGAACGGTACATCACGCTATTTCAAGAAGCACGCAAGCTCGAAAGGAAAGTTAAGCTTCGCGGCGATTTGATTGGCCTCCTTGGCTCTGTGCAAGTAACCAAGGATGAAGATGGCAGCCCCGTCATCCACGGAGAATTCTTCAAGTATGTGGACCTAGACGCAACACGAGACTGGTTCAACATAAGACGAGGGAAGCCGGCCGCCCGTGAAGAACTAGAGTCGATTAATATTCCTGACGAACTAAAGCCCCACTTCCAATTTCTGCCATTTGTCTTTTTTGCTCGCCGCCATCGCTTAGTCTTAGTGACCAAAGACAAACGAGATACGCTTTCCCCAAAGCAAGCGGCCACTATCCTTCAGCACACGTTCGAAGCCCCAGAACTACTACAAAGTCACGGTAAGGCCGACATTGTTGTCGAACCGTCTCGTGAACTCTTAGACACGATTTTCAAAGCGCAACGCTTGCGTAGCCTCATTATTGAGATCACGCCCCCGAATCCGGATGATTTTGAAGAGTTTGAAAAGGAAATCTTCGAGAACATGAACGAACAGCGGGCAGGAAGCTATCGAATCGAAATGCGTGAGGCTGACGGGCTCGGTCTATCGCCCGACGCCAGAACGAAGCTATTAGCTAAAGTCGCACAGTCAAACGGATCAGTCATTGGCGTCAGCGGTCAAAGAGGAAAAACTAAGACGGTGTCGACAAAGAGCCATCCACTTGAGGAGCATGCTCTATTCTTACCAAACCTCCAGCCACGTTCTGAAGCACTGCTCATTGCGGGCGCAGCACTATTGAAGCGAATTCTCAACTAACACCCATCCCCCCTCGATACCCGGATCATTCTGCGCATGCTTAAAACCCTCAAATCTCAGTATCGCGGGGTTTTTGATATCCTCGGGAGGTACTGGCATGCGTACGGAGGAGGAGCATCACTGCTCACATCTCCTTATTTGCACATATCGGTTGCCCTCACTGCATTAATGTATCCGTACTGGCGAAACTCAAGCTGGTGGGATTCGGCACTCGCGACGTTACCAACCTCTTGGGCTTCACCTTAGCGGGGTTCTGATCTGGCTGGGTTTTGGCGACCAAAATTTCAAAAACTGGTCTCAAAGCCGAGCAAAAACGGAAAGCCAACTCCATACATCGGCGTGAGCGCAGGGTTTGTGCATTTCGTTGTAGCACAGCTAGTCGCACTAATCGTCGGCCTGATCGCCAAAGCAATGTCGTTTGAACTACCTCAAGATCACTCTCTCCGGCCAATCATTCTAACTTTTGAACCAGTTGGCCACTTTTTCGGCTTTTTGGCTTTCATGTACGCCCTTATGACCATTTTAGCCGTGACTCTTGCAGTCTTTCGAACAGCGTCATGGAGTGACGGATTGCGCAATCAGCAGGAAGCGCTTCCTAAGCCCAAGGCGTTCAAAATCACAAAGAAACGCAAACCGTAGATCCGATAGACATCCGACAATAATCAGAACCATCCTGATTTTGTAGAAATCCGGCGATGAATGTAGAAAAGCCGCTACACGCAAACATGAGGGAAGCGACTTAGTTATCTGGTGGCCAGTCGCGGAATCGAACCACAGACACGCGGACTCTCAATCCGGCAGCGTCACATTGCGGCGCAGCACCACCGGTTTGCCGCCGGATTTCTGCTTGACCAGCCAGTGGGCGAGCGCCGAATCAAGGTAGTCGGCATGGCCCGGAAACCAGCGCGCCAGCTCGGCGGCGAACATCCGGCCGATGGCCACGTTGCCGCCGAGGACATGGGGCTCGACCTCCAGGGCCGAGCCGAGCACGGCGTCGTGGTCATCCACGTGGCAGCTCGTGGCCGGAAAATCACTGGCCTCCATCCACGCCTTTTCGTCGGCAAAGTGCTTTTCGGCATGCACGATGAAGGCTCGCAGCTTCTGGGCGAAGTCTTCGTCGGCACAGCTCAGCATGGCATCCACCACTTCGACGAATTCCCGGTGGGTGTCGTCCATGGGGGCGTGGCCAAGCAGGTAATTGTCGGTCCAGGGCATGCCGGTGATATCCGTCATTGTGTGTCTCCTCGTTTGAAATTGATTATTCGGCGCCAGCCAGCAGGCGCAATTCGGATTTGAGAAAGGCCCGCTGGGCTTGCGGCGACCAGCCCACCGTGTCGAACACCGCCTGCACGGCGAGGCCGACGATGAACACCAGCAGCCGCCGCGAGGTGGCGTCCACGTCCGCCTCGTTCAGCCCTCGCCCCGCCGCGGCCCGCGCCATGAGCACCCGGCGCAGGATGCTGTCGGCGTTGGCGGCCTGGGCGCGCTGCTCGGCCGCGAAATCCGGGTCCACCTGGGCGATCTGCCAGAAGGCCAGAAAAACCTTCCAGTCCTTCAGGCTGCTCTCGTCGAAGGGCAGCAGCGCTTCGATGCTGGCCGGCAGATCGCACGCGTCCCGCGCGATCACCGCGTCCACCCGGGCCTGGGCGTGCGCCACCGAAGCGCGGTAGGTGTAGAGCATCAGCTCGCGCTTGTTGGCGAAGTAGTGGGTCACGATGGTCGTGCTGAAACCCGCGGCGGCGGCGATCTCACGCATGGTCATGGCGTCGAGCCCGACACTGGAAATGAGATCGGCGGCGATGCGGGCAATTTGTTGACGACGTTCTTCGTGATTGACGACGGCGGGCATTGACTTGACTCCGTAGCTAGGACTAATCTAGTTTACAACAACCGTTGCAAATAAAAACAGAGATCGAAAACACCCCCGTCACATTTCAGCTGCGGGTGATTTTCGACTCCCGAGACTCGAAGCTCCCCGGGCTTCAAATGCAGTATCAAAGGAGAAAACCGAATGAGCACCAACACCCCCAAACAGCAGAGCCGTCGCGACCTTTTGATTCGTGGAGGCCTTGCAGCAGGCGGCCTCGCCACCCTGGGCATGGCCTCCGCCGCCGAGGCCGCCAAGGCTACCCCCGCATCGCTCAAATGGGACCACGAAACCGACGTGGTCTGCGTCGGTTCAGGCGCCGCCGCCTGTGCCGCCGCGGTCACCGCCGTCGGCCAGGGCGGCAAGGCGATCCTCGTCGAAAAAATGCCGCTGCCCGGCGGCACCACCGGCAAGTCCGGCGGCGTTACCTGGATTCCCAACAACCCCTTCCTGCGCGCCCGCGGCATCGACGACAACAAGACCGACTGCCTGCGCTTTCTGGCCCGCTACGCCTACCCGCGTGAATACACGCCGGGCAGCCCGACCCTCGGCCTGCCGGCCAGCGACTACCGTCTGCTCGAAGCCTTCTACGACAACGGCTCGCCGATGATCGAGCACATGGACAAGCTGGGTGCCGTGCGCTTCAAGGAATTCAAGATGTGGTTCGTGGACAAGTATGCCCCCGACTACGCCGACCACCTGCCGGAGAACAAGGTGTCCCGCGGCCGTGCCCTGGAGCCCGCCGCCGGCGCTGGCTCGAGCCTCGGCGGCGGCAGCCTGGCCGCCCAGCTCGAAGCCTGGCTAACCAAGCGCGGCATGCCCGTGCGGCTGGAACACCGGGTGACCAAGCTGGTCATGGACAACGGCCGCGTCATCGGCATCGAGGCCATGCACGGCGACAAGCTGGTGCGCATCAAGGCCCGCAAGGCGGTGGTTTTTGGCACCGGCGGCTATTCCCACAACACCGAACTGGTCGGCCTGCACCAGCCCGGCCTGTATGGCGCCTGCGCCATGCCCGGCTCGACCGGCGATTTCATCTCGATCGCCGGCGCAGCGGGTGCCAGGATGGGTGCTCTCAACACCGCCTGGCGCACCCAGGTTGTGCTCGAAGAAGCCCTCGAAAACCGCGCCGTCGGCATGGGTGCCTTCGTGCTGCCGGGAGATTCGATGATCCTGGTCAACAAGTACGGCCAGCGCATCGTCAACGAGAAGATCAACTACAACGACCGCACCCAGCTGCACTTCGTCTTCGACCCGGTGAAAAAGGAATTCCCCAACCAGGTCCAGTTCATGATCTTCGACGAGCGCAGCCTGGACGCCTTTGGCGGCGCCTTCCCGATTCCGGCCGACCGCCGCGCCGCGCGCTTCATGATCCAGGGCAAGACCCTGGCCGAGCTGGCCGACAACATCGCCGAGCGCATGAAGAAGCTCGAAAAGCACATCGGCACCTACACCCTCGCGCCGAACTTCAAGGCCAGCCTGGCCGACACGGTGAGCCGCTTCAACGGCTACGCCCAGGCCGGCGTCGATCCGGAATTCGAGCGTGGCGTGCATGAGTACGACAAGGACTGGCAGGCCCTCTTCTCGCCGGTGCGCAAGGAATCGAGCCAGCCGGCCAATCCGATGCCCAACGTCACCATGCATCCGCTGAACGGCCCCTTCTACGCCTTCATCCTCGGCCCCGGCGCGCTGGACACCAACGGCGGCCCGGCCATCAACGAGAAGGCCCAAGTGCTCGACACCGCCGGCAAGCCTATCCCCGGCCTGTACGGCGCCGGCAACTGCATCGCCAGCCCGGCCCGTGGCGCCTACTTCGGCGCCGGCGGCACCATCGGCCTGGCCCTTACCTTCGGCTACATCGCCGGCCTGCACGCCATGCAGCAGCCGACGGCAAAAGCATGATGTCCGGCAGCCAGGCAATTGTTCTGGCTGCCGCCCTGCTCTTGCAGGGCGGCATTGCCGGGGCCGCAGAAACCGTGAGCTTTGCGAAGGACGTGGTGCCGGTGCTGCGCAGCAATTGCGCCACCTGTCACCTCACCGGTCAGGAAGCCGGAAACATGAAGCTCCATCCGGCTGCCGCATGGGCCTCGCTGGTCAAGGTGGCGTCCACCGAAAGCCCGCTGAAGCGCGTCGAACCCGGCGCGCCCGGCAAGAGCTACCTGATGCACAAACTCGACGGCACCCACCTGGATGCCGGCGGTCAGGGGGTGCAGATGCCCTTCGGCGCCCCGCCGCTGGAGCCGGAAGTCCGCGAGCGGATCCGCGCCTGGATCGCCGCCGGCGCGCTGAACAACTAAGAAGCACACGGAGACACCCATGAACCAGCCCCCTGAAATCATCCGCGCAAGCCACATCGAACGCTGGAGCGACACGGCCGACGTGATCGTCGTCGGCATGGGCATCGCCGGTGCGTGTGCAGCGCTGGAAGCCAGACGTGCCGGCGCCGACGTGCTGGTGATCGAGCGGGCCAGCGGCGGCGGCGGGGCCAGCGCCCTGTCGTCGGGCATTTTTTACCTGGGCGGCGGCACCGCCGTGCAGCAGGCCGCCGGCTACGCGGATACGCCCCAGGCCATGTACGACTTCCTGATGGCCAGCGGCATTTCGCCCGACCCCGAAATCGTGCGCACTTTCTGCGACGGCTGCGTCGCGCACTTCGACTGGCTGGAAGCCCAGGGCGTCCCCTTCGAGCGCAGCTACTTTCCCGGCAAGGCGGTGTTTCTGACCACCACCACCTGCCTGATGAGCACCGGCAACGAAAAGGTGTGGCCTTACCGGGAAGTGGCCGAACCGGCGCCCCGCGGCCACAAGGTGGCCCGCGAAGGCGAGAACGCCGGCTCGCTGGCGATGGAAGCCCTGCTGGCCCGCTGCGCCGAATCAGGCCTGCGGGCGCGCTACGACAGCCAGGTGACCGCGCTGGTGGTGGACGACAGCGGCCGCGTCGTGGGCGTGCGCTACCGCCGGGGCGGCGAAGACCACCACGCGATGGCCAGCAAGGGCGTGATCCTTTCGGCCGGCGGCTTCAACATGAACAAGGATATGCTCGCCGAGCACATGCCCCACATGCTGGGCAACGCCGAACCCCTCGGCATTCCGTACAACGACGGCGCGGGCATCCTCCTCGGCCAGTCGGCCGGCGGTGTTACCCAGTCGATGAGCGGCGTCATCGCCACCGCCTCGTTCTACCCGCCCAGCCAGCTGATCAAGGGCATCCTCGTCAATACCCGCGGCGAGCGCTTCGTGGCGGAGGATTCCTACCACGGCCGCACCGCCTCCTTCATCATCGAGCAGCCGGGGCGCAAGGCCTACCTGATCCTCGATTCCGAGATCTTCGCCTACCCGGAACTCACCGATTTCTCCCACCACACCCTCGTGGATGGCTGGGAAACCATCGAGGAGATGGAAGCCGGGCTGAAGCTGCCTGAAGGCAGCCTCCAGAGCACGCTGGCCGAATACAACCGACACGCGGAGAACGGCCAGGATCCCCTCCTCCACAAGCACCCCGACTGGATCAAGCCGCTCAACGCCGGCCCCTACGCCGCCTTCGACGTGTCCTTCAACAAGTCGGTGTATCTGTACATCACCCTTGGCGGGCTCAAGACCAACGCCCGCACCGAGGTGATCGACCAGCACGGCGAGGTGATTCCCGGCCTTTACGCAGCGGGCGCCTGTGCCTCGAGCGTGTCCCGCGACGGCAAGGACTACGCCAGCGGGCTCAGCCTCGGGCCGGGCTCCTTCTTCGGCCGTGTTGCAGGCCGGCTCGCCGCCGGCACCTGATTGTTCCCCCGCCCCTGCCAAGGAGTCCTCCATGATCATCAGCAATGCCGAAACCCGCTTTCGTGAACGCCTTGCCGGCACCGGCAGCCTCACCGCGGCAAGCAGCCTTCTGGCGGAATGCTCCGAAGCCCTGGGCTGGGAGCGCGCCGCCTTCAACGCCGACATGGAGCAGACCCACCTGCCCCTTGCCGAGAACGGCGCATTTGTGGCGCTGAACATGGGCTGGTCGCCGCAGGCCCTGAAACACTGGGTGGATGACCGGCTGGCCCGCAGCTGCCCGGTTACCGTGCGCTGCGGACGCAGCATGGACGCCTTCTTGTGGGAGGCCGATCCCGACAGCGAAAGCTGGCGCGGCGAAGCCCTCAGCGATATCCAGCGCCAGACCCTGAGCGCCTACCGCGACTGGGCCGACGGCGCCGTGACCGTGCCGGTGCATCGCCCGGGCGGCAAAACCGGCTACGTGTCGTGGTTCGGCCACGATCCGGACGCCCTCAAGCGCCGCCACCAGGATACCTGGCGCGAAACCTGGCTGATCTCCCACGCCTTCATCGCCCACGCCGACGCCCTTGAAAGCGCCACCCGCAAACGCAGCGCCAAGGCCGGCGCCGACACGCTGACCCCCCGCGAGCTGGAATGCCTGGCGTGGGCGGCCCGCGGCAAGACCGACGAAGACATCGGCCAGATTCTCGGCCGCTCCCGCGAGACCGTGCATTTTCACCTCGGCAAAGCCCTCCGGAAGCTCGGCGCCAGCAACCGCACCCACGCGGTCGCCATCGCCTGCTCGCTGGGCCTCATCCGCCTCTTCTGAGCCACCATGTCGCTGACCCACATCCACACCCCCGTCAAGCTCGGCCCGGTCGAGCTGAAGAACCGCGTCGTGCGCACCGCCCACGCCACCAACCTGGGCGGCGGCACCCTCAACGATGCGCTGATCGGCTACCACCGGGCGCGGGCCGAAGGCGGTGTCGGGTTGTCGATCATCGAAATTCTGTCGGTGCACCCCACCACTCCGGCCACGCTCAATGTCTTTGTGCCCGGCATCGGCGACGCCTATCGCAAACTGGTCGAGGCCGTGCGTCCCCACGGCATGAAGCTCTTTCAGCAGCTC
Source organism: Zoogloea sp. (assembly GCA_016720685.1). Classification (GTDB taxonomy): domain Bacteria; phylum Pseudomonadota; class Gammaproteobacteria; order Burkholderiales; family Rhodocyclaceae; genus Zoogloea. The sequence goes on from JADKKC010000018.1 coordinate 28,470, forward strand.
TGGCACGGCGGCCACAACGCCCTGCCCCTCGACGGCTCGCCGCCCTGGTCGGCCTCCGACGTGCCCAGCCCGACCATCGGCGTAACGCCGGTGCCAATGACCAGGGCGATGATCGACGAGATCGTCGCTGCCTACGCCAGCACCGCCCGCCAGTGCGAGGAATGGGGCCTCGACGGGGTCGAGATCCACTGCGCCCACGGCTACCTGCCGGCCCAGTTCCTGTCGCCCAACGCCAACCGCCGCCGCGACGAATACGGTGGCAGTTTTGAAAACCGCCTGCGCTTCATGCGCGAGGTGGTCGAAGCGGTGCGCGCCGCGGTATCGGCCAGCTTTGCCGTCGGCGTGCGCGTGGCGCCGGATCTTTCCGCCGGCGGCTTAAGCGTCGAGGACGTGCAACGCGCCGTGGCGGCCCTTGAAGAGCGCCAGCTGATCGATTTTGTGGATGTCTCGTTGGGCGATTACCACGCCTTTCCCAAGCTGATCGGCGCCATGCACGAGCCGCTCGGCTACGAGATGCCCACCAGCGCGCCGATTGCCCGCGCCGCGCGCACCCCGGCCATCGTCACCGGGCGCTTTCGCACCCTGGAAGAAGCCGACCAGGTGATCCGCCTCGGCGATGCCGACCTGGTGGCCCTGACCCGCGCCCATATCGCCGACCCGGATCTGGTCAAAAAAACCCTGGCCGGCCACCCCGAGCAGGTGCGTCCGTGCATCGCCTGCAACCAGGGCTGCGTCGGTGGTCTGCTCGGCCCGGCCGCGCGCATGGGCTGCACCGTGAACCCGGCCATCGGCCTTGAGGACACGCTCGAAGACGCCCGCCTTGTTGCAGCCGCCACGCCGCGCAAGGTGCTGGTGGTGGGCGGCGGCCCCGCCGGCATGGAAGCGGCCCGCGTTGCCGCGCTGCGCGGCCACCACGTCACCCTGGCCGAAGCCTCGATTGATCTCGGCGGCAGCCTGAGAATCGCCGCCCGCGCGCCCCAGCGCCACGGCATCGCCGACATTGCCGTATGGCTGGAGCAGGAGGTCTACCGCCTCGGCGTGGACGTGCGCCTGTCCACCTACCTGTCGGCCGACGATATCTGCGGCATGGCGCCCGACGCCGTCATCCTCGCCACCGGCTCGATGCCGCGCATGGACGGCGTCCAGCTGTCACACCCGGGCGAGCCCATTGCCGGCATCGATCGCCCGCAGGTGCTGTCGAGCTGGGACTTGCTGCTGGAACGCCCACCCCGCGCGGTGAAGAGCGCGGTGGTCATCGACGACGTGGGCCACTACGAAGGCATCGCCGCCGCCGAGCACCTTGTGGCCCAGGGCGCCGAGGTGCATTTCGTCACCCGCCACACCGCCTTCGCCCACCAGATGGAAGCCGCCCTGTCGGCCGAGCCGGCCCTGCAGCGCCTCGCCCGTGGCCGCTTTACCCTGCATCTGCGCACCCGCGCCCTGGCCATCGGGCATGACGACGTGGAGCTGCTGCCGGGCTTTCTGCCGGCAGGCGGCCCCGGCGCCTTCCGCGTGCCGGCCGATCGGGTGGTCTTCATCTCCCACAACCAGCCCAACCGCGACTTGGCCAACGAACTGGCCGACGCGCTGGCGGGCAGCGGAATCGCGCTGCAGGTGGTCGGCGATGCCAACTCACCGCGCTTTCTGCCGGTGGCAATCCGTGAAGGTCGCCTGGCTGGCATGGCGGTTTAAGCGGAATCGAGCTTATTGCCAGCCAGCCGGAAAAACATCGAGAACAAAAACAAAACCGGCTATTTTGTTTTTTTAATATCCGGATTAGACTATAACGCATCAACCGTTCCAGACCGCAACAAGACGGCCACCACTGCCCTCGCAGAAGAGAACGCTTAAAAATCCACACCCGGAGGAAAGACATGACACTGGAACAACGCATCGAGCAGGAAAAGATCGGCCGCCAGGATCTGCGCGGTGACCCCATCACCGGCGACCGTTACTACTCGCGCGAATTTGCCGCCAAGGAATGGGAGCACGTCTTCACCCGCACCTGGCAAATCGGCGGCATGAGCGCCCAGCTTGCCAAGCCCGGCTCAGTGATCACCCAGGCCATCGGCCAGGAATCGATCCTGATGATCAGCGACGAGGACGGCACCATCCGCGCCTTCTACAACGTGTGCCCGCACCGCGGCAACCGCCTGGTCGCCGAAGAAGAGAAATGCGGCGTGCGGCGCATGGTGTGCGCCTATCACAGCTGGACTTTCAGCGCCGACGGCATGGTTCGCCACGTGCGTGACGCCGAGGACTACCCCCAGGGCAATCCGGTGGGCAAGCTCAAGCTCAAGGAAATCCGCTGTGAAACCCTGGGCGGCATGGTGTGGTTCAACATGGACCCGAACGCCCCGTCGCTGCGTGACAGCCTGGGCACCGTGGCCGAGCAGTTCGAGGCCTACCAGACCGCCAACTGGACGCGGGTCAACTGGCTCACCGGCCTGGTGGATTGCAACTGGAAGATCATCCACGACAACTTCAACGAGGCGTATCACATCCTCAGCCTGCACCGCGAGCTGGGCACTTTCATCGACGACGCCTACCAGAACACCACCTTCGAGCTGTACAAGACCGGCCACAACCAGATGAAGATGCAGGGCCACCAGCCCTCGGCCAACTCCCGCGTGAACGTGGTGCAGGCGCCGCTGGACGCCATCATGCGCGAATGGGATCTCGACCCCGAAGCCTTCAATGGCCGGGTAAGCGAAACCCGCGTTGCCATCCAGCAGCAAAAGCGCAAGCTCGGCCCGGCCCGCGGCCACCTGCACTACGCCGGCGTTTCCGACGCGCAGCTGACCGACTACCACCACCTCACGCTGTTCCCGAACATCACCCTGACGATGTCCTGCGACTTCTTCCAGGTGCTGCGCCCGATGCCGCATCCCACCGACCCGGAGAAGTGCCTGTTCGACCACTGGGTCATGATGCCCCCCGTGGCAGGCCGCGACGAAGTGGACACGCCGACGGGCAAGCGCAAGTTCGAGCCCGCTCCCCACGAAACCTTCATGCACGGCGAAGCCTCGATCGGCTTCGTTGCCGACCAGGATCTGAGCGTTGCGGTGGCCCAGCAAAAAGGCCTCCATTCCCGCGGCTACACCGACGCCTACCTGTCGGGCCAGGAAGACCGCGTGCGCCGCCTGCACGACATGATCAACGAGTACATCGAAGGCCGCCGCTGAGCGTCCGGGCCGGCTCCGGCCGGCCCTCCGGCCCTCTGGCCCTCCGGCCTTTTCCCACCCCACACCCGAGGTTTGTCATGGAAAAAGAATTCAACAAGAAAGTCGTCCTGATCACCGGCGCCGGTTCCGGCATCGGCCGCGCCGCCGCCATCGCCTTTGCCCGCGAGGGCGCGTCGGTTGCCGTGGCCGACATCACCGAAGCCGGCGGCCGCGAAACCGTTGCGCTGATTGAAGCCGACGGCGGCAGCGCGCGCTTCTTCAAGGTCAATGTGACCCAGGCCGCCGAGGTCGAAGGCCTGGTCCGCCAGATCGTCGAAACCTGGGGCCGCCTCGACATCACCCTCAACAACGCCGGCGTGGACAACGACATGGCGCCGATCACCGAAACCGCCGAAGCCGATTTCGACCGGGTGATCGCGGTGAACCTGAAGGGCGTGTGGCTGTGCATGAAGTACGCCATCGCCCAGATGGAAAAACAGGGCGGCGGCGTTGTCATCAACACCGCATCGGCCCTCAGCATTACCGTGGTGCCCGGCGCCTCGCCCTACAACGCCAGCAAGCACGCGGTGGCCGGCCTCACCAAAACCTGCGCGGTCGAATACGGCAAGAAGAACATCCGCATCAATGCCATCTGCCCCGGCGTGATCCGCACCCCGCTGCTCGAAAAGCACCCCAACCTGCCCGCCCTGGAAGCCCAGCTCATCCCGCTCCACCCCATCGGCCGACTCGGCGAAGTGGACGAAGTGGCCAACGTGGTGCTGTGGCTCGCCTCCGACAAGGCCTCCTTCGTTCACGGTGCGCTGGTCACCGTGGATGGCGGCTGGACGGCCATGTAAGCGCCCGGAGCCGACCATGCCCCGCGCCCTCAACCGCCAGATCACCCTCGCCCGCCGCCCGTCAGGCATCGCCGGGCCGGACGACTTCGCCCTGATCGAATCGCCCCTGCCCGAGCCGGCCGACGGCGAGGTGCTGGTCGAAAACCTCTACCTGTCCCTCGACGCCGCCATTCGCAGCTGGATGAAGGCCGACTGCAGCTACTTTCCGCCCATCGCCATTGGCGAGCCGGTGCGCAGCACGGCCCTTGTCCGCGTCCTTGCCAGCCGCCACCCGGCCTTCAAGCCGGGCGACCACGCCGTGGCCTACGCCTGCAGCGCCTGGCAGGATTATTCGGTGATTGCCGGCGACGCGATGTTCGCGGTCGAAGAAAGCCCCGATTTTCCGCTCCACTATCACCTGAGCATTTTCAGCGCGATGGGCCTGACGCCCTACTTCGGCATGCTCGACATCGGCCAGCCCAAGCCCGGCGAAACCGCCCTGATCAGCGCCGCCGCCGGTGCCGTGGGCTCGCTGGCCGGGCAGATCGCCAGGATCAAGGGCTGCCGGGTGGTGGGCATTGCCGGCAGCGACGAAAAATGCCGCAAGCTGGTGGACGAGATGGGCTTCGACGCCGCCTTCAACTACAAGGGCAAGAACACCGAACAGCTCTCCCGCGAGATCGCCGCGCTGTGCCCCAACGGGGTCGACATCTTCTTCGACAACGTGGGCGGCGAGATCCTCGACGCGGCGCTCCTCAACCTGGCCATGTTCGCCCGCATCGCCTTCTGTGGCGCCATCGGCGACTACACCAAGAACGGCCCCATCCCCGGGCCCTACAACTACTGGCAAATCCTGGCCCGCTGCGCCACCGTGCGGGGTTTTCTCACGCTGTACTACAAAGACCAGTTTCCGGCCGCCATTGCCGAGATGAAAGGCTGGCTGGACAACGGCCAGCTCAAGTTCACCGAAGACATCTCGGTCGGCCTGGAAAGCGTCATCCCGGCCTTCGCCAAGCTATTTACCGGCGAAAACACCGGCAAGCTGCTGGTCAGGCTGAGCGATTATTAACCCGGCCATTAAATATCTACTCCCCGTTCACTCCATGCGTGTCGAAAGGCAGCGCCAGAGCCGGGTCGATAACCGCCCTTTTGTGGGGGCGACTTCAGTCGCCCACGGAGGCGGATCAACGGCTTGCCTGTGATTCAACGCGCGGATGGGCGACTGAAGTCGCCCCCACAGAAAATCATCTGTGAATACCGACGGCACGTTCAGACCGAACGGTGGTAAGTGAATCAAAGGGCCGGGTTAATAAGGAAGCTTGCCCGCTAGCATCAGGCAGTCGCGCAGGTCGCAGGGCGTAACCCGACCCAACGATCGATCGACCGTCGATGTCGGGTTACGCTGGTCTTCAAGAACAGCTGATGAGGTGGTCCAAGGGGGGGCGCCCGCCTGCGGGGGGCTGGCGGCGCTCAAGTGTCTGCCGGGTGGCGGGGGCGGCGGGGCGCTTGGGGGGGCAGGCGGGGGGATAGGCACTGGCCGGAGCGCCGAGGAGGCCTGGGCCGGGGGCGGGTCTTGGCTGCGGGGAGGGGGGCCAGCCGCCAGGGGGGGGTCGCGGGGAACTGGGGCCCACCTGGAGCCCAGGCGGTGGTCCGTCGAGCCCGGGGGAGCGTCTGGGGGGGCTGGGGCAGCTTCGGGGGGAGCAGGGCCGCTGGCTGATCTGGGCTGGCGTGGGTCGGAAGTCACGCGTCCAGGCCTGCTGGGCAGGTGTTGGCGCGCCACTGCCTGAGGGGGGGGGTGGCGGGGGGGGGCCTTCCGGTTGGTGGAGAGACGTTGGTCGCGGAGCGGGGGCCTTTGCTGCGGGCCTGGCTGGGGGGGCTGGCGGGGGAGCACGCGACCTGCTGGGGGAAGGGCGGCGGCCAAAGCTGGAGTGCTGCGTGGGACTCGCTCTTGCGGGCGTTTTGTGGGGGGGTGAAGGCGGATTCGAGCAGGAGGGTCCAAGCCGGGACCCATGGCCACGGTGTCACGTGCGGCGTCAGCCGTCGGCCAGGCGGTGCAAGTCGGCGGTGAAGCTGGCGAACTCGCGCACGGGTTCATCGTCGCGCTCTGGCGGCACGGCCACGAAGTGTGCGGCGCTGCCGAGTAGGATCCGTCGACTGCCGGCAGCTCCAGTCGCGTAGGTCGGGTTAGCCCGCAGGGCGTAACCCGACAACCCCATCGTCAGACGAAGCTATTGATACCGCCCGTGACTTACCAGGCCACCCTCTTTTCAGACCAATAAGCCACCATGCCCGCAAGGAAATCCGTTGCGGGCATGGTGTGCATAGTGTCGCCAGAAATACTTCTATTGATAACAGTGACCGTACTGGCAGGTACGAGCCCCCGGCTTTTCCTTGGGCACAGCCAGGATCACGCCATTTTCCTGGACATACCGATCCCAGGCGGCATGCAGCTCCTTCACCTTCTCCGGTTCGCTCGCTGCCAGGTTATGAGCTTCGCTCGGGTCCCTGGAGAGGTTATAGAGTTCCCAGTCGCCAGTTCCGTAAGGCTTGTCATTCATGACGAGCTTCCAGTCGCCCTTACGCAAGGCGCGTCGATTGAAAAGTTCCCAGCCGATTACACGCTCGGGCATTTTCTTGCCCTGGATCGCAGGCACTAGCGATTTCCCCTGGATCGGCAGCACCTCGCGTCCACCAAATGCCTTTCCGGGCTGTGGAATGTTTGCGACTTCGAGCACCGTCGGCATGACATCCATCACGTGGGCCACTTCACCGATGATCCTGCCCTTGTTGGGCATGCCAGGATAGCTGACGATTGCTGGAGTATGGATGCCTCCGTCAGTGGTGAAGCCTTTGTACATTGGCGAGGGCACGGCAGCGACCTGGGCCCATTGCGCGCCCAGATCGATAAACGATTTTTTCCGGCCCATATTTGCTTCGCTATTGTCGAAGTTCTCCGCAATCCACTTCGCGCCTCCCCCAAGATTTGCAGGGCTATTGCCGGCGGGTCCGTTGTCTCCCATGAAAATCACAATCGTGTTGTCGTATTCGCCTATTTTTTTCAGATAAGTGAACAGACGACCAATTTGATAGTCCATGTTGGCCACCATGGCGGCGAACACCTCCATGGTACGTGCCTCACGCCTGCGCTGTTCATCGGTCAATTGTTCCCAGGTCGGCAATCCCGAGAACATGGGCTGGTTAGGGATAACGCCTTCGGGCAGTAATCCGAGCTTGATCATCTTGTCCAGGCGCTGACGACGCACTTCCTCATAGCCCTGGTCATAACGTCCCTTGAAACGGGCGATCCACTCGTCCGGGGCCTGTAAAGGCCAATGCGGCGCGGTGTAGGCCAGGTAAGCAAAGAAGGGTTTGTCAGACGGCCTCGATGACTCGATATAGTCGATCATCTTGTTGGTGTAAAACTCCGACGAGAAAAATCCCGTCGGTACATCAGCAAGTTTCCCGTCCTCCCGGTAGCTTGCCTTAGGTTCCTGGGCCCACCCGACCATGTCGTCAAAGTGACTGGCGCCGCCCCCGATCAAGACGAATGAGCGATCAAAACCCTTCGCTTTCGGGCTGTGCTCTTCCGATTTGCCCAAATGCCATTTACCGGTCATGAGGGTGTTGTAGCCGGATGTCTTTAGAACCTCGGCGATATTGGCGGCGCGCTCATTGAGGCGGTTTTCATAGCCTGGCTTGCCTCTTTGCTCAGGCTGCATGAACTCTCCCATATTGCCCAGGCCCGCGATATGGCTGTCAGTTCCGGTGAGCAACATGGCCCGCGTCGGCGAGCAGTTTGGCGCGGTGTAGAAATGGCTTAATCGAACCCCATTTTCCGCTAGCGAATCCAGTGTCGGTGTTTTTATCTCGCTGCCCATCGAGCCAATGTCGCTAACCGCCATGTCATCGCCAACGATAAAAAGGATATTCGGCTTTTTCGCTATCGAATAGCTGCTAAAACTGATCGTTACTCCGGCCAGCAATATATAACGCCATTTTTGAGGTTTCATTTACTACCCTCCTTTGGAGTTCAAGTGGTTCTTGAAGTGAAAGTACATACAGTCAATTTTTCAGCCATGACTGCAACGCAGGGAATCTTCCCGGCCTGGATGTACGTCAGTAGTTGGCTATCAGATAGCAGGAGCAACCCGCCGCTCCGGCGCATGGGAGGAAGGATGATTTTATTAAGGCAAGGTCTGGACGCGCCAAATTCAGGCCTGCGCCTCGGGTCTAAAACCTCTTCGCTCGAATTTATTATGGAGGCAAGCCAGAGATTGACCAATATCAAAACGGTTGCGTTTCACATGATGGAACGCGTGCTTGCTCTCGTTGCAATTCTCCTGAATCCGTGACCCGAACCTGCCAATCCCTTGGCTGGCGCGGGTCACGGATTCAGGCTATCGGCAGTTGTCTTGCACAGACGACACCGCCTTGGTAACCGCCGTCCGCCGTCGAGTTGCCGCCATAGCCCAAAAAACCTGTCAAGGCCATCGCTAACGTGGCGGGCTCGGATATTGGCGTACCTCGGGTTTCGACATGTTGTTCCCCCTGAAGCGAAACTGATGTCTCAATCTTATTGTCATTCTTGTCGATCTGCGTCTGTGTGGCGTCCGCTTTGGCAGGCCCGATATATCAGGGCGATCGCAGCATCAAGTCATAAATACTAGCACTTCGGCCAGAAACTCATCAGACGCGGAGGCCATCAATCTTTTGTTCTTTAATGCCTTATGAATTGTAATTCAGCCGAAACCCTTGCTGGTGCTGGGAACTGATTAAATCAACGCCCTGCTATGCACATCGCTGCGCCCCGCTCCGGATTCGTCTCGGTGATTTGGTCAGTGGTAGATGCGTTCTGTCAGCTACGCCCTGATATACAACCCGACTTACATCTCGACGATCAGGTCAGCAACTGGGTGCTGGAACGGGCAGATGTCGGTTTCAGAATCGGCGCTCCGCCCGAAGAGGGCTTGATTGCCCGAAAACTGTTCCCTGCCCAGTTGATTATTTGCGCATCGCCAGTCTATCTGGAACGGCACGGTACGCCGTTGAGACTGGAAGACTTGGCCGGGCATCGCTGTAGCGTATTTCGCCATCCAGCGACCGGACAGGTGTTCCCCTGGTACTTGAAATTCGATGGGAAGGTGGTTCGCCGTGAATTACCTCCAACACTATCTACCAACGATATCGAACTTGAATTGAGGACTGTTCTGGACGGCCAGACGATTGGGCAATTGTCGGCAATATCGGCCGTGTCACACATTCGTGCTGGCAGACTCAAGCCTATGCTGCTTCAATACATAACCGACCACATGGGTTTATCTCTACTACGGGAGTCGCCGTGCTCAACCGGCTCGAGTTTGCCGATTTATCGAGTTCGCCCTTGATCGGTTGTGCAATCAATCGGAATTCACGCTGACTGATCAGGAATTGCAGGCTAAGTGGTAGATGCGCTCCCTGATGGGCGCTGCTTGCCAATCAGGGAGCGACATGACGATCCTATTTTCACCTGAGCTACACGCAGTTATGCGCAACTCTCGCCGAGTTCAAAGAACACCATAGTTCACCGCCCATTCCGGCAACAACACACTGCGTACCGAACTTGAATCGCAGAACGTTGCTGAACTGGCAGGGCAATCGCACCTTAATGTCATAAATAAACCCGGTAATCCCCCGGTTTTGCCGGGGGATTACCGGGTTTATTTATTCCATATTTTGAGGGCTTGGGTGCCCAGCAACGGCATTCACCTTGCGATTCATGGCGACAATATCAGCATGACTCGGATTGCCCCCTAGCTTGCCAAAAAGCTCCGGCAACTCATCACGCTTCTTGGGCGCTACTCCCGGGATGGCTGCGGCGAGCGCTTTGCGCATGGTGTCAGCATCGTAATCGCAACAGTACGAGGGCGTTGACGGCTGCTGTCGCCAAGAATCTTCAAGTGAGCCTGCGTCGACTGGATCGAATCCTGTCTGATTGACAAGCTGCATGGCTGTTTGTTTGGATCGCACATCGTCTCCTGCTACGGCAATGGCGAGACGACCGGGCGCACCCTCCGCCAGTCCTAGCTCCGCAAGCGTGTATGCCAAAGCATTGTTGAATGCCTTAATCACAGGCCGTCCAATCTGCCGACCCACCCACGCGCTTTCTGGCAACCCATCGTCGATCTCAGGAATACGCGAGTCGCGTAGTCCAGGGTAGTAGTTGCTTGTGTCGATAATCGTCACTTCCAAGGGGGCCCTGTCAAACAAATCAGCGGGAAGCTCGCGCATGGCCGGTAACGGGATCGCTAGGATGATGACCTCGGCGTCGGAAACAACCCCGCGTATATCCTTCGCTTCGGCGCCGATTTCTTGGGCAAATACGCGGACACCATCAACGCCGCTGGAGTTTGCGACACGTACGTCGTGTCCAACCAAGCTGAGCTTGCGGGCAAGCGTGCCGCCAATGTTGCCAGTTCCGATGATCCCAATTTTCATGGCATGAACCTTCAATTCGTCAAATGAGCACACATTTTAGGGTGCTTATGTGAAAATTATAAGTACCTACCAAAAAGTGTGTAACACACCAACCTCTGGAGATTCTGGATGAGTCGTGAATGGAACTGTGAAGACCCTCAACGACGGTCAGAATGGGCCGCAGCAACAACGGAGGCCCTTCGCGTTCTTGAAGGGAAGTGGAAGATCGTCATCATTACGCAGCTTTTCGCGGCGAAGAAACCACTTCGCTTCTCCGAATTGGAGAGGCTGGTCGAGGGCGTCAACCAAAAGATGCTTATCCAGCAACTCAAGCAACTCGAAAAAGACGGCATCGTAGAACGGACGGTGTATCCAGAAGTGCCTCCGCGAGTTGAGTACACTCTCGGGGCGTTAGGAATCGCCCTTGGGCCTTCCATGGAGGCACTTATTGAATGGGCCGAGCTGAGACGCCGGATGCACGGTGGAATGATCACAAAGTGAATTATTCGTTCGAGCCTAGCCTGCCAACGCGATCAAACCTGAGCTGAATCAGCTTTGCTATACCTTGCAATCAAGCTGTTGATGCCTTGAAGGCAAAACAGGTACTGATTATTAACCCGGCCCTTGAATAACGACACTTCCTTTCAGCCTGCTTCCAATATAACTATTTGAATACATAAGTCTTTCTGGATTTTTGGAAACAGTTACTTTAAGGGCCGGGTTAATAGCAAGAAGCTTCAGTTCGTCATTCCGGGGCCGCGAAGCGGAACCCGGAATCCAGAAGTGAGCGCGGAAAACCCTGGATTCCGGGTTCTGCCCATACGGGCAGCCCCGGAATGACGCGCCGCAGCTCAAAGCGCCCCCACCCCGCCAACCTCATTAACCCCACATCCAAGCTCACAACCAGAACCACCCAAACCCCCACTCGCGACCGGCTCCCGCCCAATGCGATCAAGCCTATAACTCATTCCGGTCGTCGGGTCTGAAATCCCGCTACGCCGCCTTGGCGCACCGCCTCGCGGAGGGCGTTGGAGACTTCACCCAGATCGCGCCAAGGTAATCCAGGCACGCGCTCAAACCCCCACCCTGCTGCTGCCCCCACCACCCCATCAAGAACCCTGCTTGCGGCAAAAGCAGTAAACGAATTTCTGCTCTTTATTGCCGGGGGTGTGGTGCGACTCTTCTTCATGGCCGAGCAGAAGAAAGGGTTCGCCGAATTCGGCGTGGAGTTCGTTGGCGCCGTAGCGCATGACGGGCAGGCCGCTGCACTGGGTGGGGCCGTCTTCCGCAAAGCTGGCCACGATGACAAGCCCGCCGGGCTTGACCGCGCGGAGGACGGTGCGCACGTAGGCGTGTCGCTCATCAAGGGTGAGCAAAAAGTGGAACACGGCCCGGTCGTGCCACACATCGTAGGCATGCGCCGGCAGCTCGGCCTCGAGGACATTGGCCTCGAGCCACTTCACCGCCGCGGCACGGCTACCCAGCCGCGCCTGCGCCACGGCCAGCGCGGCGCCCGAAAGATCGAGAACCGTCACGTTCTCATGGCCGCTGGCCAGGAGGTCATCGACGAGGGTGGACGCGCCGCCGCCCACGTCGATGATCGACGCCGTGAGCGGCGTGCCGGCATTCCGGATCAAGCGGAGGGACAGTTCGGCGTGGGCCTGAAACCAGCTGAGCTCGTCTGCGGCCTTGGCGGTGTAGATTTTTTCCCAGTGGTCTTTGGATTGCATTGAAGCGCCCTTTCAAATGTGGGTTGTGCGCAAGACGGTGCTGCGACCGTAGCGGCCTTCCCCGCCCCCGCCCACCTCTCATTCAAGTCGAAAACAGCCCGGCTGGCAGCCTGGATTCCTGCCGGTCAGCACCAGGGTGCGCCGGCCTCGACGAGTTCGCTGATCTGGCGGTCAAGCTCGACAAGCCCGGCTTCCAGCGCGGCCTGCGTGTCGCCCCGCTCGATCGCTTCTTCCAGCTCGCTGGCCAGGGCCATGATGTCCAGGGCGCACAAAAAGCCCGCGTTGCTGCGCAGGGTGTGCATCCGCCGGGCGGCGGATTCCCGTTCGCCACGGGCCAGTTCGCTGCGGGCACGCCGGGCGGCGTCGGCGTTGTCGGCGATGAAGAGTTCCAGCAGGCCGAGGAACATGGCCCTGTCCTGTCCCAGTCGCTTCGCGGCACGCTCGCGGTCGATGCCGGCGATGTCGGGGAAGCTTTCCACGGCGTCTGCGGCGGCCGCGCTTTCGGGCTCGAACTCAGGCTCGAACTCAGGCGAATTCGGACTTAAACTCGGCGGCAGCCCGGGGCTTGATCCACTTCACCAGCAGCTCGGCCATTTGCTCCAGGTCCATGGGCTTGGCCAGCACGTCGTTGGCGCCGGATGCGCGGGCCAGCGCCTGCTGTTCGTCGCGCACCCCCGCGGTAAAGGCGATCACCGGCAGGTCGAGCAGGCCCAGTTCGCCGCGGATCAGCCGGGCGGCGGTAAGGCCGTCCATCACCGGCATCTGCACGTCCATCAGTACCGCGTCGAAGCCCTCGGGCCGGGTCTTGAGAAGTTGCACCGCCTGCTGGCCGTCGGCGGCCAGGGTGGCGGTGGCGCCTTCGAGCGCCAGTGCGCGCTCGACCAGATCGCGGTTCATGGCGCTGTCGTCCACCACCAGCAGGTGCGCCCCCACCAGGCGCGGCCCCGACGAGGGCTTTGGCGGCCTGGCGGCCGGCGCTTCCGTCTCGCCCAGCGCGCCGCGCTGGAAGGGCAGCTCGAACCAGAAAACACTGCCCTCGCCCACCCGGCTTTCGGCGCCGATCTCGCCGCCCATCAACTCCACCAGGCGTTTGCAGATGGACAGGCCCAGGCCCGTGCCGCCAAAGCGGCGGCCAATGCCCGCGTCCGCCTGGGTGAAGGGCGCAAACAGGCGTGACAGCGCCTCGGGCGTGATGCCGATGCCGCTGTCGTGCACCTCGAAGCGCAGCCTCAGGGCGCCCTCGCCGGTTTCGCGCGCCAATACACGCAGCACCACCTCGCCCGCTTCGGTGAATTTGATGGCGTTGCCGGTGAGGTTGAACAACACCTGTTCGAGGCGCAGCCGGTCGCCGATCAGCAAGCCGGGCGACACGGCGGGCACCTCGATGCCGAGCGCCAGCCCCTTGGACCTTGCGGCCTGCCCCATCAGGCTGTCGAGGTTGGCCAGCAGCGGGGCCAGATCAAAGGGCCGGGGCTCGATGCGTAGCTGGCCCGCCTCGATCTTGGACAGATCGAGCACGTCGTTGAGGATGGCGAGCAGCGACTGGCCCGCGGTGCGGATGCGCTCGACCATTTCGCGCTGGTTCGGGGCCAGCGGCTCGCGCTCCAGCACCTGGGCCAGGCCGAGCACGGCGTTCATCGGCGTGCGTATCTCGTGGCTCATGTGGGCCAGAAACTCGCTCTTGGCGGCGTTGGCGGCCTCGGCGGCATCGTAGACCTGGCGCAGGTCGTGCTCGTAACGCTTGCGTTCGCTGATGTCGCGGGCCACGCCAAGGATTTCGACAAAGCCACCGTCGGTGCTGAGCAGCGGGCTGGCAGTGACGTCGGTCCAGACCGTGGAGCCATCCCCTGCAGCGCTGCTCCATTTCGCCGCGGAAGGCCGCCAGCGGACGCCCGGCCTCCAGATCGGCGCGCAGGCCTTCAAAATAGGCTTCGGCAATGGCGAGGGAATCCGGCATGAGCACGTCGGCCATGCTTTGCTGCAGGGCTTCCTCCGGGGTGACGCCGCGGAGCTTTTCAACGGAGGGGCTGACGTAGGAATAGCGGCCGAAGAGGTCCATCGTCATGATCACGTCGATGGCGTTGTCCGCCAGCAGGCGGTGGCGCATCTCGCTGATCTGCAGGCGCTCCTCGATCTGCCTGCGCGCCGTGATGTCCTCGACGATGAACAGGTAACGCGGCGCCTCTTCGGCCTCTACCCGCACCGGCGCGCAGGTTACGCTGGCCCACACCACCGAGCCGTCGGGGTGCAGGTAGCGCTTGTTCAGGCGGTAGCCTGAGATCTGGCCGGACTTGAGCCGGGCAATGTTGTCGGTGCTCTCGCCAATGTCGTCAGGGTGAGTGGCTTCCAGTGCGTCGAACCCGGCCAGCTCGGCCGGCGTGCGGCCGACGATTTCCGCGAAGCGCAGGTTGGTCTCCATGATCCGGCCGCTGCGCGAATCCATCAGGGCCACGCCCAGCGGCGCCTGTTCAAAGATCACACGAAAGCGCGCTTCGGCGGCCCGCTGGGCCTGCAGCGCGGCAAGTTCCTGCCGCTGGCGGCCGCGCCGCCACAGCAGGTAGCCGCCCGAATAGGACAGCAACAGCCCGAGCCCCATGACCACCGCCGTGGCCCACGACATGGTGCGCAGGCCCACATAGGCCTCCAGTTCGTCGATCTCGGCAATCATCAGCCAGGGCGTGCCGGCCACGGCAGCGGCATAGGCGAGCACCGGAACGCGTCGATAATCGCGCCCGCCCTCGATGATGCCGCGCTCCCCGCGGGCCGCCCTGGCCGCAGGCATGTCGGGCGTGCTCAAGGGAAGGCTGAGGGTGAGCGCCGCGTCGCGCTTGAAGCGCAGCGGTGTCAGGAAACGGACTCCCTCCCCGTCACGCCGGACCAGGTAGGTCTCGGCCGTGCGGGTGGGCACCGGCCAGGATTCGACCAGGTTGTCCAGCGCCAGGTCTGCCCGCCAGGTTACGTAGGCCACCCCCAACGGCACCATGTCGGGCGACCCGATGGGCGCCAGCACGCCGTATTGCACCTTGCCGCTGGCGTCGCGATGCAGATCGACGAGTTCGACCCGGGGCCGCTTCAGGATGTCGCGGATCAGCGCGGCGTGGTCCCGAACGTCGGCGTCGCCGACGACGAAGGCCGGATTTGCCCCGGCATCGACCACCGCCAGCCCGGCCCAGCCCCGCGCCTTGGCCATGGCCTCCATCAGGCTCTTCATCCGCGCCAGGCTCACATCGTCCCGGCGTCCGCCCTTCGACCACTGGTCAAACAGCACTTCGAGCTGGGAGTGCCCGAAAAAGGCCAGGTCGGCATCGATCCGGGCCTCGCCAAGCCAGGCCTCGACCTGCTGGCGCTTCTGCTCGGTGATCACCGCCAGGGTGCGGTGGGTTTCGCGGCGGATCTCCTCGCTCAGGTAGCGATAGCCCACGACGCCCAGCGCGCCGATCACGAGTGATATGGCAAGCAGCGGCAGCACGAAGCGCAGCCACTGGCGACGGGTGCTGCCGGTGGGCCTCGCGGGAGATTGGGGGGCGATGGCGGTGGTCATGGTTGCAGATGTGACGGGGGGCGTGAGGGTGATCGCGGCTTGCAAGGCCTCAATCCTGAAATCCGGTTTGCGCATCGAGTTGCAGGCTGCCACGAGCGCGCGCCTTGTCGATTTTCATGGCGGCCACATAGGGGCTGACACGGGGCGCCGATTCGGGCACGAACAGCGTCAGCTCGTCGCGCACGCGGGTGAGCGCGACGTAAAAACGGTTGCTTTCTTCGGCGGGGTTACAGCCTGTCATCGGAAAGGCGCCGTCTTCGAGGAAGGGCAACATCACGGACTCGAACTCCTGCCCCTTGGCGGCCTCGACGGTGCACAGCAGCACGGTGGCGGACGCCCGCAGCCGGGATGCCTTTACCTCGGCCTTTCGCAGCCAGCCGGCAAAATCCCGCAGCGACATGGCGTTGCGGCGCGATGCGTCGATGAAACCGTCGATCGACCTTGCAACCATGGCCGCCGTGCTCGGCGCGATGAAAAGCTGCCGGGCCACGCTTTTCAGCGCCAACAGGCCAACCGCCCGCTCCAGCAAGGCATGGGCGGGCTCGTCCGCGGGGCCGCGCGGAGCATCGCCAGGGTGCGCTCGAGGCGTACCCGGGCGCTGCGCTGGGCGGGGGTTTCGTCGACAGTTTCGGATTCGGCGCGGCGAATGTTCGCCAGCGCGTTGGCTTCGTGGTGACGGCCGCTTTTTCGAAGCTGGGCGAGCTTTTCGAGAAAGTGGAATTCACTCTCCAGCTCCTCGTCGCCCGACATCCCGGCCGCTTTTTTATCGGCGCGGGTTTGCGGCTTGAGCAGCTTGCCCTTCAAAAACGCATCGAACAGTTCGGGCTGGGCCGCCGCCGTCTTCAGCGCGTCATCGTCGCGCCGGTCGGCGCCCCATTCAAACTGCTGCCAGAACAGCAAGGCCTGCAAAACCTGGAGGCGCTTTTCAACGCCGGGAATCGACTCGTAGTCTTCCAGCGCAAAGGCGATCACGCCGCGCAGCATGAGAATCTCGGAGCGGAGCAGGTAGCTTTCCAGCCCCTCCACCCGCCAGCCGATGCCGGCTTCCAGCAGGGCGTTCTCGATATGGATCGACTGGTAGGGCGCCCGCAGGATGACCGCGCAGGCATCTGGCCGCCCGCCCCGCCGGGTCCAGTCAAGGATGCAGGCGGCCACGCGCCCGGCCCCGTCGCGCTGGGTGGCGTAGGTTTCAAGCTGGAGGCGGGTCTCGTGACGGCGGCCGGAAACAACTTCCTTGTCCTTCAGCGCGGCGGTGGCCAGCGCCATGACCGGGCCATGACGGTAGGTGCGGGTCAGCGGCAGGGATTCCACGCTGCGCCAACCCTGGCCAAAGCGGGTGCGGATGAAGTTCACATCGGCGCCGGCCCAGCGATGAATCACCTGATCGAAGTCGCCCGCGCCGGTAAAAAACGCATTGCCCCGGGCCAGCAGGTGCTCGAGCACCGCGTAGCTTGCCGGGTTCATGTCCTGGAGTTCGTCGACCACCACGATGCGGAAGGCCGGCAGCTCGATCGCGCAATCCTCGCTGGTCAGCATGCAGGCAAGATCGTAGGTCGCATCAAACCCGGCCCGCCAGCGCGGCGCGTCGCCGTAGCCGGCGCGCTCGGCTTCCATCAGGCAGTAGAGCAAAAAAACGCTCTCCGGCAGGTCGAGAAACCCGGCGCGCTCCTCGATGCTTTCGCCGTCCTCGACGCCCGGCTTGACCAGCCGCGCCTTGAGTTGCCCGGCAAGGGTCAGAAACTCGAAGATCTGGTCGTTGTGCTCGGGCAGCCAGAGCTCGCGCGGCGTTCTGCGCATCGAGTTTTCCAGCTGGAGCTTTCTCACCGCGGCACGCACATGGGGCGCAACCGCATCGTGCGACGCAAGGAATGGCGCCTGCCCGCCCTCGAAAGCGCCCAGAACCTGCTGCGCGAATTCTTCGAAGGTGGTGCACCGGATGCGGCGGGCGAGCTTTTCATCCAGGCCGATCTCGACGAGCCGCGCCTTGAGCACGCGCGCCGCCTCCCCCGAAAACGTCAGCGCAATGATGCTCTCGGGCCACACGCCACGGGTTACCGATTCGGCGATCCGCAGCGCCAGCGTGGTGGTTTTGGCCGCCCCCGCGTTGGCAATTGCAATCACGTGGCGGGCCCGGCATGTCTGGATGTTGCGCTGCTCGTCGGTAGGAATGATGCCCGCAGGTGTAAATAGCGGCTCGGAAGACGGGCTTGGCGACGTCGGAGGTCTGGTCATGCGTGGCTGGACTGGGTACGGCGTGATGAATACAACTTTGTAGGTAGAACAGTTTCAGCGGCGCATTTTAGCAGGCTGTCAAAAACCTCTCGCATTCCTCTCGCACCCTCTCCCTTTCCCAGCCAGCCCGGCGCCCGCTCAGGCAGGTGCGGCAGCGGTACAAATCCACCCGCTGAAACCCCGATCCACGCGCCCCAGCCTGCGGGCCAGCTTCTGAAGCAGGGTGTGTCAGGGGCTTTCTGTGCCAAACTTTGCGCCGTTTTTCGATTCCAGAGCCGCACCATGACCAGCCCGCTCTCCATCCCCCGCCCGCCAATCCGCGCAACCATCCTCACCGGCTTTCTCGGGGCCGGCAAGACAACGCTGCTCAACCGCTACCTCGCCAGTGCGCCGGCAAGACGGGTCGCGGTGCTCGAAAACGAGTTCGGCGCGGTAGGCATCGACGGCGGCCTGATCGCCGGCTCGCCGGCGGTCGAGGTGGTCGAGCTGACCAATGGCTGCATCTGCTGCAGCGTGCGCGGCGAGCTGGGCCAGGCGCTGGCCGACCTGGCCGACCGGCGCGACCGCGGCGAGCTGGATTTTGACCAGCTGGTGCTCGAAACCACCGGCCTCGCCGACCCGGCGCCGGTCGCCCAGGCCTTCTTTACCGAAGAGGGCGTGAGCAGCCGCTACGAGCTGGACGGCATCCTCACCGTTGTCGACGCCGTGCACGCCGCCCGCCAGCTCGACGAAAACCGCGTCGCCGCCGCCCAGATCGGCTTTGCCGACCGCGTGCTGATCACCAAGGCAGAACTCGTCGATGCCGACACGCTCAGCGCGCTGGAAGCCCGCCTGCGGCGCATCAACCTGCGCGTGCCGCTGATGCCGGTGCCCCTGGATGCCGCGGAGATCGCCGCGCTGTTTGCGCTGGATGCCTTCGTGCTCAGCGACGTGATTGAACACAGCCCGGGCTTCCTGAGCGCCTCGGCCCCCAGCGGCCTCAGCCGCGGCGGCGGCCGGCATGCCGCCTTCGTGCGCCACGACGACGACATCGCCTCGCTGGTGCTGCACCACGCGGGCGACGTGGACGCCGGCCTGCTGGGCAGCTTCGTCGAAGAACTGCTGCTCAACAACGGCAACGACATGCTGCGCTACAAGGGCGTGCTGGCCGTGCGCGAGGAAGAGCGGCGGCTGGTTTTCCAGGGCGTGCACCGCATCACCGGCTTCGATTACGGCCGGCCCTGGGCGCCGGGCGAAACCCGCGACACCACCATCGTGATCATCGGTCGCCGCCTCGACCAGGACGCCATTTCCGCCGCCTTCCGGCTCGCCTGCCGCTGAGCACCGCCGAAAGCGCGGCGAACAATCGCCTCGCCCAACGGGAAAGCGCGTCGCCTGTGGTATTTTTGCGCCCTGTTTTGCGATCCTCCCCGCGCCCGCCCGGGCGCCTGTAACCTCGGCAGCCCCGAGCTGCCTGCTGCACGATGAACGACACCCCCGATCTCTTCGATTCCCTGCCGCCCGAAGTTCCCGGCGCGGCCGAACCGCCTCCGCCCCCGCCGCCCACCTTGCTCATGGGCAGCGACGACGCCCTGCCCCTCGACCTCTACGCCGAACGGGCCTACCTCGCCTACGCCATGAGCGTGGTCAAGGCCCGCGCCCTGCCCCAGGTCGAAGACGGCATGAAACCGGTGCAGCGCCGCATCCTCTTCGCGATGAGCGAGATGCGCCTCTCGCCGGGCTCCAAGCATGTCAAGTCAGCCCGCGTGGTGGGCGACGTGATCGGTAAATACCACCCCCACGGCGACTCCAGCGTGTACGACGCGATGGTGCGCGTGGCCCAGGATTTCTCGCTGCGCTACCCGCTGGTGGACGGCCAGGGCAACTTCGGCTCCCGCGACGGCGACTCGGCCGCGGCGATGCGTTACACCGAATGCCGCCTGACGCCGATCGCCGAGCTGCTGCTCTCCGAGATCGACCGCGGCACCGTGGATTTCCGCCCCAACTACGACGGCGCCTTTGAAGAGCCGCAACTGCTGCCGGCCCGCCTGCCCTTCGTGCTCCTCAACGGCGCCTCGGGCATCGCCGTCGGCATGGCCACCGAAATCCCGTCCCACAACCTGCGCGAAGTGGCCGCCGCCGCCATCCACGCCATCGAAAACCCCGCCGCCACCGTGCCCGACCTGATGGCGCACATCGCCGGGCCGGACTTCCCCGGCGGCGGCCAGATCATTTCGCCCAAGGCCGACATCCGCCAGGCCTACGAAACCGGCCGCGGCAGCCTCAAGCTGCGCGCCCGCTGGGTGATCGAGGATCTCGCCCGCGGCCAGTGGCAGCTGGTTGTCAACGAACTGCCCCAAGGCGTCTCGGCACAAAAGGTGTTGTTCGAGATCGAAACCCTCACCAATCCGCAGCCCAAGACCGGCAAGAAATCCATCGACCCGGACCAGGCCCAGATCAAGGCCCTGATGCTCGGCGCCCTCGACCGGGTGCGCGACGAATCCGGCAAGGATGCCCCGGTGCGCCTCGTCTTCGAGCCCAAGAGCCGCAACCAGGACGTGGCCGAATTTGCCAACCTGCTGCTCAGCCACACCAGCCTCG
The DNA here is from genome assembly GCA_016720685.1 of Zoogloea sp. GTDB lineage: Bacteria > Pseudomonadota > Gammaproteobacteria > Burkholderiales > Rhodocyclaceae > Zoogloea. The sequence continues at coordinate 49,006 of JADKKC010000018.1, forward strand.
AAAGCTCCTCGTCGATCAACATGGTGATGATCGGCCTCGACGGCCGGCCGGGGCAGAAGAACCTCGCCGACGTGCTCCACGAGTGGGGCCGCTTCCGGCTCGCCACGGTGCGCCGGCGCACGGCCCACCGCCTCGGCCAGGTGAACGATCGCATCCATATTCTCGAAGGCCGGCACATCGTCTTCCTGAACATCGACGAGGTGATCCGCACCATCCGCGAATCGGACGAGCCCAAGCCGGCGCTGATCGCACGCTTCGAACTCTCGGACCGGCAGGCCGAGGACATCCTCGAAATCCGCCTGCGCCAGCTGGCCCGCCTCGAAGGCATCAAGATCGAACGCGAGCTGGCCGAGCTGCGCGGTGAAAAAACCGAACTCGAAGCCCTGCTCGGCGACGAAGGCAAGCTGAAGAAGCTGGTGATCAAGGAAATCCGCGCCGACGCCGCCAAATACGGCGACGAGCGCCGCACCCTGGTGGAAGAAGCCGCCCGTGCCGGCGTCACCCAGACGGTGGTGGACGAAGCCGTCACCGTGATCGTCTCCGAAAAGGGCTGGGTGCGCTGCCGCAACGGCCACGGCCTCGACCTGGCCAACATTGCCTTCAAGGATGGCGACCACCTCGGCGTGGCCTTCGAGTGCCGCACCATCGATGCGCTCATTGCCATCACCGATGGCGGCCGCGCCCTGACGGTGGCGGTATCCACGCTGCCCGACGGCCGCGGCAACGGCGCGCCGCTGGCCTCGTTTGTGGAGCTGCCCAGCGGCAGCAAGATCGCCCACGTGCTCGCCGGCCCCGCCGACAAGCGCGTGCTGCTGGCCAGCACCAACGGCTACGGCTTTGTGTGCCGCCTTGGCGACCTGACCGCCACCAAGCGCGCCGGCAAGCAGTTCATCACGCTGGACGCCGGCGGCAAGCTGCTCGCACCGGTGCTTTTCGACGACGCCGAAGGCCTGCACCTGGCCGCGCTGTCATCGTCCGACCGCCTCCTGGTCTTCCCGCTCGACCAGGTGAAAGAGCTTTCCGGTGGCGGCCGCGGTGTCACCCTCATCGGCCTCGACGACGGCGAACAGCTCGCCGCCGCCTGCGTGGCCCGCGAGGCTATCACCCTGCTCGCCAACACCCGCGGCGGCAAGGCGGTCGAAACCACCCTGTCGCCACGCGACTGGCAGGACTTCATCGGCAAGCGCGCCAGAAAGGGCAAGCAGGCGCCGGGCCGCTCCCAGGCCAGCGGCCTGCGGGGCACCTGATCGGCATCGGCCAAGGGGTTCGCCCGCGAAAAAACGGCAACAATGACGGGTTCATTGTTGCCGTTTTTGCATTTAAACCCGCCCGCTTCAGTCGAGCGGCAGGCTCACCACGAACTCGCTGCCCTTGCCCACCTCTGAGCTCGCCCGCACGTCGCCGCCCATCAGCCCGACCAGATCCTTCACAAGCGCCAGGCCCAGACCGGTTCCCTGGTGGCGACGGGTCAGGAAACTCTCCACCTGCCGAAAGCGCTCGAAAATGTGGGGCAGCATGTCGTCCGGAATGCCGCAACCGCTATCGGAAACCGCAATCTCCAGCATGCGGCCGGCACGCCTGGCACACAGCGCGATCTCGCCGTTGTCGGTGAACTTGATCGCATTGCTAAGCAGGTTGTTCAGCAGCTGGGCAACCCGGGTGCTGTCGCAAAGCAGCGTATCGGGCAGATCCGGCGCCAGATCCAGCGTGAGCGTCAGCCCCTTTTGGGCCGCCGACGGGTCATGGTCGCGAACGATTTTTTCGAGCAGTGGCACAAGCGGCTCCGGCGTGCGCTGGAGTTCCAGCTTGCCGGACTCGATCTTGGCCAGATCGAGGATCGAATCGACCAGTTCCAGCAAATGCTGGCTGCTCTCCAGCACGATCCCGGCAAACTCCCGGTTCTCTTCGCTGGACGACTCCTGCAGCAACTCGGCGTAGCCCATGATGCCGTTGAGCGGCGTACGCAGTTCGTGGGACATGGAGGCCAGGAATTCGGATTTCATGCGGTTCGCCGAATCCGCCCTGACCTGGCTTTCACGCAGGGCCTGCATGATGTGGAACTGTCCGTTCAGCAGCCGGATGGCGATGGCGCCGAACAGCAACACCATCAGGCTCGTCGCCCCCGCAAAGATCATGTAGCCCAGGCGCCGCTCGCGGTAGTCCGCCAGGGCGGCATCGTCCTGCACGCCAACGGTCACCAGCAAGGGATACTCGGCAAGCACGCGATAGCTGTAGAAACGCGGCTTCCCGTCGGCAACGGCGGTGAATCGAAGGCTGCCGTCAGGCCTGTTTTGGGCGGCGGCGTATTTCAGCAGCGGGCTCTTCGAAACATTCTGGCCCACGGTCTTATCGTCGCCGGCCTGCACGAAGCCATCGAGCCGATCAGCGACACCACACCGCCGACGCCAAGGTCCACGCCGCTGTAGAAATCCGAAAAATAAAACGGATCGACGGAAATCACGACAACGCCGCCAAAGCTGCCGTCGGGTTTGTTGATGCGGCGGGTCATCTGGATGGACCATTTGCCCGACGCGCGGCCCAGAATAGGTTTGCTGATGAAGAGCGTGTTGGTGTCTTTCTCCGTGTAAACCCGGAAGTGCTCCCGGTCCGACAGGTCGACCCGCTTGTGGTTGGGCAGGTTGCTCAGCACGTGGATGCCATGCTCGTCGATCACCCCGAGCTGGTTGAAGATGCTGCTGATGATCATGCCTTCGCGCACGTATTCGGCGATGTTAACCTTGTCGCCATACCGCTCGTACTGGAACTTCAGGAACAGCAGAGCCTGGTCGACGCTCTTGATCGTCCGGATCGTGTGCTCCTCGAAGGCTCGGGCAAGGTTGAGGGTTTCGGTGTTGATGGAGCGGATCACCTGTCCTCTTCCGCCTTGGCCTTGTACAGCACGCCCCCAGACAAGAACGATCGGCAGCAGCATAGAAGCACCAACGGCAGGAAAGAGCGCTGGCGCGCACCGGGCGAGCTGGAACTGGCGGACGAAAACATGGAAAGGTGACGTAAAGGATGCCGAACTAGGATAGTGAAGTCGTGAGCTATCGGGGATTAACGTCCGGACGGCCGGAGCCGCCGCTCAGCATTAATCACTACTTCATTTTCGGGGCAAGCTGCCGTAGTTAACGGCTGAGCGGCGAACTGTAAGGCTGACGCTGTCACCAGAACAATCTGCCCCGTCCAGGACGAGTCCAGCCACCCATGAAGCTTCACGTTACCGACCACAACCTTCCCCGCCTTCACCTGGCGGGAACGCTGCTCGTCGTCATCGTGCTGGCGATCGCACTCGGCACCAGTTTCCTGCTGATCGGCCTGTCGGAGCATCAGCGCATCACCGAACGGCTCGAAAGCGGCTTCACGAAGAAGAAACAGGAACGCCTCAGCAACGAGATGGCGGCAGCCATCGGCTACCTGGATTTCCTGCAATCCCGCACCGAATCGGCCTTGCGCAATGCAACGCGGGAGAAGGTCGAAATGGCATTCCAGACCGCGCAGGTGATCTACGACCGGGAGCACGGCCGACGCCCCGAAGCGGAGGTCAAGCAGCTTATCCGGGAGGCCCTTCGGCACCAGCGGTTTTTCAACGGAAGCGGCTACTTTTTCATCGACGACCTGAAGGGCCACTGTGTTCTCCTGCCGACAGCACCGGAGCGGGAAGGCTCGTCCCTCTGGGACAACCAGGACGACACCGGCCACTACATCATGCGCGGCCTTGTCGCCGCGGCCACGGCGGGCGGTGGCCAAGGTTTCTCAACCTATCGCTGGTACTCGCCCGGCAACCCGACGCAGATGTCCGAGAAGCTCACCTTCGTCAAGGTCTTCAAGCCCTACGGGTGGCTGATCGGCACCGGCGACTACCTCGAGAGCTGGCACGGTGAGCGGCTCCGGGAAGGCCTCGAGCGGCTGCGTGCGTGGAAGTTCGGCGACACAGGCCGCTTCATCGCCATCGGCCTCGACGGACGCCTGTTGCTGCAGCCCCAGTGGCCGGAAAACGAAGGCAAGCATTACCTTTCGGTTGGCACCGAAGCCCAGAAGAAAGTCCGCCAGCAACTCCTGGATCTCGGCAAACAGGGCGGCGGCTTCATCGACTACCCCTGGCAGACAGCGGCCAGCCAGGGCCTGAGCAAGCGCACCGCCTACGTGCAGCCCTATCTGCCGTGGAACATCGTCGTCATCGCCACGGTGTACGAGCAGGAGATGCAACCGGCCATCGCGGCCGAGCGGGAAGCCGCGCTGAGTTCGCTGTCCAGCCGGCTGCCGTATGTCGCCCTTGCCGCCGGCCTGGCCATCGGCCTCGCCATGCTCGCTTCGTATTTTTTCTCGCGCTGGATCAGCGGCCAGCTCAGAACCTACACCCACAACATCGACGAACACGCCCGCGCCCTCGAACGGCAGGCCGGAGAGCTGCGGCTCGCCTCGCGGGTATTCGAGAGCAGCCGGGAAGGCATCATCATCACCGACCCGGAAACACGCATCCTGGCGGTGAACCCGTCCTTCATCAAAATCACCGGTTTCAGCGCGGCCGATGTCATCGGCAAGCGACCCAAACTGCTCGCCTCCGGCCGTCACGACCCGGATTTCTACCGCAACATGTGGAAAAAAATCCAGGAAACAGGCTCCTGGAGCGGCGAGATCTGGAACCGCCGGATAGACGGCAGCGTGTATCCCGAGCACCTCGACATCTGCGCCGTGCGGGGCGAAAACGGCGAGGTGCTGCATTACGTGGGCACCTTCCTCGACCTTACCGAACGCAAGGCCGCCGAAGACCGGATCCGCCAGCTGGCCGAATTCGACATCCTCACCCGTTTGCCCAACCGCAGCCTGTTCAGCGACCGGCTGGCCCAGGCAATGGCTCTGGCGGAGCGCGAGAGCAAGCGGGTGGCGGTGTTCGTGATCGACCTCGACCGCTTCAAAACGGTGAATGACTCCCTCGGCCACGCCATTGGCGACGAGATCCTGCAGGAAGTCTCGCTCCGCCTGCGCCGCCTGGTGCGCCACAGCGACACGGTAAGCCGCCTCGGTGGCGACGAGTTCGCGGTGCTGCTGACCGGCCTCGACCAACCCGCCCAGACCCTGCCGGTCGCCCGCAAGATCCTCGAATCACTCTCCGAGCCCTATCTCATCCGCGAGCATGACTTGCAGATCACGCCGAGCATCGGCATCGCCCTTTATCCGGACAACGGCAGCGACACCGGCACGCTGCTGCAAAATGCCGACGCGGCGATGTATCACGCCAAGCACCTCGGGCGAAGCAATTTCCAGTTTTTCACCCCCGACTTCAACCAGCTGGCAACCGACCGCCTGAACACCGAAAACGGCCTGCGCCATGCGCTGACGCGCCGGGAGCTGGTGCTCCATTACCAGCCGCAGGTCGAACTCTCCAGCGGGCGCATCGTCGGCTGCGAGGCCTTGCTGCGCTGGCAACCGACCGGCGGCGAACTGATTCCCCCCGACCGTTTCATCCCGGTCGCCGAAGACACCGGCCTGATCGTGCCGATCGGTGCCTGGGTGCTCGATGAAGCCTGCAAGCAGCTGGCAGCATGGGATGCCGACGGCGCCGCGCCCATCCGGATCGCCGTCAATGTCGCGGTTCCACAGCTGCGCCAGGAGGATTTCGTCGCCCACGTGCGCGACACCCTGCTGCGCCACCGGCTCAGCGCCGATCGTCTGGAGATCGAAGTCACCGAAAGCGTGCTGCTTGATCAGAACGAGCGCATCGGCACCACCCTTGAAGGACTCCTGGCGCTGGGCGTCAAACTGTCCCTCGACGACTTCGGCACCGGCTACGCCAGCCTGTCCTACCTGCGCAACTTCCACTTCGACGTGCTGAAGATCGACCGCTCCTTCGTGTCGGAACTCCACCGCAACCGGGACGACATCACCCTGATCCGCGCGATCATCAGCATCGCCCGCGACATGTCGCTGCTGACCATCGCCGAAGGAATCGAAACCGCCGAGCAACGTGCAATTCTGGGCGAACTCGGCTGCAGCCTCGGACAGGGTTACCACTTTTCTCGCCCGGTTTCGGCCGCGGCCATGGGCGATCTGATCAAGCGGCAGAGCAAGGGGCAAGGCGGCTAAAAACAGCCCCGCAAAATGGACGAAAAAATGGCGCCCACTTGTGGCGCCATTTTTTCGTCCGGGACCCGCGCGCTTACTTCTTCAGCAGGATATCCAGCGCATCGATCATCTGGTCGATCTCGGCTTCGCTGACGTTGAGGGCCGGCATGAAGCGCAGCAGGTTGGGCCGCGGGGAGTTGAGCAGCACGCCCTGCGGCTCCATGGTGAGTGCCGCCTGGACGATGGCCGGACCGCGCTCGTCGTCGAGGATCAGGGCGCGCAGCAGGCCGGAACCGCGCTCGCCCTTGAGGCCATGTTTGGCCGACAGCTCGAGCAGGCGCTTCTTGAGGTATTCGCCACGCGCGAGGACGGACTCGAGGAAACCCTCCGAGGTAAGGCGCTTGATCACCGCCACGCCAACCGCCGTCATCAGCGGGTTGCCGTTGTAGGTGCCGCCCTGCTCGCCCGGCTCGAAGCAGGCAACCGACTCGGTGGCCAGCAGCGCCGCCAGCGGCACGCCGCCGCCTATGCCCTTGCCGAGGGTCATGATGTCCGGCTCGATGCCCGAGTGCTCGTAGGCAAACAGGGTGCCGGTACGGCCCATGCCGGCCTGCACTTCGTCGACGATGAGCAGCAGGCCGCGCTCGCGGGTGAGCTTGCGCAGGGCCTGCATGAACACGGGATCGGCCGGAATCACGCCGCCCTCGCCCTGCACCGGCTCCAGCATCACGGCAACGGTCTTGTCGGTGATCAGCGCCTCGACGGACGCGATGTCGTTGAGGTCGGCCTTCGGGAAGCCCGGCACCTGCGGCGCGTACATGGTGTCCCAGCCCGGCTTGCCGGAAGCCGACATGGTGGCCAGCGTGCGGCCGTGGAAGGAGTGGTCGAAGGTGATGATTTCATACGCACCGCCCTTGTTGACCTTGCCCCACTTGCGCGCCAGCTTGATCGCGCCTTCGTTGGCTTCGGCGCCGGTGTTGGCGAAAGAACACGCGGTCAAAAACCGAGTTGGCCGTGAGCAGGCCGGCCAGCTCGACCATCGGGCCGTTGTAGAAGGCCGGGCTCGGGTTGAGCAGCGTGCTGGCCTGCTTGACCAGCGCATCGCGGATTTCCGGCGGACAGTGGCCGAGGCAGTTGACCGCCCAGCCCTGGATGAAATCGAGGTAGCGCTTGCCGTTATGGTCGTACAGCCACGCCCCTTCGCCGCGCTCGAAAACGAGATCGGGGCGGTTGGTGATGTACATGAGGGAAGCGGTGTCAAACTCTCCGTAGCGCATGGATGGCTCCAAAATTCATGAGGTACCGAGTATACGGCCTGATTGCGCCGTGGGTTATTTCAGCGGCCCCGGTTGATGCCGCAGCACAGCATTTTTTTGTCGTCAGCCATGGCTTTCGGTGACCAGCGCCAAGAGGCGCCGGCGGCGGGTGAGCAAAAAGGCGACAAAGGCCAGCAGCACCACGCCCTCCGCCAGCAGGCTTGGCCCGGCCCCGATGGCCGTGGCCAGCAGCCCGGCGAACAAGCCGCCGAGGGCATCGAAGCCGAAGCGCGCCGACGTGAAGAAAGACACCACCCGCCCCCGCAGCTGATCCGGCGCCCATGCCCTGCAGCAGCATGTTGATGCCCACGTTGCACACGGAAATTCCGAAGCCCACCCCGATCATCGCCCCCATCGCCAGCGGCAGGGTGGACGCCAGCGCGAACACGATGATCGACAGCGCGCTGATCACGCACCCCGCCACCACCGCGCTGATGAGCCCCGGCAGGCGCCGGCGGGTGGCCAGAAAAATCGTCGCCATGAAGGCACCGCCCCCCGCCGCGCCCCACAGCCAGCCCAGGGTCGTCGCGTTACCGGCAAGCACGTCGCGGGCAAATACCGGCAGCAGCACGGCGTAAGCCGAGGCCGTGAGGTTGAGCGCCATCAGGGTCAGGATGAGCATGCGCACCGGCCAGGTGTGCCAGGCGTAATCCAGCCCCTCGCGAAATACCTCGCCCATCGAGCCGCTTGCCCGCGGCGGTTCAGTCACCTTGATGAACAGCAGACCGATGATGAGGGCGAGAAAAGACAGGCCGTTGATCGCAAAACAGGCCGCTTCGGACGTGAGCCCCAGCAGCAGCCCGGCAAGGGGCGGGCCAATGAAGCGCCCGCTGTTGAACAGCATGGCATTGAGGGCCAGCGCATTGGGCAGATCTTCCTTCTGCCCGACAAAACTGTTGATCAGCGACTGGCGCAGCGGCGTATCAAAACTATTGACGAGCCCCAGCA
>JADKKC010000019.1 GCA_016720685.1 Zoogloea sp.
ACACGGATGACTATCTACACCATACTGATGTGTTTGTTATGGTCGTGGACATCAATCGTGGTATTTCAGGGTCTGACACAAGAACTCTTGAAAAGATTAAATCGTTCGGAAAGCCGATTTTGATCTGCTTGAATAAGGTGGATCTTCCGCGAACCCCGGATGACTTGGCTAAGCTTGAGCAAGCAGCTCAGGCCCGCTTGCCGGGTTACGCCTTGATCAAGACAGCCTTTGACCCTGATCCGCGATTACACCAACCTAAGATTGGCTGTCGGGATGTGTACGACTGGATTCTTAATGAAATCCAGAAAGCAGGAAAAAATGTGAAGGCAGACAACTTTCCCCCTCCATCGATGGACTGAGGTGGGAATTTTCCATTCATCGATCCTTCTTACCGAACGGCAGGTAACACTTACTGTCCATCTCGTACCTTAGGCCAATGTCGGCTCCGGCCGAGACGCAGAGGCCATCCCGTTACACACAACTCATTCGACATATATTTTCACTCACGTAAGTGCTTGTTTTTACGAGAAGCGACGGTAAAGTTGACGAAAAATATGCAAAATAGCAAGTCTTTGTTTTGCATGAGAATTAGCAATGCCAAAAGACTTGTGTACAACGGGATGCCTCGAAACCGGATAGTGCAGCCCGAAACTCAAGGAAGGTCAAACTCGTCAATGCGGACGACTGAGTCTTGTGGGTCGAACTTCAGTCCGACAGCGGTCTTGGCTGTTTCAGATACACCTGGTCACCTCGAAAAAACCTGACTTCTATCCCAAGCGCTTTGTAATTCATCGAATTCTAAATGCGGTTTTTGGAGAATGATGTTTTTCGAGGTGCCCGTCTGTCATTCGGGGTTCCTTGTCAGGCAGTTTCTTGATGAAGAACGCGCTCGATGCGACGGTCGGGAATCAGCCAGAGGAGCGCAACGAAGACATAGAGGAATTGCGCAACCCACGGCAGCCAGAACGATATACCGATGCCTGCAAGATTGGACAGCACCGAGACTTTTCCCTTCCAGTCGTGGCCGATGGCACGCCTGAGGACCGACTGCCCTCCTGCCGCCGATGTGATCAGCCACTGCAAGATCAGATAGCCCAATGACGCCATAAGCAGAATGACGCCATAGAGCGCGGTAGGCAACGCTCCAAAGTGGTTTTCACCCATCCAGCCCGTGGCGAAAGGAAATAGCGATAGCCAGAACAGCAAATGCAGATTGGCCCACAGGATGGGGCCGGAAACCTGCTTTACCGTGTGCAGCAGGTGATGGTGATTATTCCAGTAGATGCCAACGTAAACAAAGCTGAGGATATAGCTGAGGAATACCGGCAATAACGGGGACAAGGTTTCCAGCGTGTCGCCGTGCGGCACCTTCATTTCCAGCACCATGATGGTGATGATGATGGCCAGCACGCCATCGCTGAATGCTTCCAAGCGGTTTTTTCCCATGGGATTCTCGTTGTTCGCAGCGGTCTCAGGAAGTGAGTTCGGTCTGAATGCGCACCTCGCCAGTCAGCAGTTTGTGCATTGGGCACGCATTGGCGACTTTGAGCAGTTGGGCGCGCTGTTCGTCGCTCAGATTCCCCGTCAATGTGATGTGGCGGACGATGTCGTTGCCGGCTTCCGGTTTGCCGCCGGGATTCAACTGCAAATCGACCTCGACATTCGTCATGGGGATCTGCCGCCGGGCCGCGACCATCTTCAGCGTGATGGCCGTGCAGGCACCGAGACCGGCCAGGATCAGTCGATCAGGAGGCGGCGCCGTGTTGCCACCGCCGACTTCCGTCGGTTCGTCGGCGCTCCAGGCATGACCGAGATCGTCGGTGAAGGAAACGAGGTACGGTGTGTCTTCCAGTTTTGCTTTGACACGCGGGCTATTTGACATTCCAGACATGGTGATCCTTTCTCAATAATGTTCGATGCCGCTTCGGGCAGTTCAAGCCTTGATGGCCGGAGCCTTCATCCAGATAAATCTCTGAGGCATGGAGTCCTATCATCGTGTCCAGACAATCGTCTCGACTCTGATGCAAGGAATACAGCATACCGAGCTTATACATCGGCAAACCGATGTCCAGCACGTCGGCGGCCTTCGCCTCGTCGATCAAGGCGTCGGAGTAGGCGACTTTGGCCTGCTGCTCGGCGCTGCGCTCTTCCGGCTTGGTGAGGAGTGCCTGGAAACCAGCACCGTCCAGATGCGTTACAGGTCGCGAATCACGACCTCGGCACCCGGACGGCGGAGGTGCCAGGCAGTCACAAAGGCATCAGAAAGCTGGCTTGACGGACCCTGGCTGGAGAAGATTGCTCATGAGATTTCTCTTTGAAAGTTGAGCGGCGCCCCGATGTTGCCGAGGCGCCGGACGGTCTAAGGCTGGGAATCCAGCACTTCGTGGTTCTTGACGACTTTCTGGGCCTTGCCGTAGCTCTCGATCAGCAGGGCGGCATTGGCAGGATCGATACCGGGCTTGGCGTTGCCGAAGTTGGCGGGCGTGCTCATGGCGATTCTCCTTGTCGGTTGTGGTTGGGTGCTGCGGGGTTAATGACCAATCTGTCCGAAACGGCCGCTGTTGAAATCGTTGATCGCCTGGATGATCTCTTCGCGGGTGTTCATCACAAAGGGGCCGTGGCCGACGATGGGTTCGTTGAGCGGGGCACCGCTCAGCAGCAGCACGATCGCGTCGTCGGTGACATCGAACGCGAGCTGGCTGCCTTCCCGTTCCATCACCGCCAGTTCGGCGGCTCGCACGGTGTGCTTGTCGTCGATGCGGAGACTGCCGCGCAGCACGAACAGCGCCGTCGTATGGCCTTCAGGCAGCTCGAGCGCGATGCGGTGGCCTGCCTTGAGATGCAAATCCCAGACATTCATCGGCGTGAAAGTGCGCGCCGGACCGCTGGCATTGCCATAGTTGCCGGCAATGATGCGTGCCGTGCCGGCATTGCCGGGTAGCGCCACTTCGGGAATGTCGTCGGCAACGATGCCCTGATAGCCGGGGGCCGACATTTTGTCTTTGGCCGGCAAGTTGACCCAGAGCTGCACCATCTCGAAGGGGCCGCCTTTCGCGGCGTAGTCGGGGCTGTGGTACTCCTCATGAAGCAGGCCGGACGCGGCTGTCATCCACTGCACATCGCCGGGGCCGATGGTGCCGCCGCCGCCCGACGAGTCACGATGTGAGACGCCACCTTCATAAACGATGGTGACGGTCTCGAAGCCGCGATGCGGGTGCTGGCCGACACCGAGCTTGCGCGTGGTTGCCGGGAAATCCGCCGGACCGGCGTAATCCATCAGCAGGAAGGGCGAAAGTTCATCGGCGATGTCGTTGTAGGAAAAGATGCCCCGAACCGGGAAACCGTCGCCGACCCAGTGGCTGCCGCCGTTGCGCTTGATGAATGCGAGTTTTTTCATGTCTGCTCTCCGTGGGTTGATGGATGTAATTTTAAGGGCAGACTTTTATTTGACTAGATGGTTAAATAACAAAACACTTTTTAATGAAATGAATAATGGACTTGAATGAAGCGGCGGTCTTCGTCAAGGTAGTGCAAGCGGGCAGTTTCAGCGCTGCCGCGCGCCTGCTCGGCGTGCCGATTTCAACGGTGAGTACGCGGGTTGCGCGGCTGGAGAAGCGGCTGGGTGTGACGCTGTTGCAACGCACGACGCGCCGCCTGAATCTGACCGATGCTGGCGATCTGTATTTTCAGCATGCCTCGACCGGGCTGGGGCACATGCTCGATGCCGAAGCCGCAGTCACTGAGTCGGCCGGCGAGCCGCGTGGCCTGTTGCGCGTGACGGCGCCGGCAGATATTGGCGATCACATTCTGGCCGACATCATCAATCAAATGCGTCGGCATTGCCCCGAGGTCAGCGTCGACATGGTGCTGATGAGCCACTTCGTGGATCTGGTGGCCGAAGGTGTCGATGTCGCGATCCGCACGGGCAACCTGAAGGACTCGACCTTGATCGCGAAGAACGTCGGGATCGCACGCTGGGCTCTTTTTGCAAGCCCGACCTATCTTGAAAAGGCAGCGGCACTGGCCACCCCGCAGGAATTGCGCCGCCATTGCTGCCTGCAATTCACGCCCTTGGGCAAGGAGGACTGGACGTTGACCAACAAGCACGACAGCGTCACCGTGCCGATGTCCGGGCAAGTGCTGGTCAACGATGTTCGCGTCATCCGGTCGCTGGCGCTGGCCGACGAAGGTGTCGCGCTATTGCCCCTTTACCTTTGCAAGCAAGAGTGCACAGAAGGGCGATTGGTGCGTGTTCTGCCGGAATGGCATGCAAAGGCCGATCCGATCCATATCGTCTATCCCCGGCAACGCTTCATGCCCTCGAAGCTGCGGGTTTTCGTCGATCTTGCTTCCAGCGAACTGCATAAGTGGTTGGAGGAGACCCCTGAAACACCGTTGCCCGGTTGAGGGTCTGAGAGGGACTGCCCGAGGCGGTCCAGTCGCTACACGACCAGGACAACCCCAGGGCCGATTCTCACGATGCCGGTGCGCTCTTGCATATTCATTCGGCCAAGGCGGCTTTTAAATCCGCGATTGTGACCATAGGCGTCATTGGATCGAGCGGTGAAGGATCAAGACCGAGGTTGAGGTAAAAATTCCTGGCGTCGTCTGATAGCGCGTGAACCAGCAGGCCACGGATGCCTATCGCCTCCGCCGCATGAATCACGCGCCGCCCTGCGTCCTGAAACAAAGCCCTTCCAATACTTTGCCCTTGGTAGCTTGTCGCGACGGCAAGCCGCGCCAGAACGACAACCGGGATTGGATCGGGCATGTTGCGCCGGAAACGCCCAGGGGTCGCCGCGGGTGCAATGCTGAGGTGTAAAGAGACAGGCTCTGCACACCACCTGTTCTGCTACAAATTCATGCTTGATTATTAACCCGGCCCTTTGATTCCCTTGCCACCGTTCGGGCTGAGCGTGTGGTCGCATTCAATGACCGGGTTGATGAGTCCTCCCGAAGGGTGTTCGGCTTGCGGCTGCGACAAGGGATGGTCACGGATGATTTTGTGTGGAGGCGACTTGTGGGCGACTTCGGTCGCCCTCCGCGCGTTGAATCTTCGACATGCCGCATATAGAAGGGGCGCTGGCTGGGCGCTCTGCTCTTCGAGCTGGATCAGAAGCTGCTGCGGGGAAGGGCGCTCTGGATCCTGCACAACAGCGCCGACCACGACCTGCCTATCCGCATCAACCTGGCCCGCTTCGACGCCCCGGAAACCCGCTACTGCCCTGCCGGCGTCCATGAAATCGAGAAGGCCGCCGAAGCCTCAAGGTGGCGAAGGGCCGATCTACCAGGGGCTGTAGCCCTCGCTTCTGGAGGCTGTCGAATCAGGCGGGAGCCTGCAGGGCCGGCGACGCAGGCTGGCAGCGTGATTCCGGCCTTGTCAGGCACTGCCGCATTGAATTTTTCAGGTGGCGTCGAGCCGAAAGGTCTTGACACCGGGATAAGGCGAATCTAGGTTGAAAGGCCTGCAAGACCTTTTCCACAAGCGGTTTTCAGGGCCACTACCCCTCAAAGGGTAGCTGTGTGCTGTTGATATGCGGAGGGAAAGGTGGCGATGAACAAATGTTCCCTTGCAGGCGGTTCCGCGGCATTTCTCAAGGTTCTCGGCTTTATTGCCAAACTGGCGCGGCACGATGTCCCGGTACTGATTGAAGGTGAAACCGGTACCGGCAAGGAACTGGCTGCCCGCGCGATCCATTACCAGGGCTTACGCCATGATCGCCCCTTCGTGCCGGTCAATTGCGGCGCCTTTCCCGATACGCTGATCGAAAACGAGCTGTTCGGCCATGTGAAGGGCGCCTTCACCGATGCGCGCAACGATCGCCCGGGGCTGATCGAGGCGGCAGACGGCGGCACGCTGTTTCTCGACGAGGTGGATGCCCTCACCCCGAAGGCGCAGGTGGCGTTGCTGCGCTTCCTGCAGGATTCGTCCTATCGGCCGGTCGGGGCGCGTGCCGAGCGCACGGCGAACGTACGGATCATCGCCGCCAGCAACGCGCCCCTCGATGAGCTCACCCAGACCGGCGGCTTTCGCCTCGACCTGCTGTTCCGCCTGCGCATCATGAGCCTGTGTCTGCCGCCGCTGCGGGAACGGGAAGGGGATGCGATCCTGCTGGCCCGTCTCTTTCTGACCCGTTGCCGCGAAAAGCACGGCTGCGAGGTAAGCGAACTCGACGAAGACAGCTGCGGCTGGTTTGGCCGCTATCACTGGCCCGGCAATGTCCGCGAACTGGAAAGCCTGATCTTTCGTGAGGCGCTCACCTCCGACAAGCCGGTCCTGCAACTGGCCGAGCCCTCGTCGCTGGCCCGGGATCGCCGCAACAAGCCCGATCGGCGCATGCCGGCCTTCGATGGCCTGGATTTCTGTACCGCCAAGGCGCTGGTCGTCGAGCAGTTCGAGCGCAGCTATCTATGCCGCCTGATGGATTCGGCGGACGGCAATGTGAGCCTGGCCGCGCGGCTTGCCGGCAAAGAGCGCCGCGCGCTGGGCAAACTGCTCAAGAAGCATTCCATCGGCGGCCACCAGGCGTCTTCCCGCCGCATTACCCTTTAAGGCTTGCCGAAGCGCTCCCCGATCCAGTCGGCCCACAGGCGTGCGGCAGTGTGCCGTTGCGCTTCCGGGCCGTCGGCCGTGTAGCTTCCCAACTGGCGCCACAGGGCCGGCCAGTTGCCCGTGTCGGGCTCTGCGCTGACGATGTCGTGGATAACCACAAAGGCGTGGGCGCGGGTGGTCGCCGATGCGGCCTCGAGGAGCGGCAGGACGGCCGTGAGGGCCGCCGGCCCCTGGTCGATGAGTGCGTAAGTACTGAGGGTGTAGGGCGCGGACAGAACATCGGCAAAGTCATCGATGGTGCGAATCAGCGCCGCCTGGGCCCGCGGATCGCCGATACGGGCGAGCCCCAGGGCGCCAAAGGCCCGCACGCGCTCGTCCTGGTTGTCGAGCAGGCCGGCAAGGGCGTCGGCGCTGCCCGGCTCGGCAATCTCCGCCAGGGCCTGGGCGAGTTGAGGCTTGAGGGTGGTATCGGCGTCCGGCAGGGCTGCGACAAGGTCGGGCGCCACCGCCCGACCGGCCTCCACGATCTCGGCCAAGGCCAGGGCGCGGACATTGAAGTCGGCGTCCTGCAGGTCGGCCAGAAGTGTCTGGATGTTTTCCATCATGGCCCCGCTGCGGGTACGTGGGTGAAGCTCAGCACCACCTGGCGGTTGGCCCAGCGGTTGGCTTCGCGGCGCTGGTCGGCGCCGACTGCCGCGCTGCCGCCCTGGTCGCCGGTGCCGGCGTTGGTGGTTGCCGCGGTGGAGGCGCCGCGGCCGATGAGAATGCCGTTGATGCGCGCGGCAGCGATACCGCGCCCGAGCAGGGCGGTTTCCACGGCCGTGGCGCGCCGCAGGGACAGATCCAGGTTGTAGTCGCTGGCGCCGCCCACCTGGTCGGCGAAACCTTCGAGGCTCATTTCCACATCGGCGTTGCGCGTCAGGTAGGCCAGGAAGCTGTCGATCTTGGCGCTCTCGGCAGCACTCAGCACCGCGCTGTCGAAGGGGAAGTAGAAACTCACCGGCTCATGCACATAAAAGTCCCGGTGACGTTCCATGGCCTCGCCAAAGGTGGCCGACAGGCCGGGATCGACGCTCAGGTGCTCGGCGACCACATGCCCGGCGCGCAGCCCGAAGCCCCAGTTCACGACGCCGTAGGTGATCATCGTGTCCTCGCCGAGGGCCGCGGTTTCAAAGCTGAAATCCAGGTTGGCGGTTGTGCTGTTCGTGCCGGGGAAGTCGTACATCGCCGCCGAACGGATGTCGGCGAGGTTGTCCGAGCGCTTGAAACCCGGGGTCTGGCCGACCACGCCGCCGGTGCCGCCGCCGTACATGGCAGGCTGCTGGGTTTGCCCGGCGCCGCCCACGGTGCCCGGCGCCGCCGGCTGGAAGTTGTAGCGCGGCGACAGGAAGCTGCCCTGCGGAGCGCCTGGCGCGGTGGCGTTGGGGCGGTGGGGGGCATCGGTGAAGAAGCCGCCTTCGACGCCCGTTGTCGCATCCTCCGCGGTGCGCAGACCGGGGGTGCCGAGGGCGCCGCGGGGTGCCTGGGCGGCCGGCATGCTGGAAGGATTGAGATCGGCGCCGCCCGCATCGGTGAGCCTGACGATCTGCGTCATGGCGATCACGTTCGAGTTGGGTGCGCCCGGCGCCGGAACGAAGCGGATATAGCCGTCGAGCCCGCTCTTGGTGGCCGGTGTGGCCAGCGCGCCTTCGCGGGTTTGCAGGTCGATCTCGAAGACGCCGTCGGTGCTGCCGGGAATCAAGTAGCTGGCGGTGAAGCTGCACTGGATCGGCGCCTCGCCCGCGCGGGCCGACAAAGGGCCGACAGGCGAGCCTGCGCCCAGGCCGCCGCCCTGCTGGACCACGTGGGTCAGTTCGTGGGCGGTCAGCGCATCGGGGCCGGGCCGCAGGCCCTGACCGAAAAAGATGTCGTTGCCGTGGGTGAAGGCCCGGGCGCCCAGGTTGCGGTTGAGGCGCGCCGCGTCGGGGCCGGTGTGTGTGCGCACGTTCCGGAAGTCGGTGCCAAAACGCGCCTCCATGGTGTTGCGGGTGGCGCCGTCGAGGGGGTTGCCCGACGAACCCAGGGCCTCTGCAACGCGCGACGGGGCGCTGCTGCGGCCCGTCTGAGTCTGAGTCTGGGGCAGCGGCGCTCCAGGCGCGGTGGCGGTGGGGGCGCGGGTGTTTTCGGGCCGGCCGATGTGTCCGGCAACCCGGTCAGCCTCGTTTTCGAAGCTGTCGCCGCGCGCCCCGACTTCCAGCCGGGCCAGCACCTGCGGACGCGGACCCGCGGCGGAGTGGCCGAGAAAGCGGGGCATGCCTGATGCCCCCGGCCGGAGCCCGCGCGTGTCCGGTCGGGCTTCGCTGTGCTGGCGCGGTGCCGCACTCTTGCGTGGGGAAAGTGCCCTGTAACTGCTGCTGGCCATGATCGACTCCTTCCATCAAAGCGTCGGGACGCCACCTGATTTCGTTGTAGATGATCCTGGGGCGCTCACCAACCGTCCCGTCCTTCGATGGCACTTTGCGCAATGCGTGCCAGCTCGTCGAGCGGGGTGTCGGGGGGCAGTTCATCCTGCCGTGGCGTGCCGTAGATGACGCCGTTTTCGGCGTCGCCGACCGAGCGCATCACAAGCACGTAGTCGGGGACACGGATGAGGATGCAGGCGGTGGTGCCGTCCGCAAATTCTCCGAAGGTCCGGCAGCCGGCTGCGTCGGGCAAGGTTGTGTCGCCGGCGAAGCGCCGGGCCTGGGAACGCTTGGCGGCCTCCGCCACGGCAAAGGCTTCGGCCGGGCCAGCGCGGCCGGCAAGCCGGCCCAGCCGTCATTGACCGATTCCACGCAGTCCAGCGCCCGCATGCCCTTCGACGAGGGGAGGCTCGGCTGGACGTAAAGCCCGGTGTGCCGAAAATAGATCGCGATCTGATGGGGTTTCATTTGATGGCCTTGAAAACGATTCGGACGCCCTTCTTGTGCGCATACTCGATGGCTTCCTGGGCTTCGGCGCGCCATTGCGCCGTGAGGCCCTTGCCGGCGGCGGCTTCGAGTTGTCCGGGGGGCACGCCGATCACCAGCACGCGTTCGGCATTCCTGGCTGCAGTGATCGTTGTTCCGCCCGCAGTGGTCGTCGTGAACTTCCTCAGTTCATCGACCTCCGCCTTGAGCTGCGCCGCCAGGGCCCCGGGGTCCTGGTAATTGTAGAGTTGGTGCGTCTTGATGCTGCGCACTTCAGTGGCCAGGCCGGTCACAGGATCGATTCTCGGCGCGCTGTCGATAATTTTGGCGTAGGGCAGATCCTCGCCGAGCAGGTTGTGGCCCACCTCGCCACGCAGCCCGACGCCGCCTTTGGTCATGCTGGCCCCCGGCTGCCCGCGCAGGTTCCAGATGCCGCCCTTGGTTTCCGCTACCGCGCGCAGCCGCGCTTCCTCGTCCGGGGTAACCGTCCGCTTGGCTTTCAGGTCGGCAATCACCTCGTCCACGTTGCCGGGCGTCAGCTCGGGGCCCTTCGTGACGCGCAGCTTGGGCACGCACACCGAGCCGCTCGAATGGCGGCACCAGCCGCCGCCCGGGTTCTCGATCCAGGTGTGCTCGCCGATCTTCATGTTGCGCGGCGGCCCGTCCTGGATCAGGTGGGGATTGCCCTCGATGAAGTCGATTTCGTTCGACAACTGCTTCTGGCTGAGCTGCGGGCTGTCCACGTGGCCGCTCTCGGCGACGCCGGCCTCGCGCTTGGCGGCGCCGTCGGCGCTCGGGGTGGCGGCCTGTTGCTCCAGCTTCTGGCCCGCCTTTTGTTCCGCTTCGCCCACGCGCCACGGGCGGCTTTCTGCTCGACCAGTTGGGCGCCTTCCTTGCCGAGCATGCCCGCTGCCTTGCTTTCGGCCTTGGCGGCCTTGCCGCCGAACTTGCCGAGAAGTTCCTCGCCGAAGCTCAAGAGGCGCTGGCCGATGTTGCCGAGGGCCTTCGAGACGGTCTTGAAGGCGCCGGCGGCGGCGTCCTTGATCGCCCCGCCGAGCGTCTTGAGGCCGTCGAGCAGGTACTTGCCGAGTTTTTTCAGGAGCTTGAAGGCCTGGCCGAGAAACTCCATCGGCCAGTTGATGAATTTGGCGATGCCCTTGAGGATCGGCCCGGCGGCGATCCAGGTGCCGGCGGTGATGGCGTCGAGCAGCACCTGGAAGGTGATCGTGCCGGTCAGCCAGCCGACCTTGTCGCCCAGTTCGCCCTCGGCACCACCGCCGCGGAAGAAGCTCATCAGCTTGTTGCCAAGCCATGCGCCGCCTTCGCTGATCTTGGCCTTGGCGCTGTCCCAGACTTCCGAAAGCTTGGCCACCATGTCGTCGAAGCTCATGGTGTTGCCGTTGAAGTACTCCTCCACGGCGCTCCAGAAACCGCCCTTCACCGTCGCCACGTCGGGGCCGATCTCGCCGGCCACCGCGCCCACCTGCTCCTTGAAGGCCGGCAGGTCGGCAGCGCTCACCTCGACCTGTGCCGCGGCGGGGTCCTCGGCGCTTGCGGCCGGTGGTGCGTTCTTCTGCTGCTCCGCTTGCCGGGCAGCGAGTTGCTCCAGCAACTGGCGGGTCGACTCGGGCATGGGGGCACCGGATGCCAGCGCCGCGGCGGGGTCGGCGGCGTAATCCACCTCGGCCTCGGGCGATGCCGCCGCCACGGCCAGCGGCGCAGCGCTGGCTGCGGCAGGCGCCGGGGCGATGGCCGTGATGGCCTTTTGCGCGGAGGCCGGGCCGGGTGCTGCTGCCGGGGTGGCGGCGGGCCGTGCCTCGCCCACGCCGGCCAGGCTCAACAGGTACTGGGTGGCGGTGTCGAGCCCTTCCAGCACCATCCAGATCGCCTTGAAGGGGTCGGTGATGCCTTCCCACACGCCGACCGCAAAGCCTTTGATGAAGCCGATCAGGAATTCCGGGCTGGCGCCGCTGATGACCTTGGCGATCTTGTCCGAAACCAGCTCCTTGACCTTGTCGCTGGCTGCCCGCAGGGTGCCGAGGAAGGCCATCACGCCGGGTTTGAGCAGCGGCCACAGCACGCCGAAGGTGGGCACCTCGGGAATCGCCTTGAGGGCGGCGATGGCGATGTCGAGGAGGAAGTTGAGAATCGGGATCTTCACGCAGGCCGGCAGCGCCCGCCACGCCCAGCCGGCAAAGATCACCGGGATCAGCACCGGGCTGGCGATGGCCAGGATCAGGCTGCTGATGACTTCCTTGTACGGCGCCAGGAAGTCGGCGATTTTGGTGGCCGCCGCCTCGATCGCGGCGAGGGCGTCGCGGGCGCCCTTCTTGATGTCGGCAACCAGGCTCTTGAGGCTCTTCTTCGCCTCGTCGAACAGGTCGTGGGCGTAGCCGATGAGGGGCAGGCCGGTAATCGCACCCACCACGTCCAGCACGCCGGCGGCCAGCGTCGAGACCTTTTCCGACAGCCAGTCGAGCCCGCCCTGGAGCACGCCCTTGAAGCCATCCACGCCGCCGGTCAGGCTTTCCAGCATGCCGCGGATGTCTTCCGGCGCCTCGCGGATCTTGGCCGGGTCGAGGCCGTTTTCCCATACCCACTGGGCGGCCTTCACGAGCTTCGGGCCGTACTTGACGATGGCGTGGATCTGGCCCATCGGCATCAACAGCGACAGCGCACCGGCGATGGCCTTGAGCGGCCCGAGCACCGGTGCCATGGTGGTCTTGATGCCGTCCCAGATGTCGTTGCCGACGCCCTTGATGTAGCTCCACACCCCGTCTTCGCTGCTGCCGTCGAAGCCCAGCGCCTCGGTCAGCTTGTCCCAGGCGGCGCCGAGGGCTTCCTTGGCGCTGCTGATCCAGCCGGATACCGTGGAAGCGACTTTCTTGAGCACCGTCCAGGCGCCCGAAACCTGCTTGGCGATGTTGTCGAAGACGGGCTCGGCAACAAACTTGAGGGCCTTGGCGACGAAGTCCCAGGCCTTGGTCAGGGTCTTGGTGAAGGTCTTGACGACCGGGTTGTCGATCAGGCCGG
Organism: Zoogloea sp.; assembly: GCA_016720685.1. GTDB lineage: Bacteria > Pseudomonadota > Gammaproteobacteria > Burkholderiales > Rhodocyclaceae > Zoogloea. The sequence continues at coordinate 12,514 of JADKKC010000019.1, forward strand.
TGACGAAGCCGGTCAGCTTCTCCATGATGCCGGTGAAGGCCGCGCAGGCCTTGCCTTCGCCCTTCAGCAGATCCTTGGCGAAGGTGGCGGCCTCGCCCAGCCAGCCGGACACGCCATCCACCAGTTCGCCGAGGCTGAAGCCGCCGAGGGCTGCCGGCAGGTGGGCGTCGAGGGCCGCGTTGATCTTGCGCGTGGCGAAGTTGAGCGGCCCTTCGTCGAGGATGTCGGCGATCTGTGGCGCGACCTTGCGCAGCAGCTTCATCAGCTGGTCGCCGGCGAATTCGCCCACCGCCTTCTTTCCCGAGGCCACCGCGCTGCCGGCGTCGTCGAGGCGCGCGGCACCCCAGTTGAGCGCCTGGTCGAGGGCATCCTCTTCCTTGCGCTGGATCGGGGCGCCGGGGCCGCTGCGCAGCCGGACCGGCGGGCCGGCCTCGCCAGGGGCGTCCGTGCTGCCGGCGGCAGCGCAGTCGTCACCCGCGCTGCCGGAGGTGTTGCCGCCATCGGCAGCGTCGCCGCCGCCCCCTTCCTGCACGTCGACGGCCGGCCCGCTTGCCTGGGCGGCGTCGTCCGCCGGCCGGTGCTCGGCGGGGCCGGGGGGCTGGCGGGCAATCACCGCGTCGCTGCTTTGCTGCAGGACGTGGGTGACCTCATGGGCCATCAGGCCCAGGTCTTCGGGCCGTTCGCGGGCACTCAACCAGATGTGCTGACCGTGGGTGAAGGCCCGTGCGCCGAGTTCCCGGGCCAGGCCGTGGGCCGTCGGCCCGGTGTGCACCTGCACCTTGCCGAGATCGGCGCCAAGCGAGTCTTCAAGGCGCGTACGCAGGCCCCTCGGCAGGCCGCTGACGACATCGCCGCCGGCCGGCGTGTTGTGCCCTGGGTCGCCGGAGCGTCGGCGGATCGGGCCGGGGTCCGCTTCGGCTTCGAGCAGTTTTTCGGCGCAGTTGGCGCACAGGCGCTGGAAGCGTGGCATGGCGCTGGGCCGCCGGGCCGGTGCGACCGGCTTGCCGCGCAGCACTGCGCTGGCGACCGCGTCGGCTTCCCGCTCGAAGGCATCGTCCGGCGGGCCAACCTGCAGCTTGCCCGGCCCGCCGCCCAGAAAGCGCGGCAGGCCGGCGTCCGCGGTGACTTCGGCGGCGCAGCAGTCGCCTCCGGCATGGGGCCTGGGCGGCTTGATCTCGGGGCCGCGGGTGGCCGTCGCGTGGCCGACGGTGTTCATCCGGACGGCTCACGTGTCAGCCCGTGGGGCGGCTGCTTGCCCAGTTTCCGGCATTCGGCCACCACCCCGGCCACGATGTCGGCGTAGCCGATGGGCCGGCCGTCGGCGCGGGCGCTCACCGCCGCGGCGAGTACCGCGTTGCGGATGTGGCCGCCGGCCAGATCGCAGGCGGCGGCGAGGCGGTTGATGTCGGCGAGGGGCAGGGCGTGGCCGTCGCCCAGGTGGGCCAGCCACAGGGCCCGCCGCTCGTCGGGTGCCGGCAGCGGAAACTCGATGATGGTGTCGAGGCGCCGGGTGAAGGCGCTGTCGAAGCGCGCCCGGCTGTTGCTGGTCAGGATGGTGATGCCCTCGAAGGACTCGATGCGCTGCAGCAGGTAGTTGGTCTGGGCGTTGGCGTAGCGGTCGTTGGCGTCCTTTACTTCGGTGCGCTTGCCGAACAGGGCATCGGCTTCGTCGAACATCAGCACCACCTCGGCATGCTCGGCACGGGCGAACAGTTGCGCCAGGTTCTTTTCGGTCTCGCCGATGTACTTGCTGGTGACGCTGGCCAGGTCGACCCGGTACAAGGGCAGGCCGAGGCGGGTGGCCAGCCAGCCGACGGCGAGGGTCTTGCCGGTGCCGGAGGGGCCGTAGAGCAGGGCGCGCACGCCCGGCCGGTAGCGGGCGCGGGTGGCCGGGCCGAGCTGCGGGGCGAGATTGTCGCGGCCGGTGCAGCGCAGGGCCAGGGCTTCCAGTTCGGCGTGCAGGGCGGCCGGCAGAACCAGTGCGCTGGCGTCGATGGTTTCCGGCTGCAGCTCGGCGAGGGTGCCCAGCTCGGCGGCAGCACCGTTGCGGGCGGCGCGGGCAATGCGTTCGAGGCTCATGCCGGGGCTGCCCTCGAGCACGCCCTGGAAGCGTCCGGCGCGGGCCAGTTCGTGGATGCGTCCGCTGGCGTGCCGGTAGTCCTCGCCGAGCTGGCGTGCCAGGGCCGCATCGCCGGCGGCCAGTTGCCACAGGGCGACCCGTTCGTCGGCGGAAGGAACCGGCACCCGCCAGTTGGCGACGGGGGCGCCGTCGTGCAGGAAGCTTCCGTCAGGGCCGGCCGCGACGAGCAGGGGCCCGCGATAGCCGGGCAGTTCGGGCAGCGCCCGCTGTTCGCCGGGAGCCGGTTCCAGGCAGCACACCGGCACGCGCTCGCACAGTTCCAGCCAGATCCCCAGGCCCGCGGGTACGTCGCTGCCGATGAAGGCGGCTTCGCGACCCAGTGCACCGGCGAGGGCCCGGGCCACGGCCCGTGCCTCCCGCGGGTGGCCGCAGCGGATCGCCAGGGCTTGCGGAGTGCTGGTCAGTGCGGCGGCGTAACGCGCGGCCTGCGTCAGCAGTGACGGCGGCAGGGCCGGCGGGTCCTTGAGCCCGATGTGCACGCCGGGCCAGCCGGAGGGTTGGCCGGCCAACGCCAGGGCCACCGACGGCGGGGTGCGCAGCGCGGTTTCGGGCAGCGGACGGGTTTCGCCGTCGAACAGCAGCAGGCCGCAGTCCCGCGCCGGCCCGGCGATCAGGGCGGCCAGGTGACGTTCGGGGGCGCTGCCGTCGAGCCTGGCGGCAAGGGTCATGACGAGGCCCGCGCTAGGGCGGGCGCCGCCGCTCGGGCTCTGCAGCCAGGCCACGACCCGGCCGGCCATTACGTCCAGTTCGACGCTGGCGGCGAGGGCCAGGGCCAGTGTTTCGGCACAGCTCAGGCCGAGCCGGGTAAGCAGACCGTGGAGGCGCAGGTCGGCCGGCGGCGGGCTGTCGCACCAAGCTTGCCAGGCCAGGGCCGGCTCGGCGTGGCGGCCGAGCAGTCGGGCCTGCCAGTCGTTGAGCCAGTCGGCCTCGACGCCGGTTTCGGCGCTGCCAGGCGCCAGCAGCGCGAAGACGAGGCCCGAGAGCGGCAGGGCGAGGTGTTGGCCGGGGGCGTTCATGGGCCCCTCTGCGGGCGGTAGTGGAAGTTTACGACGCGGCCGAACCACGGCAGCCAGCCTGGGTCCAGGTCGAGGCCGGGGCGGCGCAGGCGCAGGTCGGCCTGAGCGAGGGTGAAGAAGAGGTCGATGTGGGTGGGCGTGACGGCCAGTTCGGCCGGTCGCCGCACGAGATCGGCGATGCCGATGCCGGCGTGGCGGCGCAGCCAGCGCCGGCAGGCGGTGAGCCATGCGCGGGTGGCGAGGGCGAGGATGTCGTCGGCGGCGCTGTGTGCTGTCGGGATGGCCTGCCGCCGGGCTGCCTGCAGCGGGCGCGGGCAGGGGCCGTGCCAGGCGCCGAGCGGCAGACGTGCGGAGGCGTCCCACAGAATATGGCTTGCCCCGCCCTTGCCGAGGCGCAGGGGGCCCGTGCCGGTGGCGAGCTGGTCGTGCCAGGCGGCGGGCGCAACAAAATGGCGGGGCAGTAGGGTGGGCCGGGCCAGCTTGGTGAGGAGCCAGGCCGGATCGTCAGCGGCGATGGACAGGCGCGCCAGAACTTCGGCGAAGACTCGCCGGGGCAGGTCGGGCCGGGCCCACGCCGGCTGCGCTGCCACCCAGGCGGGGTAACCCAGGCGGGCGAGCACCGGCAGCAGAAAGAGCAGGCCGCCCGCCGAGCTTGGCGTGCCGTCGATGGTCCAGCGTGACGATGGCGCGGTTTCCATCGCCGGGCGGGCTTGGGGAGGCGCTTGCCGGTCGAGTCCGGGGCGTGCCTGCGCCGAGCGCGGTGAGCGGGTGGGCGGATGGGGGCCAGGCGACAACAGGCCGGGGTGTCCGGGCGCTTGCGGTGAGGGCTGCAACGGGCCGGAACGGAGGCTTGCGGCAACGTGCGCCGGGCTGGGCGCGGGCGGGTTGCTGGCCGGCGGTGTTAGGGCAAGGCCGGGGGATTCGTCGCTGAGTGGCGTCTCCAGGGGCGGGGCGACAGCTGCGGGTGGGGTCTCTGCGGGGGTGGCGCCGGCTGCGGCGAGCAAGGCCTGCAACAGGCGGCGCCGCGCATCGGTGGGCCGGCGGGGTGTGGCTTGCGTGGCGCGGCGTTGCGGTTTCGGCGGGCGGGCGGGGCCCGCTGTCCGGGCTGGGTCGGTGGGTGGGGCTCGTCGGTGGGGTGGAGTCTCTGTCGGCGGGTGGAGTCTCGTCGGTGGGTGGAGTCTCGTCGGTGGGTGGAGTCTCGTCGGTGGCTGGCGCCTCGTCGGTGGGTGGCGCCTCGTCGGTGGGTGGTGCCTCGTCGGTGGGTGGTGCCTCGTCGGTGGGTGGAGTCTCGTCGGTGGGTGGTGCTTCGTCGGTGGGGGGCGTCCAGCGGATGCCGGCGGCCCGCGCCAGTGGCGTCACATCGTGCGTTCCGAGGGCCGCCACCAGTTGTTCGCCGTGGCCGGCCCGCACCAGTGCGGCTGCCCACAGGGGCAGCGCGGTGGGCGCTTCGGGCTGTGCCGCGAGCGAGTGGGCGAGGCGGCGCAGGGCTTCGGCCACGGGCATTCCGCGGTGCCAGGCGGGGACGGCCAGCGGCCAGTACCAGGCGTCCACCGCCGCTCCGGCGACGAGGCGCAGGGCGAGTTCGGCATGGGCTTCCAGGGTGTCGCGAAAGTACACGACAGGGGCCGCGTCGGCGTTCTGGTCGCTGGCCGGCAGGCTGGTGGCAGCGAGGGCGGTGACACACCGCTCCAGGCTCAGGGCTAGGGTTTGCGGTGCGGCATCGCGGGGGATGCGGCCCAGCGCAAGGCGGCGCACCAGCACCAGGCGACCGCCGGCCTCGGGCAGGCTGGCGGTGCGCATGGCATCTTCCAGGCGCAGGGCGATGTGCCGGACAACGGCTTCGTCCGAGCCCCGCAGGCGCAGATGGCGAACGATGCGGCTGCCCATGGCGATCCCCGGTGCCGCTCAGCGCGGTGCCGACAGCGCCCGGGACGTGAAGCCGATGCGGGTGGTATCGGCAAACTGCACCCGCACGTTCTCGTCGAGATCGACAGACGCCGCCGCGGTATGCACCACCCGGGCCGACACCTCGCCACCGCCGATATCCTCGACCACGGCGCGGGCCACCACGGCGCTAGCCCGGTAGATCACCGCCTCCATGCCGATGCGCAGGCGCGCCGGGTCGAGCGCGGTCAGCGGAATGCGCAGGCCGGGGCGGGCGGTGACCGGGCGCGGCAGGCGGCCGGCGATGATGCGGTCCACCGGGGCGTGGCTGGCCAGCAGGATGGCCATGCGCACCACGTCGTTGATCAGGGCCTGGGCCTGCGCCACGCTTGTGGAGGCCTGGCTGAACAGCCAGTCGGCGTAGCTCTGCATCTGGCGCCGGTCGATGTATTCCAGCTCGGCCCAGCGCGGCAGGCTGGCCAGGTTGCGCAGGTTCGGGGCCACGTCGAACTCGGACAGCAGGGTGGCCCAGCCCAGGCGGATGGCCGGCGGCACGGCCGAGAACTCGGCGTACAGGCAGGCGCAGATCTGCGCGAAGCTGTCGTAGAAGGCGGCGGCGCGGCGGGCGGCGACGGAGCTGCCGTGTTCGCCGCTGATCAGATCGCCGAGGGAGACGATCTGCACCGCCTGCTGGAAGGCGCCCTGCCAGGTGAGGGCGGCGAGGCGCGTGGTGTCCACCTGCAGGGCGCTGGCGCGAACCAGGTTGACGGCCTGGCTCTGCTTGCTGCCGATGCGGCCGATCGCCCCGGCGAGGCCGGTGAGTGCGTTGCTCGCCACCGGCCGGGCGGCGGCCAGGCGGGTGCGCAACTGGGTGGTCTGGACGGCGCGGACCAGGTGATCGATGCGCTGCAGCTCGTCGAACCAGCGGCTGCCCTGGCCGAACCATGCGGCCGGCGCCTCGCGCACGACGGCGAGCATCTGCACCAGTTCGTCGGGAATGTCCGGGTGGGCGCGCAGGCAGGCCGGCACCGGCGGGTCGATGAGGCCGGGGTCGAGAATGCGCACCGGAGGCGTCAGCAGGATGTCGGCGTCGCGCGGGCGGATGTAGGCCAGAAAACGCACCTCGCCGGCCAGCACCGCCGTGCGGCGGGCGTTGATGGCGTCAAGGCGAGTCTGCTCTTCGTCGATCAGCGCGCGGGTTACCGCCACGTCATGGCGCGCCTCGGCGAGCTGGATGTTCCACGCCTGCCCCCGGCCGATGGCTTGGGAATAGTCGGCCTGGAGGCTGGCGAGGGCTTGCTGGCAGACGCTGATCGCGTCGCGGTAGCGGCGCACCCGGCCTTCCACCTGGCGCAGCAGGGCCACGGTGGTGTCCGAGGTGTCGGTGGCATCCGAGAAGTGCAGGGATTCGTCCCCGTCCAGCGGATTGCCCTGGGGGTCGGTATGGACGCGGGGCTGCAGCATCAGCGACAGCAGGCGGCCGCGGTTGGCCGGGTCGAGGAAGGCGCTGAAGGGCCGCCGGCGGGTGGCATTGGCCACCTCGTCGTTTTCGAGGAAGGGATCGTTCCGGGCGGCGAAAACAGACAGGTCGGCGAACAGTCCGGAGGTTTCGCCGAGGCTGTTCGGGTTGGGACGATCCTCTTCGCGAAGGGTGTCGGCCAGCACCAGCAGGCGGTTGACGGCCTCCTGGCGGGACGCGCCGGAGTAGTCGCGGGCTTCCTGGGCCTTGGGCTGGACGAGGCGCTCGGCGATGGACAGGGTGCGCAGGTTGAGGCTGCCGACGACCGGGCTGGCATTGGTGATGTCGATAGGCGTGTAGGTGGCCTTGATCGGGGTGATGCCGGTGTCGAACGCCAGGCCCAGGGACTCGGTGCTGCGCAGCTGCTGCAAAGGGATACCGGTGTTGATACCGGCGTTGATGCCGATCTCGAAACCGGTGTTGCCCACGGCCAGGGTGTCGTTCAGGTTGCTGCCAAAACCGGCGTTGAAGGCGCCGGCCCGCGTTGCGGCGACGGCGACCGGCGGCAGGGTCTCCTGCGGGCTTGTAGCGGCGGTGTTGCGGAGCTTGTCGAAGAAGGTCGAGATTTGCGCCTGGGAGGCGAGGGCCGTTTCGGCGTGGGCGATGCCGGCGAGGGTCGGCGACACGGCCAGGCGGGTTGCGTCGGTGGTGTTGAGGACGAGCTGGCGAACCCGGTAGATGTCGGTCTGGATCTTCACGAAGCCGTAGTCGATGACGTCGTCGGTGCGGGTGCTGCGGGACACCAGGTAGTCGATGAAGCCCTGCAGGCCGCGCACGGCCAGCTGGCCGCGTTCGTGGTTGGAGAGAACGGCCAGGGTCGGGCTGCCGAGCAGGCCCTGGATGACGCCGCTGACTCCGGCCGGTGTAGGGGCGGCGGCGCCGGGGGGCGCATTGACGAATCCGAAGCTCGCTTCAAACGGCGCCCACAGGCCGTTGGGGGTGAGGAACTCCCAGGCGTAGTTGCCGTGCTGGACGGCTCCGGCGGGCAGGGTGGCGGCGAACCAGGGGGTTTCAACGCCTGCCGTGAGGCTGCCGGCGGGGCCGAAGGCGGCACGCCCGTCGACCATCGTGAAGGCCAGGCCGGTGATGCTCCGGTCGGCCACGCCGACCGCTTCGGGGGGGATTTCCAGGCGCAGCCAGCGTCCGGCAGGGGGCAGATCGCCCAGGCGCCGGCGCGACTCGGTGCCGGTGGTGCCCCACGGCACGAGATCCTCGCCCCAGTAGGCCCGGTGGTCCCAGGTGCCGGCCAGCCATTGCAGCATCAGGGTGCGGGGTGGGTTGTCGGCGTCCAGGTAGGCCCACACGTAGAGCGGGGCGCCAACGGCCGGGGTGAGGGTGGCGGTGGCGCCGTCGAAGAAGTGCTGGTGCACGCCGGGCATGGCGCGCGCCCGGTGGCCGCCGGCATTCGGCGGCGGGCCCCAGGGGGCGAAGCTCTCGGTCTCGAGAGCGTCCGGGTCTGCGGCGATGTCGGGCACGATAGGCGGCGTGGCGTCGATGGCCTGCCGGAGGGCCGCGGCACTCACGCGCAGGCCCTGGCGGGCGCCGAGGGCGCGGCTGCGGGTCAGCAGGTAGCCGTCGAGAGTTTGCTGAAACAAGGGGTCGATGACTTCGCTGAGGAGCAGGCGCGGCTCCCACGAGGCCTGGCTGACCGGCACCAGCACGCGCACACGTTCGCCGAGGGAAAAGTCCAGCGGAGCCAGCGAGGCCGCCTCGCGGATCGCCAGGTCGAGTTGCTCGAGCGGCACCGGTACCGCGTCCAGGTCGAAGGCCGACGGAAAGAAGCCGCTGGAGCGGGTTGCCCGGTCGAACACATTGGTTGGCAGCAGGCCGCAGGGGGGCAGTCGCCCGAAGGCGGCGGCCAGCTCGCCGGGGGGCGGGGCGGTGTCGCCAAGCTCGGCGACCTGCTCGGCGAGTTGCTCGATCTGCGCCTGCCACAGGGGCGCCAGGCGTGGCCGCGGGCTCATCGCCTGGCTGCTGCCAGCCAGTTGCAGGCGGCTCAGTTGGGCCAGCCCGCCGGCCCGCGCCACCGCGGCCCGGTCGGCAAAGGCCGGCACGAAGGCCGCATCGACACCGATCAGCCCGATCGGCACGCCGAATTCCTCCCAGGGCAGCATGGCGTCGGCGTCGAGGGCTCTTTCGGCGTCGAACACCCGGTAGGCCAGGGTGTTGCGCAGGCGCGGGCCGGGGGCCGGCAGGGGCGCCCATTCCACCGGCCACGCGTACCACAGCAGGCGCACCGCGTCGGCCAGGCGCCAGTCCTCGAAGCTCACATTGCCTTCGGCGCAGCCGCAACGGTCGCAGGGGTCCAGCGGGTCGATGCCGGAGACATCCACCGCCGCCGGTTGCAGGATCAGGATGCCGGCCAGGGGCAGGGTGCCGGGGTTGCTGGTCAGGAACTCGCCCAGGCTCGGGCCGATGATGCGGTTGCGCAGTGCGCCTCCGCCACCACCGCCACCCCCGTCGAGGAGATCGGCCGGAACAACCACCGGCAGGCCGTAGAAGTCCGCGTCGATGTTGCGCGCCAGCCATACGTCCTCGCCACTGACGGCCAGCCCGCGGCCGGAGGCGATGTGCACACGGACGCTCGGGCGGGCGCCGGTTTCGGTTGGCGCGGTGATCACGTAATCCAGCTCCAGCCCGTTCGCAACCCCCGGCGTGAAGGCCTGACCGCGCTGCACGATGTGCCCGGCCGCCCAGTGGCTGCGGGCGTCCAGGGTCGGCGCAGTGAGGGCCCGGCCGGGGAAGAGATTGGGCCGCCGCAGCCAGCTTGTCGCGGCCTCGGCGGCGTCCGCGGGGGAAAGCTGCAATACCTGTTCCCCGGGAAGGGGCAGGCGGATCGGCGTGATGCTCATGGTCAGGCTCCTCGTTCAGCAGAGGGGGCGGTTACGCCCGGGCAGCGGCCCGGAGCGTGGTGTCGCGAGCTCGGTTCCGGATCACTTTCCCTTCCCTTTGCCCTTTGTTTCGGGGGCGAGTTTTGCGCCCCTCGCCCGTGGCGCTGCGGTGCGCAGGGCGGGCTCCGCGTTGATGCGCGTGTCGGTGACCGCCGGCCGGATTCCGACCGTCGACGTGTCGCGCAGCGGCGTGGTGAGGGTGGTCGGGGCGACGGTAAAGCTCGTGATGGCCGCCGTGCCGGTCAGGGTGCTGCGGAGCTGCGCCAGGCTCTCCGGGCGGGCGACGACAGCGGCCCGGTCGAGGCTTTGCCAGTCGGCGCGGTTAACGATGGCCTGCAGCGCCGCCGGCTCGGCGACGCCGGGGCTGCCCGTCTCGATCCGGGCAAGGCCGCTGCCGACCTGGCTGGCGGTCAGCGTGGCGGCGGTGCGCAGGGCGCTGGCCTGGTCGAGTGTGGGCAGCCGGCTGAATTCGCCGATGGCCGCGGCGGTGAGGGCCGGCGAGTCGGCAAAGCGCGGGGAGGCCAGCAGGTTGCGCAGTTCGAGACTGGCCGCCGGGGTGGCCCGTTCGAGCACGGTGTCGAGGTTGTTGCGCAGGCCGAGGCCGTCGAGCCTGAGCCGCAGGGTGTCGTTTACACGTCCTTCGGCGCCGGCAAAACGCAGCGCGGCGCCGGCCAGGTCTTCCCGGTAGGCGATGTTGCGGCGGCGCACGAACCACAGGCCGGGCAACTGGGCGAGGCGCTGCCATTCGGCGTCGGAGGGGCTGGTCGGGTCCGGCAGAATCACCACCTGTCGTGGCAGGCGGATGCGCTGCAGAATTTCCAGGGGCTTGCGGGCGGCGATAAGGTTGGGGGCGGCCGGATGTATCGCCCGGCGCAGGCTGGTCAGACGGGCCACCACGGCCCGCCATTCGTTGCGCGGCACCGGGGCGAGGATCAGCACCGAGGTCGATTCGAGGGTTTCGGCGGCGGCGCTGAGGTCGATGCCGGGCAGGGCCAGGGATTCTTCGATCAGGGCCGGCAGTTCGTCCTCCGGAATGATGGAGAAGTCCACGTCGATCTCGGCCGGAAAATAGCCCTGGGTGAAGTCCGCCGGGTTGATCACCGCCGGCGGCAGCGGGCCGGCCGACGGCAGGGCCGAGAAGTGGCTGGCCGCCGGAAAGCTGCGCCCGTTGGCAGCCTGGGCCACGTCGGCGACGTGGGCCTGGTGCTGCAGCAGGTAGGCCAGGCGCAGGGCGCGGGGGGCAAAGCCAAGGCCGGGCAGGTCGCTGCGGTTGGCGCCCAGTTCGCGCCGCACCATCGGCGTATCGATCCACTGCACGGTGTTGTTGGCCAGGGCGATCATCGCCAGCGGCAGCAGGTTGGCCGACACGCCGCGATCGACGCCGTCGAAGAAGATCGTCCGGGCCGCCGTGGCGCGGCGCTCGTCGGCGGACTGGGCGTTGCCGTCGTCGGGCCATGGCACCAGTACGATTGCGGTGGCCTCGATGATGTCGCCGTCCTCTACCGTGCGCTGGCCGGTGATCGAGCTCGGGTAGGCGCCGACAGGGTTGGCGGTGAATTCCACCGGCCGCAGGGCCAGCACGAAGAGCCCGTTGCGGCTGCGCAGGGGCGGCTGGGGCAGGCGGCCGAGGCCGAATCTGGCGGTCAGCTGCTCGGCGCGGGGAATGTCGGCGAGGCGCACGATCACTTCGGATGGCAGCAGTACCAGTTCGCCCGACGGGGTGACGCCGTGGCCCGGACCGACGATCAGGCTTTGCGGCGCGGCCCCTTCGCGCACCTCCAGGCCGACGGCCACGCCGCTGCCGGCGGCCTGGCCCAGATCGGCTTCGCGGGTGAGGAAATACTGCTGTTCCCGGATCAGGTCGCGGGCGGCCAGGAAGCGGCCGTCGAACCAGCGCGGGCGTTCGCGGCGGGCGTCCTGTACCAGCGTGCCGGCCAGTCGCAGGGCGGCGACGTCCTCGGGGGCGATCCTCTCGCGGTTGCTTCCCTTTACAAGGTTCATGACGCACTCCTGATGATGTTGTCCGTGGCGGTGGGCGCGCTTCAGATTCCGACCCAGCGGCCGAGCAGGCCCAGCGACGGGATGAAGCGGCGCGACCAGTTGTCCACGAGGACCGCCGTGCCGTCCCGTTGGGGCGGCAGATCTGCCGTCGCCGGGATCAGCACCCTGGCGAGGAACACGGCGGTGGGGTCGAAATCCCGCGGGTGTTCGGCCGCGGGGGCCAGTTGCCCCTCCTGGCCGCTGCGGCCGCTGGCCTCCCAGCCGGCCAGCACCGCGTCCTGCAGGGCGGCGCGGCGGGCGTCCGGGTCGGCGATGGCGGCCAGATCAAGGCCCGGCTCGGGCAGGCCGCTGAAGGCGTCGTCCAGCGCATCGCGGGCCACCAGCACCAGCTCGTAGGCGTCGGACAGGCGCGCGGTGGCGACCGCGTCGAGGGCGTCGAAGGGGCCGCTGGCGAAGCTCGGGGTGAACCCGGTTTCGCAGGCCACGAAGCGCAGGAACACATCGGCGACCACGGCCCGCGCGGGCACGGCCGGAATGTCGCCGGTGCCGGCTTCGGCCTGGATGCGCGGGCTGAGAAAGCGCGCCAGGTTGTCGTAGGTGGCGCGGCGCAGGCTGTCACCGCCGTCGGCGGCCAGGCTGGCGTCCCACCAGCGCTGCAGGCGCAGGCAGGCCGGGCGGCCGATCTCGACGAGGCGGCCGAGGCGGTCGATGGCCACGCCGGGGGCGACCCGGATCTCCTCGGGGCGGTCGGTGGGCAGGTTTTCGGCGGCATGGCCGACGGCCAGCCCGGCCAGGGTGCCGCCACCTGAAAGCAGGGCCAGGGCCTGGGCCAGGCGGCCGCGGTGGTAGGTTTGCTCGGCGCTGAAATCGGCGGCGTCAAGCAGCATCCCGGTGGCGTAGAAGGGGCGCTGGGGGCGTGGCCGGGCGTACAGCGGGTCGGCTTCGGGGAGGCGGGTGAGGGCACTCATTTCGGTTTGCTCCGCTTGTTTCGGCGCGGGCCGGGGGGGATGACCGGCGGCCTCGACGGGGGGCGCAGGGGCGGCACCACGACCGGGGGGACGGGGATCGTCAGGCGCTGGATGGTGACGACGGCCACGGCGGGCGCGCTGCGCCGGCCGGTGCTGTCGATCACCTCGAGCTGGAAGCGGTGGGCGCCGGCAGGCAGGCCGGCGTCCACCACGATCGTCGGCTCGACGCTGCGGATGGCTTGTCCGACGGCAAAGCGGGCCATGTTCGTCTCAGCCGATGATTTGCGTGGGGCCGAGGTAGGTCCACACGAACTGCACGACACGGCCGCCGCCCACGTCGAAGGAGCGGCTGCCATCCAGCTCGAAACTGCTGCCGAAGGCGGCAATGCGCGGCAGGTTGAGCACGGCGGTCGGGGCGGACTGGTCGGCGATGATCATCTCCACCTCGTCGGCGGCGGAGCGGTTGCCCGCGTCGTCCACCACGATCAGGCGGAAGCGGTGGCGGCCGACCGGCAGGGGCTGGTCGGGGTTCACCGTGACCTCGATGGTCGGGGTGTCGGTGGTGATGTCGGTGTTGATCACAAAGTCAGCCATGGTGTTCTCCTTGAGGCTCAGGTTTGCGGCAGTCGCCGCCAGATAAAGCTCGCGAGGCTGCGAGCAGGGGCGGCGCGGGAGGCGCTGCCGTCCAACATGAAGGATTCGCCGAAGGGCACGCTGCGGTCTTCACCGGCGTCGGCGACGGGGCGCCCGGCTGGGGGTGGGGGCGGCGGCGGGGCGGCCGTGCCCGCCATGCGCGGGTCGAGGGCCACCGGGCCGAGGACGAAATCCTGCCCGAGGGCGCTGCGGTCGGCCCGTGCGGGGCGCGGCAGGCGGGGCGGGCCGAGGTAGGTGTCCACCCCGACCAGGCTGGCGATGCCGACGAGGAAGGGCCAGGTGGCGCTGAGCACGCGGGTTGCCACGTGGGCCGGGCTTTCCAGCTCGACGATGCGGCGCAGCAGGCCGAGTTCCTGCGGGCTGACGCTCTGGTGCACCAGCACCGTGGCCCGGTTGGCCAGTTCGTCGAGAAAGGCCAGCACGGCGGCGTTCTCCGCGTCGCTGGCAAGCTCCGGGCGAAACAGGGCGAGCAGCTCGGCGCGCTCCCGCTCACCGAGGATCAGGGTGTCGCCGACCACCGAATTGCCGCTGACCACCAGGCCGGGAAGCAGCGGGTCGTGTTCGTCGGAGAGATTGACGCCGAGCAGGGTGGCGAGGGTGCGGCGCAGGCGGAAATCTTCCAGCACGATGATCTCGCCGCCACGCACGCCGCCGCCGCTGGCAATGTCGAGGGCCATCTGCAGGCCGGCCTTGGTGCCGTGCAGGCGCGCCAGCCACGGCGCCGCCGCCAGCCAGGCGCGCCGCCTCTCTTGCGGCAGGGCCGGGTCGAAGGCCACGCCGATCCAGGTGCCGAGCCAGTCGAGCTGGGCTTCGGGCACGGTGGTCGGGTCGGTGAGGAGGTGGGCGGCGCCGATGCGGTCCTCGACGCTGGTGAGGAAGCCCTCGAAGCTGGCCAGGAAACGCTCCAGGAAATCGGCCGGGGTGGCCTGCGGGCGGTAGAGGGCGATTTCGCTGCCGCCATGGCGCAGGGGCCACGCGCGGCCGCTGGCCGGGTCGCGCAGCAGCCAGGCGCGGCCGGGGCTGAGCACTTCGGCCATGGCTCCGTCGCCGAGGGCCACGCCGGCCAGTTGCAGGCGCGCGCGGAGTGCGGCGGAGGGCGTGCCGGCGGCGTCGAGGGCGGCGCTGAAGCCGGGTTCGATGGCGCCGATCCGGGCGCCGGGGGTTTCGGCCGAAGGGCCGAAGACGTTCTCGCGGTAGAGCCGCGGCAGGTACTGGTCGCGGTAGGAGAAGCGGCTGGCGTAGGCGCGCAGGGCGGCGATGCGGGGGCCGACGCGACGGTCGCCGAACAGCTCGACGTGCACCCACAGGTAGCGGCCGGTGAGGCTGCGTACCTGGCGGCGGGGGTTCTGGATCAGCACCGACAACAACCCGGCGCGGCCGGGCTGGTGCGCCCACGGCCCGAGGCCGGGGTGGGCCGGGAGTTCGGAGGCGGCGTGTTCCCAGCTCGCCCGCGGCGTGTGGGGGTCGCCCGGGCCGGGCACGTCGCCGAAGTGGTGGGGCAGCCAGGCCTCGCGCTCGGCCAGGTCTGGCGGGCTCGGTTCGGCGGTGGCGGCGAGCCAGACGATGAAACCGGCGTGGGGCGGCAACTGGGCCTCGGCGAACAGGCGGTGCCACACGGTTTGCGCCGAGCCGCTGTCGATCAGGTGGGCGTCCGTCGCGGTGAAGCTGGCCGCTTCCCCGTGACGGGCCAGGTTGGCAATGGACAGACGGTGCAGGGGCTGGCTGCCGCGCACGCCGGGAGCCAGCGCTACCGGGTAGTGGGGCGGGCCGTCGACCCGGTGGGCGAAGGGGGCTTCGAGGGCGCTGTCGGCAAGCGGATAGATCTCGCCGCCGGGCGGGATGCGGCGGGCGTCATCGGCGGCTTGCAGGTGAAAGGAGGGGGCGTCGTGGCGGCCCGGCAGGCGCACCACGATCTGCCCGCCGGCGAGCCATTCGAGGGCGTAGGCATAGCGTGCCCCGACCAGTTCAAAGGCGGGTTGCAGGCGCTCGGCACGGGTGTCGAAGGGGGCGCAGGCGCGCTTCGCCGCTGCCTGCCCAGCTGAGCAGCGCCAGCCCGGCCTCGGGGTGGCAGGCCAGGGCTACGGGCCGTTCGCCGACCGGCCAGGCCGGGCCGTCGAGCAGCCGCAGCAGGGGCGGGTGGCAGTTTTCCGGGTTGGGCCGGAAAACCGTGCCGGCGTAATCCACGAAAGGCCCGAGGGGCAGCGGCGAGCCGGTGAGGCGGGCCAGCCGGCCGCTGGCGCGTTCGAGCACCCACACGCCGCCGTCGGGGCTGGCGGCCATTCGCCACGGCACGAAGCCGGCTGCCGCCACGCTGACGTCGGCCCAGCGGCCGCGCAGGTCGTGGAGCACGATGGCGTCGGCGAGGGCGGCGTAGAGCACGCCGTCGAAGCCCGTCACGATGTCGCTCGGGGTGCTGGTCAGGGGCAGGCTGATTGCCTCGTCGGGCAGGTGGCTGCGCGCCACGATGGCGTTGGCGACGGGGTTCCAGTAAGCCACGCCGCCGAGGCTGTCGACGGTGCGCGGCACCCGTTCGAGGGCCGAGCTGGCGGCGGCCAGTGCCGCGGCGGGGTTCGTCGGGGCGGGCAGGCTGCGTTCGCTGGCGAGGCGCAGCACATGGCAGTCGGCATCCCACACGGTGTGGGCGCGGCGGCGCCAGTGACGGTCGTCGCCAAGCAGCCAGAAGCGCAGTCCGTTGGCGTCCATCAGCACACCTCCGGCACGACAGGAACAGCCACCGCATCCGGGTGGGCGAAGGGGTTGGGCAGGGCCCGCAGGTTGTCGGGGGCGGGCCCTTCGACGACGACGACGGAGAGCAGTTCTGGCAACTGCCAGGCGGCCAGCGGCAGCGTGCGGGTGCCGTCGGCAGGGCTGGTGGCGATGCTGCGCCAGTCGTCCCCGTCGTCGCGGCTGCTCCGTTCGAACAGCACCAGGCCGCTGACTTCCAGCACCCCGGCGACGCGCGAGATTTCCACTTCCAGCTCGCGTTCCCGCACGGCCCGGCCGAGGGGCCAGCCGCTGCCTTCGGCGCCGCCCGGCGGCAGCGGCCAGAGCAGGCGACGCAGGGCGCTCTGCACCTCGAAGAGCACGCTGTCGCGGGCATGGCCATCGCGGATGGTGACGCCGACGGCGAGGCCGAGGGCGATGTATTCGCAGCCGATCACGTACAGCTCGGTGGCCAGCGGTACGCGGCTGATCAGGCGGGCATGCACCTTCTCGATGAAGGGGCGGTCGGGGCGGGGATTGGGGCCGGGGGTGGCGGCGGGGTCGAAGGCGCGGGCCGGCAGGGCCATCACGCTGACCACGCCGGGCACCTCGAAGCGCCGGTCGCGGGGTTTGAAGCGGGGCAGCACCTCGACCCGGCCAACCTCGATGGCCGGCGTATCGAGGGCCAGCTGCCGGTAGTCGGCGGCGGTAACGGCCCGGTCCCGGTGGCGCAGCAGGGCCGGAATGGCTTTTTCGGCGGCGGCGAAGCTCTCGGCCTCGGTTCCGCCGCTGGTCGCCAGGGGCTGCCGCAGCTTCATGGCCGGGGCGGGCTGGCCATTGATCCGGCGGGCGCTGATGGCGCTGAGGCTGGCCGGCGGCAGGTTGCCGGCCACGCCGCCGCCGAAGCGTCCGCTCGCCAGGCGGATGCGCATCTGGGCGTCGGGTACACGGCCGCGCACCCCGTCGCCAAAGCGCAGGGTGCCGGCTTCGGCGTCCAGTTCGAAGGCCGCGGCGCTGCGGGCGATCTGCGGATCGGGGCTGATCGAGGCGAGATCGTCCACGCGGAACCAGGGGCGGTAGCCAAGCCCGGTTTCTTCCACTTCTATGCTCAGGCTGGCCGCGTCGCAGGCAGTCATCGGCAAGGAAAGAACCTGGTCGGCGCCGCCGCTCGAAACGCCAAGCACGCGATTGGAGACCGTAACGCGCTGGTCGATGGCGACGGTGTTGATGCCGACCCAGGTGAGGGGGAGGCTTTCCACGCCCTTGCCCGGCTCGGGGCGCAGGCGCAGCCAGGCGATCAGGCGGGCCGCCTTTTCGGTGTCGTCGAGGCGCGGCGGGGTGTCGCCCACGCCGGCCTGGGGGTTGGCCTCGACGTCGTTGTCGGGGGC
Source organism: Zoogloea sp. (assembly GCA_016720685.1). Taxonomy (GTDB): domain Bacteria; phylum Pseudomonadota; class Gammaproteobacteria; order Burkholderiales; family Rhodocyclaceae; genus Zoogloea. The sequence goes on from JADKKC010000019.1 coordinate 29,678, forward strand.
CCAGATCAGGGATTCGTCAGGCAGGGCCAGGCGCAGGATGCCCGGGCGGGTGTAGCCGGCGGTGGTGTCGCTGCCGCTTTGCGGCTTGAGGGTCAGGTAGTCGGTGCTGCCGCGGGGGCCGGGGGCGGTGATTTCCCACAGGGCCGGAATGGGGGCGGGCGGGTTGGCGGCGGCGATGAAATCGTCGAAGTCTTCGGGCAGGGCCAGGGCCGGCACGACGCCGATGGAGAGCAGCGCCGGGGCACCGCTGTTGGCTCCACCGAGGTTGAGGCGCACCTGCTCGTTGAGGGCCGCCTGCTGTTCCGGCTGGGGCGCCGGCGGGGCCAGCAGGGCGAGCCACAGGGCCCGGTCGGCGGACAGCGCGAAGATGTCGATGCCCTCCGGCACGGCGCGGCCGCCGTCGAACACCGGGGTGGTTTCGTAGCCCCGCGCGTCACTGATCGAATGCACGCTCTTGAGCCCCTCGATCACTTCGGCCATGCGGGCGTTTTCGCTGTCGTCGAGGGCGCGCTTGTAGTAGGCCTCGGCGCTGATCGGCAGCACCGTGGTTTCGCCGAGCGTCTCGAAGGGCACCGGGCCGGCCAGGCGCGCGCCGGGCGCAAGGCTGCTGGCCGACAGCTCGGTGTCCTGGGCGTAGGCCAGGCCGACGATGCCGGTGGCGGGCAGCGCCGGGCGCAGGGGCTGGCCGAGCAGCTTGAGGAAGACCAGACGCTGCCGCTCGGGGATCAGGTTGGCCCGGTACAGCAGGGTGTCGCCAAGCCAGGCGAAAAGTTCGATCAGGGTGCGGCCGGGGTCGCCGAGGCGCGGGTGGGTCCATTCCGGCGTGTGGGCGGGAATGCGCGCCACCAGTTCGTCGACAAGATCGTCGAAGCGGCGGTCGTCCAGGCTGGGGGGCAGGATGGGCATGACGAAGTCCTCGTTAGCTTTCCAGCTGTACGGTGAGCCCCAGCTGGGCCGGGGCTCCGGTGCGGGCGAGGCGGTAGATGATCTCGACCCGCACGTGGCCAGGCTCTCCGGCGACTTCCTGAACCTCGACCCGGTCGAGCAGGATGCGCCGCTCCCAGCGCGCCACCGCGTCGCGGACCAGATCCTGGATGCGCCGCCGGGTGGCCGGGGTGTTGGGCTGGTGGAGCTGGGTGTCGAGGCCGCCGCCAAAGTCCGGCCGCATCAACTGCTCGCCGGGGCGGGTGGACAGGACCACCCGGATGAGCTGGCGCACGCTGTCTTCCAGCGTCGGATAGTCGAGCCGGCCTGCTTCGTCGGGGAGGGCGAACAGGGGCCAGCCAATGAGGGGGCGCACCACGGTGTCCACTTTATTTACCCTTGATCTTGGGGAAGGGAATGCAGATCTTGATGAAGGCCGACCAGCGGAAGAACAGGTCGAACAGCGACAGGAAGATGTTCAGCACGATGAAGGCGCACAGGGTGATGATCGGAATGCTGAAACTGCAGATCCAGCCGAGCGTCACGTCGCCGGTCTTGAGCTTGCCCTCGAGCATGTCCTTGGGGCTGCCACCGAGCAGGCTTTGCAGCTTGGGCGGCAGCAGGAAGGACACGTTGGGCTTGAGGCTGCGGAATTCGTCCGGGTCCGGCAGGGTGATCTGGGTCGGTGCGCCGGTGCCTTCGTACCAGGGGGCGATCACGAAGGGCTCGCTGTAGTCGCTCCACAGGGTTTGCGGCGGGCAGGCGCCTTCGGCCTTGAGGCGCACGAAGGCGCGCAGCACATAGACGGCGTCGGGTTCGTCGAAGCGGCCGGGGCGCCCCTTTACGGCGCTGAAGCGCGCCTGCATGGCCGCCGACAGGGCGTTGCCCAGGCGCCTGCGGGCGGCGTCGTCGATGCCGGGCCAGCTGGCCGGCATCTCCAGCGTGCCGGCCGGCGGGTCGGGGAGCAGCAGCATGGCGACGGCGTTCTTCAGGAAGCTGCCGGCGGCCACCGTGCGGGGGTTGAGTTCGCCGCTCCGCAGGGTGTAGCTGAGGGTGATGGCTTCGAGTTCGGTAAATATCGCCTGGCTCTCGGCGCTGCTGCCGAAGGCGTCGAACTCGCTGCTGACCTGGCGCAGCAGCAGCAGGAAGCGCTGGCGGGCAAGGTCGGTGGCGGCCTGCAGGGTGTCGAGGTAGCTGGCGTTGAAGGTGCTGCCGGCGTCGGGGAAGCTGTAGGCGAGGCCTTGCAGGGGCTGGATCAGGTGGGCCGTGAACTCGGTGCTGTCGGGGCCGAAGCCGGCGAAGGTGGTGGCGGTATCCGGCGGGGCGCTGGCCAGCTCGCTGCTGGTGGTCTGCACCACGCCGTAAAAAACGGTGCGGCCGGCTTCGCCGCAGATGTCGGGGGGCGCCACGAACATCGGGATCACGTGCTCGTCGAGGAGACCGGATTCGCGCCCGGCGTCGAGCTTGGCCAGTGCCCGGTCGATGGCCGGCCGGCCAGTGGCCTTGCCGGCGCGGCGCACGGCCGGCTGCGGGTCGGCCTTGCTGTCGCCGATGCGTTCTGTCGGCACCCAGCCGCGCAGACGCCCCGCGGCGCGCATCCAGCCTTCGAGGTAGGGCGTCCCGGCGGCGTCGCTGCGCTGGCGGCGCAGCACCATGCCCGCCGCGTCCACCCGTGCCGGGTCGAGACGGGGCGTGCCCGGCGTGGCGCACCAGGCTTCGATGAGGGCCACGTGAAAGAGGCGCTGGGTGGGCTGAAAGAGCTTCAGGATCTGGTCGGCGTTGCGGGTGGCCGCCAGGTCGGACTGCAGGCCGCTGCGGCTGGCAGGGCTTTTCAGGTCTTCGAGAATGGCCTCGATGAAGTCCTCGTCGTTGCGCTGGAGGATCACCGGCGCCTTGCCGCTGGCGATGTCGCGGGGCGCGGCAAGGGTGATGGTGTGGTGTGCAGGGGCGTTCATGGGGTGCCTCACCAGATGTTGCCCGCGCCGGGCGTGTAGCTTGTGGACACCACCGAAGTGGAGATCAGGGTTTCGCACTTGACGATGCCGGAGAACTTGGCAATGGCCGCATCGACCTTGACCATGCCGGCCGACACATCGACCTGCGGCGCGTTCACCGTGACCTTGGCGGCCGCCGTGATGGTGATGCCGGAGGTTTCGAGCTTGACGCTGTTGCCGTTGGCATCCTCGATGACGATGCTGCCCGGCCCGTCCTTGAGGGTGATCTTCTGGCCGCCGGGGGTCTCGACGATGAAGCTCTCCTGCCCCTGCTGGTCGTCGAGGGTCAGCTTCACGCCGTTCTTCGAGCGGATCACCTTGTAGCGGTTCTGGCCGCCGGACAGCGCGGCCGGGGCGCTGCTGCCGCCGTTCCACAGCCCGCCGAGGATTAGCGGATAGGACGGGTCGCCGTTATGGAAGACCACCAGCACCTCGTCATCCACCTCGGGCATCAGGAAGGCGCCGCGGTCCTTGCCGGCGAAGGGGCACACCACGCGGGCCCACAGGGGCGCGTCCTGGTTGGTGCTTTCGTCGAAGGCGACCAGGCGTACCTGCACCCGGTTCATGCGCTGCGGGTCGTCGAGGGAGGCAACGATGGCCAGGTAGCTGGCATTGAGCCAGGCCGGCGAGCGGTGCAGGAAGGATGAGCGGTCCATGGCCTCAGCTCACTCCGAAGAAGGCGCACTCGGCCACGAAGTCGGTGCGGTAGCCCTGATGCACGTCGTACACGTGGCAGGTGCGAACCACGTAGTAGGTGTTGTCGTAGGGGGCGCCGAGCTGGCTGAGGCTGACGTGGCAGCCGACCCGCAGGCGGGCATTGCCAACGGCCGTGCCGTCGACCCGCACGAAGCGGCGGGCGCGCTGATCGTATGCGGCTGCGGCGAGGGCGCTGGCTTCGTCGTCGCTGGCTACGGCAAAGTGGCCGATGTGTTCGCTGCGTTCGCCAAAGGCCTCGCGCAGCACCGCCGCGCCTTCCTTGCCGCTGCCGGGGCCGAGGTGGGTGCCGGCTCTGACGTCGGCTTTCACGGCGACTCCGTCGCGGGCATTCCAGCCCCGCACGGTGACGGCGGTGACCTGGGCCGACAGGTCGGCGGTGACGCGGGCGCGGGCCAGCTGGCTGAACATCTCCAGATCAAGGGCGCCGCGGCGAACCTCGCCCCGCGGTGAAACCTGCAGTTCGCTGCCGAGAACCTGCAGGTCGGCGTCGAAACGCGACAGCAGGCGGCGCAGGAAGGCCAGATCGCTTTCGTTGTACTGGGCCCAGGTGGCGACGGGGCTGGCGAGGCCGGTGATGACCGGCGTGAGGCCCAGCTCGCCGGCCACCGCGCGCACGATGTCGGCCGGGGACTGGTCGGTATAGACCTTGCTGCGCCGGGCCAGGCGCGCCTGCTGCAGGCTGTCTTCGGCGAGCACGGTGAGTTCTGGCGGGGCGCCGCTGCGAAAGTCGGCTTCGAGGGCGGTGATCTTGCCGCGGAAGATTTCGCGGGGCTCCATCTCGTCGCCGCAATAGACCTCGATGGCGGCCCCGAGCCTGAGCTTCGCGTCGGCCGGAAAGCCGATTTCGGCGCTCCCGCCGGTCACGCTGGCCACGTTCGAGAAGCGCAGGTCGAGGGCGCTCATGCCGCCTTCGGATTCTTCCATGCGCATGCCGATCAGCAGCTCGGAGACGCGCACATCCTCCTGTCCCGCCAGCCGCAGGGTCGGGCGGGCGGTGTAGACGGGCGTCTGGCTGAGGGCGGTTTCGGCCATGAGCTTTGTCCTAGTCGGCGAGAAGGCGCCGCTCCCGTTCGCGGGTGATCTGCAGTTCGTGGCGCAGGGCCTCGGCGAGGTCGGGCTGCGGCGCGGCGTCGGGCTGGGCCGGGGCAGCGCCCTCGCTGGCCGTCGGCGGGGCGATTTCACCGGTGATTTCGTCGAAGATGGTCGGCATGCCGGGCTCCTCAACCAAAGGTGATGCGTGCCGACAGGTCGGCGTTGGCCCCGACGTCGGTGGACAGGCTCGCGCTGCCGCGCGCTTCGGCCCGTCCGCCGGCGGCGAACTGGGCGCTGGCGCCGGTGGATACGTTGCTGCCGGCGGCAAACAGGGCCCGCCCGCTGGGTAGGCTCAGGCTGCTCGAGGCACTTGCGCGGAGGCCCGAGAAGGCGCCGCCGCTGGCGCCGGCCGAAACGCCGATGCCCGCTCCGGCCGATGCGCCGATGCCGATCCCCGCACCGGCGCCGATGCCAATGCCAATGCCGGCGCTGGCGCTGATGCCGGTCGAGAAGGCCGCCGCAGCCTGGAGCTGAACACCGCCGCCGACCGCCAGGCTCGCCCCGGCGCCAAAGCGCAGCGAGGCCGAGCCGTTGAGGGAGGCGATGGCGCGCGCCGCGCGCGGGTCGCCCAGCGCGTTGGCGAGGCCCGCCGCACCGCCCGGCCCGGTGTTCTGGCCGGGGCCGGCCTGGGGATGCACGGTGGGCTCCTCGGCCGACAGGTCGCCATCCACGGCGGCGCTCGGGCTGTGGCTGCTCTCGAAGGCGGGCTCGTTGCTGGACAGGGTGACGTCAACGGTGGAGCGCAGGGGCACGCCGGCGGCGGCGAAGAAGTCGATGGTCTCTTTGTATTGCTCGACGACGCCGGTGAAGCGGTAAACGCCCCAGCCGAATTCGACGATGGGGGGCGCCTTGTTGTTGCCGTCCTTGTAGGGCTGCAGCAGCTTCGCCATGTCGTCGGTGTAGAGGCGGATGTCCTCGCCGGTGTCGGTGGTGTCGAAAACCAGCTGCATGGAGAGCTTGGCGGTGGTCTGGCTGACGTGCTGCTTTTTCTTGGCGCCCTTGCCCTCTTCCTTGAGGGTGTTCTGCACCGTGTATTGCAGGGATTCCGGGTTGAAGTGGGCCTGCACGGTGACGCGCTGGGCCTGGGGGCCGCTCTTCGACTCGAAGGTGGCGATCTCGAGGTTTTCCGGTTCGGGGGTGGCGGGCATGGCCGTGGCGTCCTCAGAGGGCCGGGTCGAGGAGGGACAGCCCCTCGTGGGCCAGGTGGAGTTCTTCGATGCCGACTTCGCTGCCGCGGGCGTTGAGATCGGCGGCCTTGAACTTGACCGGCAGGGCGCGGGCCAGGCCCCAGGTCAGCACGGGGGCGCCGCTGGCGTCGCGCATCTCGATCTCGACTTTCAGGCGGTAGGCGTAGGCGCCGCCGGACACCAGCTGAAACCACTTCCACAGGTCGCGGGTAGTGGTCATGCCGCGCTTGAGCACCACGGTGGCGAAGCTCACCCGGCCCATGCGCTGGGCCACGCCGTAGTTGGCGCCGCCAACCTTGATGAGCTTGGGCTCGATGGTTGCCTCAAGGCCAGTGCATTCAGCGAAAGCGCCGCTGCACAGGGTCAGCTCGGGGGCGTCGGGCGGGGGCGGGCCGAGCAGGGTGTCGCGTTTGAAACGCACGTGAAAGTTGAAGACGTGCAGCGGCGCGAGGCGGTTTTCGGCAAGGTCGGCAGGGTTGGGCATTTAGGCCACCTCCTGGATACGGGCCGCCGCCGCTTCGCCGGCCAGCAGGTTCAGCACAACCGTGATGCGGGTGATCGAGGCAGCGGGCAGAACGGTGATCTCGGCGATCAGGCGGCCGTTGTCGATGTCGTTCTGGCTCATCGTGCTGGCGTCGCAGCGCACCTGGTAGGCCTCGGAGGCGCTGTTGCCGCCAAAGGCGCCTTCCCGCCGGAAGGCTTCGAGCATGTCTTCGGTGCTGCGCCTCAGCTGGGCCCACAGGGCCGGGCCGTTGGGGGCGAAGACATGACCTTCGCCAAAGTGCCGGGCGGCCTTGAGGATGGCGGCGAGCAGCCGGCTGCTGCCGCCGAAGCGCCAGGCCTGCTGCGGCGAGGAGGTAAGGTCGGACTGGACGGCCACGCCTTCGGGTTCGGGGGCGAACACGCACAGGCGCCCGGCCAGCTGGTCGGTGGGGCTGTCCGGCCCGAGACCCGTGGCCGGCAGGGGGATCAGGCCGATCACGTCGTCGAGGAGTGTTCCGGCCACCGAGCGGAAGGTGCCGCGCTGCAGGGCATTGCGCGCCAGCAGGCCGGCGAAGAGGCCGTCCGGGGGCTCGATGGACTGGGGCAGGTCGGCGGAGCGCAGGCTGTGCAGCCAGGACCAGGTGATCTGGGCGAAGGCGCTGGCCGCCGAGTCGGGCGGGGCTTCGGTGCTGCCGGCGGCTTCGAGAATGCCGCTGCTGCGCAGCAAGCCGAGCAGATCCGGGTGGCTGCGGCCGTCGTCGCGGCCGGCTTCTGGCAGCGGCAGGGCGGCAATGAAAAGGGCTTCGCGCTTGTAGCGGCGCAGAAAATCGCAGGTGCGGCTGGCGGCCCGGCGCCAGGCGATGAAGCCGGCCTCGTCGGAGCCCGGCGCGGCAATGCGGCGCAGGCCCAGGTCAGCGGGTAGCGGTGGCTCGTTGTCGCTGCATTCGACGAAGACTTCGGGCGGCGGGGGCGGCGTGAAGGCGGTGGGCGGGGCCAGCGGGTCGCTGGCGCACAGGTCGGGCAGGTCGGGCAGGCACAGGTGGCTCACCTCGGGCAGCCCGTACAGGTGCTGGATGCCGCGCCAGGTGCGCGGGTCGGTGGGGTCGAAGGGCAGGGCGGCCGGGGCGAGGGCCGGCACCAGGCGGGCCAGGCGGGCGTCCCGGTTGGCCACTCGGGCGCCGCCGGATTCCAGGTAGGGAAAGGGGTCGGCGACGCGGATCACCACGGCCCGCCGTCCGCCGGTGGCGAAGAAGCTGCGCAGCGCGGCGCCAAGATAGGTGGCGCAGCGGGCTTCGCCGCTGTCGGTGAGGGGGCGCGCCTCCCACGCGAAGAGGCGTGCGAAGGCGTCCCAGGAATCGAAGCTGACCGGCGTCTGCTCGAGGGATTCGAGGGTCGCAGGGCTGCGCGCCCAGGGGCCGTCGATCCAGCCGGCGGCGGTGAGATCGCTCTGCAGATCGGCCGGCAGGGCCACCCCAGGGCGGCGCGCCACGTAGCCGATGAAGCAGGCCACGTCGGTGCGTGCCGGGGCCAGCCCGCCCACCGGCCGGGCGGTCTCGAAACGGAGGCCGCTCAGCACGGGAGGCTCCCGGCCGGATGGATCACCCTGGTCATGGTGGTCAGGCCTGGATCTCGAAGGCTTCGGCGGAGAACACGACTTCTTCCATCGCCACGTCGCCGCCGCCCTTGCCGGCCAGGGTGGGGCCGGTGTATTTCGTCGGGATCACGCCGCGCAGCAGCCACGACTGGACCGGCCGCTGGGCTTCGTCCAGCAGGGTGATCTTCATGGTCTTCTGGGCGTCCGGGCCGTTGATGCGGGCGGCCTTGATCCAGTCGAAGAGCGCCTTGGAGTTGATGATGCCGCGTTTGCCGGTGATGTCGCCGGCGGTGTGGATGCCGGCCACCTTGCGGGTGTGGTTCTCCTTTTCGTTGCCGTTGCGGTATTCGGCGACCTTGATTTCGCTGCCGATGCCGGAGACGTCGGAAAAGCCGCCCAGAATCTCGCCGCCATCGAACTCGACGAGGTAGTTGAAGGCCCCGAAGGGCGTGTTGCGGTTGGCCATGGTGAGGCTCCTCTACTCAGCTGCGGGCATCCGCGGTCTTCTGCCCGATGCGGAAGATCACGAACTCGGCCGGCTTGATGATGGCGACGCCGATCAGGCAGATGAGGCGCCCGTTGTCGAGGTCGTTCTGGGTCATGGTGCTGCGGTCGCAGCGCACGAAGAAGGCTTCCTCCACCGTGCTGCCGAGCAGCGCGCCGCTGCGCCATTCGTTGTAGAGAAAGTCCGCGATGGCCTGCCGGACGTTGGCCCACAAACGCTCGCCGTTGGGTTCGAACACGGCCCACTGGGTGCCCCGGTCGATGGAGGCTTCCAGGTAGTTGAAGTAGCGCCGGTCGCTGACGTATTTCCATTCGGGGTCGGAGGAGATCAGGCGCGCGCCCCATACCCGGTAGCCTCGCCCTGAGAGCAGGCGCAGGCAGTTCACGCCGAGCGGGTTGAGGAGTTCCTGCTGGCCGAAGTTCACGTCGATCTCGAAGCGCAGGGCGCTCCTCACGACTTCGTTGGCCGGGGCCTTGTAGACGCCGCGTTCCACGTCGTTGCGGGCGTAGATGCCGCTGACGAAGCCGGATGGCGGCAGCGCGATCTCCCGCGGGATGTCGTCGCGGCCGGCGCGGGCGTTGGGGTTGGCGACCACCACCCAGGGGTAGTAGAGCGCTGCGCGGATCGAATCCATCTGCCCGCGCAGGCTGCGGATCTGGCCCGGAGTCTGGGCCGGCGGGGTGTCGAGCACGGCAATGCGGTAGGCCCGGCGGGCGGCGGCGTGGGCGATCAGGGCCAGGGCGATGGCCATGGCGTCGGCGTAGGCCGAGGCGCCTGGGGCGGCGACGATGGAGACGTCTTCGAGGGAGGCGATTTCGCCGAGGGCCAGCGCGTATTCGGTCGACGTGGGGGCTGCGCCGTCGAGGCCGCCGGTCAGGGCGTAGCGGCTCTCCAGCAGGCCTTCGGCATTCACCACCGCGCCGGTAAACAACGCGTTGTGCAGGCTGATGGCAGAGACGCTGCCGCCGATGCTGATCGCAAAGGTGTTTTGCAGGTAATCGCTGCGCCGGCCGGGTTCCTGGCCGAGAAGGCTGCCGACCCAGCGGGGGTGGCTGCGGTCGTAGCCGAGTTCGTCCCAGGACATTTCCTCGCCGTCGGCATCGACGCTGATGACCCGCAGGGTGACGAAGCGGGGCGTGGCGGCGGCCAGGGCGGCCGGGTCGGCCGCCGGATCACCTGGGCTGGCGGCGGGGCGCCATTCGGTTCCGACCTTGACGTGGTGGTCCGGCGTTGCAATTGGGCCGCTGCGCAGCAGGGTGCCCGGCCGGGCGCTGATCATGGTGACCAGGGAACCCGGGGAGACGGTCTCCTGGACCACCACCAGACCGTTGCCGACACTGCCGGGGAAGCGGGCGGCGAAGGCCACGCTGCCGGCGGGCGGAGTCGCCGCCGGGGTGACCTGCACGCCGGCCGCAGCCGCCGTGGCGCTGACGGCCCGCGACACGTAGAGCCGCGAGCCGCCCTCGTTGAAGAAGGCCAGCACGGCGTGCGCCAGGTAGTTGGTGGCGGGCGAGCCATCCGACAGGCTGAGGTCGGTGTAGCTGCCATAAATGCGCAGGAAGTCGCCGAAGCTGGTGAGCAGTTCGGGGGTTTCCTGGTCGTCGGTGTCGACGCGATAGGGGCCTTTGCGGGTCGGGCCAACGAAGGCCGTGGTGCTGGTGCCCACCCCTTCGATGGACTTCGCGCGGAAGCTCGTTTCTTCGACATAGACGCCTGGGGCAAGATATTCAGGCACGGTTCGTCTCCTTTCGGCGGTCTGCAGGGCTTGGGGGCAAGGGCTGGGTCGGGGGTGTCGGGATTACGGCAGCGGCACACTCAGGGTCAGGGTTTGCACGCGTCGTGCCGCGATGGCGATGTTTCGGGTGGTGCCCGGCAGGGTGTTGGCGGCGGCTTCCAGGGCAAGTGGGTCTACTTGCGGCAGGGTGGCGGGCGGGCGACCGTTGCGCACTTGGGCCGCCGGTGTGCGCTGCCCTGTCGCGGGGTCGAAGATCACCTGCAGGACGACGTCGATCTCGTTGCTCACGACGCTGTTCTCGTCCTCCGAGAAGGTGGTCACCGGCACCCCGGCGACCGGGACGAGGGCTTCGCCGCGCCAGTCGCTGAGGCCCTGGCCGAGCACGTTGCCGTTGCGCAGCACCCGCAGCAGCGCGCCACCCAGGCTTTCGCCGGTGCTTGCAGCCACGCTGACCCGCAGCACGGCCCAGTTCACGGCAACGGGAGCCGACGGCGAGGGAAAGAGCGGCAGTTCGGCCGGACGGAACAGGGAGTTAGGCGCAGCGGAATTCGCCGGGTCGGGGTCGCGGGGCAGGGCGAGGGTCGCCCGGCGCGGCAGATAGACGCCGAGCGGATCGCTGACCGTGAGGGTCAGCTGCAGGCTGCCGATGGCCGGCAGGGCGGGCGGGGTGTCGAAGCTGGCTTCGTGGGCGGCCAGCGCGTCGACCCGGCGGATGATGTGGAGCCCGCTGCGGTTGAGCAGAATGTCGGCGCCGTCAGCGTGCAGCTCCATGGCACGCCCCACCGGAGTGCCGGTAACCGCATCGACGCAGCGGAGGGCGCCCAGGACTCGGGTCTCGACGCGTTCCCGTTCGGCGAACACGAAGCTCATGGCGCGTCCTCCGTGCCAAAGTCCAGGCGCCGCGCGACCACTGGCCGGCTGCCTTCTTCCGGTATTTCGGGGACGAGGTGCACGAGCCGGGCAACGTAGGACACCGACAGCCGGTAGGCCGGGTCGAGGGCGTCCCAGATGCGCATCACGTCTTCGGTGCTGGAGTTCGGCGGGGATCACCTGGATGACTTCGCTGCTGTCCCAGCCGGCTTCCGGCGACAGGCAGGAGGCGTCGAGGACCGGAAACTGGTGGAGCTGGCGCATGGCCCAGGCGAGGGTGACCAGTTCGTCGAGGGGATTGGCGGCCCATGCGCTGAGCAGAAAGTGCAGGTCGAGCCCGAGGGGCGCCGGCGTGTCGCTGGCGGCGGCGGGCCGGCGGCTCGAACGGCTGTGCTCATTGACGGTGACACGGTAGAAATAGAGGCTCAGGTGGGTTGTTTCTTCGATCTCGCCGGCAAGTTGCCCGGAGGACACAAGCTCGAAGCTGCAACCGGGCATGGGCCGACCCGCCTCTTCGGCGGGATAGCTGTTGCGCAGCAGGGTCACGATCGAACTGCCTACCGAGTGCAGTGCGAAAACGTTGGCCATGAAGATCGGTCCTCCGTTCAGTGAGGCGGGTGCCCGCTGCGGTGAGCCGCGCGGTAAATCAGTCGCCCGTCTGCCAGCATCTGTTTTTCCACTATCTGCTTGCTTGCCAGAAATTCCAGGGCCTGGCGTACATCGTCCAGCGAAGCCTGCAGGCCGCTTCCGGCAACCCACCAGTCTGCGATGCCCTGGTCGCTGTCGGCCGCACTGGGGTGGGCGATCAGGTAGTCCCTGATCACTGCCGCGACTTGCCGACACGCCGTTCCGGGCTTTTGCATCTGGCAAGCTTCCATCGGCTTGTTCATACCTGCGCAGCTTTGCGCCCCAGTGCCCGGTAAAAGCAGCCGGGCTGTAAGGGCTAGATGCGATTTGCGTGCCAGCCCCGATCCTTTTTGCAAGCAACTGATTTTGATGAATTTTATTTTTTTGCCGGTTGCCCTGGGAGGGTGGGTGGGTGCGGATGGACCCGCCTGCCTCCATGCCGCAGCGCAGCGGCGAGGCCTGCCTGGCGGGGCGCCGGGCCTGTGGGCGCGGGGGTGTGCGATGCAGCAGGAGGTGGCGCAGGGCATGGGTCATTCGCGACCCAGATTGGGTGTGGCAGGACAGGCGCACAGGGCGGCCTCGTGCTTTCGAGCGTTTTGGGGGACGCGTGGCTGCAGCCTGGGTGGACGCGCTTTAAACTGGGGCGCGTCATTCCGGGTTCCGCTTTGCGGCCCCGGAATGGCGAACCGAGGCTTCTTGCGAATCAGGAAGAAAATCGGGTCGTCGACCCTGTTTGAAAGGATGTGTCTTCATGCGTCAAACCCCACTCGACGCCACCGCGCTCTGGGCGGATCTTCAGGCTGTGCGCGCGCATGCGCCGCTCGTGCACAGCATCACCAACCTTGTCGTGATGAACTTCAATGCCAACGCCTTGCTGGCCGTGGGTGCCTCGCCGGTGATGGCCCATGCCGAGGAGGAGGTGTGCGACATGGTCGGCATCGCCCAGGCGCTGGTGCTCAACATCGGAACGCTGGAGCCGGCGTGGATTCGCGCCATGGCGCTGGCGTTGCAGGCGGCCCGCGCGAAGGGCATTCCGGTGGTGCTGGACCCGGTGGGAGCGGGGGCCACGCCGTATCGCAACGCCGCCTTGTGCGGCCTGCTGGAGATCGGCGCGCCGACGGTGGTGCGCGGCAACGCCTCCGAGATCATGAGCGTGGCGGGCCTGGCGGCCGCAACTCGCGGTGTCGATAGCGCCGCCTCGACCCACGAAGCCTCCGACGCCGCGCAGGCGCTCGCCGGCAAGCTGGGGGCCGTGGTGTGCGTGAGCGGTGCGGATGATCTGGTGGTCGATGCTTCCGGCCGGCGCGCCACGCTGTCGAACGGCCACCCGTGGATGACGCGGGTTACCGGCGTGGGCTGCTCGGCCAGTGCGCTGGTCGGGGCTTTCGCCGCGGTTCAGCCCGACGCCTGGCGGGCCACGCTGGCGGCGATGGCCTGCCTGGGCGTGGTCGGTGAAATGGCGGTCGAGCGCACCCAGGCGCAGGGCGGCGGCGTGGGACGCCTGCAGATCGAACTGCTCGATGGCCTGCAACTGCTCGACCGGGAATCCTTTGTCACCCGCCTGCGGATGGTGGTGCATGGGCATGAATGACCGCGAGGCCGGAAATCTGCCCCTGGAGGCCCTGCGCCTGCACCTCGTGACCGACAGCGCCCTGTGCGGCGCGCGCGGCATGCTGGCGGTGGTCGAAGCCGCGGTGCGGGGCGGCGTCACCTGCGTTCAGCTGCGCGAAAAATCCCTCGATACGCGCGCCTTCGTCGAGCGCGCGCGGGCGCTCAAGGCCTGGCTTGGGCCGCTCGGGGTGCCGCTGCTCATCAATGATCGGGTCGACGTGGCCTTGGCCTGCGGTGCCGATGGCGTGCACGTCGGCCAGAGCGACATGGCGCCGGAGGACGTGCGTCGCCTGATGCCGGGCGGCCTGATCGGCCTGTCGGTGGAATCGCTGGCACAGCTGGATGCGGCCGAGCGGGCGCCGGTGGATTACTACGGGATCAGCCCGGTTTTTGCGACCCGCAGCAAGCACGACGCGGCGCCGGCGCTGGGCCTGGACGGATTGCGGGCTATCCGGGCCGGCACCCGGCGTCCGCTGGTCGCCATCGGCGGCATCGATGCCGGCAATGCGGCACAGGTCATGGCCGCCGGTGCCGACGGCCTGGCCGTGGTCAGCGCACTCTGCAGCAGCGCCGATCCGGAGGCCGCCGCGCGGGATCTGCGTGCCCGCATGTCACCCGGCGGGCGCGCTTAGCATGAGTCCTCCCGGACGCTGTTCGGCTTGCGGCTGCGACAAGGAATGGTCGCGGATGGTTTTTGTGTGGGGGCGACTTCAGTCGCCCTCGGCGCGTTGAATCATCGACATGCCGCATAGCAGAGTCCGCGGGTAGGTCGGGTTAGCCCGCAGGGCGTAACCTGACAGGAACCGCCCGACGTGCAAGCTGCCGATGTCGGGTTACGCTTCGCTAACCCGACCTACCCAAGCTGTTGCCGAGCATTTCGGAGGGCTGCACCCAGCGGTCGAAGTCCTCGGCCGTGACGTGCCCCAGGGCCAGTGCGGCTTCCCGCAGGGTGCTGCCGTCGTGGTGTGCCTTCTTGGCGATTTCTGCGGCCTTGTCGTAGCCGATATGCGGCGCAAGGGCGGTTACCAGCATCAGTGAGCGCTCCAGCAGTTCGGCGATCCGTTCGGGGCGCGCCTCGATGCCGTGTACGCAGTGCTGCTCGAAGCTGCGCATGCCGTCGGCGAGCAGGCGCACGCTTTGCAAAAAGCAGTGGGCGATGAGCGGCTTGTAGACATTCAGCTCAAAGCTCCCCGCTGCGCCGCCCAGGGTGATGGCGACGTCGTTGCCCATTACCTGGCAGCACAGCATGGTGAGCGCCTCGCACTGGGTCGGGTTGACCTTGCCGGGCATGATCGAGCTGCCGGGTTCGTTTTCGGGGATGGCGATCTCGCCCAGCCCGCAGCGCGGACCGGAGGCCAGCCAGCGGATGTCGTTGGCGATCTTGGTCAGCGCAACGGCCAGGGTCTTGAGGGCGCCATGGGCGGCGACCAGGTCGTCGTGGGACGCCAGCGCCGCGAACTTGTTGGCGGCGCTGGTAAAGGACAGGCCGCTGGTTCTGGCGAGTTCGGCTGCCACCCGCGCGCCGAATTCGGGATGGGCGTTGAGGCCGGTGCCCACCGCCGTGCCGCCGACGGCCAGGGACTGAATCGGGGGCAGCACGGCATTGATCCGCGCCACCGCCTGATCGAGCTGCGCGACGTAGCCCGAGAACTCCTGGCCCAGGGTCAGGGGCGTCGCATCCTGCAGGTGGGTGCGGCCGATCTTGACGATGGTGCCAAAGGCCGCGGATTTAGCCGCCAGCGTCGAACGAAGGCGCGCCAGCGCCGGCAGCAGCGTGCGCGTGATCCCGAGCGCCGCGGCAAAGTTCATCGCGGTGGGAAAGATATCGTTGGAGGACTGGCCTAGGTTGACCTCGTCGTTGGCGTGTACTGAGCGCGCCTGGCCACGCGTGCCGCCCAGCAGTTCCGAGGCGCGATTGGCCAGCACCTCGTTGATGTTCATGTTGCTCTGGGTGCCCGAGCCGGTCTGCCACACGGAGAGCGGAAACTCCGCGGCATGGCGGCCGAGCCGCAGCTCTTCGGCCGCCGCGATGATTGCCGCAGCCTTGTCGTCCTGCAAAAGCCCCAGCTCGCAATTCACCCTGGCACAAGCGGCTTTGACGACGGCGAGGGCCAGCACGATTTCTTCCGGCATGCGCTCGGTGGAAATCGCGAAATGTTCGAGCGAGCGCTGGGTCTGGGCCCCCCAGAGGCGGTCGGCCGCGACCTCGATAGCGCCGAAGGAGTCGTACTCGGTTCGCGTTGTGGCGTTTTCGGTGGTCATTTGCGCATCCTTTTGTCTATGCCGGGTCGTTCGTCCCCGTGCGATCACGGGGCTCGTAGGGGCTGGATGTAAGAGCGACTTAAGTCGCCCCCACAAAGGCGCTGTGCCAGCAGCCCCCGCAAGGATTCCGCTCGTAGCGGTGACGTTGGGGCTGATTTCATCATAGAAGCACGTGGCGGCTTGCGTGCCGGAATCCACTGCGCCGGCCCTTCCGACCCCGCGGGAAAGCCTGCCTGGCAAAGGCATTTCGCGCCCTTCGGAATTCCCTCGTTTTCTCCCCTTGTGCAGCCCATGCACTGTCGATATACTTCAAAAAAACAAACGGGACTGTTGGTTTTGTTTGCAGCTGCTCCGGCGGTGGCACGCTGAAGCAGGAAGCCTGTTTGCCGGATTAGCCACCGGACCCGAAACCCGCGTCACCAACCCATTCGAGAGGTAGGGCATGAGTGAGACAAAACAGCCCGGCAGGGACGTCCTGCTGGATATTTACCGGATCGCCACGCTGATCAAGACAGCCGACGACCGCTTCATCGAGCTGATCAAGGCCGGCCAGATCGCCTCGCCGTATTACTCGCCGCGTGGTCAGGAGCTGATTCCGGCGGCCATTTCGGTGAGCCTCAAGCCCAGCGACTACGTGGTGACCACCTACCGGGGCATCCACGACCAGCTGGCCAAGGGCATTCCGCTCAAGCCCTTCGTGGCCGAACTGTTCGGCCGCGCCACCGGCACCTGCAAGGGCAAGGGCGGGCCGATGCACGTGACCCACGTGGCCTCCGGCCTGCCGGTGACCACCGGCATCGTCGGCGCCGGCCTGCCGATCGCCAACGGGCTGGCCTGGGCATCGCAGCTGAAGGGCACCGACCAGGTCACGGTGGTGAACTTCGGCGACGGCGCCAGCAACATCGGCGCCTTCCACGAGGCGCTCAACCTGGCGGCCGTGTGGAAGCTGCCGGTGATCTTCGTGTGCCAGAACAACGGCTACGCCGAGCACACCAAATATGAATACGGCACCGGCGCCGCCACCATTGCCGACCGCGGCCTGGCCTACGGCATCCCCGGCGTCGAGGTGGACGGCAACGACGCCGTGGCCATGTGGCAGGCGGCCAGCACCGCCATTGCCCGTGCCCGCGCCGGCGACGGCCCGACCCTGCTGGAAGCCAACACCTTCCGCTTCCGGGGCCATTTGATGGGTGACGACAGCCATTACATCGCCAAGGAAGAAATGGCCGCCGCCATTGCCGCCGACCCGCTGCCGCGCTTCCGCGCCTGGCTGATCAAGGAGGGCCACGCCAGCGACGGCCAGTTGTCCGACATCGAAGCCACCAACGTGGCCGCCTTCGAGGAGGCCGTCGAGTTCGGCCTTGCCAGCCCTTATCCCGATGTATCCGAACTCGACAAGGATGTCGTTGCCGAGGGAGCCCAAGCATGAGCACCGTTCAAGCCAAGAAGATCAACATCGTCCAGGCCATCAACATGGCCCTTCACGACGCCATGGAGCTGGATTCATCGGTGGTCGTGCTCGGCGAGGACATCGCCGACCGCGAAGGCGGCGGGGTGTTCAAGTGCACCGCCGGCCTGTCGACCAAGTTCGGCACCGGCCGGGTCAAATCCACGCCTATCGCCGAGCAGGCGATTGTGGGTGCCGCGGTGGGCGGCGCGCTGGCCGGCCTGCGCCCGGTGGCCGAGATCATGCTGATGAACTTCACCACCGTGGCGATGGACCAGATCGTGAACCACGCGGCCAAGCTGCGCTTCATGACCGGCGGTCAGACCCACGTGCCCCTGGTGATCCGCACCACCACCGGCGCCGGTTTTGGCACCGGCGGCCAGCATGCCGATTACCTGGAAGCCTGGTTCGCCCACACCGCCGGCCTCAAGGTGGTGGCGCCGTCGACCCCGGCCGACGCCTACGGCCTGATGCTGTCGTGCATCTTCGATGACGACCCGTGCATCTTCATCGAGAACCTGCCCCTGTATTTTGTGCCGGGCGAAGCGCCGGTGCCGGGCCAGCGGGTGCCCATCGGCAAGGCCAGGGTGGTTCAGGAAGGCAGCGACATCACCCTGATCAGTTACAGCAAGACCCTGCATGAGGTGATTGCCGTGGCCAAGAGCCTCGCCAAGGAAGGCATCTCGGCCGAGGTGATCGACCTGCGCACCATTTCGCCGCTGGACATGGACACGATCATCGCGTCGGCCAAGAAGACCGGCCGCGTCGTGGTGGCCCACGAAGCCCAGGTGGATTTTGGCGTGGGTGCCGAGATTTCGGCCCGCCTCCACAAGGAACTCTTCGGCCAGCTCAAGGCGCCGGTCGCCCGGGTGGGCGCGGCGCGCTCGCCCGTGCCTTTCTCCAAGCCCCTGGAAACGGCTTTCGTGCCGACCCGGGAGCGCATCCTCGCGGCCATCCGCGAAACCCTCAACTAAAACTCAACCCGGCTCCGGCTGAAGAAAACCAAAGGAAACGATCATGGCTACTGAAATCATTCTCCCTAAGTTTGGCTTCTCTGTTAACGAAGCCATTCTCACCGAATGGATGATCCCGGACGGCGGCGCAGTTTCGAAAGGCCAGCTGCTCTACACGATGGAAAGCGAAAAGTCGGTGCAGGAAGTCGAGGCCCCGGCCGACGGCACCCTGAAGATCCTCAAGGAAGCCGGCGAAACCTACGAAGTCGGCACCGTCATCGGCGAGCTCGTGTGATGAGCGCCAAGCCCGACGCCCCCGCAACGCCGGCCTGGCCGGCCAGCCTGCCGCCCATGCCGGTCATGGACTTCACCCAGTTCGGCGAAGTCGAGACGCTTGCGCTGCCCCGTCACCAGAAGCTGGTGGCCTCGTTTCTGGCCCGCAACTGGGCCCAGATTCCCCACGTCACCCACCAGGACGAAGCCGAAGTGCCCACGCTGGAATCCGTGCGCAAGGCGATGGGCGCCGAGCTTGGCATCAAGCTGACCCCGGTGCCCTTCCTGATCAAGGCGGCGGTCAAGGCGCTCAAGGCCTTTCCGCGCTTCAACGCCTCGCTGACTCCCGCCGGCGACGGGTTGGTGATGAAGCACTACTTTCACATCGGCGTGGCGGTTGAAACGCCCAACGGGCTGGTGGTGCCGGTGATTCGCGACTGCGACACGAAGTCGATCTCCGAAATCGCGGCTGAACTGGCCGACAAGGCCGAACGGGCCCGCACCAAAGGCCTGCCGATGAGCGAGATGTCCGGTGGCTGCTTCTCGATCAGCTCGCTGGGCAATCTTGGCGGCACCGGCTTCACGCCCATCATCAACGCGCCCGAGCTGGCCATTCTGGGCGTCACCCGCAGCGCCGAGCGCCTCAAGCTGGTGGACGGCCAGGTGAGCAGCGTGCCGGTGGTGCCGCTGTCGCTGAGCTATGACCATCGCGTGATCAACGGCGCCGATGCCGCGCGCTTCACCCGCTTCATCGCCGACGCGCTGGCCGATCCGGCTGCGCTGGCCTGAGTTCAAGCATCACTTCGAAGAAGGGACAAGAATATGACCATTCAAATCAAGGCAAGCGAAGTCCTCGGACGTTTTTCCCTCGAGGGGCGGGTTGCCCTGGTCACCGGCTCCGGCTCCGGCATCGGCGAGCGCATGGCCCATGTGCTGGCCGCAGCGGGGGCCCGGGTGGCCTGCGTGGCCCGCCGCGTCGAGCGGGTCGAAGCGGTTGCCCAGGCCATTCGAAACGCCGGCGGCCAGGCCCTGGCCTGCCGCATGGACGTGGCCGACAAGGCCAGCATCGGCCCGGCGCTGGATGCCATCGAGGCCCACTTTGGCCAGCCGGTGGACATCCTGGTGAATAACGCGGGTTTGTCCAACCCCACGGTTTTTCAGCAGATGTCCGACGAGCAATGGACATCGCTGCTCGACGTGAACCTCTCGGGCCCTTATTACGCCGCCCAGGCCGTGGTCCAGCGCCTGATCGCGGCGGGGAAGGGCGGCTCGATCATCAACATCGCCTCCATCCTCGGTCACCTGGCCTATCCGGCCTTCCTGAACTACGGCACCACCAAGGGCGCGCTGATCCACATGACCCGCTACATGGCGCTCGACCTGCTGGGCCATGGCATCCGGGTCAATGCCATTGCGCCGGGATATTTCCCCAGCGAGATGACCAACCCGTTCTACGAATCCGAAGCCGGCATCAAGGAAATCGCCAATCTGCCCGCCAAACGCCTCGGCCGGCTGGAAGAACTCGATGGCCCGCTGCTGCTGCTGGCCAGTGATGCGTCCTCCTACATGAATGGCAGTGTCTTGACGGTTGACTATGGACACTCTGTGCGCTTGTCGTAGAATTCAGTGGAAGTTTCACTTTTGAAACATGAGTTTAATATTCCCTTCGCGCCCGGTGTCCCGCCGGGCTGGGGAAGACAGAGAGCGGAAGTGCATTCGGGCACCATAAAACCGCAGCACAAGCGGTCACCAGCCGATGCCATTCTGTACCGCGCCGAATTGCGGTCGCGGAAAAGGGAGCCTGACACGATGACAGAAGACACCACCCCCAACGCATTGCTCGAATCCGATGCCGCACCGGTGCGCAAGATCACGCGGCCCAAGCGGGATGCGGCGCGCAGCAAGGCCGCCGGCGGTACCTGGCAGGCCGAGAAGAGCCTGGCCACCCGCACCCAGATTCTCGACGCGACGCTGCAATGTCTCGTCGAACTCGGCTACACCCAGACCACCACCGAGAAGATCGCCCAGAAAGCTGGCGTCTCCCGGGGGGCGATGACCCATCACTTCAAATCCCGGGCCGACGTTTTCGAGGCTGCCGCCGAGTACATCACCGAGCTGCGCGCCGCCGAATACGAAGATGCCTGCCGGCGCATCAAGCTGCCGCCCGGCAACCTGGCCACCTTCGACAGCATGCTCGACACCCTGGTCGTGCTGCAAAAGTACTACTACGGTCGCGCCTCCTTCATCGCCCTGCAGGAATTGCAGCGCGGCGCCCGCACCGACAAGGCGCTGGCGCAGGTCATGGAGCCCCTCGAAAAGGTGCTCGACGACAAGAAAAACGCCAGCATGCTCAAGCGCTTTCCGTTCTGGGCGGATTACCCCGAAACCGGCGAAGTGCTGCGCGACTTGTTCTTCCACTCCCTCAAGGGCGTGGCGGTCAACCCGACGCCCTACATGAAGGGTGATCGTTTGCACCGGCTCCACAACCTGCTCGCCTCGGTGGCGATGATGGAGTTCGAAAAGGCTTACGAAGCCGCCCACGGCAGCAAGATTCCGGCGACGCCAACGCCCGCCGAGTCCGACCCCAAAGCCGAGCCCAAGGCCCGCAAGCCACGCAAGACCACCTCGGCGTAAGCGCCGCGGTTTTTTACTTCCTTCCTTTTTTCCGCTTTCCCCGTTATTCCTCTCCTGCAGGTCGGGCAAGTGCCCGACCTCGCGTTGCTGTGTCTGCTGGCTTCGCCCGCCTTTATCCCCGTCCGCTCTCAGCTTGTCGAAAGGCAGAGCCCGACCCTTTTGCGGCGGCTGCTGCAGGGGCGAGGGGCGACTTCAGCTGTAAGGAAAGCTGTCGTTCAACGCCCAAGGTAAGCGGCGCCGGAAGGAGGGAACCGACAAGGACAATTAAGATGCTTAAAGCATAGCTTTTATCGGCTTCCGCTTGACCGACCAGTTAGGCCGGAGCGTTTCAAGATGCTCAGAACCAGCTTTTGATTTCATACCCGCAGGCAGTAAGTTCTTTAGCTACTTCAGCCTTCCACGCACCTTGTACATCAAAGCCTACGTAGACAACTCCACTTATGTCGTTCAGCGTCTCGATCTCGCCCTTGACCAGCGCACAAACGTTCTCACGGCCGAGCTTTGCCATCAAGTAGCCATGCTCAAAGACGACATTCTGTCTAGCACGCTGCTTCGGAGGAATCTTTGTCTCATGAGCTCCACGCCCTAAATCGCAGGGTGTGTATAGAACAAGCGCAAAATCAGCGTCGTTGGAATACCGCTCGATCTTTTCGATGATCGTCATTCCCGCACTAGCTTGCTCATGCAGGATGATGGTCTGGAGTGGCGTTGTTGCATAACTCTGACTCAAGCAAAGTAGCCCCCACCCCAGGCGGATTTCAGGCATGAGCGACCGTCACCGGCATGCCAAGCCGGTTGAACGTATTCAGAATCGCGCAGCGCACTTGCACCTCCGCAGCCTGCCGCTCCGGCGCTCGAGCGGCCAGTCGCTCCCCAATAACTTGAAGCGCAACATGGTTGTCTCTGACCAGGCTTCGCCGATGGTAGCCACTCCACTTCTTCCATAGCCGCCATCCCAGATGGCGGGCCGCAGCCAGCGTTTCATTGCGGGCATGGACGAAAGCAGTCTTGTCTTTCCAGGGCCTCCCGTTACGACGCGGCGGCACAATGACCTCCGCGCCCCGGGCGTGAGCCGCCTGATAGACGCCCCGCGTATCGTAAGCGCCGTCACCGCTGAAACTGCCCAGCTGCTCGTCAGGGCCGAGCTGAGCGAGCAGTCCTTCGGTCTGGGCGGCATCACCTTGACGGTGGTCGGTCATTTCCACCGCCCGCACATCCAGGGTCTCGGCATCGATGGCCAAATGGACCTTGCGCCAGGAACGACGGTATTCGGCACCGTGTTTTTTGACTTTCCACTCGCCCTCGCCGCAGATTTTGATGCCCGTGCTGTCGACCAGCAGGTGCAGCGGACCTGTCTGGCGACGAACGGGAATCTTGACCGTCAAAGTGGCTTGCCGGCGGCTCACCGTGCTGAAACAAGGCACCGGCCAGTCCAGCTCCAGGAGTTTCAACAGACTGCTGACCAGTCCGCGGGCCTGCCGCAACGCGAGCTTGAACAAGACCTTCAGCGTCAGGATGGCCTGAATGGCTGAATCGGGTAGACCTTCGGGCTACCCTTCGCTCCGCTCCGAACGCTGTCGAGCCAGAGGATGTCCGGTGACATCCAGACCGTCAGGCTGCCCCGGTTCTGCAGGCTGCGGTTGTACTCGGGCCAATTGGTTGTGCGGTAGCGAGTCTTGTTCGGATTCATCCAGGCAGTCTACCAACCGCGACACGTCGGTGTTGGGAGGGGGCGGCCAGAGGGTTATGCAACAACGCCTCCGAGTAGGCAAGTCTGCAGGTGCTTGGCAACCCCACCGCTGGAGGTTGAGGTTGCAGAGAAAATCAAAGCCAATTCATTTCTCTCGGCAGTCAGGTTGTCTGAGCTTCTAACGCCTACCTGAAAATACTCCCTTGTAACCTGTTCGAAGAAAGCGTCATCTTTGAAGTGTTTTAAACCGTAGTTTATGCAATCTTTTAGCCTCGTTTCCACATCCGAATTTTTTCTTGTTAATCGCATTACTTTTATCAGTAAGTGACAAAGAGTGCTGGTCGGATAGGCGTCTGAAGCACCTCTTGCAGACCGCTCATGTTCCAAGTGTTCAACGCCTTCAGTGTAAATAGCATTGTCGGTGCAGGCATCGTCGATGTATTTCTCTAGCAAGGCTGTTCCTAATGAGTGTCTCGTTTGGTACGAGTCATAGAAAGTAAGGCCGGTGGGAAGCAGTCGATCGCATTGGCAGCATCCGCCAATTTTTCTATAGAAGCGCCCATAGTGCAAACCAAAAGACCCGTCTCTACCAAACATTTTTTGCGCTTCATGGTATGTCTTTTCTGCATCCGCTTTCCTGCTTTTTTCCGGGAAAAATTTGTCGTGAAGGAAGTCAAATGAAATTATTTTTTTGTAGATCTGGTATGCCAGCGGATGAAGTTTTATATCTTCAACGGTGAACTGCCGAGATAGGAACTCCAGTATGGTCTCCCCCAATAAAATCCACGCCCATTGCCAGATATGCAGTTGCTAAAGTAGTAGTCGGCTATGACTCATGCCTACAGTTCACTTTTGTTGCGGGCAGAGGATGGTATTATTACGCCAGATAGATCTTCGTTGACGAATTTGGCTATCTGCCCAACGCGAACGCCGAGAGGATCCTGCAACATAGTTAAGTGGAGGTGAGACGCCGAGGTGGTTCATTATGGAGATGACGTCAAGAATGTCGCGAGGGCATCCGGTTTGTACTAAGTGGTATTCTTGGTATATTTTTCGTTCGAAGTTTTCATGGGTCGTTAATGAGTACAAGGCAGAGAGAAGGTCTCCACCGTAACCTCGCTCTTTGTCCAGCAAAATCCCCGCGCGTCGATCTATTGGTAGGCCAGAGAATTGTTCAAAATTGACGCCGTGATCATCAATTTTCTTGCTATCGCCTGAGCATCTTCATACTTCAGTTGCCCTAGCTCGAAAAGATTTGAGAATTCATTGCAGCCTGAAATTTGCCGCTTGTTTGTGCGGTAGTCATTGGCTCTGTCTTCAAGAATAAAAGAAAGGCCAAAGGTTTTGCTCTGTCTCTTAGTCTCATTGCTGGCGTTTTACTGCGTAATAAAATTCGGCCGCAGAATAGAAAACAATTACAGACTTCTCTGTAAAGGAGTCAATAATCGAGAAGAGTAGTTCAACGTCAATTCCATTTTCTGACTCGTATTCGTATAAGTAAGGATATGTCTCTTGACAATTTCTATCAAGGCACCACGGATTGCAGTAGTTTTCCCTGACCCGCTTGGTCCCGCAACGTGGAGGACACCTACGCCTGTAGCGCTAGATGTTAGCTGGGCGGCTATTTGTTGAGTGAGATCAATTACTCTGGATGTAATTGCGTGTGCCGAATTGTAAATATAGAACCAGTCAGGGTGCGCACCGGAAACATAGTGCCGCAAAATTCCTGTTTGATCTCTGGCTCTGTCAATTTCAAGAAGGACTGTGTTAAATGTACTCCGCAACCAAACCATCGCTTTCTTTTGTGAAAAGCGTCTTTGGTGCTTGGGATGGATTCGAGCAACAGATCGTCAATGCTCTTGGGCGTGAGCGAGCTAAATACCGCATTAAAAAGTCCTCGGCCGTCATCTATTATGCAATATCCAGCGGCTATGTAGTTTTCGCTTTTTATTTCATCCGGGCTTGGCATTACGATCCAATTGCCATTGAAAATTCCTTCGCCGTAATTTCTTGTGCGTGTCGCTAGGTGGGTTTCTATGTCAGGCTCGTCCAGTTGGTTCCCAATCACGACAAGCCCCCCTACTATTATTTTAGAGGCCAATTCGTTGTGCCAGTCAAGTATTTTGCTTGATGCCCCTGGCGTACCCCAAGGCTGGAGAATATAAAGCCTTCGCTAGCTCTCTTGATATCACCATGGATGGAGACAACTGGAATTCTACCAATGGTGTTGCTAGCCAGGTTTGGGTCTGTGTAGTTGAATAATGCAAAGTCTGCAGATGTTTTGCCCTTTGATTTTGCCTGTTGATATGCAACGGAAAGAACGTTGTCAATGTTGGTGGTGTATATCCTGTTCCATAGGTATGAGAATATCTTTACTCTTGCCACAACAATGCTTTTTTCGACGGTAAGCAGTCCTCAAGAAACTGATCAAAATGGGGAAATGTTTCTTTGCAACTAAACAAGCATCTTTTAAAGATGTTCTGGCTCCGGGAGTCTTTTGGCATTCCTTTAAAAGGATATTGTCCCTTAATTCATCTCTAGCTCGGAAGCGTTGATGTTATGTTTGGGTTTTGCTTGACTAAATCCTGCTCCGAGGAGTAGGGAAATCTCCCCTTTGTCAATTAACGGGCAAATGGTATTCTTTATTATGGCAAGGTCTTCGGGACGCATGTTTAATCCTTTAAAGCATGTGATGTTGTGTCTGAGAGGAAACTTGTAACTGGCGTCAATAACCAGTCTTAGCTAGCCGTTTCCGGACGGAGGGTCTGGTTTTCTCTGTTGACGATTTCCGCATTGGCGTTGAGTAGTGGATCAGAACATCTAGCTTGGGAATGTCGTTGAGAATGCCTTCGTGCTTATAAAACAAGTGTCCTGTGTTTGGTTCTATGACCAAAGAGGTGCTGCTACAGGGCCATCTGACTTTTCAGAGCATCTCAGTGCCGAGTCGGCAGGGGAGGTGGCGGCCACGTTCGCTCGGTCTTGATGCAGCCTTTGTGCGAGGTGTTCAGGCGCAGAAGATTCATCACGATGTGCCGAACGATGGCGAGGTTAGTGGGCAAGAGCCGGTAGGGCTTATCGTACGCCTCGCCCCCATCCCTTGCCAATGCCAAGTTGGTAATTTCACTTTCAAACCCAGCCGATTGGGGTAGCCGAATAATGTTTTTGCCCGAATGAAATAGCCTGGCATCCGCCACTCAATCGGTTGCCCCGCGGCTACCTTTTAGGCGCCGGGAAAGATCGACGACGATCGGGTGCTGGTGCATGAGGAAAATAATACAAGGGGCGACTTCAGTCGCCCATCCGCGCGTTGAATCACAGGCAAGCCGTTGATCAAAGTCCGTGGGCGACTGAAGTCGCCCCCACAGAAAATCATCCGGGCCCGTTCGTTGTCTCGGACGCAAGTGGGGCTGCGGGTGCCAGTTCGCCTCGCGTGAGCCCCCCACCAAGGCTGTTGCAGCAAGCCTGACTCCGGCAGACGGGGCTGCGTTGGACTGAAATCCGGCCCGCGCACGAAATTTCCGCACAAGCCCCTTTACCCGCGAATCTTTTCCTGTACCATAACAAACAGGATTGATTGTTTTATACAAAAGCGAGGCTGGCCTGAATGACGCTCGATACTCCCCCGAAACTCGCCTGTCCCGATCAGCTTGAGCTGAGCGGCGGGCTCCCGACCCTGATGGGCAGCCGTTGTCGCAACTGCGGCGAGGTGTACTTTCCGGCCAGCCAGGGCTGCACCCGCTGCTGCGCCATCGACATGGAGCCCTTCACCCTTGGCAGCGAAGGGTTGCTGTGGTCGTGGACGATCCAGGGCTTTCAGCCCAAGACGCCCTACAACGGCGGCGAATCCGAAGCCGATTTCAAGCCCTACGGCGTCGGTTACGTGGAGATGCCCTCCGGCGTGAAGGTGGAAAGCCGCCTGACCGTTGCCGATCCGGCCGCGCTCAGGATCGGCATGCCGATGGTGCTCACGCTCGAGGCCTACCGCCAGGTTCCGGGCGAGGCGCCGGTCTTTACCTACGCTTTCGCCCCTGCGGCCTGAGCCCTTTTCCGGAAATAAATCATGGATAACGAAGTCGCGATCATCGGCGTCGGGCTGCACCCCTTCGGGCGCACCGATGGCCTGTCCGGGCAGCAGCAGGGCGCCTACGCGCTGCGCGAGGCGCTCAAGGATGCGGGCGTCGAATGGAAGCAGGTTGGCGTCGCCTATGGTGGCAGCCAGGACGGCGGCAATGCCGATGCGCTGTCAAACCACCTGGGCCTCACCGGCATTCCCTTTGTGAACGTGGCCAACGGCTGCGCCACCGGCGGTTCGGCGCTGGCCAGCGTGATCGCCGCGATCCAGTCGGGCATGGCCGAAATCGGCGTGGCGGTGGGCTTCGACAAGCACCCCCGCGGCGCCTTCAACCCGCGCCCCAAGGATTGGGGCCTCGAAGACTGGTACGGCGAAACCGGCCTGATGCTGACGACCCAGTTCTTCGCCCTCAAGACCCAGCGCTACATGTTCGAGCACGGCATTACCGACGATGCCCTGGTGCGCATTGCCCAGCGCGCCTTTCGCAACGGCGCGCTGACGCCCCATGCGTGGCGCCGCCGGGAGCTTTCGTATGAGGAGATCGCCGAGTCGATGCCGGTGAATCTGCCGCTGCGCAAATACATGTTCTGCAACCCGGCCGAAGGCGGCGCGGCGCTGGTGCTGTGCAGCGCAAAGCATGCCCGCAAGTTCACCGCCAACCCGGTCATCGTGAAGGCCGCGGTGATGCGCACCCGTCACCACGGCTCCTTTGAAGTGTTCAACCCCGGCCTTGCCGCGCAGCAATCGCCGGCGCCAACCGTGATGGCATCCCGCGCCGCTTTCGAGCTGGCCGGTGTCGGCCCCGGCGATATCGACGTGATCCAGCTGCAGGACACCGACAGCGGCTCTGAGCTGATCCACATCGCCGAGAACGGCTTTTGCGAACACGGCGAACAGGAACACCTGCTGCGCTCGGGCGCCACCGATATCAACGGCCGCCTGCCCATCAACACCGACGGCGGCTGCCTTGCCAACGGCGAGCCGGTGGGCGCCTCGGGCCTGCGCCAGGTCATCGAGATCTGCACCCAGCTGCGCGGGCAGGCCGGGCAGCGCCAGGTCGCGGATGCACCGCGGCTCGGCTACACCCACGTCTATGGCGCGCCCGGCGTCAGCGCCGTGACGATCCTTCAGGCCGGCTGAGCGCTTTCCTACATACAAAAAGAGGAGACAAAGACATGAACAAACCCGAAGAAAAATTCACGCTGCTGCCCCAGGATCAGGCCGGCGACCCGAAGCTGTTCCAGACACTGCTGAAGCAGGAAACCGTGCCGGTGCCCGATTACCTGGCCGAGCACTATCCGGGTTTCAGCAATGAAGACCTGTCCGTCGATCGCTACGCCTCGCGCGAATTCCATCGCCTTGAAGCCACCAGGATGTGGACCCGCACCTGGCAGTTCGTCGGCCGCGAAGAGCAGATCCCCAAGGCCGGCGATCACCTGGTGTACGACATCATCGACAACTCCATCATCGTGATGCGCGGCGACGATGGCGTGATCCGCGGCTTTCACAACTCCTGCCTGCACCGCGGCCGGGCGCTGCGCATGGACGGGGGCACCGTCGGCAAGCTCAAGTGCCCGTACCACGGCTTTACCTGGAGCCTGAAGGGCAAGCTGGAAAGCATTCCCTGCGCCTGGGATTTCAAGCACATCGAAGGGCAGAACAACGATCTGCCGCAGGTTCGCGTCGAAAGCTGGCTGGGCTTCGTGTTCATCAACCTGGACGACAACGCCCCCCCGCTGGCCGATTACCTGAACGAGTTGCCCCAGCACTTCCGCGACTATGCCTTCGAGCGCTCGGTGATCATCGCCCACGTGCAGCGCCGGGTGGCGACCAACTGGAAAGTGGCCCAGGAGGCGTTCATGGAATCCATGCATGCCCACGTGACCCACCCGCAGATCCTTACCTTTACCGGCGATTGCGACAGCCAGTACGACATGTACGGCGACAACATCAGCCGCAGCGTCACCCCGATGGCCGTGCCCAGCTCCCACACCAAAGGTGTGGTCGAGCCGCTGGTGCTCCATGACATTCTGGCGGAATCCGGCCGCATGGCCGATTCGAACGCCGACGCCCACACGCTGCCCGAAGGCCAGACCACCCGCCAGTACATCGGCGAACTCAATCGCAGCATCTTCGGCGAAGCCTCGGGTCGCGACCTCTCCCACGCCACCCTGGCCGAACTGCAGGACGCCATCCTGTACTCGATCTTCCCCAACACCCAGATCTGGTCGGGCTACTGCGGCAACATCCTCTACCGGGTGATCCCGGACGGCGACAAGCACGACAGCTGCATCTTCGACGTGATGCTGCTGTGGCGTCACAAGGAAGGCGAAGTGCCGCCGGCGCCGGCCAGGCTCAACCGCCTGCCGGACGATGAGCCCTTCTCGGCCGCTGCCGAACTGGGCGCCCTCGGGCCGGTGTTCGACCAGGACATGCGCAACCTGGGCGCGATGACCAAGGGCCTCAAAGCCTCGAAGAAAGGTGCCGTGAGCCTCGCCAGCTACCAGGAAAGCCGCATCCGCCACCACCACCAGACCCTCGACAAGTACCTCGGCATCGGGGGTGGCAAGTGAGCGCCGGCGCCTCTGCGATCAACACCCAGTGGCGGCTGGCGAGCCGCCCGACGGGCGAGGTCGGCCGCGAGCACTTCGAGGTGACCCACAGCCCGCTGCCCGAACCGGGCGAGGGCGAAGTGCGGGTGAGAAACCTCTACCTGCTCATTCCGCCCTCCATGCGCCTGTGGATGAACGAGAAGGACACCTACTTTCCGGCGCAGGTGCTGGGCGAGGTGATGACCGGCATCACCCTCGGCGTGGTCGAGTCGTCCCGCGATCCGTCGTTGGCGCCGGGTGATTACGTGAATGGCCTTGGCGGCTGCCAGGAATGGTCCATCGCCCCGGTTGGGCACCTGCAAAAGATCCAGCCGCGCCCCGGCGTGCCGCTGGCCGCCTACCGCTCGGTGCTCGACGTGCAGGGCCTCACGGCCTACTGCGGCCTGACCGAAATCGGCAAGCCCAGGGCGGGCGAAACCCTGGTGGTGACGGCCGCAGCCGGCAGCGTCGGCTCGCTGGTCTGCCAGATCGGCAAGAAGCTCGGCCTGAAGGTGGTGGGCATTGCCGGCGGGGCCGATAAGTGCGCCTGGCTGCGGGACGAGTGCGGCATCGAGAACGTCATCGACTACAAGCATGAGGACGTTGCCGCGCGACTCGACGCCCTGTGCCCGGAAGGCATCGACATCGCCTACGAAAACGTCGGTGGCCCGGTGATGGACATGATCATCGAGCGCCTGCGCAACAAGGGCCGCGTCGTGCTGTGCGGGCTGGTGTCCAGCTACAACGGCGGTGTCACCCAGAACACCGCATCGCTGATGCAGCTGGTGAACAAGGCGGCGCGGATGGAAGGTTTTCTGGTGAGCGAATACCTCCATCGCTACGACGAAGTGATCGCCACGCTGCAGGACTGGGCCGCCGACGGCAGCCTTAAATACAGGATCGAAGTGCTGGACGGCCTCGACAAGATCGTCGAGGCGATGACCCGCGTCTTCCACGGGAAGAATCAGGGCGTCCAGTTGGTAAAAATTGCACAAGAGGGCACGCAATGACCCAGGAACTGAGAGCAAAGGCCGAGCGCCTGCGCCAGGAGGTGCGCGATTTCTACGCCACCGTGATGCCCACTGATCTGCGGGACAAGGCCCATCGCCACCAGGTGCTGAGCAAGAAAGACTACGTGGGCTGGATGCGTCTGCTCGACAAGCAGGGCTGGTCGGTGGCCCACTGGCCCGAAGAGTTGGGCGGCAAGGGCTGGTCGCCGCTGGAGCGCTTCGCCTTCGAGGACGAGCTGGCTCGCCTGGGCTGCCCGTGGGTGATCCCCTTCGGCGTCAAGTACGTGGGCCCGGTGATCTACGCCTTTGGCACCGACGCGCAAAAGCAGCGCTTTTTGCCGGGCATCAAGACCACCGAGGAGTTCTGGGCCCAGGGCTATTCCGAGCCGGGCGCCGGGTCCGATCTGGCCGGCCTGCGCACCATGGCGCTGAAGGACGGCGACCATTACGTGGTGAACGGCCAGAAGGTATGGACCACCTATGCCCAGTGGGCCGACTGGCTGTTCTGCCTGGTGCGCACCGACCGGGACGACAAGCCCCAGACCGGCATCTCCTTTCTGCTCATCGACATGAAGAGCCCCGGCGTGACGGTCAAGCCGATCCGCACCATGGACGGCTTCGAGCACGTCAATGAGGTGTGGCTGGAAGACGTGAAGGTGCCCGCTGAAAACCTCATCGGCGAAGAGGGCAAGGGCTGGACTTACGCCAAGTTCCTGCTCAAGAACGAACGCACCGCCGGCGCCATCGTCGGCTGGGCGTGGCACGTGCTGGACCGCCTCAAGAAGCACGCCCGCGACACGCGGGTGAATGGCGTCGCCCTGATCGATCAGCCGCTGATGCGCAACCGCATCGGCGAGTACGAACTGCGCTTCATGGCCCTTGAACTGGCCGCCTACCAGGCGGTGACGGCGATGGTGGACGGCACCGAGAACGGCAGCGAGGCCTCGCTGATCAAGCTGCGCGGCACCGAGCTTTACCAGGAAGTGATGGAAACCCTCGTCGAAGCCCTCGGCGCGGCGGGTGTCGCGGTCGATATCGCCACCCTTCACAGCGCCGGCCTGCCGCCGCTGGGGCCGGACGACACCGGCGGCATCCTGAAAGACCATTTCTATAACCGCGCTGCAACCATCTTCGGCGGCTCGTCGGA
>JADKKC010000020.1 GCA_016720685.1 Zoogloea sp.
TGAGGTCGAAGTGCTGGACGGTGGTGGTGCCGCTTTGCACCACGCCGTCGTTCCACTGGACGTTGTAGCTCCAGCCGTCGCCGTTGCTGTCTTCGCCGTCGGAGAAGGCGATGCTGCGGGTGAAATTGCTGCCTTCATTCACCGCAGCATTGGCCTGGGCCGCGATGCTGAGCGTGGCGGTGGGCAGGGCGACGGTGAGACCGAGGCTGGCGACATTGGCGTAGCTGCCGTCTTCGTCGGCGAGGCTGACCAGGATGGTCGGCGTGCCGGCCGCGCTGTAGGTGTGGGTGATGTCGCCCACCGCGCTGGCCGTGCTGGTGCTGCCGTCGCCCCAGTTGATGAGGATGCCGTCCGGCAGCAGGGTGTCCTGGCCGGGGTCGAGGTAGTTGGCGAGGCTGAGGGTGTAGGCCAGGCCTGTGGTGGTGCTGGCGGCGCCCGTGGCCTCGATGGTCGGGGCGACGTTGCTTACCGTGACGGTCTTGCTGACTTCGGTGCTGCCGCCGTCGCCGTCGGTGACGGTTACGGTGACCTGGCGGGCGGTGGCGTTTGCCGGGCCGTCTTCGTCGTCGGCAAAGACATGGCTGACGATGCCGCTGGCCGGCAGGTCGGCGGCGAGGACGGTCTGGGTGCTGCCGTCGCCCCAGGCGATGCTGTAGGCGAGCGGGTCGGCGCTGCCAGCCGCGTCGCTGCCGGTGAGGATCAGTTGGTAGGTGGCGCCTTCGAGGGTGCTGGCGGCGCCGTCGAGCACGAGGCTCGGGGCGACGTTGTTCACCGTGACGGCCTGGGTGCCGAGCACCGTGGTGCCGTCTTCGTCGGTGGTGCTGACGGTGATGGTCGGGGTGCTGGCGCCGTCGGCGTAGGTGTGGGTGAAGTTGCCGGCCGCGGCGGCCCAGTCGGCCGGGGTGAAGGTGTCGGTGCTGCCGTCGCCCCAGGCGATGGTGTAGCCGCTGCGGGTGTCGGTGCCGGGGTCAAGAATGGCGCCGACGGTGAGGGTGTAGACGCTGCCCTCGTCCACCGTGGCCGGGCCGCTGACGCTGGCGGTCGGGGCGACGTTGGCGACCGTGACGGTCTTGCTGACTTCGGTGCTGCCGCCGTCGCCGTCGGTGACGGTCACGGTGACCTGGCGGGCGGTGGCGTTTGCCGGGCCGTCTTCGTCGTCGGCAAAGACATGGCTGACGATGCCGCTGGCCGGCAGGTCGGCGGCGAGTACGGTCTGGGTGCTGCCGTCGCCCCAGGCGATGCTGTAGGCGAGCGGGTCGGCGCTGCCAGCCGCGTCGCTGCCGGTGAGGGTCAGTTGATAGGTGGCGCCTTCGAGGGTGCTGGCGGCGCCGTCGAGCACGAGGCTCGGGGCGACGTTGGCCACCGTGACGGCCTGGGTGCCGAGCACCGTGGTGCCGTCTTCGTCGGTGGTGCTGACGGTGATGGTCGAAGCGCTGGCGCCGTCGGCGTAGGTGTGGGTGAAACTGCCGGCCGCGGCGACCCAGTCGGCCGGCGTGAAGCTGTCGGTGCTGCCGTCGCCCCA
The DNA here is from genome assembly GCA_016720685.1 of Zoogloea sp. GTDB lineage: Bacteria > Pseudomonadota > Gammaproteobacteria > Burkholderiales > Rhodocyclaceae > Zoogloea. Next base: position 1,523 of record JADKKC010000020.1, read on the forward strand.
GGCGATGGTGTAGCCGCTGCGGGTGTCGGTGCCGGGGTCAAGAATGGCGCCGACGGTGAGGGTGTAGACGCTGCCTTCGTCGACAGCACTGGCGCCGCTGATGCTGGCGGTGGGGGCGACGTTGGCCACGTTGAGTTGCAGGCTTTCGGTGTCGCTGTCGGCACCGCCCAGGTCGGCAACCGTGATGGTCGCCGTGAGGGTGGCGTTGCCGTCGGCAGCGGTGCGGTTGAGGTCGAAGTGCTGGACGGCGGTGGTGCCGCTTTGCACCACGCCGTCGTTCCACTGGACGTTGTAGCTCCAGCCGTCGCCGTTGCTGTCTTCGCCGTCGGAGAAGGCGATGCTGCGGGTGAAGGTGCTGCCTTCATTCACCGCCGCATTGGCCTGGGCTGCGAGGCTGAGGGTGGGCGTCGGCAGGCCGACGGTGAGGCCGAGGCTGGCGACGTTGGCGTAGCTGCCGTCTTCGTCGGCGAGGCTGACGGTGAGGGTGGGCGTGCTGGCGGCCAGATAGGTGTGGGTGAGATCGCCGAGGCTGCTGGCGGTGCTTTGGGTGCCGTCGCCCCAGTCCACCACGATGCCGTTGGGCAGCAGGGTGTCCTGGCCCGGATCGAGGTAGTTGGCGAGGCTGAGGGTGTAGGCGACGCCGACCGTGGCGCTGGCGGCGCCGCTGGCGTCCACCGTCGGGGCGACGTTGAGGACGTCCACCGCGTGGGTGCCGAGGGCGAAGAGGCCGTCGTCGTTCTGGGCGAAGACCTGCACGTTGTAGTTGGCTGCGCCGTCGGCGTAGCTGTGGGTGACGACCCCGCCATTCAGCGCGAGCTGGGCGGCGCTGATGCTCTGGTAGCTGCCCGGCGTGGTTTCGTCGCCCCAGACGATGCGGTATTCGCTGACGGTGTCGGCGCCTGGATCAAGAATGGCGCCGATGCCGAGGGCGTAGACGCTGCCCTCGTTCACCGTGGCCGGCGCCGCTGAGGCTGGCGCTCGGGGCGACATCGTTCACCGTGACGGCCTGGGTGCCGAGCACCGTGGTGCCGTCTTCGTCGGTGGTGCTGACGGTGATGGTCGGGGCGCTGGCGCCGTCGGCGTAGGTGTGGGTGAAGCTGCCGGCCGCCGCGGCCCACTGGGCCGGGCTGAGGGTGTCGGTGCTGCCGTCGCCCCAGGCGATGCTGTAGCCGCTGCGGGTGTCGGTGCCAGGGTCGGTAATGGCGCCGACGGTGAGGGTGTAGACGCTGCCTTCGTCGACAGCACTGGCGCCGCTGACGCTGGCGGTCGGGGGGGGGGCGACGTTGTTCACCGTGACGGCCTGGGTGCCGAGCACCGTGGTGCCGTCTTCGTCGGTGGTGCTGACGGTGATGGTCGGACTGCTGGCGCCGTCGGCATAGGTGTGGGTGAAGCTGCCGGCCGCCGCGGCCCACTGAGCCGGGCTGAGGGTGTCGGTGCTGCCGTCGCCCCAGGCGATGGTGTAGCCGCTGCGGGTGTCAGTGCCGGGGTCAAGAATGGCGCCGACGGTGAGGGTGTAGACGCTGCCTTCGTCCACCGTGGCCGGGCCGCTGACGCTGGCGGTGGGGGCAACGTTATTTACCGTGATGGTCTTCGTCCCGGCATTGGCGTGGACGCCTTCCTCGTCGGTCACCAGCACGCTGATCGTCCGGCTGGTGGTGCCGTCCGCGTAGGTGTGGCTGTAGCTGCCAAGGCTGGCGACGACTTCGGCATTGCCGTCGCCCCAGTTGATCGTGTAGCTGAGCGCCGTGTCGTTGCCGGGGTCGGTGATCGACGCCAGCGTCAGCGTGTAGCTGCCGCCTTCATCGACGCTATCCCCGCCGGTCAGTTCAACCACGGGCGCCACGTCGGCAACGCTGATCGTCCTGGTGTTGCTCCAGGTGCCGTCCTCGTCGGTGGCCTGAACGGTGATCGTGCGATCGGCGGTGCCATCCAGATAGGTGTGGGTCACGTTGCCGTTGGTCAGCGCCAGTTCGGCTGCGGTCAGCAGGGTGGCCGGCGAGCTGTCGCCCCAGTCGATGCGGTAGCCCGAGATGAGGTCGTTGCCGGGATCCGTGGCGGTGATGACGAGCGTGTAAACACTGCCCTCGGACGTCGTGGCGGCCCCACCCAGACTGAGCGTCGGCGCGACGTTGTTGACCGTTACCTGGAAGCTGTCGCTGGCTTGCTGCGCGCCGTCATCGTCGAGGGTGACCGAGACCGTGTAGACATTGCCGCCGTCGGCGTAGGTGTGGCCCACATCCAGCGAGCTGGCGCCAAAGCTGCGGCCCGTTGAGGTGGCGCCGTCACCCCAGTCCACCGTGTAGAGACGGCCTGCCGGATCGGTGTCGGTGGGATCGTTGAAGTTGATGGTCTGGAGGACAAAGCTGCCCTCATTCACCGTGCGGTCGGCGCCGGCATCCAGCGTGAGCGCTTCGGCCGGCGCGCTGACCGTGATGGCCTTGGTGGCCACGCTGGCATGGGTGCCGTCTTCGTCCACCAGGCTCACGCCGATGGTCTTGGCGCCCGTTGCCGTGTAGGCGTGGCTGATCTGCCGGTTGGCCGGCAGGCTGGCAGCGGCAATCGACTGCACGCCCGTGCCGTCGCCCCAGTCGATGCGGTATTCGGAAACCGTGTCGGCGCCGGGGTCGACCACCCCGCCCAGGGTCAGGGTGTAGACCTCGCTCTGCACCACGGTGCCGTCGCCAAACAGGCTCAGGTCCGGCGCGACATTGCCCACCGTCACCTGGAAGCCATCCACCTCGACGCTGTTGGCCTGGCCTTGCTGGTCGCTGGCCGTGACGCTTACGTCGTAGGTGCCGTTATCCAGGAAGGAGTGGCTGATGTTCAGCAGATCGGCGCTGGTGTCATAGACGCTGTTCGGCGTGCCATCCCCCCAGTTGACCGTTACCCGGTGCGTATCCGGATCCGGATCGCCCAGGCTGATCGCATGGCTGAAGTAGGTGCCTTCGGCCGCCGTGTCGTTCGGCCCGGCCTCCAGGGCCGGCGCGTCGTTGACGTTGGAGAGGTTGATGTTGGTGAACACCGGCGTCGGGGCAAAGGCGACGCCGTCGCTGCCCGTCCAGGCAAACTGGTCGAGCCCGAAGTAGTTCGGATCGCCCTGGTAAGTCAGCTTGTTGGCCTGCAGGTCGGCCAGGCTGATCTCCTGCCCGATGATGACGGCCACCCCGTCGAGCTTCATGGTGCCTTCGGCCGGCAGCGTGGTGATCTTGATCGCGGCGAGGTTTTGCCCTTCCGGATCATGGAAGCCGGAGATAAACAAGTCGTCGGTCAGGATGATGGCGCTGTCTTCCTGGCCGCTCACGAATACATCGGTGAGCACCGGCGCGATGTTGCTGTAGCGCTGCAGGCGAATTTCGTAGGTGTCGTTGCCGCCATCGGGCACGCCGTCACCGTTCTGGTCGCTCGAATAGACGTAGGACGAGTAGGCCACGACAAAGCCGCCGTCGGGCATGCTGGTGATCGCGGGCTGGTACTGGACATACGGCGTGTAGGTGTTGACCAGCGTCTGCCCGTCCATCTGCCGCCCGGCTGCGTCGTACTGCTGCAGGAAGACGTCGTAGGTATTGGGGGCCGCACCATACAGGTCGGTCCAGGTCACCACCCAGCCGCCGTTCTCCAGCGCGGTGACCGCGGGGTCTTCCTGCGTGTTGTTGGTGGTCGTGTTGACCCGGAACTCGGCTCCGACGGTAGCGCCGGATGCGTCGTAGCGCTGGGCATAGACGCCGCCGCTGCTCAGATCCTGGCCCTCGGAGCGCCAGACGATCAGGAAGCCGCCATCTTTCAGCGCGGCAATGTCGGGCTGGTACTGGTTGCTGTCGGTGTAGGTATTGACGCGGAACTCGCCGCCCAGCTTGGCGCCGCCGGCTGCGAAGTGCTGCGCATAGACCCCCGCACCGCTGCCGTCCTGCGCGCTGTCGGAACGCCACACGACGACGAAGCTGCCATCGTCCAGCACCGCGACGGTGGGCTCGCTTTGCGTCGTCTGGCTGGCCGTCGGCGTATTGGCCTTGATCTGGCCGGTGCTGGCGCTGCCGTCGGCCGCATAGTGGCGTACATACACGTCGGCATAGCTGCCGGTGCCCGGAACCACATCGTAGCTGTCATTGAACCAGGTAACGACAAAACCGCCGCTGGCGAGCGCTGCCACGTCGGGTTGGTATTGCCCGCCCGGGGTGCTTTCGTTGACGCGGAACTCGCTACCCGCGGGAGCCCCCAGGTCATCGTAGCGCTGCGCAAAGACGCCGGCGCTGCTGCCGTCCTGGGCGTCGGAGCGCCACACCACGACATAGCCGCCATTGGCCAGCCCGACCACCTGCGGCTCGTACTGGGAGCTGACCGTGGTGGTATTGACCCTGAATTCGACGCCGACCGGGTTGTTGTCCGCGTCGTAGCGCTGGGCATAGACGCCATAGTTGCTGCCGTCGGCGCCGCCCTGGTCGGTCCAGACGACCACATAGCCGCCACCCGCCAGATGCGCCACCGAGGGTTCGCTCTGGTTGCCGGCCACCGTGGTGTTGACGCTCTTTTCGAGCCCCAGGGGCACGGCGCCATCAACCGCGGACGTCACCTTGAGGGTGATGAACTTTGCGTCGCTCGCGCCACCGTCACCGTCGGTCAGGCGCAGCGATACGGTACGGCTGGCAAACGGGTTGCTGGAGGTGTTCTGGTAGGTGAGGTTCTCGATGACCGACTCGACCGCGTCGACGTTGGCGCTGGCGTTGAATTCGATCACCAGCTTGCCGTGGTTGGCGCCGTTGGCGGTGATGGTGCCAACCTGCACGCCGCTATAGAACACGTCGAGGCCCGATACGCGAACCTGCGCCAGCCCGTCGCCCTCGCTGAGGATGCCGAGCTGATCCTGGTTCTCGAGGCCCTGCATGCCCAGTTGGTCCTGGCCACCGTAGCCGCTGATGTAATCAACCTCGAGCCTGCCGCCGGCGAAGTTAGCCGAGTCGGCGTCGTAGAGGCCGACGCCCGGATCAATCAGGCGCGGCATCAGGTTGAGTTCGTTCTCGCCAAAGGTGACGCTCTGTGCCACATCCACCAGCACCGGATTGGCCTGGCGCGAAAAATCGGCAGGGTTGCCCAGCACGCGCTGGTAGATGCCATAGCTGCTGCCGTCGCCATCCCCCCAGTCCTTCCAGCTCACGACGAAATTGCCATTGCCAAGACCCAGCACGGCAGGCTCGGTCGCGTAGTTGTCGTCCAGCACATCGATGCGGGTTTCACCATCCACCGCAACGCCCCCCGCGCTGTATTGCTGGGCATAGATTTCGTTGCCGTTGCTCCAGACGATCGCAAAGCCGCCGTTGGCCAGGGCCGTCACCGACGACTGCTGTTCGTTGCTGGCAGTGGTGGTATTGACGCGGAACTCGCCGCCCAGCGGCGTGCCATCGTTGGCGTAGCGCTGGGCAAACACTCCGTAGGAGCCGCCGCCATCCTGGTAATACGAAGTCCAGCTGACGACGAAGCCGCCACCGCTCAGCGCAGCAATGCTGGGCTCGAGCTGATAGCTGTCGGTATAGGTGTTGACCCGGAACTCGCTGCCCAGCGCTGTGCCATCGGCGGCGAAGCGCTGGGCATAGACGCCGGAGCCGCTGCCATCCTGGCTCTCGGAGCGCCAGGTGACGACGAAGCTGGCATCGGAGAGCACCGTCACCGCGGGCTCCTGCTGGGCGTTGTTCACAAAGCCCGCACTGGCATTGGCCCGGGTTTCCGTGCCAATGGGTGTGCCGCTGTTGTCGAAACGCTGGAAGTAAACGTCGTAGGCGCGGCCGTCCTGGGTGGCGTCGGAATACCAGGCCACGATGAAGCCCCCCCCGGCGACGCTGGCGATCGACGGTTGATACTGGCCGCCGCCCGTATGGGAGTTGATCAGCAGCGCATTGCCCACTTGCAGGCCGGCGGCATCGTAGCGCTGGCCGAATACGCCGTAGCTGCTGCCGTCGTGCCCGCCGTCATCCCGCCACACCACCACGAAACCGCCACCGGCCAGGCTGGCAATTGCGGGCTCGGTCTGGTTGTAGGGCGTGTAGTCATTGACCTGGAACTGGTTGCCGACCGCCACGCCTGCGGCGTCGTAGCGCTGGCCGTAAATGCCATAGCCCCAGCCATCCTGGCTCTCGGACGTCCACACCGTGACGTAGCCGCCATCCTCCAGTCGGGCCATGGCCGGCTCGCTCTGGTTCGACGGCGTGTAGGTGTTGACGGAGTCCTCCTGGTACAGCGGCTGGGCGCCGTCGTATTCGGGCGTGATGTTGATCTGCACCACCTGCGGCGCGCTGGCACCGCCGGCGCCGTCGCTGACCTGGATGCTGACCATCCGGCTGGCAACCGGATTGGACACCGCATTCCGGTATGTGAGGTTCTCGATCACCGCCTCCACCGCCCCGGCGGTGGCGCTGGCGTTGAAGGTGACCACCAGGTCACGACCATTGAGGCCATCGGAGCTGATCGTGCCGATGACGCTACCGCCAAAGCGCACGTTGCCGCCGGACACATCCACCTGCCCCGCGCCGCTCCCCTGGTTGCGGATGCCGAACTGATCCTGCGTATCCGGGCTGTTCGGCAACTGCGCCTGCTCGATGTTGCCGTAGCCGGAGATCACGCTGACCACCAGCTGACCGCCATTGAAGTTGGCGGAATCCACGTCGGAGAGACGCACCGCGCTGTCGATCAGCTGCGGCGTGGCATTGACCAGATTTTCGGCAAAACTCACGCTCGTCGCCACGTCCACCAGCTCCGGCGCCGCCGAGCGGGTGAGCGAGCCGGGCGTGCCCAGAGATCTGGCTGAAGATGCCGTAGGTATTCCGGGTCGCCGGCCTCCTGGCCGTAGCTCGCCCAGGTCACCACGAAGTTGCTGCCCGACAGCCCGGCGACATCCGCGTAGTACTGGGCGCTGGCCGTCGTGGTGTTGACCTGCGTCGGGCCGTCGATCTTTTTTGCCGCTGGCGTCGAACTGCTGGATGTACACCTCGTAGCCGTTGGCATCCCAGGCCGCCACGAAGCCGCCGCTGTCCAGCGCCGTGACGCGGGCGAAGTTGTTGTTGGGCGCGGTGTCGACGGTGCTGATGCGGAACTCGCCCGCCAGCTTGGCGCCGGCGGCGTCGAAGCGCTGGCCGTAGATGTGGTTGTCGGACGACCACCATGTGGCCACGTAGCCGCCGCCCGAGAGCGCCACCACGTCGTGGCCGCTCTGCTGGCCGCTGATCGTGGTGTTCACCAGTTGCTCGGCCACCGCCTGCGTGCCGTTGGCGTTGAAGACCTTGCTGAAGACGCCGTAGCTGCTGCCGTCGTTGCCGCTGGCGTCGCCATACACCACCACGAACTGCCCGCCGGCGAGCGCGGCCAGACGCGGGTTGTACTGGGTGCCCGAGGTGGTGGTGTTGAGGGTGAATTCCGGTGCCAGCTCGGTGCCGGCGGCGTCGAAGCGCCGCGCCAGCACGTCGGCGGAGTAGGCGCCTCCGGTGTAGTCGCTGCGATAGGCGACGACGAAGCTGCCGTCGCTCAGGCCCACCACCGCCGGTTCGTACTGGCTGCCGGTGGTGGTGGTGTTGATCAGCCGTTCGCCGCCAACCCGGGCGCCGTCGGCCCCGTAGATCTGGGCGTAAACACCGACTCCGGAACCATCACGGCCACTGTCGTCGCGCCACACCACCACGAAGCCGCCGTTGGCGAGGCTGGCCACTTCGGCTTCGTACTGGGCGCCCAGCGTCTGGCTGTTGACCTGGAACTCGGCCCCCACCGCAGCGCCCCGGCTGTCGTAGCGCTGCCCGTAAATGCCGTAGTGGCCGCCATCCTGGGTGTAGGAGCGCCACACCACCACGTAGCTGCCGTCGTTCACGCCCTGCAGGCCGGTCGTTACCGGAACATGCTGTTCGTTCGGCTCGTAGGTGTTGACCTGCTGCTCGCCGAAGATCGGGCTCGCGCCGTCCACCTCCGGCGTTACGTTGATCTGCACGGTACGGGGAACGCTGGCCCCGCCAAGACCATCGCTGACCTGGATGCTCACCAGGCGGGTTGCTGCCGGGTTGGTGGAGCTATTGGCGTAGGTGAGATGCTCGATCAGCGCTTCCACCGCGCCGGCAGTGGCGTTGGCATTGAGGTTCACCGCCAGCGTGCTGCCGTTGGCCCCGCCAGAGACGAGCGTGCCGATCGTTGTGCCCTGATAGCTGACATCGCTGCCGGACACGCCGATCTGGCCCGTGCCGGTGCCCGCGTTGCGGATGCCCAGCTGATCCTGGCTGAAGGGAAGATCCACCTGATTCTGGCCGGCGACAACGACGGACACCACCAGCTGACCGCCATTGAAGTTGGCGGAATCCACGTCGGAGAGACGCACCGCGCTGTCGATCAGCTGCGGCGTGGCATTGACCAGATTTTCGGCAAAACTCACGCTCGTCGCCACGTCCACCAGCTCCGGCGCCGCCGAGCGGGTGAGCGAGCCGGGCGTGCCCAGGATCTGGCTGAAGATGCCGTAGGTGTTCGGGTCGCCGGCCTCCTGGCCGTAGCCCGCCCAGGTCACCACGAAGTTGCTGCCCGACAGCCCGGCGACATCCGCGTAGTACTGGGTGCTGGCCGTCGTGGTGTTGACCTGCGTCGGGCCGTCGATCTTGTTGCCGCTGGCGTCGAACTGCTGGATGTAGACCTCGTAGCCGTTGGCATCCCAGGCCACCACGAAGCCGCCGCTGTCCAGCGCCGTGACGCGGGCAAAGTTGTTGTTGGGCTGGGTGTCGACCGTGCTGATGCGGAACTCGCCCGCCAGTTTGCGCCGACGGCGTCGAAGCGCTGGCCGTAGATGTGGTTGTCGGACGACCACCAGGGCCACGCAGCCACCGCCCGAGAGCGCCACCACGTCGTGGCCGCTCTGCTGGCCGTTGATCGTGGTGTTCACCAGTTGCTCAGCCACCGCCTGCGTGCCGTTGGCGTTGAAGACCTTGCTGAAGACGCCGTAGTTGCTGCCGTCGTTGCCGCTGGCATCGCCATACACCACCACGAACTGCCCGCCTGGCGAGCGCCGCCAGACGCGGGCTGTACTGGGTGCCTGAGGTGGTGGTGTTGAGGGTGAATCCGGTGCCAGCCCGGTGCCGCCGGCGTCGAAGCGCCGCGCCAGCACGTCGGCGGAGTAGGCGCCTCCGGTGTAGTCGCTGCGATAGGCGACGACGAAGCTGCTGTCGTTCAGGCCCCACCACCGCCGGTTCGTACTGGCTGCCGGTGGTGGTGGTGTTGATCAGCCGTTCGCCGCCAACCCGGGCGCCGTCGGCCCGCAGATCTGGGGCGTAAACGCCGACTCCGGAACCATCACGGCCACCGTCGTCGCGCCACACCACCACGAAGCCGCCGTTGGCGAGGCTGGCCACTTCGGCTTCGTGTTGGGCGCCCAGCGTCTGGCTTGTTGACCTGGAATCGTCCCCCACCGCAGCGCCCCCGGCTGTCGTAGCGCTGCCCGTAAATGCCGTAGTGGCCGCCATCCTGGGTGTAGGAGCGCCACACCACCACGTAGTTGCCGTCGTCCACGCCCTGCAGGCCGGTCGTTACCGGAACATGCTGCTCGTTCGGCTCGTAGGTGTTGACCTGCTGCTCGCCGAAGATCGGGCTCGCGCCGTCCACCTCCGGCGTTACATTGATCTGCATGTCACGCGTGGCGCTGGCAACGCCGGCGCTGTCGGTCAGCGCAAAGCGGATGCTGCGGCTGGCATTCGGCCCGTCGGACGGATTGCTGTAAACGAGGTTTTCGATAACCCGCTCGATGCTCTGGTCGGTGGCGCTGCTGTTCCAGGTGATCTGCAGGCCGGCGCCATTGACGCCGTTCAGGGTGCCGCCGAGCGTGCCGATCTGTACGCCTTCAAAGCTGACCGCCGTGCCCGACACGCCCACCTGGTTGGTTCCGGTGCCCTGGTTGCGAATGGAGAGCTGATCATCGATCCGACCGGTCGAGCTGAGATAGGAGACCGTCAGCGCACCGTTGTTGAAGCTGTTGGCGCCGTTGTAGACAACCTGTACCGCACTGTCGAGCACGAAGCCCCCCGCCTGGGCCTGGGATTCGGTCAGCGTGACGGACGACTCGATATCGTCCACCACGAGCACGGCGGGCGTGAGCGAGGGCTGGATCTGGATTTCAACGTTGACGGCAGCGCTGACGCCGCCATCGCCATCGCTCACGCGAAAGCCGACATAGCGGTCGGTGGTGCCAGCCGGAGGCGCCGTGTTCTGGTAGGTGATGTTTTGCGCCAGAACGCGCACGGCCAGCGGCGTGGCATTGGCGTTGAGGGTGACGGTAAGCAGGCTGCTGCCGGCGCCGCCTCCGGTAAAGCTGCCGATGACGGTGCCGCCGTAGGTGATATCGCTACCGGAAACGCCGATCTGGAACGGATTGGTGCCCTGGTTGCGGATGCCGAGCGACTCGGTGGGGCTTGCGCCGTTGAGCAGCGCAACGGTCAGGCTGCCGCCGTCGAAGTTGGCGGAATCGGCGTCCTGCACATCCACGTCGGCGTCGATCAGCTGCGGGGTGCCGGCGTAGTAGGACGACGCGGCGTCGCTCACCAGAATGCGCTGCGCGCGGAAGTCGTCCAGCACCGGGTTGGCAGACGCGCGAGCCAGTTCGGCCGCTGTTCCGAACAGTTGCTGATAAACCCCGGAGTTGCTGCCGTCCTGCCCATCGGAGCGCCAGGTCACGACAAAATTGTCACTGCCCAGGTGGGCAATCGCCGGCTCCTGCTGACTGCTGCCGGTAAAGGTATTGACTTTGCGCTGCCCGTCGACGGCGACGCCGTTGAGATCGTATTCGCGGATGTAAACGTCGGCGGTGGTGCCGCTGCCGCTGAGGTCGTAGTTGTCGTTGTAGAAGGTGACAACGAAACCTCCGTTGTCGAGCCCGACGACATCAGGCTGGTACTGGCTGCCGGACGTCGTCTCGTTGACCCGGAACTGATCGCCCAGGGTGTTGCCGGCGGCATCGAAGCGCTGCCCGAAAACCGCGCTGCCGGAATCGTCCTGGCCGCCGTCGTCGCGCCAGACGATGACGAAGCCGCCACCGCTCAGCGTTGCGATCTTCGCCTCGTACTGGCTGCTGATCGTGATGGTGTTCGCCCGGGTTTCTAACCCCAGCGCGACGCCGGCGGCGTCGTAGCGCTGGAAGTACACCCCTGCGCCACTGCCGTCCTGCGCGTCGGAGCGCCAGCTCACAACGAAGCTGCCGTCGGCGTGGGCCGCCACGTCGCTTTCGTACTGCGAGTTCGCCGTGGCGGTATTGACGCGGAACATCCCGCCGTTGGTCGTGCCGTCGTTGTTGAAGCGCTGCGCATACACGCCGTCGCCGCTGCCATCGCCCCCGTTGGCCAGCGATGCGCTCGAATCCCAGGTAACGACGAAACCACCGCTCTCGAATGCGGCGACCGCCGGCGCCTCCTGGTTGCTGCTGGTCGAGCTGGCGTTGATCAGGAACTGCCCGCCCAGTGCATTGCCGGCGGCGTCAAAACGCTGGCCGTAAACACCGTAGCCGCTGCCGTCCGGATTGGCGCTCTGGTCGGTCCAGGCAATAACGAAACTGCCGTCGGACAGACCGGCGACTTTCACGTCACGCTGGTTGCCCGCGGTGCTGCTGTTCACCCGGAACTCGAGGCCCACCGCCTCGCCATTTTCAAGGAAGCGCTGTGCGTAGATACCGTCGGAGCTGGCCGCGCCATCCTGGCCGCGCGAAATCCAGGTGGTGACGTAGCCACCACCGGCAAGCCCGGCCACCGCGGGTGCGTACTGGTAATCGTCGGTGTAGGTGTTCACCTGCTCTTCGCCGTACACCGCGGGCGTGCCGTCCGCGTCGCCGGTAATCACGATGCTCAGCATGCTGGGCGCGCTGCTGCCGCCGTCGCCGTCGGACACCCGCAGGCCCAGCGTGCGGCTGAGGTTCGGGCTGGAATCCACGTTGCGGTAGCCCAGGCGCTGGATCAGCGCCTCGACGGCCTCCACGCTGGCCGCGTCGCTGGTGAAGTCGATGCGCAGGTTTGCGCCGTTGCTGCCGCCGCTCAGCGTGCCGATCACCGCGCCGCCGTAGCTCACCGTGCTGCCCGAGACGCCGATCTGCCCGGCCCCGCTGCCCTGGCTGACCACGCCCAGCTGGTCTTCGGCACTGCCGTTCTGGACGTAGTACAGGTCCAGACGCCCGCCGTTGAAGTTGCCCGAGTCCGGGTCGGACAGCCCTACTGCGGCGTCGATCACCTGCAGCCCGGCATTGACCGCGTTTTCGGCGAAGGTGACGGTGCCGGTGAAGTCGCCCAGTTGCGGGCTCGCCGAGCGGCCAGTTCGGTGCTGTCGCCGTAGAGCTGCTGGAAGATGCCGCAGGCGCTGGCCTCCGGCCTTGTTGTCGCCCGCCAGGCAACGGCGTAGTTGCCGTTGCCCAGGTCGGCCATGGCCGAGTCCCACTGGGCGCCGGCGGTGGCTGCGTTGACTTGGCGCTGGCCGTCGATCGGGTTGCCCCTGGCGTCGAATTCGCATGTAGACGTCGCCCGTGAGCCGGTGCCGTCGATGCCGTAGTTGTCGTTGTAGTAGAAGGGACGACGAAGCCGCCGCTGGACAGGCCCGTGACCTCGGGGCTGGTACTGGCCGCCCATGGTGTTTTCGTTGACCAGGAAGTCGCCCCCCGCCTTGCGCCGCGGCATCGAAGCGCTGGGCAAGGTCAGGCCAGGTGCTCGCGCCGTCCTGGCTGTCGGAGGTCGCCACACGACGACGAAGTCGCCATCGGCGACGTTGCCACGTGGCCGTCGTACTGGTAGCCGCTGGTGGTGGTGTTGACCAGGAAGGTGTCGCCGAAGCGCCGGTGCCAGCGTTGTAGGTGCGCCCGTAGACGCCCAAGCCGCTGCCGTCGTTGCCGCCCTCGTCGCGCCACACGATGACCAGGTCGCCGTTGGCGTAGGCGGCCACATCGGGCAGGTATTGGCCGCCGTCTGGGCACTGGCGTGCCCCGGCCGGTGACCGGTGCTGACCAGGGTTTGCCGCTTCCTGCCGGCGTTGTCGTAGCGCTGCAGGTAGATGTCGCCGTTGCCGGCGGACCAGATCCGCCGACCAGCCGACCGCGAAACCGCCGCCTGGCCACCGCTGTGACTGGTCACTGCTGGTGGTGGTGTTGATCACGAACTGCTCGCCCTCGGCAGAGCTGTCGGCGTCGTAGCGCTGGCCGAACACGCCCCAGCCGGAGCTGTCGGCGCCGCCGTTGTCTTGCCACACGATCACGTAGCCGCCGTCCGACAGGCCCGCCATTTGCGGCCAGCCTTGATCGCCGCCGGTGGGGGTGTTGACCCGGAGCTCCGGGCCCACCGCTTCGCCCTGGCGGCATAGCGCTGGGCATATGCCCCAGCCGCTGCCGTCCTGGTTGTCGGATTGCCAGGCCACCACGTAGCTGCCGTCGCCCAGCGTGGCCACCGACGGCCATTGCTGCTGGCCCGGCGCGTAGGTGTTTACCTGCTCTTCGCCGTACACCGCGGGCGTGCCGTCCGCGTCGCCGGTAATCACGATGCTCAGCATGCTGGGCGCGCTGCTGCCGCCGTCGCCGTCGGACACCCGCAGGCCCAGCGTGCGGCTGAGGTTCGGGCTGGAAGTCCGTTGCGGTAGCCCAGGTGCTGGATCAGCGCCTCGACGGCCTCCACGCTGGCCGCGTCGCTGGTGAAGTCGATGCGCAGGTTTGCGCCGTTGCTGCCGCCGCTCAGCGTGCCGATCACCGCCCCGCCGTAGCTCACCGTGCTGCCCGAGACGCCGATCTGCCCGGCCCCGCTGCCCTGGCTGACCACGCCCAGCTGGTCTTCGGCACTGCCGTTGTGGACGTAGTACAGGTCCAGACGCCCGCCGTTGAAGTTGCCCGAGTCCGGGTCGGACAGGCCCACCGCCGCGTCGATCACCTGCAGCCCGGCATTGACCGCGTTTTCGGCGAAGGTGACGGTGCCGGTGAAGTCGCCCAGTTGCGGGCTCGCCGAGCGGGCCAGTTCGGTGCTGTCGCCGTAGAGCTGCTGGAAGATGCCGTAGGTGTTGGCCGTGCCGGCCTCGGCGTTGTAGCCCGCCCACACCACGGCGTAGTTGCCGTTGCCCAGGTCGGCCACGGCGGATTCCCACTGGGTGCTGGCGGTGGTTGCGTTGACTTTGCGCTGGCCGTCGATCGGGTTGCCCCCGGCGTCGTATTCGCGCAGGTAGACGTCGCCCGTCGAGCCGGTGCCGTCGATGTCGTAGTTGTCGTTGTAGAAGGTGACGACGAAGCCGCCGCTGGACAGGGCCGTGACGTCGGGAATGTACTGGCTGCCGGCGAGGGTTTCGTTGACCTGGAATTCGCCCCCCAGCTTGTTGCCGGCGGCATCGAAGCGCTGGCCGGTCACGGCCCAGGTGCTCGCGCTGTCCTGGCTGTAGGAGGGCCACACGACGACGAAGTCGCCGTTGCTCAGCACGGCTACGTTGGGGGCGTAGTTGCCGTCGTTGGAGTAGCTCTGGTAGCTGCTGGTGGTGGTGTTCACCAGGAAGCTGCTGCCGAAGCTGCCGGTGCCGGCGTTGTAGGTGCGCCCGTAGACGCCGAAGCTGTCGCCGTCGTTGCCGCCCGCGTCGCTCCAGACGATGACCAGGTTGCCGTTGGCGTAGGACGCCACATCGGGCAGGTATTGGGCGCCGCTCTGGGCACTGGCGCCGCCGGGGACGGTGCTGACCAGGGTTTCGGCGCCTTGCTTCACTCCGGCGTTGCTGTAGCGCTGCAGGTAGATGTCGCTGTTGGTGGACCAGACCGCCGCGAAGCCGTCGGTGTAGGCCGCCAGGCTGTCGTTGTACTGGTCACTGCTGGTGGTGGTGTTGATCCGGAACTGCTCGCCCTCGGCAAGACTGTTGGCGTCGTAGCGCTGCCCGAATACGCCCCAGCCGCTGCCGTCGTTGGCGTTGTCCTGCCAGGCGATGACGTAGCCGCCGTTCGACAGGCCGGCTATTTGCGGCCAGCTTTGATCGCCGCCGGTGAGGGTGTTGACCCGTTGCTCGGGGCCCAGCGCTTCGCCATTGCTGGCAAAGCGCTGCGCGTATATGCCCCAGCCGCTGCCGTCCTGGTTGTCGGATTGCCAGGCCACCACGTAGCTGCCATCGCCCAGCGTGGCGACCGACGGCCATTGCTGCTGGCCCGGCGCATAGGTGTTCACCTGCTCTTCGCCGTACACCGCGGGCGTGCCGTCGAGTTCCTTGGTGAGGTTGATCGTCATCACCCCGCCCATTGCCGATGCGCCGCCGCCATCCTCGACGCGCACGCCGATCTGACGCGTTGGCGTCGGGCTGTTGTCCGAGCTGGCATAGGTGAGGCGCTGGATCAAAGCTTCAACCGCATCGGGCGTCGCCGCGGCATTGAGAGTGACGCTGAGCTTGCTGCCATTGCTGCCGCCGACAAGGGTGCCGATCACCGTGCCGCCAAAGCTCACGCTGCTGCCCGACACACTGATCTGCCCCGCCGCCAGGCCTTCGGAGCTGATCGCCAACTGGTCGCCGGCACTGGCGCCGCTCACGTAGAACACCGTGACGAGGCCACCCGCCATGCTTGGAGAATCCAGATCGGTGAAGCTGACGACCGGGTCGAGCAACTGCGGGCTGGCATTGACGAGGTTCTCGCCAAAGCTGACGGTGCCGCCAAAATCGCCGAGGGTGGGCGCTGCCGAGCGGGCCAGCTCGGTGGCGGTGCCCATGAGCTGCTGATAAATGCCCGAATTGGACCCGTCCTGGGCATCCGAGCGCCATGCGATCACGTAGTTGTCGCTGCCGATGTGGGCAATCGTCGGCTCGTACTGGCTGGTCGAGCCATTGGGGGTATTCACCTTGACCTGGCCGGTGAGCGGCGTGCCGTCGGCGGCAAATTCGCGCACGTACACGTCGGCGTAGGAGCCCGTTCCGCTCACGTCGTAGTTGTCGTTGTACCAGGTGACCGCAAAGCCGCCGTTGGCCAGCGCGCTGATGTCGGGCTGGTACTGACCGCCAAGCGTCGAAACGTTGACACGGAACTCCCCGCCAGCCGGGCTGCCGTCGGCTTGATAGCGCTGGGCATAGACGCCGGCGTTGGAGCCATCCTGATCTTCGGATCTCCACACGACGACGAAGCCGCCACCTTCGAGCGCGGCCACCTGCTCTTCGTACTGCGCGCTGGCCGTCGTGGTATTGACCCGGAACTCGCTGCCGGTCGCGACGCCTGCCGCGCTGAAGCGCTGTGCGTAAATGCCGTAGCTGTCGCCGTCCTGGAGGTAGGAGCGCCACACGACGACAAAACTGCCGTCGCCGAAAGTTGCCACATGGGGCTCGGTCTGCTCGTTGCTTGCTGTGCTGTTAACCTTGAACTCGGCGCCCACCGCGGCTCCGGCCGCGTCGTAGCGCTGGGCATAGATGCCATAGGAGCTGCCGTCCTGGCCGAAGGACGCCCAGGTGGCGATGAAGCCGCCGCTCGCGAAGGCGGCCAGGTCCGGCACGAACTGGTTGCTTGCGGTATAGGTGTTGAGGCGGAACTGCCCGCCCTGGGCGGTGCCGGCCGCGTCATAGCGCTGGGCATACACGTCAGATTCGCTGCCGTCGCCATTGGGGTCGCTCCAGGCGATCACGAAGCCGCCGTCGGCAAGACCGGTAATGGCCGGGGCGACCTGGCTTCCAGCGGTTTGGGTATTGACCTGGAACTCGGCACCGACCGCGCTCCCGGAGGCGTTGTAACGCTGGGCGAAAATTCCATCGCCAGCGCCATCCTGCCCCCTTGAGATCCAGGTCAGGACATAAGCACCTCCGATGAGCCCGGCAGCCTGCGGGCTGTACTGGTAGTCAGTCGTGTAGTAATTAACGCGCTCTTCACCGTAAACCGCAGCCATTTTTGCCCCCTTACCGTTTTGCGACCGCAGGCGACAACCCGCAAGCCTTATTCAGAGAGGCTTCAGCAACTTCCATACCTGTTAAAAAATGTTATTAAAAACAAAGCTCGAATAAATCACATCCGGCAAACTGTAAAAAAACCTGACGGATCGGCCCGCCCGAACGCCACAGAGCAGAACGCAACCTTCCCGCAACAACCCCCAAAAAACAGGACCCTCGACATGGACACCCGCTACCTTGACGATCTGACGCCCGGCGACCGCTTCACCAGCGGCGGCCTGACCTTCACCGAGGCTGAAATCATCGACTTCGCCTTCCGCTACGACCCCCAGCCCTTCCACCTCGACGCCAACGCCGCGGCCGAATCGCCCTACGGTGGGCTCATCGCCAGCGGCTTCCAGTCGATCGCGGTGTGCTTCCGCCTGTTCATCCAGAGCGGCATCTTCGCCGGGTCGAGCATCGGCTCGCCGGGCCTGGACGAACTGCGCTGGTTCGCCCCGGTGCGCCCAGGCGACACCCTGCACAGCGTGGTGGAAGTGCTCGAAGTGCGCCCCTCGTCATCCAAGCCCGACCGGGGCATCGCCCGCCTGCTCTACAAGGCCATCAACCAGCGCGGCGAAACGGTGCTGAGCTTCATCGGCAACAACCTGCTCAAGCGACGCCCCGCTTAGGCCGTCAGCACGCCGGCCAGCCAAAGCTCGATGTCGCGCAGCTCTTCCATGCACAGGGAATGCTCCATCCGGTAGCTGCGCCAGGCCAGCGGATAGCCCGCAGCAAGCAGAAAGTCGGCTGACTGCCTGCTGAACGCCTGGGGAATCACCGGATCGGCCTCGCCGTGGGCCATGAAAACCGGAACGCTGCGGTTGGCCTCGCTGGCCTCCGCAGCCAGCGTGTCGGCCAGCGGCAGGTAGGTGGACAGGGCCAGGATGCCGGCCAGCCGCGCCCGGTGACGCAGGCCGGTGTGCAGCGCAATCGCCCCGCCCTGGGAGAAGCCCGCCAGCACGATGCGGCTGTCGGGAATCCCGCGGGCGTTCTCGCGGGCGATCAGCGCCTCGATCTGCGCCGCCGACTCGATGACGCCGGCCGCATCCTCCCGTCGCCCCGAAAAGTCCATCGTCAGAATGTCGTACCAGGCGCGCATCACATAGCCGCCATTGATCGTCACCGCACGCTCAGGCGCGTGGGGAAAAACAAAGCGCGTCGGCGGCAGGCGGTCGAGGTCGAGTTCATCGACGACGGGCTCGAAATCATGGCCATCGGCCCCGAGGCCGTGCATCCAGATGACGGCATGGGTCGGGTTGGCGCCGGAAGCGATTTCGACAGCAGGCAGGAGGGGGGCAGTCATGGCAGATCCTGTGGTTGGAATCGCCCGATTGTGCCTGATTGCCGGTGCGACGTAGATCACGCCGGACGGGGCCAAACCAGGCCGAAACAATGATTTCTTGCGCCAGATCATGACAGCAGGGCAAGTGCAGAGTAGATTCGGGGGTTTGATCTGCGCTCTGGTTTTACTTATGGACACTGCCTCCAACACCCTGATCCGCACCAACCTGGAGTTCCTGCGCCGCCACGCCCCCTTTGACCGGATGGAGGCGGAAGCCTTGCGATTCCTGGGCGAACGGTTGGTCACGGCCTTCTATCCTGCGGAATCGGAAATCCTGACGCCCGAGGACGGCCCGCCGCGCTTCCTGTACATCGTTTACCGCGGCAAAGTGCAGGCGCGGCATGTGGCCAACGTCGCCGTCACCGAATACTCGACGCTCACCCTGGGCCCCGGCGAGGGCTTCCCGATCGGCGCCATCTCGGCCGAGCGCGCCTCCACCAACCGCTACGTCGCCCTCGAAGACAGCTACTGCCTCCAGCTGCCGGCCGCCGATTTCCTGCGTCTCCAGGAAATCAGCCCCGTTTTCCAGATTTTCTGTACGCGCTACATCGCCAGCCTGGTCAGCCAGTCGCGGGAGCAACTGCAGGCGCAGTTCTCCCAGCGCGCTGCCGAACAGCAGACGATGAACACCTCGCTGTCCAAGCTGGTCAAGAAAGATCCGGTCTTCGTGGCGCCCGACGTTCCCACCCGCCACGCGCTGGAAAAAATGGTCGAATCCGGCGTGGGCTGCATGGCGGTGGCCGGCGCCGACGAAAAGCCCGTCGGCGTGCTCACCCAGAGCGACATCCTCAAGCGCATCGTGCTGCCCGGCTTCGATCTCACCCGGCCCATCGCCGAAGTGATGACCGCCCCGCCCCATACCCTGAGCGCCAACGCCAGCGCCTACGACGCGGCCCTCGAAATGGCCACCCACGGCGTGCGCCACATCCTGGTGGTGGATTCCGAAGACAAGCTCAAGGGTGTCGTCTCCGAGCGTGACCTTTTTGCGCTGCAGCGCATCGGCCTGCGCCAGATCCGCTCCAGCATCGAAAGCGCCTCCGACGTCCAGTCCATGCAGCGGGCCAGTCGCGACATCCGCCAGCTGGCCCTCAACCTGCTCGCCCAGGGCATCGGCGCCGAGCAGCTGACCCAGTTCATCTCGGCCCTCAACGACGCCTTGACCCGTCGCATCATCGAGCTCAACCTCGAACGCCATGATCTCTACGGCGTCGAATACGCCTGGCTCGCGTTCGGCTCCGAAGGCCGCCACGAGCAGACCCTGTCCACCGACCAGGACAACGGCATCCTCTACGTGCTGCCCGAATGGGCCGACAAGGAACCCCTCAAGCTGCGCCTGCTCGAGTTTGCCAAGGATGTGAACAACGATCTGGCCGCCTGCGGCTTTCCGCTGTGCACCGGCAACATCATGGCCAGCAACCCCGATCTGTGCCTCACCTTCGAGGAGTGGCGCGAAAAATTCGGCACCTGGATTCGCGAGCCCCACCCCGAAGCGCTGCTTAACGCAACCATCTTCTTCGACTACCGGGTGCTCTACGGCGACGAAAAACTCGCCTACAAGCTGCGCCACTGGCTGCTGTCCATGACCGGCGGCAACCCGGCCTTCCTGAAGGCCATGGCCACCAACGCGCTCGATGTGTCGCCGCCGCTGGGCAAGATCCGTGATTTCATCACCGACGAAGATCCCAAGCACCCCGGCAGCATCGACCTCAAGAAATTCGGCGCCCGCCTGTTTGTCGATGCAGCCCGCGTGCTGGCGCTGCGCACCGGCGTCGACGCCACCAGCACCGTCCAGCGCCTGCGCCAGGGCGGCTTGCGCATCGGCATGCCGGCCGAAGAACTCTCGGCCATGGCCGACGGCTTCCACTTCATCCAGCTTCTGCGCCTGCGCCACCAGCACCTCGACACAGACCACGGCGCGCCGGGCGACAACCGGGTCAAGCCCGACGATCTCAACGAACTCGACCGGCGCATCCTCAAGGAAGCCTTCCGGCAGGCGCGCAAAATTCAACTCCGTCTCAAGCTGGACTACCAGATATGAACTGGCTCTCCCGATTCCTGCCCGGCAGCGGCCCGGGCCTCAGTCCCGAGCAACAAACCCGCCTCGAGGCCATCGCAGCCCTGCCCGCCTGCGATACCGGCCGCTCGCACTACGAAACCCGCTACGTGATCGTCAACACCGAAACCGGCCCGCAGGATGGCGGCGGCCAGCGGTTGCTGGCGGTGGGCGCGGTGGCGCTCAACCACGGCCTGCTCCACCCCGGCGACGCCTTCCAGGCGAGTTTGGCCAACGCTCCGGCCGATGCGCTCATCGGGCTGCTGCGTTTCATTGGCCGCGCACCGGTGGTGGTCTTCAATGCGCCCTTCAACCAGGGCACGCTGGAGCGGGCTTTCGAGCAGCACCTGGGCAGCCGGCCCGAACTCGACTGGATCGACCTGATGGTGCTGATGCCCAGCCTCTACCCCGAACGCATCGCCGGGCAGGCACGCATGGATGCCTGGCTGGGCGCCTTCGGCATCGAACGCATCGATCACCGGGACGCCCTCCTGGAAGCTCTCGCCGTTGCCCAGCTGCATCAGGTTGCGCTGGCTCGCGCCAGCGTTCAGGGCCTGCCCACACCCCGCGACCTGCTCGAAACCCAGAGCAACCGCAAGTGGCTGCGCGGCAGCTGAGGGCCGCCGCCACGGCGCAGCTCAGCCGTAAATCTTGCACATCAGCGGCGAACTCACCCTCGGGCTGAAATAGCCCAGCGCAAAGAAGAAGGCGCACACCAGCGCCAGCCCGATCACCCGGCGGCGGTTGCGGCGCCACCAGGCAACAAGGGCGTCCGGGCGCATCGTCAAACCTTCAGGAAGTTCTCACGGTAGTAGCGCAGCTCGGCGATGGATTCCTGGATGTCGGCCAGGGCTTGGTGGGCACCGCGCTTCTCGAGGCCCTTGTACACATCCGGGCGCCAGCGACGACACAGCTCCTTGAGCGTGGACACGTCGAGGTTGCGGTAGTGGAACCAATCTTCCAGCTTCGGCATGTAGCGCGCCATGAAACGGCGATCCTGGCCGATGGAGTTGCCGCACATCGGCGAGGTGCGCGACGGAATGTATTCCCGCATGAACTCGAGGTAGGTCGCCTCGGCAGCGGCCTCGTCGATCGTCGAAGCCTTGACCCGCTCGATCAGGCCCGAACGGCCGTGGGTATTCTTGTTCCACTCGTCCATCGCATCGAGTACGGCGTCTGACTGATGCACGGCGATCACCGGGCCTTCGGCAACCACGTCCAGGTTGCTGTTGGTCACGATCATTGCCATCTCGATGATGCGGTCGCTGTCGGGATTCAGGCCGGTCATTTCCATGTCCAGCCAGATGAGGTGATTCTGGTCCTGTGCCATAATCGGCTCGCTTTTTCGGTAAAGGCGCGATTCTACGCCCACACCGTGACACGTCACTCCCTCCTGCCCCGCTTCGCTCCCTTCTGATGACATCCAGCAGCTTCACCGCCCTGTTCCTCGTCGCCCTTGGCGCCGGCCTGCTGACCCGCCTGTGGCTGGCCCGGCGCCAGATGCGCCATGTGGCCGCCCACCGCGCTGCCGTACCGCCGGCCTTCGCCGCAATCATCGGACTCGACGCCCACCGCAAAGCCGCCGACTACACCGTGGCACGGGTCAGGGTCGGCATCGTCGACGTGCTGGTGTCGGCGGCGCTGCTGCTGGCACTCAGCGTCGGCGGCGGACTGCAGCGTCTGCATGAGCTCACCGCCGGGATCTTCGAGGCCGGCAGCCTCAGCCACGGCGTGGCCTTCATCAGCGCCGTCGCCATCGTTTCCTGGATCGTCGAGCTGCCGCTGACGCTCTACCGCAGCTTTGGCCTCGAAGCCCGCTTCGGCTTCAACCGCCTCACCCCGGGTCTGTTCGTCGCCGACGCCGTCAAGGGCATCCTGCTCTCGGCCCTGATCGGCCTGCCGCTGATCGCGTTCGTGCTGTGGCTGATGGAGGCGATGGGCGACATGTGGTGGCTTTACGTGTGGGCGTTCTGGCTGGTGTTCAACCTGCTGGTACTGCTGGTCTACCCGAGCTTCATCGCGCCGCTTTTCAACAAGTTCAAGCCCCTCGAAGATGGCCCGCTGAAAAACCGCATCGAGGGCCTCATGACGCGCTGCGGCTTTCGTCTGTCCGGCCTGTTCGTGATGGACGGCTCGAAGCGCTCGGCCCACGGCAATGCCTACTTCACCGGCTTCGGCGCGGCCAAGCGGATCGTCTTCTTCGACACCCTGCTCGACAAGCTCGACACCACCGAAGTCGAAGCCGTGCTGGCCCATGAACTTGGCCACTACCACCATCACCACCTCTGGAAACGCCTCGCCGTGATCGGCACCGGCAGCCTGGCCTTCTTCGCGCTGCTCGGCCATCTCGCCGGGCAGGACTGGTTCTTCAGCGGGCTCGGCATGAATACCGCCGGCACCGCCCCCACGCTGGTGCTGTTCGCGCTGGTGCTGCCCGTATTCAGCTTTCCGCTGACCCCGCTGATGAGCATGTGGTCGCGCACCCACGAATTCCAGGCCGATGCCTACGCCGCCCGCCAGGCCCCGGCCCAGGCGCTGGTCAGCGCGCTGGTCAAGCTCTACCGCGACAACGCCTCGACACTCACGCCGGATCCGCTCTACTCCGGCGTTTACGATTCCCATCCGCCCGCGGCGATCCGTATCGCCCGTTTGCAGGCCAGCGCTCAATGAAAACCACCGGCACCCTGATTGCCGCCTTCGGGCGCCAATACGAAGTTCGCACCGATGACACGGGTGAAATCCTGCTGTGCGTACCCCGTGGCAAGAAGAGCCTGTTCGCCTGCGGCGACCGGGTCCAGGTCGCGGCCACCAGCCCCGGGCAGGGCGTCATCGACAAACTGCTCGAACGCACCAGCCTGCTCTACCGCTCCGACGCTTGGCGCCAGAAACTGATCGCCGCCAACGCCACCCAGGTGGTGCTGGTGGTGGCCACCGAACCGAGCTTTTCCGACGAATTCCTGTCGCGCTGCATTTGCGCTGCCGAAAGCCAGCACCTGAAAGTGCTGATCGTGCTCAACAAGATCGACATCGTCGCCGGCCTCGAAGGCGCCCGCGCCCAGCTCGCCACCTTTGCAAAACTCGGCTACCCGATCCTCGAACTCTCCGCCCTCGACAGCGCAGACGCGCTGCGCGCCCGCCTGATCGGCGAAACGAGCTTGCTGGTGGGGCAATCGGGAATGGGCAAATCAACGCTTACCAACGCACTGATTCCAGAAGCGCGCGCCGAGACGCGAGATTTCCGAATATCTCGACACCGGCAAGCACACCACCACCTTCGCACGGCTTTACCCGCTGCCCGAAGGCGGCGGCATCATCGACAGCCCGGGCATGCAGACCTTCGGGCTGGTGCATCTGGATTCAGAAGCCCTCGAAGCGAGCTTCCCGGAATTTCGGCCGTACATCGGAAAATGCCGCTTCCGCGACTGCCGCCACGATTCAGAGCCCGACTGCGCCCTGCGGGAGGCCGCGGAGAGCGGCAAGTTCGAGGTGAAACGCCTGCGCCAGTTCCTGGATTTCCGGACCGAATGCGAGCTGGGCCGGCGCCAGGCCCAGGGCTGGTAAGGCCTGCCCCGTGGGGCAGGCGGTCAATCAGGGCAGCTGATCGCCCTTGCCCAGCAGATCCGGGTTGGGCAGTTCATCGAAAGCGTGACCCAGAGCCTCGCTCCAGCGGTTGCGGATCATCGCAAAGTATTCGTCCTTTGCGTCGATGCTGATATGCGACGAAATCTTCAGCTCATCGGTCTTGAGAATCGCCAGATCCAGCGGCACACCAACCGAAAGGTTGGAGCGGATCGTCGAGTCCATCGAGATCAGCGCCAGCTTGGCAGCCTCGTCCAGACTGGTATGACGCTTCACGACACGGTCGATGATCGGCTTGCCGTACTTCGATTCACCGATCTGGAAATACGGCGTGTCGGGCGTAGCCTCGATGAAGTTGCCCGCGGCATAGATATTGAACAGGCGCGGCTGCTCCCGCCCGATTTGTCCGCCGAGAATCAACGCGGCGGCAAAGTCGATGCCGAAGCTGCTGAGCGCATCCGCATCCCGTCGGTGCACCTCGCGCAGCGTTTCCCCCACATTGCGGGCCGCCTCGAACATGTTGGGCACCGACCACAGACTTTCCCGCCCGTCCTGGGCCGCCATTGATTCGCGCAGCATCGAGACGAGCTGCTGGGTGATCGCCAGGTTGCCCGAGCTCATCAGCACCAGCACCCGTTCGCCGGGGCGCTGGAAAATGCTCATCTTGCGGAAGGTATTGATATGGTCGACACCCGCATTGGTACGGGAATCGGACAGGAACACCATACCGGCGTCGAGCGACATGCTGACACAATAAGTCATGGGAAAAATCCGGGTAAATGAAGCTGCGTGAGCGTGCGCCGAGACCCGGCACCGCTTGTGTTTCAGGCAGGAAGGGGCTCCCTGCCCCGCGCGCGGCTCAGTCCTGCAAAACCTGCAGGATAGACTTGATTTCGGCACGCAGCGCCGAGAGCTGCTCGCGCAGGCCGACCGACTCCTCGACATCCTCACGCTTGCGCGCCGCCGTCTCGTCGAGACGGTTGCGCGCACCGGAAATCGTGAAGCCGTCCTGGTAGAGCAGTTCCCGGATACGGCGAATCAGCAGCACTTCATGGTGCTGATAATAACGCCGGTTACCACCGCGTTTGACCGGCCGCAACTGGGTGAATTCCTGCTCCCAGTAACGCAGCACATGAGGTTTGACCCCGCACAGATCGCTGACTTCACCGATCGTGAAGTAACGCTTGGCAGGAATCGGTGGCAGCTCTACGACTGCCTGGGGTTCACTTGGCGACATCGCTCAGTTGCTCCACATTGGCCTTGAGCTTTTGGCTGGCATGAAAAGTCACCACACGCCGGGCCGTAATCGGAATCTCTTCGCCGGTTTTTGGGTTTCGACCAGGACGCTGAGGCTTCTCGCGCAGCTGGAAGTTTCCAAAACCGGAAAGCTTGACACAATCGCCGCGCTCCAGCGCCATGCGGATTTCCTCGAAGAAGCACTCCACCATATCCTTGGCTTCGCGCTTGTTGAGGCCCACCTGTTCGAAGAGCATGTCGGCGAGTTCCGCCTTGGTCAGGGTCATTGTCATGGTGCATCAAGCCCTTAGCTTCGCTCCGAGACTATCCTCGGCGTGACGGGTCAGGGCTGCCATCGCGGCCTCGACTTCCGCATCCTCAAGCGTCCGGTGAGTTTCTTGCATCACTACACGGAAAGCAAGGCTCTTGCGGTTCGGATCGATACCCTTGCCCTGATACTGGTCGAACAGTTCGATGCGCTGCACGATGGCCGGCGCCACGCCCTCCAGCCCCTTGAGCAAGCCGGCCGCGGCAACGCCCTGATCAACGACAAGCGCCAGATCGCGGGTTACCGCCGGGAAACGGGACACTTCGCGATAGGCTGGCGTCACGGTTTCCAGCAACGCAGCAAGTTCGACCTCGAAGACGACCGGCGCAAGACCCAGCTCGTAGCGCTGCACCCAGATCGGGTGCAACTCACCGATGAAACCGATTTCGCGACCATCCAGCAGCACACGGGCAGAACGCCCCGGATGCAGCGCAGGATGGGCAGCCCGCTCGAACTCGGCGACACGCGGGAAAAACAGCGCTTCGAGGTCGGCCTTGACGTCGAAGAAATCCACATTGCGGTTGGCTTCGCCCCACTGCTCCGGGCTTACCAGACCACCGGCCAGCGCGGCCAAGCGCACCGGCTGCCGGAAACCATCCACCGGCGTACCGGCCGCATCGTGGCTAAAGCAGCGGCCAATCTCGAAAACACGAACCCGGTTGGTCTGGCGCTTGCGATTGGTCACAAGGTTGGCCACCAGCCCGCCGATCAGGCTTGAGCGCATCACGCTCATCTGGCTGGCAATCGGGTTGGCAAGACGAACCGGATCGGCATTGGCGCAGAAATCCCTCTCCCACGCCTCCTCGACGAAGGCGAAGTTGATCACTTCCTGATACTCGCGACCAGCCACCAGACGACGGACAGACATTGCGTCGCGCCGGGCCTCGGGCCGCGGCAACATCGTGATCGGACCACGCGGAGCGACCACCGGAATGTTGTCATAGCCGTGGATTCGGGCAATCTCCTCGATCAGGTCTTCCTCGATTTCAAGGTCGAACCGGTAGGACGGCGGCGTCACGACGAAATCGTCGCCATCGCGCACCACGGCAAGGCCGAGGTGGTGGAACATCTCGGCAACCGTGTCTGCACTGAGCGCAATGCCCAGCACGCGGCGCACGCGTGCCGCACGCAGGCGGATCGGCGCGCGCACCGGCAACTTGTCGGCAGCCAGCGCCTCCTGTACCGGGCCGGCTGAACCGCCGCAGATATCGAGGATCAGGCGCGTGGCCCGCTCCATCGCCTTGCCGGCGAGTTCGAAGTCCACACCGCGCTCGAAGCGGTATGACGCGTCCGACGAAAAACCGTAAGCGCGGGCGCGGCCGGCAATGGCGTCCGGCGCAAAGAAAGCGCTTTCAAGGAAAAGATCGGTGGTCTCCAGCGTGATCCCGCTGTCGTCGCCACCCATGATGCCGGCCAGCGCCAGCGCACGGGATTCGTCGGCAATCAGCAGGGTGTCGGCAGCCGGGGTGATGGTCTGGCCGTTGAGCAGCAGCACCTGTTCGCCGGCCTTCGGCAGACGCACATGGATCGCGCCGCCGAGCTTCGCGTTATCGAAGGCGTGCAGCGGCTGACCGAGCTCCAGCATCACGTAGTTGGTCACATCCACCAGTGCACTGATCGAGCGGATGCCGCTACGCACGAGGCGCTGCTGCATCCAGTCGGGCGTAGGCGCCTTGGCGTTCACACCGCGGATGATCCGGCCGCTGTAACGCGGGCAAGCTTCCGGCGCATCAAGAACGATCGCACGCGTCTCGTCGTGGGACGGTGCCACGACTTCGCAGGCCGGCAGGCTGAGCGGACTACCGGTCAAGGCGGCCACTTCGCGGGCAATGCCGGAAAGGCTCAGGCAGTCGGCACGATTCGGCGTCAACTTGATCGTGAACAGGGTGTCGTCAAGCTTGAGGAATTCCCGCAGGTCGATACCGACCGGGGCGTCCTCAGGCAGCACCAGCAGGCCGCTGCTCTCATTCGAAAGACCGAGTTCCTTGGCAGAGCAAAGCATGCCAAAGGATTCGACACCACGCAGCTTGGCCGCCTTGATACCAAAACCAGCCAGGTCGGCGCCAACCAGCGCACAGGGAATCCTGATTCCGGCAGCGGCATTGGGGGCGCCACAGACAATTTGCAGCAGCTCGCCCTGCCCGGCATCCACCTTGCAGACACGCAGTTTGTCGGCATTCGGATGCTTTTCCGCCTCGACGATCTGCGCAACCACCACTTTGGAGAACACGGAGGCGACGCCGCCCTGCTCTTCCACTTCCAGCCCCGCCATGGTGAGCAAATGCCCCAGCGCGTCCGAATCGAGGGCCGGACTGACGAAACTGCGCAACCAGAGTTCTGAGAATTGCATGGCTTACCTGAATTGACCGAGGAAACGAAGATCGCCTTCGAAGAAGAGACGCAGGTCGTTGACACCATACCGCAGCATGGTCAGCCGGTCCGGCCCCATCCCGAAAGCAAAGCCGGTGTAGCGCTCGGGATCGATGCCGCCGAAACGCAACACGTTGGGGTGCATCATTCCGCAGCCCGCGATTTCCAGCCAGCGGCCCTTCAACGCGCCACTCATGAAAGCCACATCGATTTCGGCAGACGGCTCGGTGAACGGGAAGAAGGAGGGACGGAAGCGCACCTGCAGGTCGTCGCTTTCGAAGAAGCTGCGCAGAAAATCTGCAACCACGCCCTTGAGGTCGGCAAAACTCACCGACTCGCCGATCCACACACCTTCGACCTGATGGAACATCGGCGAGTGGGTCGCATCGGAATCGACGCGATAGACGCGTCCCGGCGCAATCACGCGCAGCTCGGGCATCGTCTCGCGATCCTTGTAGGCCTCGACGTGGGCCTGCATGGCGCGGATCTGGACCGGGCTGGTGTGAGTGCGGAGCATCACACCATCACTGTTCTCCAGGTAGAACGTATCGTGCATCGAACGGGCCGGGTGATTGGCCGGCGTGTTCAATGCAGTGAAATTGTAAAAGTCGGTCTCGATCTCGGGGCCTTCGGCCACATCGAAGCCAATGGAACGGAAGAGCTGCTCGACACGTTCCAGGGTGCGCACCACCGGATGCAGGCCGCCGATACCGGCGCCACGACCAGGCAGGGTAACGTCCAGAGCCTCGGCTGCGAGCTGGGCTTCGAGAGCCGCCTGCTGCAGCGCGTCGCGACGGGCGCTCAGTAGCGCCTCGATGGCAGCCTTGGTCTTGTTGATCTCGGCGCCGACAGTCTTGCGGGCCTCCGGATCGAGTTTGCCGAGGCCCTTCAGCAGTTCGGTGAGAGAGCCGCCCTTGCCGAAATAACGCGCCTTGGCGGATTCCAGCGCGGCTCCATCTGCAGCAGCGGCGAAATCAGTACCGGCCTCTGCGACGAGTTGATCGAGTTGATCCATTTTTTCAGTCTTATCCCGGGTTCAGGACAAAAAAAAGGAGGCCAGGCCTCCTTTTTTCGAGCGGCGTACGATTACGCAGCGAGCTTGGCCTTGGCTTGTTCGGCGAGCGCCGCGAAAGCGGGCTTGTCGAACACGGCCAGATCGGCCAGAACCTTGCGGTCCACTTCAATGGAAGCCTTCTTCAGGCCGTTCATGAAGCGGCTGTAGGTCAGGCCGACTTCGCGGGCCGCGGCGTTGATACGGGCGATCCACAGGGCACGGAACTGACGCTTGCGTTGACGACGGTCACGATAGGCATATTGCCCGGCCTTCATCACCGCCTGCTTGGCGATCCGATATACGTTCTTGCGACGACCACGATAGCCCTTGGCTTGATCGAGGACTTTTTTGTGACGTGCACGTGCGGTTACACCGCGCTTAACTCTGGGCATTGCGTTCTCCTAATCAGGCGTAAGGCATCATGGCGCGGATGGACTTTTCGTCCGCAGCGTGAACGGCAGTCATGCCGCGCAGCTGGCGCTTGCTCTTGGTCGTCTTCTTGGTCAGGATGTGGCGCTTGAACGCCTGCGAACGCTTGATGCTACCGCTCGAGCGGATTTTGAACCGCTTGGCGGCCCCGCTCTTCGTCTTCATCTTGGGCATGAAGTACTCCAGCTTATGACATGGCCCCGGGTGGCTTCCGACTTCCGGAAACGCTTCAACAACCCGTCACCACTTGTTTCCGGCAGGCTATGCTGCCTGCCGTATTCCAGTGCCTTGCGGCACCGGGAATTCCTAGTGCTTCTTCTTCGGCGCGATGACCATGATCATCTGGCGCCCTTCCATCTTGGGCATCTGCTCGACCTGGCCGATTTCTTCGAGGTCAGCCTTGACCCGTTCCAGTTGGCGCATGCCGAATTCCTGGTGAGCCATTTCGCGACCGCGAAAACGCAGCGTCACTTTGGCCTTGTCACCCTCGGTCAGGAACTTGATGAGGTTGCGCAACTTGATCTGGTAGTCATTCTCGTCGGTACCCGGACGAAGCTTGACTTCCTTGACCTGAATCTGCTTCTGCTTTTGCTTGGCTTCATGAGCCCGCTTGGCTTCTTCGTACTTGTATTTGCCGAAGTCCATCAAGCGACAAACTGGCGGCTTCGCCATCGGCGCGATCTCTACCAGATCGCAACCGGCTTCTTCAGCCGCTTCCAGTGCAGCACGCAGAATAACGATGCCAATTTGCTCACCGTCCTCCCCCGTCAAACGCACTTCCGGCACACTGATTTCGCCGTTGATGCGCAGTTTTTTATCCTGAGCGATGGTTCAATTCTCCAAGAAAGCAAAAAATATCAGGCCGTGCCGGCAAACGCAGATATTTCACGTTG
This sequence comes from Zoogloea sp., assembly GCA_016720685.1. Taxonomy (GTDB): domain Bacteria; phylum Pseudomonadota; class Gammaproteobacteria; order Burkholderiales; family Rhodocyclaceae; genus Zoogloea. The sequence goes on from JADKKC010000020.1 coordinate 31,691, forward strand.
CCAACGCTCGACGATCGTATCGAGGGACATTTGACCGAGGTCTTGATTACCCCGGGCGCGCACGGCCACAACTTCAGCTGCCTTTTCCTTGTCACCAACAACCAGCAAGTAAGGCAGCTTACGTACGCTATGTTCGCGTATTTTATAAGTAATTTTCTCGTTGCGCAAATCCGCCTCGACGCGGAATCCGCGCGAGCGCAGCGTTTTGACCACTTCCGTCACGTAATCGGCCTGCGCATCCGAGATATTCATCACCACGGCCTGCACCGGCGACAACCACATGGGCAGCGCACCGGCGTGATTCTCGATGAGAATGCCGATAAAACGCTCCAGCGACCCGAGAATCGCGCGATGCAGCATCACCGGGCGGCGGCGGGAATTATCTTCCGTCACATACTCGGCATCCAGCCGCTCGGGCAGCACAAAGTCGAGCTGCATCGTGCCGCACTGCCAGGAACGGCCAAGGGCATCCTTGACGTGATACTCGATTTTCGGACCGTAGAAAGCGCCCTCACCGGGCAGCTCCTCCCAGCCATGACCGGAAGCAGCGAGCGCCTCGCGCAACCCGCCTTCGGCCTTGTCCCAGACCTCGTCACTGCCAGCACGCTTTTCCGGACGCAGGGAGAGCTTGACGGCCACATCGGTAAAACCGAAATCACGATAGACACGGGACAGCAATTCGTTGAAGGCTGTGACCTCGGAGACGATTTGCTCTTCGGTACAGAAGATATGCGCGTCGTCCTGCACAAAGCCGCGCACCCGCATCAGGCCGTGCAGGGCGCCAGAGGGCTCGTTGCGGTGACAGGAGCCGAACTCGGCCAGACGCAAAGGCAGATCGCGATAGGAATGCAGGCCGTGATTGTAAATCTGGACATGCCCCGGACAGTTCATCGGCTTGATCGCGTAATCGCGCTTTTCCGATTCCGTGGTGAACATGTTGTCACGGTAGTTATCCCAGTGCCCCGAGCGCTCCCACATCTGGCGATCCATCACAAGCGGAGTCTTGACCTCATCATAGCCCGCCGCCGTCAGCACACGGCGCATGTACTGCTCGATCTGCTGCCAGAGAGTCCAGCCCTTCGGGTGCCAGAAAACCATGCCCGGCGCTTCGTCCTGCAGATGGAAGAGATCGAGCTGCTTTCCGAGGCGGCGGTGATCGCGCTTTTCGGCCTCTTCAAGCATGTGCAGATAGGCTTCCTGATCTTCCTTCTTTGCCCAGGCCGTGCCGTAAATGCGCTGCAGCATTTCGTTCTTCGAGTCGCCGCGCCAATAAGCGCCGGCAACCTTCATCAGCTTGAAGACCTTGAGCTTTCCGGTAGACGGAACGTGAGGTCCGCGACAAAGATCGACGAAATCGCCCTCGCGATACAGGGACACATCCTGGTCCTGCGGGATCGACGCAATGATCTCGGCCTTGTAATGCTCGCCAATGGATTTGAAGAACGCAACAGCCTCATCCCGCGGCAGCACGCTACGCTCGACCGGAATATCACGCTTGACCAGCTCAGCCATGCGCACCTCGATTTTTTCGAGATCTTCAGGCGTAAAGGGGCGCTTGTAGGAGAAGTCGTAGAAGAAGCCGTTTTCGATTACCGGCCCAATGGTGACCTGGGCGTCCGGAAACAGCTCTTTTACCGCGTAGGCCAGCAGGTGAGCCGTAGAGTGACGGATAATCTCGAGACCGTCCGCATCCTTGTCGGTAACGATGGCGAGCGCCGAATCGTTTTCAATCAGGAAAGAAGTATCGACAAGTTTGCCTTCGACCTTGCCGGCAAGCGCAGCACGGGCCAGGCCAGTACCAATGGAGGCAGCAACCTGGGCAATCGTCACGGGCTGCTCGAAACTGCGTACAGAACCGTCGGGCAAGGTGATATTGGGCATGATGACTCGCTTACGGAAAAATCTGGGCAAAAAAAAAGCGCGGACGAGCCGCGCTTTTTCTTTTTTCTGGAAAACGCCTCACAGCAGACTCGGTCTTGATTAGCCTTGCGTGCTGCAAGTTCGAGACATCGTTTTCCTTCTTAGGTATGTGGTAGGCGCGATTGGACTCGAACCAACGACCCCCACCATGTCAAGGTGGTGCTCTAACCAGCTGAGCTACGCGCCTAAGAAGCCCGCATTATAGACGGCCTATAGAATCTGTCAACAACTACTTGGATTTATTTTCATCCGGCGTACTGAGCGGCCACGCCGCAAGGAAACTCTCCCAGTGCGCAGCTTCAAGGCGACCCAGCGTTTCACGCACGAAAGTGATCTCGGCTTCGTACCCGGCCTTGTCGAGCACCCCACGCATCAACTGGAAACGCAGGAACACGAGGTAGGTATTCACCACATCGGTTTCACAGTAATCACGAATTTCCGCGATACGGCCTTCACAGTAACCCTTCCACACGGCCGAGCCATCCATGCCGAGCTTGCCGGGAAACCCCATCAGCTTGGCGAGATCGTCCAACGGCGCGCTAGCCCGCGGCTGGTAAAGCGCCAGCAAGTCCATCAGGTCGAGATGCCGGGTGTGGTAGCGCCCTATGTAGTTGTTCCACTTGAAATCACGGGAGTCGTTGTAATCCCCGTCGCCCAGATCCCAGTAGCGGGGCGCGCTGACGCCGTGCAACATGCCGCGGTAGTGCAGCACCGGAAGATCAAAGCCGCCTCCGTTCCACGACACCAGTTGCGGAGTAAATCTCTCGACGCCGTCGAAAAAGCGCTGAATGAGCTGACCCTCGGCACAATCGGGCTCCGACAGCGAAAACACGCGAAACTGACTGGCGTCCCTCAGTGCGCAGGAAATCGTCACGACCCGCTGCAAATGATGAGGCAGGAAATCCGACCCGTTGACGGCACGCCGCTGCTGGAAGGCAAACTCAGCCACCTCCTCGGGCGCCAGCTCATCCGGCAGGCCGTGCAGCCTGCGAATACCCTCGACATCGGGAATCGTTTCGATATCAAAAACAAGCGTAGTGGCCATGCGGATCATCAGGCAGGAAAAACACCTGTAGACAGATAACGATCGCCCCGGTCGCAAACGATGGAAACGATCACCGCGTTTTCTAGCTGCTCGGCGAGGCGCAGCGCCACGCACATGGCACCGCCCGAGGAGATTCCGGCAAAAATGCCTTCTTCACGCGCGAGACGGCGAGTCATTTCCTCGGCGTCGGCCTGCGATACGTATTCGAGCTGGTCGACTCGGGCGTTGTCGTAGATGCTCGGCAGGTAGGCCTCGGGCCATTTGCGGATGCCTGGAATCTGCGACCCATCGGTAGGCTGGCAGCCGACAATGCGGATCGCCGGGTTCTTCTCTTTCAGATAGGCGGACACACCCATGATCGTGCCCGTAGTGCCCATGCTGCTGATGAAATGGGACACAGTCCCGCCTGTCTGCTCCCAGATCTCGGGGCCGGTGCCTTCGAAGTGAGCCAGCGGATTGTCGGGGTTGGCGAACTGGTCGAGGATGACGCCGCGTCCTTCGTCGCGCATGCGCGAGGCCACGTCACGAGCGAGCTCCATGCCACCCTCCTTAGGGGTCAGCACCAGCTCGGCACCAAAGGCACTCATGCTCTGGCGGCGCTCGATGCTCTGGTTTTCGGGCATCACGAGAATCATGCCGTAGCCGCGAATGGCGGCTGCCATGGCAAGGGCAATGCCGGTATTGCCGCTGGTCGCCTCGATGAGGGTCTGGCCAGGAGCGATCTCGCCGCGCGCCTCGGCACGCAGGATCATCGACAGGGCCGGACGATCCTTGACCGAGCCGGCCGGATTGTTGCCTTCGAGCTTGGCGAGAATGACGTTATTACGTCCGGCCGCGATGCGCTTGAGCCGGACTAGCGGGGTCTGGCCCACGTAGTCTTCGAGAGTCTTGAATTCCATCATTCGATCCAGTGGAAAAATCGGGTTGGGGCGATGATACCGAATGCCTGTCAGGCGAACAGGGCAAACTGCGGCGCGCTCCGCGGGAACCGGAGCCGCCAAAAAGCAAAAAGGGACTCCCGCCGGAAGCCCCTGAAAACAGCCTGAGTGCTCGCCCGCTCAGGGTCGGCCGATGCTCAGGTAGCTTAGGCCGGCCTGCCTCGGCAGGGCCGGGTCGAAAATATTGCGGCCGTCGAAAATCAGCGGGCTCTTGAGCTTGGCCTTGATGACATCGAAATCAGGGCTGCGGAACTCCTTCCATTCGGTGACGATCACCAGCGCATCAGCATTGTCGAGCGCCTGCATCGGGCGCTCGGCATAGGCGAGACGGGGCTCGTCACCAAATATCCGGCGACTTTCCGTCATCGCTACCGGATCGTAGGCAGTAACGGTCGCTCCGCGCCGGAAGAGTTCGGCGATGATCACGCGGCTGGGCGCATCGCGCATGTCGTCGGTATTCGGCTTGAACGCCAGCCCCCACAACGCAAAATGCTTGCCGCTGAGATCTTCGCCAAAATGGGCGACGATCTTGTTGACCAGCACCAGCTTCTGGGCGTCATTGGCATCCTCGACTGCGTTGAGCACATGCAGCGCATGGCCGACGTCCGCACCGGTCTTGATCAGCGCCTTGACGTCTTTCGGGAAGCACGAGCCGCCGTAACCGCAACCTGCATAAAGGAAATGGTAGCCAATGCGCGGATCGCTGCCGATGCCCTGGCGCACCAGTTCGATATCGGCGCCGAGGTTTTCGGCCAGCAGCGCGAGCTCGTTCATGAAGCTGATCCGGGTGGCCAGCATCGCGTTGGCCGCGTACTTGGTCAGCTCGGCACTGCGCAGGTCCATGATCAGGAGTTTTCGTGGTTACGCTGGAAAGGCGCGTACAAGGCCTTCATCAGAAAGATGGCCTGGTCATCCTCGGCGCCCACGACAATGCGATCCGGGCGCATAAAATCGTCGACCGCGGCACCCTCCTTGAGGAACTCGGGGTTCGACACAACGCTGTACGGAATCGCAGCGCCGCGGGCATCGAGTTCGGCCTGCACCGCAGTCTTGACCTTGTCGGCAGTTCCGACCGGCACGGTGCTCTTGTCGACGATCACCTTGTAGTCGGTCATGTGACGGCCGATGGCCCTGGCTGCCGACAGTACGTACTTCAGGTCGGCCGAGCCGTCCTCGTCGGGCGGCGTGCCAACAGCAATGAACTGGATCGTTCCAAACTGGACGGCCTCCTGAACATCGGTCGTGAAATGCAGACGTCCGCCGGCAACGTTGCGGGCCACAACCTGCCCCAGGCCCGGCTCATGGATCGGAATACCGCCTTCCTTGAGAATGCGGATTTTTTCCGGATCCAGATCAAGGCAAAGCACGTCGTTACCCATTTCAGCGAGACAGGCGCCGGATACCAAACCCACATAACCCGTACCGACCACGGTGATTTTCATATGCTCATTCCCGAGATGAATCTAGATAACCGCGCCAGAAACTGGCAGCTTGCGCGAAAGGGGGGCCCTTCCGCAATAACCCCGTCCAAGATCAGGGGGAGAGATCGAACTCTTCGGTGCGCCTTGGAGGATAGGTTTCCCATCCGCCACAGGCCGGGCAGCGCCAATAGAACTGCCGCGCCTTGAAACCACAGGCATCGCAACGGTAGCGCGCAACGCGGCGCGTATGCCCGTGCACCAGCCCTTTCACCAGCTCGATATCGTTACGCTGCGCCACCGGCGCCGTCAACAGCGCAGCCTCCAGCAATTTGTCGAGCCCCAGCAGGGTTGGGTTGCGACGTAATTCGTCACGCACGAGCAGATAGGCAGCCTGGGGGCCTTCTTTTTGCAATTCCCACTGGAACAGGGCATCGAGGAGATCCAGCGAAGCGTACTGTTCAAGGTAGCTGCGCAGGAGTTGCATGCCCTGCTCCAGCTGACCGAGACGCCTGTAGGCATCCATGAGCCGCTCGGCAACAAGGGCGAGATAGACCGGATTCTGACTCTCGACCCTTTTCCAGGCATCGAGCGCACCCTGATCATCGCCGCGGGCTGCATGCAGATCGCCCAGCAACATGCTCGCACGAACCGACTTGCGATTCATTTCAAGGGCTCGCGTGATGCTGCCGAGCGCATCGTCGAATCGGGAGTTTGCGATATCAGCGCTGGCCAGCTCGCAGTGGAAATTGGAGACTTCCTTTTCCCAGAGAACACCTTCGTGAGGCAGCGCCTCGGCGATCTCGATGGCCTTTCGCCAATCCTTTTCCTGCTGATAGATGTCGAGCAGGTTCTTGAGGGCGAAATCGTTCAGACGGGTATCACGCAACTTGAGGAACACCGCCTCGGCACGATCCAGCAAGCCCGCCTTGAGAAAGTCCAGGCCGAGCTCCGACAGCGCGTGCTGGCGCTGATCGTCCGACAGGTCGTTGCGGTCAACCAGGTTCTGGTGCATGCGGATCGCCCTGTCCGTTTCACCCTCCGGCGAAACAGGCTTCCCAGCGCAAAATGCAGTTCAACGGTCTGATTGTCGATCTTGACCGCCTCGATGAAGGCGTCGATGGCCTTGTCGGGCTGCTCGTTGAGCAAAAAATTGAGGCCGGTCAGATAGGTCCGCGGCAACGCGCGGGACTCCTTGACCAGATGCTTGATATCAATTCGCGCCGCCAGCCAGCCCAGCACGAAAAAAAGCGGAAAAGCCAGCAACCACCAGAGTTCGAATTCCATGGAGTCAGTAGCTCTCCGGCAGATCGGGCCCGTGGGCCAGGGGAAGCGGATTCTGCCTGTCGGACTTCGCACCTTCTTCGTTTTCCCCCCTTAGCTGACCGATCTCGCGATGTTGGCGATACAGGGTGGCGAGCGTTGCCGTCACACCGATGAGAACCCCCACCACAACGAACAACAGAATCACCAGCACAAGCGGCACATGCCACTGCGCGCCAAAGAAGAAACGCAGAACGACAACGTCGTCATTCTTGACGGCGAATCCGAACAGCAGCAGGAAGATGAAGAGTCGGAAGACCCAGATGAGTGCGCGCATTCTGAAATTATCCCCGACACGGGCAAAAAAAAGAAGGCGGCTTGCGCCGCCTTCGTGATCGAGCTGAATGACTCCGGATGACTCCGGCCCATGAACTCAGACAGGCATCACCCCATCATGTCCACGCGCTCTCGCAACTCCTTGCCCGCCTTGAAATGCGGAACATATTTTTCCGGAACCTGCACCTTATCGCCGGACTTGGGATTTCGCCCAACCCGGGGCGGGCGGTAATTCAAGGCAAAGCTGCCAAAGCCGCGGATCTCGATACGATCACCTCGCGACAGGGCGTCGGTCATCGCATCGAGAATCATCTTGACCGCGAATTCGGCGTCCTTCGCGACCAGCTGGGGAAACCGCTCCGCCAGCCGGGCGATGAGCTCCGACTTGGTCATGCGAGCCGCTTACTTCTGCTCGTTCAGCTTGGCCTTCAGCAGCGCACCGAGGTTGGTGGTGCCGCTGGCAGCGGAAGAGCTGTCAGACGCCAGCTTGGTCATCGCTTCATTCTGCTCGACCTGATCCTTCGCACGGATCGACAGATTGATGCCGCGGGTCTTGCGATCCACGTTGACGATCAGGGCTTCGACTTCTTCACCGACCTTCAGCAGCAGGGAGAGATCATCAACGCGATCGCGGGAGAACTCGGAAGCGCGCAGGTAGCCTTCGACATCGTTGTTCAGGCCGATCACGGCGCCACGGGCATCCACGGTCTTCACGGTGCCGTTAACAAGGGTGTTCTTGTCGTGGGTAGCGATGAAGTTGGTGAAGGGATCGCCATCGAGTTGCTTGATGCCGAGGGAGATACGCTCCTTCTCGACATCGATGTTCAGCACAACGGCTTCGACTTCGTCGCCCTTCTTGTACTGGCGGACGGCTTCTTCGCCGGTCAGCGACCAGGACAGGTCAGACAGGTGCACCAGACCGTCGATACCGCCTTCCAGGCCGATGAACACGCCGAAGTCGGTCAGGGACTTGATCTGACCACGGACCTTGTCGCCCTTCTTGTGGTTGATGGCGAAATCGTCCCACGGGTTGGACATGCACTGCTTCATGCCCAGGGAGATGCGGCGACGGTCTTCGTCGATTTCAAGAATCATCACTTCGACTTCGTCGCCCAGCTGGACAACCTTGGTCGGGTGGATGTTCTTGTTGGTCCAATCCATTTCGGAAACGTGAACCAGGCCTTCGATGCCCTGCTCGACTTCAACGAATGCGCCGTAATCGGTAATGTTGGTCACCTTGCCGAATAGGCGGGTGCCCTGCGGGTAACGACGGGAGATGCCCACCCACGGATCTTCGCCCAGCTGCTTGAGGCCGAGGGAGACGCGGTTCTTCTCTTGGTCGAACTTGAGCACCTTGGCTTCGAGTTCATCGCCAACCGACAGCACTTCCGACGGGTGACGCACGCGACGCCAGGCCAGGTCGGTGATGTGCAGCAGGCCGTCGATGCCGCCGAGGTCCACGAATGCGCCGTAGTCGGTGATGTTCTTGACGATACCCTTGACGACAGTGCCTTCCTTGAGGGTTTCGAGGAGTTTCTGACGCTCTTCGCCCATGGAAGCTTCGAGCACTGCGCGACGGGACACGACCACGTTGTTGCGCTTGCGGTCGAGCTTGATGACGCGGAATTCGAATTCCTTGCCTTCGAACGGGGTGGTGTCCTTGACCGGACGCATATCCACCAGCGAACCCGGCAGGAAGGCGCGGATGCCGTTAACCATGACCGTCAGGCCACCCTTGACCTTGCCGGTAATCATGCCCTTGACGAGGATCGCGTCGTTCAGCGCCTTGTCGAGGTCGTTCCAGGCGGCAATGCGCTTGGCCTTGTCGCGGGACAGGCGGGTTTCGCCGTAGCCGTCTTCGAGCTGCTCGATGGCAACCTGAACGTAATCGCCGATATCGACGGTCAGCTCGCCGCGATCGCCGCGAAACTCTTCGAGGGGGATGTAGCTCTCGGACTTGAGGCCGGCGTTAACGACGACGAAGTTTTGGTCAATCCGCACGACTTCGGCGGTGATCACTTCACCGGCACGCATCTCCTGACGACTGAGGGATTCCTCAAACAGGGCGGCAAAACTTTCCTCGAAGGAAACAGGGGTGGCAGTGACATAGGGAAAAAGAACCTTACAACCGTCGCGAGACGGCTCCTGGTTGAAAAACCTTCCGCACCCGGGCGGCTGCGGAAGAGGTTATTTTGCAAAGGCGGCTGCCCGCCTGATTACGAAATCGACCGCTTGCTGGATCGTCATTCCGGAGGTATCGAGTAGCGCCGCATCCTCGCGTTGCTTCAAAGGAGCGACTGCGCGCTGGGAATCCCGGGCATCGCGATCGCGTAAATCCTTAAGAAGGTCATCAATGTTAGCAGCCATTCCTTTATCGATCAACTGCTTATAACGCCGTTCGGCACGTGCGTCGACCGACGCGGTGAGGAATATCTTGACCGGCGTATCCGGAAAGATGACCGACCCCATGTCGCGCCCCTCGGCGACGAGGCCACAGCCTTGCCGATAGGCGCGCTGACGCCAGAACAGCGCCTCCCGCACGGCCGGCAGCACAGCCACCCTGGAAGCTCCGACCGAGCATTCTTCACTGCGGATTGCATCGGTCACGTCGTCTTCGCCCAGAAAAATCCGTTCATCGTCGAAGCGCGCCGGCAGCGCAGCCGCGAGTGCCGCAAGGCGCGCTTCATCATCGAGGGCAATACCCTGACGCGAACCGGCCAACGCGACAAGACGATACAGCGAGCCACTGTCAAGGTATCCGAAACCCAGGACGGCCGCGGCACGAGCGGCCACGGTTCCCTTTCCGGACGCAGACGGGCCATCGATGGCGACGACCGGAACCGGCGTCGTGATGCCTGCAAAAGTGGCGAAGTATTCGGGGAAGGTCTTGTTCACGCATTGCGGATCGTTGATGCGCACATACGGCCCACCCAGCGTCACCAGCGAGAAACACATCGCGACGCGGTGATCTTCATAGGTGTCAATCACCGCGGAATTCAGCCGCGCCGGCGGCGTAACCTTAATGCTTTCGGGGAACTCCTCGACCACCGCACCGAGCTTGCGCAGTTCGGTCGCCATTGCCGCGATGCGGTCGGTTTCCTTGACGCGCCAGCTTCCGATGTTGCGCAGGATGCTCGGAGCGTCGGCGAACAGCGCAGCCACGGCGAGGGTCATTGCTGCATCGGGAATGTGGTTGAGGTCGAGATCGAAGGCCTTGAGCTTGCCGGATGCCGGCGCACGGGCCTCGATCCAGTCGTCGCCCCAGCTGATTTGTGCGCCCATCGTGGCCAGCGCATCGGCGAACTTGACGTCGCCCTGGATGCTCCGCCTGCCAGCCCCGACGACCCGCACCGGGCCACCGCCAAGGGCGCCGGCGGCAAGAAAGTAGCTGGCGGTAGACGCATCGCCCTCGACGACGATGCGTCCGGGCGAGACGTAACGCTGGCCTGGCTGCACGATGAAACGGCTCCAGCCTTCGCGCTGGACGACGACTCCGAAGCGCTCCATCAGGTTGAGGGTGATCTCGACGTAGGGACGGCTGATCAGCTCGCCCTCGACATCGATGACCAGCGCCTTGTCGCGGGCCACCAGCGGCGCAGCCTGAAGGAGCCCGGTCAGGAACTGGCTGGAGACGCTGCCCCGCACGCTGACCCGCTCGGCACCGAGCAGCGCCGGCTTGAGCGCCAGCGGCGGATAACCTTCCTGACCAAGCCACTCAACCGACGCGCCAAGCTGCTTGAGGCCGTCGACAAGATCACCGATTGGCCGCTCATGCATCCGCGGCACGCCGGAGAGCCTCACTTTCGCAGCCGGATCGCCGCAGCCGGACAGGCTGGCCACGATGGCTGGCACCAGCGTGCGGATGCTGAGGCCGGAGTTGCCGACAAAGATGTCTGCCACGAGCTGCGGGAAACGCCCGCCGCAACCGGAAATGCGCAGCGCATCGCCCTCCTCCGTGACCTTGACCCCTAGCGCAACGATTGCGTTTTTCATCACGCGGGTATCGTCGGACTCGAGCAGTGCTTCGACAAGGGTGTCGCCGTCGGCGAGGGCGGCCAGCAGCAGCACGCGGTTGGAAATGCTCTTGGAGCCCGGCAGGCGCACCGTCCCGGCGGCCTTCCGCATCGGCGTCAGATCGATGAATTCCATGAAGATTCCTTGTTTCAGAGACGGCAATGAAATGCCGGCGCGCAGACCTTGCCGCACACCGCACAGGTGCTCGAGACGGCTTACTCGCCCGAGGGTGAGACAGGGAAGGCCTTGTCGGCCCAGATGTTGCGTGCCCGGCTGGCCTCATCGAAAACGGCTTCGAGGGCCGGACCGTCGCCCTCGACGAGAAGCGCCCGCAAATAGGCCAGCTCGGACAGGTAGGCGTCCAGTTCGGCAAGCAGGGAATGCCGGTTGGCGACACAGATGTCGCGCCACATTTCAGGGTGGCTGCCGGCGACCCGGGTGAAATCACGAAAGCCGCTCGCCGCATAGCTGAAAAGTTGTTCAGCGTTGGCACGCCCGGCGAGATCATGGACCAGACCGAAAGCCAGCAGGTGCGGCAAATGGCTTACCGCTGCAAACACCCGGTCATGCTCCTGCGGGCTCATTTCGTGAAGCACGGCGCCACAGGCCGCCCACAGTTCACGCACCCTGGCGACCGAGGCCGGATCGTTTTCGGGAAGCGGTGTGATCACCACCTTGCGGCGCTGGTAAAGATCGGCCCGGGCGGCCGTCGGCCCGCTTTTCTCGGCGCCGGCAATCGGATGCGCCGGTACGACATTCGCGAGCTGCGCACCGAAGTGACGATAAACCGCTTCAATCACATCGCGCTTGGTACTGCCCGCATCGGTGACGATGGTGTCCGGGCCGAGATGGGGAGCTATCGCCGCCGCCACCGCATCCATCTGACCGACCGGCACGGCGAGAAGCACAAGCTCGGCACCATCGAGGGCGCCGGCCCAGTCAGTGGAAACCTCGTCGATCACGCCAAGTTGCAGGGCTGCCTCCAAGGGCTCCGGACGGCGGCCGACGCCGACGATGCGCTTGACCAGTCCGGCCCGGCGCAAGGCAAGGGCAAAGGAGCCGCCGATCAGGCCGACACCGCAGACAACCAGCTTGTCGATCTTCTTCACGCCCGGCTCCGCGTCAGGTCAAGGCATCAGGAAGGGCTTCGAGGAAGCGAGCATTCTCGCTTTCGAGGCCGATGGAAACGCGCAACCACTCGGGCATGCCGTATGCGGCGATGGGGCGCACGATGACGCCCCTGCCGCAGCAGGCGCAGATTGACGTCGGCACCATCGCCAACCTTGAAGGTGACGAAATTGCCCGCGGACGGAATCCAGTCTAGGCCGAGGCGCCGGAAGCCGTCGGTCAGTTGCGTCATGCCGTCACGGTTGAGTTCGTAGCTGCGCTGCAAGAATTCATCGTCGAACAGGGCCGCCGCCGCCGCCGCCAGGCCAACGCTGCACACGTTGAACGGCTGACGCACCCGGTTCAGCAGATCGATGACCTCGGGGCTGCCCAGGCCGTAACCCACCCGCAGGCCGGCAAGGCCATAGGCCTTCGAGAAGGTGCGACTGACCAGCAAATTGGGGAAGCGCGTGATCCAGGCAACCGCGTCGTAGCGTTGCTCCGGCGCCAGGTATTCGGTATAGGCCTCGTCGAGAACGACCAGCACGTGCTCCGGCACGCGGGTCAGGAAGGCTTCGAGTTCGTGGCCGGGGACGAAGGTGCCGGTCGGGTTGTTCGGGTTGGCGATGAAAACGACGCGGGTGGCGGGAGTGATCGCCGCCAGCATGGCGTTGAGATCATGGCCGAAATTCTTTGCCCGCACTTCGATGCCACGGGCGCCCGCGGCCTGGGTTGCGAGAGGGTAAATGGCGAAAGCGTGCTGGGCGAACACCGCCTCGCGCTCGGGCCCGAGCAAGGCACCGGCGACCATTTCCAGAATGTCGTTGGAGCCGTTGCCAAGCACAATCTGGTTGAGCTCGACACCATAGCGCCGACGCAGCGCATCCTTCAGCTCGAAACCGTTGCCATCCGGGTAGCGGGCGATGTCGGCCAGCGCCGCGTACATCGCGGCACGGGTTTTTTCGCCGACCCCGAGCGGATTTTCATTGGAAGCCAGCTTGACGATGGATTCTTCCGCCAGCCCCATTTCGCGGGCCAGTTCGGAAATCGGCTTGCCGGGCTGGTAGGGAGAAATCGCCCGGATGTGGGCAGGTGCCAGATCACACAAACGCATTGATGACTCCTGGGGACAATCAGTAAACAGCCTGGGGGTAGGAACCCAGGACTTTCAGGAAGGCGGCGCGAGCGGCCAGCGCGTCAAGGGCTGTCTTTACGGCCGGATCGTCCCGGTGGCCCTCGACGTCCACGTAAAAAACGTATTCCCAGAGCGCCGCGCGAGCCGGGCGGGACTCCAGGCGGTTCATCGACACGCCGGCGTCGGCAAAGGGCGCCAGCAATTCGTGCACCGCGCCTGGGCGGTTGGAAGCCGACATGATCAGCGAGGTCTTGTCGACGCCCGAACGGCCCGCATCGTGGCGGGCGATGACGACGAAGCGGGTCGTGTTGTTGGGCTCGTCTTCGATGCTCTCGACAAGGCGCGGCAAGTCGTAGCGCTCAGAGGCGGCCTCGCCGGCGATCGCCGCGGTTCCGGGCTCGATGGACGCCAGCCGGGCGGCCTCGGCGTTGCTGCCGACGGAAATCCGTGCCACGCCGGGCAGCGAGCGGTTGAGCCACTCATGGCACTGGGCCAGGGACTGGGCGTGGGAATAAACCCGGGTGATGCCGGCAAGACTGGTTTCGCGGGTCATCAGGTGCTGATGGATGCGCAGCACGACCTCACCGCAGATCTTGAGCGACGAACCGAAGAGCAGATCCAGGGTGCGGCCAACTGCGCCTTCGGTGGAGTTTTCGACCGGAACAACGCCGTATTGGGCATGGCCAGCCTCAACCTCGCGAAAGACGTCGTCGATCGAGTCCTGCGGCGCGAGGCGCGCGGCATGACCAAAATGCTTGACCGCGGCGCTCTCGGAGAAAGTGCCGAGGGGGCCGAGGAAGGCCACGCCCAGCGGGTTCTCCAGCGACAGGCACGCCGACATCACTTCACGGAAGAAAAACGTGACGCTTTCGTCGGGCAGCGGACCCGCGTTCAGACTCTGAACCCGACGCAGCACCTGGGCTTCGCGCTCAGGACGATAAACCTGCCCGGCCTCACCGTAGCGGGCCTTGATTTCACCCACGTGCTGGGCACATTTGGCCCGCTCGTTGAGCAGCACCAGCATCTGCGCATCGATGGCGTCGATCTCGTCGCGGACCACACCCAGCTCCTGCAGCATCCCCTCGTTCATGCCTTCTCCTGAAATTGCGGCGCTCACGCCTTGCGCGCGGCGAAATCCTGCATCAGCTCGACCAGCGCAGTCACGCCTTCCAGCGACATGGCGTTGTAGATCGACGCACGCATTCCGCCCACCGACTTGTGGCCCTTGAGGCCGGCCAGCCGACGCGCTGCCGCCTCGACCAGGAAGTCTCCATCCAGCGCCGGGTTCTCCAGCGTGAAGGGCACGTTCATGCGCGAACGACAGCCCTGCTCCACCGGGTTGCGGTAGAAGCCGCCACTGCTCTCGATGGCGTCGTAGACCAGCCTGGCCTTGGCGATATTGGCTGTTTCGACCGCCGCCAGGCCGCCTTGCGCCTTGAGATGTTTGAAGATCAGCCCGGCCAGATAGATTCCGAAGGTGGGCGGGGTATTGAGCATCGAGCCGTGCTCGGCCATGACGCTGAAATCCATCACCGAGGGCGTACTCGGCAAGGCCCTGCCCAGCAGGTCTTCACGCACGATCACGATGACAAGCCCTGCCGGACCGATGTTTTTCTGGGCGCCGGCGTAGATCAGGCCATAGCGCGAAACATCCATCGGGCGCGACAGGATGTGGGAACTCATGTCGGCGACCAGCGGCACGCCTGCCGGCACTTCCGGCAGTTCGAACATCTCGACACCGTGGATGGTTTCGTTGGTGCAGATGTGCGCGTAGGCAGCCTGCGGGTCGAATTGCAGTTCGGCGGCGGCGGGCACGCAGGTGAACTTGCCGGACTCCGTCGTGCCGGCCAGGCGAACGCTGCCGATGCGCTGCGCTTCCTTGTAGGCCTTTTTCGACCACGAACCCGTGACGACATAATCGGCCGAGCGGCCGGCCAGCAGGTTCATCGGGATCTGCGCGAACAGCTGCGTCGCCCCGCCCTGCAGGAAAAGCACCTTGTAATTCGACGGGATGCCCATCAAATCCCGCAGATCGGCTTGCGCCTCCTCGATGACCCCGGTGAAATCCTTGCCCCGGTGGCTCATCTCCATGATGCTCATGCCGCAACCGTGCCAGTCGAGGAGTTCATCGCGGGCCTGTTCCAGCACCGCGGTGGGCAACACGGCCGGACCGGCCGAGAAATTGAAAATGCGCATTGTCTAAATCCTTCCTGCGTCAATCCGTTCAGACTTCGGGCTGAGTGCCTTCGTCACTCGCCTCGTCGTGGCCGGCATCCTGCTCGTCCTCTTCACCTTCCAGAATCTTCTGCACGCCCGACAGCACGCTGCCCTCGTCCACCGAGATCAGCGTGACGCCCTGCGTTGCACGGCCCATCTCGCGAATCTCGGAAACCCGGGTACGCACCAGCACGCCGCCCGTGGTGATCAGCATGATCTGGTCTCCTTCGGTGACCAGCGTGGCGGCGACCACCTTGCCGTTGCGATCCGAGGTCTGGATCGCGATCATGCCCTTGGTGCCGCGGCCGTGGCGGGTGTATTCGGCAATCGGCGTGCGCTTGCCGAAGCCGTTCTGGGTGGCGGTGAGCACGCTCTGCGTCTCGTCCTCGGCCACCAGCATGGCAATGACGGTCTGGCCATCCTCCAGCATCATGCCGCGCACGCCGCGGGCCTGACGGCCCATCGGACGCACGTCGTTCTCGCTGAAACGCACGGCCTTGCCGGCGTCGGAGAACATCATCACGTCGTGCTGACCGTCGGTGATCGCAACGCCGACCAGGTAATCGCCATCATCGAGGCCGACAGCGATGATGCCGGCCTTGCGGGGATTGGAGAAATCAGTGAGCGGAGTCTTCTTGACCGTGCCCTGGGCCGTCGCCATGAAGACGAAATGGCCTTCGTCGAATTCCTTGACCGGCAACACCGCGGTGATCTTCTCGCCTTCGAGCAGCGGGAAGAGATTGACGATCGGTCGGCCGCGGGAATTGCGGGTACCTTCCGGCACTTCATACACCTTGAGCCAGTACAACCGGCCGCGGTTCGAGAAGCACAGGATGTGGTCATGGGTGTTGGCCACGAAAAGCTGGTCGACGAAATCGTCATCCTTGACCGCAGCCGCCTGCTTGCCGCGGCCGCCGCGCTTCTGGGCACGGTAGTCGGTGAGCGGCTGGCGCTTGAAGTAGCCGGTGTGGGACAGGGTCACAACCATGTCCTGCGGCGTGATCAGGTCTTCGATGTTGATATCGGCGGTGTTCATCACCACCTCGGAGCGCCGCGGGTCGCCAAACTGCTGCTTGATGAGCGCCAGCTCGTCGCCAATGATTGCAGTGATGCGTTCGGGGCGGGCGAGGATGTCGAGCAGGTCGGCGATCACGTCCATCACCTCGCGGTACTCGGCGACGATCTTGTCCTGCTCGAGGCCGGTAAGGCGCTGCAGGCGCAGCTCAAGGATGGCCTGGGCCTGGGCGTCGGAAAGACGGTAACCCTGTGCCGACAGCCCGAACTCCGGCGCCAGCCCGTCCGGCCGGTAGCTGTCGGCCACCGCGCGCGAAAGCATTTCCTCGACCAATGCAGAGCGCCACTGGCGGGCCATCAGGCCACGCTTGGCTTCCGGCGGCGTCTGCGCGGCCTTGATGAGGGCGATGATCTCGTCCACATTGGACAACGCAACCGCCAGGCCTTCGAGGATGTGGCCTCGCTCGCGGGCCTTGCGCAGCTCGAAGACGGTGCGGCGGGTGACGACCTCACGCCGATGGGCCAGGAAGCAGTCGAGCATCTGGCGCAGGTTGAGGAGGCGCGGCCGGCCATCCACCAACGCCACCATGTTCATGCCGAAGGTGTCCTGAAGCTGTGTTTGCTTGAACAGGTTGTTCAGCACCACATCGGGCATTTCGTTGCGCTTGAGTTCGAGCACCATGCGCATGCCGGATTTGTCCGACTCGTCGCGGATATCGCTGATGCCCTCGATCTTCTTTTCGTTGACCAGCTCGGCGATCTTCTCGATCAGGGTCTTCTTGTTCACCTGGTACGGCAGTTCGTCGACGATGATCGCCTGGCGATCGCCCTTGCCGATGTCCTCGAAGTGGGTGCGCGCGCGCATCACCACCCGGCCACGGCCGGTGCGGTAGCCTTCCTGGACGCCGGACAGGCCATAGATCAGCGCCGCCGTCGGAAAGTCCGGTGCAGGCACGATCTTGATCAGTTCGTCGATGGAAACATCCGGCTCCTGCAGCAGGCGCAAGCAGGCGTCGACAACCTCGGTCAGGTTATGGGGCGGGATGTTGGTCGCCATGCCCACCGCGATGCCGCCCGATCCATTGATCAGCAGGTTCGGGATGCGCGCCGGCAGCACCAGCGGCTCCTTCTCGGAGCCGTCGTAGTTGGGCCCGAAATCGACGGTTTCCTTCTCGATATCGGCCAGCAGCTCATGGCCGATCTTGGCCATGCGGATTTCGGTATAACGCATGGCCGCCGCACTATCGCCGTCCACCGAACCGAAGTTGCCCTGGCCATCCACCAGCATGTAGCGCAAGGAAAAATCCTGGGCCATGCGAACGATGGTGTCATACACGGACTGGTCGCCGTGAGGGTGGTACTTACCGATGACGTCACCGACGATACGGGCAGACTTCTTGTAAGCCTTGTTCCAGTCGTTGCCCAGCTCGTGCATCGCAAAAAGCACGCGCCGGTGCACCGGCTTGAGGCCGTCACGCACATCCGGCAGGGCCCGCCCGACGATCACGCTCATGGCGTAATCCAGGTAGGCGTGGCGCATCTCGTCTTCGAGGCTGATGGGTATGGTTTCTTTGGCGAACGGGATCATGGCACCGCGAGGAATCGACTATTCGTCGAAAAGACGAAAAGGAGCGAGTTTAGCACGCCGCCGATACCCGATTTCGGCTTGCGTCACCCCCAAAACTCACGCTGCGCTGCCGGCATGCGTTGTGACCAGCGGTCGTCGTGTGATTTAATCGCGCCGCACCACCGATTACGAGACGGGCGCCGGAAGCGCGCCATTTCATAGAGGACGATCTTCATGAACACCGCCCAATTCCGCCTGACCGCCGCCGCCCTGCTAATGCTTGCCAGCGTTGGCGCAACGGCCCAATCCAAGGACATCGTTGTCGACCCGAAAAGCGACGTCCCCTACGTAATCGACCAGCGCAACGTCGTGGTCAAGAGCGGAACCGACCTGTGCTGGCGTACCGGCTCCTGGACCCCGGGCGCCGCCACCGACACCAAGGCCGGCGAACTGCCGGTCGCCTGCGAATGCGACAAGGACGTCGTCGGCGCCGACAAGTGCGCCCCGGCCTCCGCCCGCGCCGTTGCCGCAGCCCCGGCAGCCGTCGCCCCCGCGGCAGTTGCCAGCAAATGCGATTTCAGCGTAACCCTGGCTGCCGACAGCACCTTCGCCTTCAACAAGGCCGTGCTGACCAAGTCTGCCAGGGCCAACCTCGACAACGCCGTGATCGGCAAGCTCGGCACCTGTGCCGACGTCACCTCGGTGATCATCACCGGCCACACCGACCGCCTCGGCTCCCAGTCGTACAACCAGAAACTCTCCGAAAAGCGCGCAAGCGCCGTCCAGTCCTACCTGACCGGCAAGGGCGTGAAGGCCGACGTGATCGACACCATGGGCGCCGGCAAGACCCAGCCGATCAAGAGCTGCGACGACAAGCTCGGCCGCAAGGCACTGATCGAATGCCTTGCCCCGAACCGCCGCGTCACTGTCGACGTCAAGGGCCCGGCCAGGTAATACGCTGGCCAGACACCCGCACACGCCTCCGGAACCCCGCCGCAAGCGGGGTTTTTTCTGCCTCCGACGATAAACACCATGATGCCCACACCGGTCGATCTGCTCATCGAAGCGCGCTGGATCATTCCGGTCGAGCCGGACGACACCACGCTGGAACATCACGCGATCGCCGTGGAGCGCGGAAAAATCGTGGCCATCCTGCCACTCGCCGACGCCCGCGCGCGCTACATGGCCGCAAAAACGGTCAGCCTGCCCGAGCACGTCCTCATTCCTGGCCTCGTCAATCTGCACTGCCACGCCGCCATGACACTCATGCGCGGCCTCGCTGACGACCTGCCCCTGATGCGCTGGCTCCAGGAAGCCATCTGGCCCACCGAGGCCCGCCACGCCTCCCACGCCTTCGTGCGTGACGGCAGCTTGCTGGCCGGCGCCGAAATGCTGCGTGGCGGCATCACCACCTGCAACGACATGTACTTCTTCCCGGAGGCCGCCGCAGAAGCCTTCGACCGCCTGGGCCTCCGCGCAGTGCTCGGAATAACGCTCCTTGAATTCCCGTCGCAATACGCCGCCGACGCTGACGACTACCTGCGCAAGGGCCTCGCCACCCACGACGCCTGGCGCGACCACCCGCTTATCCGCTTCACCCTTGCGCCCCACGCGCCCTACACCGTATCGAACACAAGTTTCGAACGCATTGGCGCCCTCGCCGACGAACTCGAACTGCCAATCCACATCCACCTTCACGAAACCGCCGGCGAGATCGCCGACAGCCTGCGGGATTTCGGCCAGCGCCCCATCACCCGCCTGGAAAGCCTCGGCATCCTCGGCCCGAACCTGATCGGCGTTCACGCCGTCCACCTCACACCGGAAGACATTGAGCGCCTCGCCGTGCACCAGTGCGCCATCGCCCACTGCCCCACTTCCAACATGAAGCTCGCCAGCGGCGCGGCACCCATCACCCGGCTTCTCGACCACGGACTCGCGGTCGGCCTCGGCAGCGACGGCGCAGCCAGCAACAACCGGCTCGACCTCTTCCGCGAAATGCATCAAGCCAGCCTGCTCGCAAAACTCTCTACCGGCGACGCCTCGGCCCTGCCCGCCCGGCAGACGCTGCGCATGGCCACCCTCAACGGCGCCCGCGCCCTTGGCCTCGACAAGGAAATCGGCTCCCTCCTGCCCGGCAAGGCGGCCGACATCTGCGCCATCCGCATCAACGACCCCGACGAGTTACCCTGCTTCGACCCCGTCTCGCACGTGGTATACGTATTAGGCAGACACGCCGTATCGGACGTCTGGGTAGGTGGACTGCAGCGCATGGAGCGTGGGAAACTGTTGCAAATAACCAACACGGAGCTATTGGGCATTGCCCGCCTATGGCAAAATAGATTCCGCCAATGAATTGGATATGCTGCCTGAGTTCATAGTGTTCTCCGGCGACATGGATGAATCTTCCGGTTCTACCCCTTTGCCTTGCGACGAGGAAAACGATGATCAAACAAGCCAAAAAACAACTGCTGATGGCTGCCGCAATGGCTACCCTCGGCCTGACTGCCTCCGCCAGCTTCGCCAAAGACGTCGTCGTCGATACGAAAGGCGAAGTGCCTTACGTGATCGATGCACGCAATGTCGTTGCACGCAGCGGTTTTGACCTCTGCTGGCGCACCGGCTACTGGACCCCTGCCGCCGCTGCCAACACCATGGCCGGCGAACTGCCGGTCGGCTGTGAGTGCGACAAGGACGTCGTCCCCCAGGAAAAATGCGTAGCCAACGCAGCCCCGGCCGCTGGTCCCAAGGCCGCAGCCCCCGCGGCTGTTGCCCCGGTTGGCGAAAAGATCAAGCTGGCTGCCGACGCCCTCTTCGAATTCGACAAGGCTGTCCTGCTGCCCGCCGGCAAGTCCAAGCTGGACGATCTGGCTGCCAAGGCCAAGAACGTCAAGCTTGAAGTCATTCTGGCCGTTGGTCACACCGACCGCATCGGTGGCGACGCCTACAACCAGAAGCTGTCTGAAAAGCGCGCTGCTGCCGTCAAGACCTACCTGGTCGGCAAGGGCGTAGAAGCCAACCGTGTCTACACCGAAGGCAAGGGCGAGAAGCAGCCCGTGACCACCGGCAAGTGCACCAATCTCGGCAAGGACAGCGGCAAGAACAAGAAGCTGGTCGAGTGCCTGCAGCCGGATCGTCGCGTCGAAATCGAAGTGATCGGCACCAAGTAATCCGCCGACCTTCCGACTTCGCGTCAGTCCTCAAAAAGCCCTGCCCTGCAGGGCTTTTTGTTTTTCTGCACAGCGCAATACAATCCCCCCTGAATCAACTCTTCGTCCCGCTGACACCCCGCATCCATGAACGCCGATCCTGCAGAACTACAGAAATTCAGTGACCTCGCCCACCGCTGGTGGGATCCCGAATCCGAATTCAAACCGCTTCACCAGATCAACCCGCTACGCCTCGACTGGATCGACAACGCAGCCCGGATTGCTGACAAGCGAGTGGTAGACATTGGCTGCGGCGGCGGCATTCTCGCCGAATCCATGGCCACCCGGGGGGCACAGGTCACTGGCGTCGACCTCTCCGAAAAAGCCCTCGGCGTCGCCCGGTTGCACCTGTTCGAAAGTGGACAGAGCGTCGATTACCGTCTCATCTCCGCCGAAGACCTGGCCCGCGAGGCGCCAGCCAGTTTCGACGTAGTCACCTGCATGGAAATGCTCGAACACGTCCCCGACCCGGCCAGCACCATCCGGGCCTGCGCAACGCTGGTAAAGCCCGGAGGCCACGTCTTTTTCTCCACCCTCAACCGCAACCTCAAGGCCTACCTCATGGCCGTGGTCGGCGCCGAATATGTGCTCAACCTGCTCCCGAAGGGCACCCACGAGTACGCCAAGTTCATCAAGCCTTCCGAACTGGCCCGCCATGTTCGCGAGGCAGGCCTCGACGTGGAAGAGCTTATCGGCATGAACTACAACCCCTTCAGCAAGATTTACTCCCTCGGCCGCGACACCGACGTCAATTACCTGATGCGTACATCCAGGCATGCCTGAGGCCGTCCTTTTCGACCTCGACGGCACGCTCGCAGACACCGCACCGGATCTCGCGGGCATCCTTGCCCACCTTCAGATTGAGAGCGGCCTCACCCCAACACCCTTTGAAGTGCTGAGACCCCAGGTTTCAAACGGTGTGCGCGGCCTGCTGGGCGCGGGCTTCGGCCTCACACCGGACGCCCCCGCATATGCAGACCTGGCGCAGCGCTTTCTTACGCTCTACGCTGCAAGCCTCTACGTGGAAACCTGCCTTTTCCCAGGCATATCCGAACTGCTCGACAGCCTCGATGAACGCGGCATCGTATGGGGCGTAGTCACCAACAAGGCCGAACGCTTCGCCCGCCCCATCATCGAAGCCCTCGGCCTCGCTGGACGCAGCATCTGCGTCGTCGGCGGCGATACCGTGGCGCGTGCCAAACCCTTCCCCGACCCGCTTCTTCATGCCTGCAAGCTCGCCGCGCTTGACCCGGTCCGCTGCATTTATGTTGGCGACGACATTCGTGACATCAAGGCAGGCAAAGCCGCCGGCATGCGAACTCTCGCTGCGGCGTACGGCTACCTCGGCAGCAACGAGCCGATTGAAGCCTGGGCCGCAGACGCGATCATCAACCACCCGCTTGAAATCCTGTCTTTCATCGAAAAGACTGATCGCGTGCTATGATTGGGAACTTTCCAGTCACTCACTGGACAAAGTAATGCATCACCAAGGGGCTGACCTGGCTTCGACGTGGGTTGCAAAGCAGATCAGGGCATACCGAGGACCAGTTACCTCGTAAATCCACTGGAAAAAATACAAACGCCAACGACGAGCGTTTCGCTCTGGCCGCCTAAGGCCTAAGCCGCTGCACTGACAGGTCTCCTGGGTCAGATGGGGTCAAACCCATTGCAGCGTCATTTACAGGGACTAGCAATGGATCGGGTTACTTGGTCCGGCGCGAAACTCAAGGTAACTCGCCCGTGGTCGGCTTGCCGACTGGCTAAACCCCGGGTTAAACCCAAATAGGTCGGATAAGTATGTAGAACTGACTGTAGAGGACTTGCGGACGGGGGTTCGATTCCCCCCAGCTCCACCATACACAAGGGCTCGGATAATCTCCGGGCCCTTTTTCTTGCCTGGAATCCCCGCGCCACGCGGGGTTCCAGTCACCGGCGCCAGGGTCATCGCACTCGAATGACATAAACCTCCCGAAAGCCGCCAGAAAAATCGTTCACATTCAACAGGTTAGGCCGCCATCTTGTGGACCCTCTCAAAAGCGCGTCTACTCTCGTCTTTTGGGTGACGGAAATGCGTGGAGCGGGAGTCAGTCTGATGGAGAAACTCAGTGAGCTTGAAGATCCGCGTCAGCCGAGCAACGGGACCCGCCACGACTTCCGGGAGATCCTGGTGATTGCGGTGTGCGCCATGCTCTCGGACGCCGACAGCTTCGAGGATATCGAAGCAGTTCGAGACGGTGTTCCGGCGCTGGGTGGGCGGGATCGTTGGCGTGCTCGCCGTCGACGGCAAGACACTGCGCCGTTCGGCCGACGGTGATGCCCCACCGGTCCACAGGGTCAGCGCCTTCTCGACCGAATTGGGGCTGGTGCTTGGCCAGGAGAAAGTCGCGGGCAAGAGCAACGAGATCACCGCTATCCCAGGCTGCTCGAAGCCCTGCACATCAAGGGCTTGCTGGTGAGCATCGATGCCATGGGCTGTCAGCGCGAGATCGCCGCCAGGATCGTGCGCGCGCACTGGGCCATCGAGAACCGCCTGCACTGGATGCTCAACGTCTGCTTCGGCGAGGACGACTGCATGATCCGCAAGGACCACGCCCCGCAGAACCTCTCTCTGCTCAAGAAGATCGTGCTGAACCTGATTCGTGCGGACAAAACCGACACCGCCAAGACGAGCCTGCGACTCAAGCGCAAACGGGCGGCCCGGGATGACGATATCCGTATGAAAATGCTCGGGAATCATCCGTTATGACTTTTGAATGCGATGGCCCTGGGTGACGGCGGAGATCGCCAGGGCTCACGCTAAGTGCGAATTCGAGAAATACCGCATCGTGCAGGACCGGTTGTTTGAAGGCGACTTTGACCGGCTGCTGAAACAGATTGAGGTTGGCAAGGGCCCAGCCAGTGACGAGGAATAAACCGATGATCACAAAGAAGAACACGCCCAGCTGGAGCAACGTCAAAGCCCAACTGGCCGATTTCGACCGCGCCGGTCTGCTTGGCCTGATTCAAGATATGTACGCCGCCAGCAAGGACAACAAGGCATTCCTGCACGCTCGCTTTGGTCTGGGCGACGATGTTCTGAAACCCTACAAGATCACTATCGACCGGTGGCTGTGGCCAGATGTACTCAAGAACCAGGGTACGTCGGTCGCGAAGGCCAAGAAGGCGATTGCGGACTACAAGAAGGCTGTTGGACAAGCTGACGGAGCTGGTGGAACTGATGGTTTTCTACTGCGAGCGAGCCGCTGGTTTTAGCAACGATATTGTCCTGCAGGACGAGGGTTACTTTGATGCGCTGGTGCGGATGTTTGAGCAGGCATTGAAGACCATTTCCGCCTTGCCCAACACGGCGCGATCGGCCTACTTGGAGCGTCTGGACGATGTTCGACGTATCAGCCACAACTTTGGATACGGCGTCGGCGACGACATGGATGCATTGCTGACTGAGCATGGGGTCGATGACTGACCCGTCCGCTGTTTCAACACTTCAGGCCGAGAACGCCCGCCTGATTGCGCTGCTCGAATCTCATGGAATCGAATGGCGGTTGCCGCCACAGCCAATCTCTGTTGCGGTTCAAGAACCGGAGCCATCCCGGCTATCCACTGCTGAGAAGGTGGGACTGTTCCGCCGTCTGTTTCGCGGGCGAACGGATGTCTACCCCATTCGTTGGGAGAGCAAATCAACTGGCAAATCAGGCTACGCGCCTGCCTGTGCCAACGAGTGGCGTGCCGGTGTTTGTGAGAAGCCGCGCATCAAGTGCAGTGACTGCAGCAACCGTCTGCTGATCCCACTGTCCGATGCGGTGATCTACGACCATCTGGCCGGCGAGCACACGGTCGGCGTCTATCCGCTGCTGGCGGATGACACCTGCTATCTTCTGGCTGTCGATTTTGACGAGGCCGACTGGCGCGACGACGCGCGAGCCTTCATACAGTCCTGCGAAGAACTGAGTGTTCCGGCGGCGCTGGAAATCTCGCGGTCTGGGAATGGCGCGCACGCATGGGTGTTCTTTGCCAGCCGCGTTTCAGCGCGCGATGCCCGGCGTCTTGGGCACGGCCATCATCAGCCATACCTGCTCGCGCACCCGGCAACTGAAGCTGGAATCCTACGACCGGCTGTTCCCGAACCAGGACACGATGCCCAAAGGCGGCTTCGGCAATCTGATCGCCTTGCCGTTGCAGAAGTGGCCACGCGAAAGTGGCTGCAGCGTGTTCGTTGACGCTCAACTGCGACCGTATCCGGATCAGTGGGCGGTCCTGGCGTCCATCCAGCCGATGGCCGCGCAGGACATCGAACCGACCATCCTGCGGGCCACCGGCGGCGTCCATCCGCTGGACGTCACCTTCATCGACGATGAAGACCTGGCCACAC
>JADKKC010000021.1 GCA_016720685.1 Zoogloea sp.
CTCCGTTCCGCCTACCAGCCCCTCGCCTACACGGTCTCCACCGTCGATCTCGATTTCAGTCTCGACCCGCAGGCCACACTGGTCACCAGCCGCCTGCGGTGCCTGCGCAACGAGGATGTGCCTGCCGGCCCGATCGTGCTGTTCGGAGACGCGCTGGAGCTTGTGTCGCTGACCATCGACGGCGCGGCGCCGGCAGCGGGCCAGCTGCGGCAGACGGATTCCGGCCTCGAGATCGATGTCTCGGCCGACGAGGTCACGCTTGAGATCGTCACCCGCATCAACCCCTCCGCCAACCTCACGCTGTCCGGTCTCTACCAGTCCCGCGGCGGCTACTACACCCAGTGCGAGGCCGAAGGTTTCCGGCGGATCACCTATTTCCCGGATCGTCCCGACGTGATGGCGCGCTTCACCGTGCGGCTCGAGGCGGATGCCGCCACCTGCCCGGTGCTGCTGTCCAACGGCAATCTGCTCGAAACCGGTGAGTTGCCGGGGGGGCGCCATTTTGCCCGCTGGGAAGATCCCTTCCTCAAGCCTTCTTACCTTTTTGCGCTGGTGGCGGCCGATCTTCAGGCGCTGGAGCGCCGTGTCGACACGATGTCGGGCCGTGAGGTGCTGCTGCAGGTGTGGGTCGAGGCGCGCGATCTGGATCGCACCGGGCACGCGATGGATTCGCTGGTGCATTCGATGCGCTGGGACGAGGAGGTGTTTGGCCTCGAGCTGGACCTGGACCGTTTCATGATCGTCGCGGTGTCGGATTTCAACATGGGCGCGATGGAGAACAAGGGCCTCAACATCTTCAACACCAAGTACGTGCTGGCCAACCCGGACACCGGCACCGATCTGGATTTCGAGAACGTCGAGAGCGTTGTCGCCCACGAATACTTCCACAACTGGACGGGCAACCGGGTTACCTGCCGCGACTGGTTCCAGCTCACGTTGAAGGAAGGCCTCACGGTTTTCCGCGACCAGCAATTCACCGCCGACATGCTGGCCCGCGCTTCCGGATTCGCCGGCGGCGGCCGAATCCGCCCGCGCCGTGACGCGCATCGCCAACGTGCGCGGCTTGCGCAGCGGCCAGTTTCCGGAAGACGCCGGCCCGATGGCGCACCCGATCCGCCCGGACAGCTACCAGGAAATCAACAACTTCTACACCGCCACGGTGTACCAGAAGGGTGCCGAAGTCATCCGCATGCTGCTTACGCTGCTCGGGCGGGAGGGCTTCCGTAACGGCATGGATCTGTACTTTTCCTACCATGACGGCCAGGCCGTAACCTGCGACGATTTCGTCGGCTGCATGGCCGAGGCCAACGGCGCCGATCTCGACCTGTTCATGCGCTGGTACAGCCAGGCCGGCACGCCGCATCTCAAGGCCGAAGGCGTTTATGACGCGGCCAGCCGCAGCTACACGCTCACGCTGTCCCAGCACACGTCGCCCACGGCCGGTCAGCCGGAGAAACTCCCGCTGCACATTCCGGTGGCCGTCGGCCTGATCGGGCCGGACGGTGCCGATTTGCCGCTGCAACTCGAAGGCGAGGCCCGGCCTGGCGACACGACCCGCGTGCTCAATCTAAGGGAGGCGAGCCGCAGCTGGTGCTTTACCGGTATCGACGCCGAGCCGGTGCCATCGATCCTGCGCGGCTTCTCGGCGCCGGTGATTCTCGACATCGCCGAAGACAATGCCCGCCTGGCCTTCCGCATGGCACACGATGCCGACCCCTTCAATCGCTGGGACGCCTCCCAGCGCTTCATGGAGCGCGTGGTGCTGGCCCTCGCCGCTGACGCCGCCGCCGGCCGTCCGATGGAAGTGCCGCAGGCCTTCGGCCACGCCTTCCGGGCGCTGCTGGTGAGCGAAACCCTTGATCCCGCCTTCGTTGCCGAAACCCTCGCGCTGCCGTCCGAAACCTATCTGCTCGAACGCATGCAGCCGGCCGACCCGGCGCCGCTGCGTGCCGCGCTGATCCACCTCACCCGCGAACTCGGCCAGGCCATGCAGGCGGATTTCCTGGCCCGCTACCTCGACCTCGAAGTGGAAGGCGACTACCGCTACCACCCTCTTGACGCCGGCAAGCGCGCGCTGCGCAACCTGTGTCTGCGTTACCTCGCGGCCTGGGGCGGCCCGACGGCCATCGACCTGGCTGGCAAGCAGTTCGAGCACGCCGGCAACATGACCGAACGCTACGGTGCGCTGGTTGCGCTGGTGCAGAGCGACGCGCCCCGGCGCATCGACGCACTGGCCGCCTTCCACGAGCGTTACAAGGACGACGCGCTGGTGCTCGACAAGTGGTTCCAGCTTCAGGCCGGTGCCTGGCGCTGGTCGGATTCGGCGCCGGCAACCCTCGACCAGGTGCGTGAGCTGATGGCCAACCCGGCTTTCAGCTTGTCCAACCCCAACAAGGTGTATTCGCTGCTCGGCACCTACTTCAAGGCCAACGCCGCCGAGTTCCATCGCCCGGACGGTGCCGGCTATGCCTTCTGGGCAGAGCAGGTCGTCGCCCTCGACAAGAGCAATCCGCAGGTCGCGTCGCGCATGGCGCGCGCCCTGGAAGGCTGGCGCAAGTTCACGCCGGAGATCCAGGCCCGCATCCGGCTTGCGCTCGAGAAGGTTGCGGCGGCCCAGGGTCTGTCGCCGGACGTGACCGAGATCATCGGCAAGGCGCTGGCCTAGGGCGCCGAAAATAAGTGGAGCCGGGTGCCATGCCGCACGCCCGGCTGCTTCGCCCGCGAGCATCGCGGGCGTCGCTCCGGTATCATGGCGGCCTCACTTATTGCACTGCGGCAATGGAACTCCTCACCTATTTCATCGACATCGTCCTGCACCTCGATGTGCATCTGGCGGCGCTCACGGCTCAATACGGCACCTGGATCTACGCGATCCTTTTCCTGATCATCTTCTGCGAGACGGGGCTGGTGGTCTTCCCCTTCCTGCCGGGCGACTCGCTGCTTTTCGTGGCAGGCGCGCTGGCCGCCACCGGCGGCATGGACATCTACGTGTTGTGCGCCGTGTTGTTGACTGCCGCGGTGCTTGGCGACAACGTCAATTACTGGATCGGCCACAGCATCGGTCCCAAGGTGTTCCGCTGGGAAAACTCCCGCCTCTTCAACCGTGCGGCCTTCAACAAGACCCACTCGTATTTTGAATCCCACGGCGGCAAGACCATCATCATTGCCCGCTTCCTGCCGCTGCTGCGCACCTTCGCCCCCTTCGTCGCCGGCGTGGCGCGCATGACCTACGCCCGTTTCGTGGCGCTGGATTTTCTGGGTGGCTGCATCTGGATCTTCTCCCTGACCTGGCTCGGCTACGGTTTTGGCAACATGCCGGTGGTCAAGAAAAACCTCTCCGTGGTGATCCTCGGGATCATCGCCATCTCGCTGCTGCCGGTGGCCATCGGCTGGCTCAAGAGCCGCCGCGCACCGGCTGCGGGTTGAGGTGCCGGGCATGAAGAAAGTCGTCATCCTGATTTCCGGACGCGGCTCCAACATGGAAGCCATCGTCCGGGCGCAGATTCCCGGTGCGCAGATTGCCGCCGTGATCTCAAACCGGCCCGATGCCGCCGGCCTGGGCTTTGCCGCCGCGCATGGCATTGCCGCGCAGTGTGTCGATCACAAGGATTACCCGAGCCGCGAAGCCTTCGATGCCGCGCTTGCCGCCACCATCGACGCCCATGAGCCCGATCTCGTGGTGCTGGCCGGCTTCATGCGCGTGCTCACCGACGGTTTCGTGAGCCATTACGCGGGGCGCCTACTCAACATCCACCCCAGCCTGCTGCCGTCCTTTCCCGGCCTGCATACGCACCGGCGGGCGCTGGAGGCCGGCGTGCGGGTGCATGGCACGACGGTGCATTTCGTCACGCCGACCCTCGATTGCGGGCCGATCGTCATCCAGGCCGTGGTGCCCGTGCTGCCGGGCGACGACGAGGCCGCGCTTGCCGCCCGGGTGCTGGAGCAGGAGCACCGCATCTATCCCCAGGCCGTGCGCTGGTTCGTGGAAGGCCGCCTGAGCCTTGGCGCCGACGGCCGGGTGCAGGTACGCAGCGAGACCGCGAGCCCGGCCGGCTGGACGGTGCCGCCTGTCGAGGCCTGATACGTCGATGGCGACGGGCCGCGCGAAGAACCGTAGCCTGTTCGTCGCCATTGCGCTTTCGGCAATGGTGCATTTTTTCGTGCTGATGGCCCCGGCCTGGCGTCTGCCGTCCGACGAAGCCAGCGTGCTGCCGCCCCTCGACGTGCTGCTCACGCCATTGCCCAAGCCCAGCGTGCGCCAGCCCGACGACGAAAAACGCGTGGTCCTTGGCGACGCACCGCCGCCGCGACCGCGCCCCAAACCCAAGAAGCCCGGCCGCCCGGCTGAACCGCAGCTGCCAGCGGCCCCTTGCCGCCGGTGGACGATCCGCAAATCGGCGCCGGTAACGCCGAAGAAGGCAAGGCTGTTACCGAGGCGCCCGCCGGGCAGGCTGCCAGCGAAGCGCCCCCCGAACCGGTGGCCGAAGCAGGGCAGGGCGGTAGCGGCAAGACGGGCAAGTCGGCCCCGAGCTTCGGCGAGCTGTGGGCCGCCTCGGGCAAGGTCCAGTACAACGTGATCCGCGGCGAGCGCAACTTCATCATCGGGCGCACGACGCACGCCTGGACCCACGACGAAGAGCGCTACTCGATGGAAACCGTGATCGAAACCTCGGGTCTCATCGGTCTCGTAAAGCCGTTCCGGATGGTCCAGCGCAGCGAAGGGCGGATTGGCCCGAAAGGCTTGCTGCCCGATAAATTTACCGTCGAGCGTGACGGCCAGGTGAAGGAGCGGGCCGATTTCGACTGGTCATCGGCCAAGGTCGTGCTGGTGGCCGGCGAGCGGCGCAGGGAGTTCTCGATTGCCGAGGGCGACCAGGACGTGCTTTCGCTGATGCACCATCTGGCGCTCCAGCCCGAAGGGCCCCTGCGCGCCGAACTGCTGGTGGTGACCGGCAAGAGCGCGGTGCGCTCGGTGATCGAAAACCTCGGCATCGAGGAGCTGGACGTGCCGGCCGGCAAGGTTTCGGCCTACCATCTCGGCAGCAGCGGACACCGCGGCGAGCTCAAGATCGACATCTGGCTCGCGCGTGATTACGCCAACCTGCCGGTGCGCCTCAAAATCACCGACAAGAACGGCGAGGTGCTCGACCAGGTCGCTACCGGCGTCGACCTGGGAGCACGCCCCGCCGCACCATAATTTTCTGTATCTGCCGCATTTCAACCGCATTCCACCGGACGCAGCGTGCGTCCGGCTGCCATTCAAGTATCGGATTTTCAATGACCATTACCGTAGCCCAGATCAATACCGCCAGCGATGTACTCCGTTCCGTCCTGCGCTTCGACTATCCCGCCGACTCGGTGCTGTCCCGCTACTTCCGCGATTTTCGCGAGCTGGGCGCGCGTGACCGGGCCTTCGTGGCCGAGGCCGTGTACGGCGTGCTGCGCCGCAAGCGCACCCTCGAGCGCCTGTGCGGCGTCGATGTCTCGACCCGCAAGCTGGTGCTGGCCTGGCTGGCCCGCGTCGAAGGCGCCACGCTGCGCCAGCTTGGCGAAGGCCTGCATGGCCGCGACACCGATTTCTTTACCGAAGTGAAGGGCCGTGACCTGGGCAAGGTGGGCGAGGACATCAGCCTGGCCGAAGCCACCGACCTGCCCGAGTGGCTGGCCGAGCGCCTGCTGGCCTTCCGCAGCCCCGAAGAAGTCACCGCCCTGGCCCAGAGCCTCAATCGCCCGGCGCCCCTCGACCTGCGTGTCAACCCGGCCAAGATCGACCGCGACGCGCTCGTCGAAAAGCTGCGTGCCGACGGTGTGGCCTGTGCGCCGGGGCGCTATTCGCCGCTGGCCGTGCGCCTCGAAGGCAAGCCGGCGCTGCAAAAGCACCCGCTCTTTCTCGACGGCAGCTTCGAGGTGCAGGACGAAGGCAGCCAGCTTCTCGGTTTCCTGGTTCAGCCCAAGCGCGGCGAGATGGTGGTCGATTTCTGCGCCGGTGCCGGCGGCAAAACCCTGCTGCTCGGCGCGCTGATGCGCAACTCCGGCCGCCTGTATGCCTTTGACGTGTCTGACAAGCGTCTCTCCAAGCTCAAGCCGCGCATGGCCCGCTCCGGCCTGTCGAACATTCACCCGGTGGTCATCGCCAGTGAAAACGACCCGCGCGTGAAGCGCCTTGCCGGCAAGATCGACCGCGTGCTGGTGGATGCCCCGTGCAGCGGCCTGGGCACCCTGCGCCGCAACCCCGATCTCAAATGGCGCCAGAGCCCCGAGGCACTGGCCGAACTCACGGCCAAGCAGGCGGCCATCCTGGGCAGCGCGGCGCGCCTCGTGAAGGTGGGCGGCCGTCTCGTCTACGCTACCTGCAGCCTGCTGCCCGAAGAAAACGAAGCCATCGTCGCCGCCTTTCTGGCCGCGAACCCGGCCTTCGTGCAGCTCAATGCCCAGGACGTGCTGGCCAAGCAGGGCATCGTGGTGGCCTGCGGCGAACAGTTGCATCTCACCCCGGCGGCCCACGACACCGACGGCTTCTTTGCTGCCGTGATGGAGCGCCAGGCCTGATGCGGGGTGCGCGCCGGCTGCTGGCCGGGCTGCTGCTGGCCCTGTCGGCAGCGGCCGGAGCGGCGGAGGCGCCGCGGGAGCCGACCGCCACGTTCTCCGGCAAGGGCCGGGTCGAACTGGCCTTCTCGCCGTGGAACGATCCGGAGGCGGCTCTGCTCAAGGCCATCGACGAGGCGCGGCAGGTGATCCTCGTTCAGGCTTACCTGTTCACCAGCAAACCGCTGGCCCGTGGTCTCGTGGAGGCCCACCGCCGCGGCGTGCGTGTCGAGGTGCTGCTGGACGCCGAATCCAACCGGCCGTCCACCTTCAGCGTGATGCCGACGCTGCTGGCTGCCGGCATTCCGGTGGCGGTCGAAACCCGCTACAACATTGCCCACAACAAGCTGATGATCTTCGACCCGGCGACGGCGCACGGGGCGGTGGCCACCGGCTCATACAACTTCACCCGCTCGGCGCGCGTCGCCAATGCGGAGAACGTGCTGATTTTGCGCGGCAACCCGCCGGTGGTCCGGGCCTATGCCGAAAACTGGCAGCGCCACCGGGCCGAGGCCCTGGTCGTGCGCAGCCTCGGTGACATGCCGGAGAAAAAAGGGAAACAGGATGGAAGAGAATCAGATCGCCGAACTGCTGATTGAGCTGTGGCGCGACATCCAGCAGCCGGCCATTTTCTGGCAGGTGGGCGTGCTGGCGCTGTGCCTGATCGTGGCCGGGCTGGTGTCGCGCCAGGTGCGAAACGTGCTGCGCCGCCGCCGCGCGGCCAACCCCGAATTGCAGCGCGGAGCCGGCGAAGAAGGCCTGCGCCGGGTGATCTTTCCGCTCACCGCGCTCGGCCTGGTGCTGATTGCCCGCGTGGTGCTGAGCAACTGGCATCACGTCAACCTCTTCAAGCTGGCGGTGCCGCTGCTGCTGGCGATGGCGGTGATCCGCCTCACCGTGCATGCCCTCAAGCGGGCCTTTCCCAGTGCCGGCTGGCTTGCCAGCTTCGAGCGCTTCTTTGCCTTTGGCGCCTGGGCCGTGGTGGCCATGCAGATTGTCGGCGTGCTGCCCGAGGTCATCGATGGCCTCGAGCAGGTGGCCTTCACCATCGGCAAGGCCAAGGTCAACCTGTGGATGCTGATCCAGGGCGTGCTGACGGTGCTGGTCACGGTGCTCGTCGCGCTGTGGATCGCCGGTGTCATCGAAAGCCGTCTGATGCGCACCGACGGCCTCGATCCCAATTTCAAGCTGGTTTTTGCGCGGCTCTCCAAGGCCCTGCTGATCGTGGTGGCGGTGGCCATCGGCCTGCCGCTGGTGGGCATCGACCTCACCGCGTTGTCGGTGTTTGGCGGTGCGCTGGGCGTTGGCCTCGGCTTCGGCATGCAGAAGATCGCGGCCAACTACGTGTCGGGCTTCATCCTGCTCCTCGACCGCTCGATCCGCATGGGCAACCTGATCTCGGTGGGCAACGAGCGCGGCATCGTCAGCCAGATCACCACCCGCTACACCGTGCTCAAGGGCATGACCGGCATCGAATCCATCGTGCCCAACGAAACCCTGGTGGGCTCGGTGGTGCAGAACGAAACCTTCACCGATCCCAAGGTGCGCATCGCGCTGCCGGTGCAGGTGAGCTACGCCAGCGACCTGCAAAAGGCCATGGCCATTCTCGTCGAGGCCGCCAGGCATCAGCCGCGGGTGATGGACGACCCGGCCCCGGGCGCCTTCGTCGAAGCCTTTGCCGACAATGGCATCAACCTGCAGCTTGGTTTCTGGATTCGCGATCCGGCCGAAGGCACCCTCGGCATCCGCTCGGCCATCAACCTCGAGATCCTGGCCCGCTTCCAGCAGGAAGGCATCGAATTCCCCTTCCCGCAACGGGAAGTGAGAATTCTCAATCCGGCGCCGATCGGGCCGTAAAGGGCTTGGGGCCCGGCTGTTGCCGCGCCGCCGCGCCTCGAAGGCTTGAACCGATGACTCCGGGCGAAAGTCCAACACCGGCCGGGCTTTT
Organism: Zoogloea sp.; assembly: GCA_016720685.1. Taxonomy (GTDB): domain Bacteria; phylum Pseudomonadota; class Gammaproteobacteria; order Burkholderiales; family Rhodocyclaceae; genus Zoogloea. The sequence goes on from JADKKC010000021.1 coordinate 8,534, forward strand.
GCCGGTGTTACTGCCGTTTCTCCTTGGTTTGCCCTGGCGGCTCAACTAGAATCGCGCCGCCTTTACTCATTACGAAAGACCACACGCCCGATGCTTTCCGGATTAATCGATCTGCCCTGGTGGGGCTATGTCGCCGTCACGCTGGCCATGACCCACGTGACCATCGCTTCCGTCACCATTTTTCTGCACCGCCACCAGGCGCACCGTTCCCTCGACCTGCATGCGCTGCCCTCGACCTTCTTCCGCATCTGGCTGTGGCTGACCACCGGCATGGTCACCAAGGAGTGGGCGGCCATCCACCGCAAGCACCACGCCAAGTGCGAGACCCCGGAAGATCCCCACAGCCCCCGTATCCACGGCATCAACAAGGTGTTGTGGACGGGTGTTTTCCTGTACGTGAAGGAAGCGCGCAACGCCGAAACCATTCAGCGCTACGGCCACGGTACGCCGGACGACGCCCTCGAGCGCAAGCTGCTGTCGCGTTTTCCGAAGTCGGGCATCGTGGTCATGCTGGCCGCCGACCTTCTTCTTTTTGGTGCCTGGCCCGGGGTGCTGATCTGGGGCATCCAGATGGTGTGGATTCCCTTCTGGGCTGCCGGCGTGATCAATGGCCTGGGGCATTTCTGGGGCTACCGCAACTACAACTGCGCCGATGCCTCCACCAATCTCATTCCGTGGGGCATCCTGATCGGCGGCGAAGAACTCCATAACAACCACCACTCCTTCGCCACCTCGGCCAAGCTGTCGGCGCGCTGGTATGAGTTCGACATCGGCTGGATGTACATCCGCATGCTCGAAATCCTCGGCCTCGCCAAGGTCAAGAAGACCATCCCGACACCGCGTTTCGGCGCGGCCAAGACGCGGGCCGACTTCGATACCCTGCAGGCCGTCATCACCCACCGTTACGACGTGATGACCCGCTACGTGAACTCGCTCAAGGCCATTGCCCACGAAGAATTCGCGGCCCTCAAGGCCCAGTCCGGCGGCAAGATCACCGTGCACGAACTGCGCCGCTGGCTGGCGGCCGAAAAGGGCCAGCTCTGCGCCGAAGAGCAAAAGCGCCTCGCCAAGCTGCTGCAGGACAACAAGCGCCTCGAAACCGTGGTGGCGATGCGCGACGAGCTCACCGCGCTGTGGGCCCGCTCCAGCGCAAGCCGCGAACAACTGCTGCAGCAATTGCAGGACTGGATCGCCCGGGCCGAGCAAAGCGGCATCCGCCAGCTCGAAGAGTTTTCCTTGCGCCTGCGCCGTTACGCGGTCTGAGGGCGGTCCGCCTTGCTGATCCTCTTCAACAAGCCCTTCAACGTGCTCTGCCAGTTCACCGGCGAGCCCGGCAAAGAGACGCTTGCCGGCTTCATCCAGGTGCCGGGCGTGTATGCCGCGGGGCGCCTGGATGCCGACAGCGAGGGCTTGCTGGTGCTGACCGACGACGGTGCGCTGCAAAAGCGCATCGCCGATCCCCGCCACAAACTGCCCAAGACCTACCTCGTGCAGGTCGAGGGGTGCCCGGATGAAGCTGCGCTGGCCCGCTTGCGAGCCGGCGTGGATCTGGGCGACTTCGTCACCATGCCCTGCGACGCACGCCTGGTTGCCGAGCCCGCCTGGCTGTGGCCGCGCAACCCGCCGATCCGCGAACGCAAGTCGATTCCTGTGAGCTGGGTCGAGATCGTGCTGCGTGAAGGCAAGAATCGCCAGGTGCGGCGCATGACGGCCAAGGTCGGTTTTCCGACGCTGCGGCTGATCCGCGTGCGCATCGGCGACTGGACGCTGGACGGGTTGGCGCCGGGGGCGTGGACGGAAGCGGCGGCGCCCGCGGTGCAAAGCGCTCCGCCGAGCCCGATGCGTTCCCGTGTCGCCAGATCTTTCCGGCGGCATTGAACGCGGCTTGGCCTAAGTCATCCCGATTCCGCGTGTTAACGTAATCGGCCTGTTCGTTGCAAACCCGGTTTTCGCCATGACTCCCTTTTCGACCCGTCTGTCTGCTGTCGCCCTGTGTTTTGGCGGGCTCCTCGCAAGCCTTGCCCTGCCCGCTTTCTCTGATGCCGGAATGCCGCAGGCCGAGCTCACCATCGGCATGTATCGCATCGTTGCCGAAGTCGCCGCCACCCAGGAAGACCGCATGCGCGGCCTGATGCAGAGAAAGAGCATGCCCCCGAGCCGCGGCATGCTCTTCGTGTTCACCGAGCAGCAGCGTCATTGCATGTGGATGAAGAACACCCTGCTGCCCCTGTCGGTCGCCTTCATGGACGAGAGCGGGCGCATCCTCAACGTCGAGGACATGCAGCCCCAGACCGAAGACAGCCACTGCGCGGCCCGTCCGGCGCGCTTCGCGCTGGAGATGAACCTGGGCTGGTTCCGCGAAAAGGGCCTGAGCGCGGGCACGAAGGTTGGAGGTATCGACCGCCTCGCCGTGCAAGTCCGCTAGCCGGCTTTACGCCAGCGCCTCGGCGCGCTGGTGGTATTTTTGTTGCAGCGCAGCAATTTTAATTTGCAAAATCTCGAGATTTTTGGGAGTATGAAAGCGAATCGCAGACCGGCCCGCAAGGTGCTGCTGCGCCCGACTCCCGGAATTTCGCCTTGCTGCGAAAGAAAGATCTGCACATGAATACGCGCACGGATTCTGCTCCCCACCGCATCGTCATCGTCGGCGGGGGCGCCGGCGGCCTGGAACTGGCCACCCGCCTCGGGGAAACCTTCGGACGCAAGGGCTTGGCCGACATTACCCTGATCGACAGGAAGCGCACCCACGTCTGGAAGCCCAAGCTCCACGAGATCGCCGCGGGCAGCATGGACATGAGCGACCACGAAGTGGTCTATGTGGCGCATTCCCACTGGCATCACTTCCACTTTCGCATCGGCGAGATGACCGGGCTGGACCGGGTCAGGCAGGAAGTCCACGTCGCCCCCTTCGTGGATGACAGCGGCGAGACCGTCACCGACGCGCGCACCTTCGGCTACGACACCCTGATCATGGCCGTCGGCAGTCTTTCCAACGATTTCGGCACCCCGGGAGTGCGTGAGCACGCCCTCAAGCTCGAGAGCGCGGCGGATGCCAAGCGCTTTCATCTGCGCATGTTCAACGCCTGCGTGCGGGCCCACGCCCAGAAAACGCCGCTGCGTCCCGAGCAGCTGCACGTGGCGATCATCGGTGCGGGTGCCACCGGTGTCGAACTCTCGGCCGAGTTGCGCTACACCACCCGCGAAGTGGTGGCCTATGGTCTCGATGGCGTCGATGCCAACAAGGACATCAAGGTTTCGGTCATCGAAGCCGCCCCGCGCGTGTTGCCGGCCCTGCCGGAGCGGCTCTCCAAGGCCACCGAGGCCTTGCTGAAGAAGCTCGGCATCGAGGTCTACACCAACGCCAAGGTGGCAGAAGTGGCGCCGCAGGGCGTAACCCTTGCCGACGGACGTTTTCTGCCGGCCGAAATGGTGGTGTGGGCCGCCGGCGTCAAAGGCCCTGATTTTCTGGCCGGGCTCGACGGGCTGGAAACCAACCGCATCAACCAGCTGGTGGTTCGTCAGACCCTGCAAACCACCAACGATGACAACATTTTTGCGCTCGGCGACTGCGCGGCCTGTCCGTGGCCGGAGAAAAACGGCTTCGTGCCGCCCCGCGCCCAGGCCGCCCATCAGCAGGCTTCACACCTGCTCAAGCAGCTGGAGCGTCGTCTCAAGGGCCAGCCGCTCGAGGACTATCACTACCACGACCACGGTTCGCTGGTGTCCCTCGGCGAGTACAGCACCGTCGGCAACATGATGGGCGGCCTCACCGGCGGCAGCCTGTTCATCGAAGGCTGGTTCGCCAAGATCATGTACGCCTCGCTCTACAAGCTGCACGAACTGGCGCTGCACGGCTGGGTCAAGGTGGCCCTCGACACCATCGCGCGGATGATCACCCGGCGGACCAAGCCCCACGTCAAGCTGCATTGACGGCTGGCCCTGCCTCAATGAAGAACGGCGCCGATCGGGCGCCGTTTTTCATGTGCGGATCGCACTGAACAACAGTCAGTCACGGCTTCGGCCGGGTGCGGCGCCTGGCCGCCGAATGTCAGGCGGTCAGTTCGAGCAGCTTGCCGAAGGCGGTGGCGAACTGGGCGAGGCCTTCCGATTGCAGGCGCTCGCCGAGCGCGTTCATGTCGAGCCCGAGCGCTGCCAGGGCGGCGATGTGGGCGGCGGCGGCTTCGGCATCCTGGGCGACCTGGTTGCCGTTTACCTTGCCGTGGTCGGCGAAGGCGGCGAGGGTGGCGTCGGGCAGGGTGTTGACGGTTTCCGGGCCGACCAGCGGTTCGACGTACATCAGGTCGGAATAGGCCGCGTTCTTGGTGCCGGTGCTGGCCCACAGCATGCTTTGCGGGCGGCCGCCCCTGGCGGCGAGGGCAGCGAAGCCGGCGCCGTGGAAGCGGGCGAGGTAGCGCTGGTAGGCCTGGCGGGCCAGGGCCACGCCGGCCTTGCCGCGCAGGGCGAGGGCTTCGGGGGTGCCGATGTCGTCGAGCAGTGTGTCGACAAGGCTGTCCCAGCGCGACAGGAAGACGCTGGCCACCGAGCGCACGTGGGAGATGTTGGCGCCGCTGGCGGCGAGTCTTTCGAGGCCGCGCTGGTAGGCGCCGGCCACCGCATCCACGTGGGCGAGCGAGAACATCAGCGTGACGTTGAGCTTGAGGCCTTCGCCGATGAGGGTTTCGATGGCGCGCACACCGGCAGCGGTGGCGGGAATCTTGACCAGCAGGTTGTCGCGGGCAACGGCGGCGGCGAGGCGGCGGGCGGCGGCCACGGTGCCGGCTTCGTCGTCGGCCAGCGCGGGCGAAACTTCCAGGCTCACGTAGCCGGCGTCGCCCTGGCTGGCGTCGAAGACCGGACGCATGGCGTCGCAGGCGCGTTGCACGTCTTCGATCACGAGGCGCTCGTAGCGCTGCTCGGCGGTGAGGTTTTCACTGCGCATGGCATCCAGGGCCGGCCGGTAGTCCTGCCCCTCGGCGATGGCCTTGTGGAAGATCGCCGGGTTGGTGGTGACGCCGGCGACGCCGTTTTCAATGTGGCGGGCGAGCAGGCCTTTGTTGATCAGGGCGCGGGACAGGTTGTCGAGCCAGATTTGCTGGCCTGCGGCACGGGCGGCTTGGATGGGGTTCATGGGTTCGGGCGTCGGGCGGCGTTGGGTTCGGAATTGATCGGATAGTTTGCGGGAATATTCCACACTATGAAAGCGACGGATTTCACCGTGGCGGCCAGTGGATCTCGAAGTGTCCGGGCGGGCCGGCCGGGCGGGCGGCGCCGCCGGCAATGGCGGGCAGGCGGCCGAGGAATTCCGGGTCGCCGCTGAGGGTGCCGTCGAAGCGCGGCATCTGGCCGAAGGGGGCGTCACCCTGGCCGTTGGCGATGACGGCGCCGGCGAGGGTTTGCAGGGTGTAGTGCAGGTTGCCGGCCTGGGCATTGACGCGGATCTCGTAGTCGCCGAACTGGCGGCCGGGAAACAGCGCGCTGCGGGCGCCGCGCCACAGCAGGCGTGCGTCGCCGCTGCAGCGGCCGTCCGGCGGGCAGTGCCAGCGGGGGGCTTCGAGGGTCAGGTCGCCCTGCCAGCCGGCCCGCGCTGCCGGGTGGGGGATGGGCGACAGGGCGGCGTCGGCGGGGGCGTGGAGCGCCAGTTGTGTGACGCCAAGCCCGCCGGGGCCGGCTTCGATGACGCCCACCGGCTTGCCGCTGCTGCTGAACGACCATGAGATGGCCAGCCGGGTCAGGGCCGCTGCCTCGAAATCCCAGGCGAGGGGCAGCCAGGGCGTCAGGCTGCGCCCGCCGGCATCGCGGCTGGCGAGGATGCCGCGCCCGTGCCAGAGGCTGCCTTCGGCCTGTTGCAGGCGCAGGCCGCCGTCGGTGAGGCGTTTGACGAGCCCGTCCACCAGCCCGGCGGGCGCCTTGGCGAGCAGCAGGGCAAGGGTGAGGGCGGCGAGAAAAAGGAGTTTGCGCATGGGGGCGGCGGGGCGTTGACTCTCCGGAGTCAGTCAGTGGTTGGCCGGGCTCTCTTCTTGGTCACGACTCAGCCCTCGCTCCCGACCGCCACCAGCACCACGTCGATGCTGGCCGCGGCGCCCTGACCCTGGATTTCCATGCGCATGACGCGCAGGCCGATATCGGTCTGGAGGGTGGCGAGCCACGTTACGAGTTCGTCGAAGCCGCCCTGGCCCTTGACCTGCAGGCCGTCGCCGGAGGCCTGGATGGTGAGGCCGAGGCCGCGGCTTTTGGCCGAGGCCTGCACGGTTTCGAGCAGGGCGGGGCCGGCGGGGCGCCGGGGCACGGGCTGGGCACGCAGGCGGGTGATTTCGGTGGCGGATTCCTGCACCTGTTCGAGCTGGGCCTCTGCGCGGGGCAGGCTGCGGCCAAGGCGGGTGCGTTGCTCGCGGCTCCAGTCGAGGGCGCTCACAACAAGGGCGACGCCGACAACGGCCGCGGCGGCCACCAGCAGCTTGCGTTCGCGCGGGCTGGCGGCCTGCCAGGCGCCGGTGAGCCGGGTCAGGGGGCCGCTGCCGGCGGCGGATCGGGGCGTGGTGGGGCTCATTGCAGGTTCTCCCGGCGCAGCAGCAGGTGGGTGGTGGTGCCGTCCTGGCGCAGGTTGGCGAGGAGGCCGCGGCCGGCGAGCAGCCCGACGACGGACTCGGCACGGGCGGCGGCGGCGCCACCCAGGGTCAGGTCGAGGCGGCCTTCCTCGAAGCGCAGCGCGGCAATGCCGTCGGCGGCGTCGGTGCCGAGCGCTTCGGCCGCCAGCGCCAGCAGGGCGAGTGCGTCGTCGTCGCGCAGCAGGCCGTGGCGGGCGCGCTCCAGGTTGAGCTGCTGGCGCATCTGGGCGGCCGGGGCCACCACCGGGGTGTTGGGAAAGCTTGTGCGATAGACCCGCTCCATGCGTTCGCCCACCTGGCCAAGGCTGTGCTTGAGCCACAGCACTTCACCGATGCTGGCCAGCAGCCAGATGGCCAGTGCGCCGCCGCCGACGAGCAGGGCCGGGCGCAGCTTGCCAAGCCAGCCGGCACCGCCCTCCCGGTAGGCGAACTCGTCGTGGAGCAGGTTGGCGGCCTTGCGTTCGGCGCCCTGCCACCACTGGTAGGCCGCCGCGGCCTGCACCGGAATGGCGGTTTCGGCGGCCAGCGCGGCGAGGTCGGGGGCGGCGCTGCCGGCGGCCAGGTGCAGCTCGATGCCGGCCGGTGCAGCGTTGGCGGCGCGGGCGGTGGCGGCCTGCTGGGCCAGCAGCGGGGCGAGGAGGTCAGCGTCGATGGCGATGCCGGTGCTGGCGCCGGTGCGCAGGATGGCGCCGCTGGCGGACAGGCTGAGCTGCCAGGCGTCACCGCCGGCCGGGGCGGTCTGCACTTCGGCGAGCACGCGGCGGGGCGGCCGGCCGATGGCGGCCAGCTGGGCGACCAGCTGGCGCAGGCGGTCCCGGGCGACGACGATCACGCCGGCCAGGTCGCGCTCGCCGTCGCCGGCGGGGCGGCGGTGGCTCAGGGTGAGGTGCTGGGTGTCGGGGTCTTTGAGGAGGCGGTCTTCGAGGGCGTAGGCGAGCAGGCGCGGCAGGTCGCGGCGGGCGCCGCGGGGCAGCGGCACTTCGAGCCACAGGCATTGCGGCCCGGTGAGCACGACTTCGCATGCGGCGGCGGCAGGCCAGTGGCGGGGCTCGGAGTGGCCTTCGGAGACGGGCTGGCCGTTGTCTCCGAGGAGCACCCACGGGCAGTCGGGCCGGGTGGGCCAGTGTTCGTCGATGGCGAGGAGGAGGCGGGTACTCATAGTGGTTTCACAGCAGTTTTTGCCAGACGACGGTGGGCCAGTTCTGGCTGCGGTCGAGCAGCACTTCCATGCGCACCATCGACACGCCGAAGCGGGCGCGGCCGGTGGCGAGGAAGTGGCGGCTGGTGGTGGCGAGGCGGGTGATGTCGGGCTGCATTTCCTGGGAGGGCAGGCGGGCCTTGAAGTCGGCCAGATCCTTGAACCAGGCGCGGCTGCGCTGGACGACCAGCACCCGCGCGGCATCCAGGGACAGCTCGGGCACGACGGCGGCGAGCACTTCGGCGGGGGCGGTGTTGACGTTGACCATGGAGCCCACGGGCAGCGTGGCGACGAAGGGGGTGAGGCGGGCGACGAGCTGGGGCGTGAAGCCGCGCACCTGCAGGAGTTCGCTCACGGCCACGAGGGGCGCGTTGGCGGCGCGGCGGGGCGGGGTCTGGGCGCCGTACCAGGTGGATTCGGCGCCGCCGGGCAGGCGCGGGGTGTCGTCGCTGTCGAGCCAGTCGAGGAGGGCGGTGGTGAGGCTGCCGGCCTCGCTCTGGCCGGTGCCGAGCAGGCCCAGCAGGCGCTGGAACTGCTCCACTTCGACGATGTCGGCGCTGGTGCTGCCGCTGCTGCCGTCGGCCCGGACGAGATTGTTAAGGTTGAGGCGGCCGGAAAGCTCCTGCAGTTCGCCGCTGACCTCGCCTTCCTCGACGGGGGTGGGCGGCACCTTGGTGGCCCAGGCTTCGCCCAGGTGGTCGACCGAGCTGCTGCGGGCGTCTTCGGCGAGCACGTTGCGCGCCCAATCCACGGCGCCGCGGGCCAGCTGGCGCGCCTGGGCCTGGTCGTGGCGGCCGGTGACCTGGTCCATGGCCACGCCCAGATCGCCCACCGACGCGGCGGCAAGGCCCGCCACCAGCGCCACGGTGAGCAGCGCGAGGATGACCGCGGCGCCCCGCTGGGCGTGTGCGCGGGCATGGAGCAAGGGATGAGGGCGGCGCGGCGGCATCAGCGAAGGGAGATCATCCGGGTGAGGGTGCCCACGTCGGGCAGGTCGAGTTCGAGGATGATCGCGTCGGGCAGCACGACGGCGTTGTTGCCGGGCGGCCAGGCGTCGATGCGGTTGTTGTTGAGCAGAAAACGCCAGCGCAGGCCACGAACGTTGGCAAGCAGCGGTTCGACGGCCGGTTCGCCCACAGCGTCGCGGCTGCTCCAGCGCAGCCAGTCGAGGCGGCCATCGACCAGCCGGTAACCCACCCGGCGCACGCCGCGGCTGTCGTCGAGGCGCAGGAACTGAAGCTCGGGGCCGCCGCCGTTGGCGGCACGCCCGAGGATCATCGCTGCGCCGGTCTGGGGTGTGCCGGGGGTGGCTTCGGACGAGCGGGCCGGGGCGACCACCTGGATCAGGTCGGTGTCGATGCGCTGCAGGGTGCGGCTGATGGTGCGCCAGCGCTCGAAGTTTTCTTCGAGGCGGCTGTTGCTGGTGGCCACTTCGGCCAGCGCCCGGTAAGAGAGCACGCCGAGGATGGCGAAGATGGCGAGGGCCACCATCAGCTCGATCAGGGTCAGGCCACGCTGGCCGGCGGCGTGTTTCATTGCAGCGGCCTCGCCACGTAGCCGGACAGGCGGGCGATGGCGTGATCGCCGGATTCGGGTGCGAAGACGCTCACGTCCACCCGCCGGAACAGCGGGTTGGCGGTGGATTTCACTTCTTCGCGCCAGCGGTAGCTGCGCCCGGCCTGGTCGGCCGTGCCTTCGGTGGTGCCGGTGGGGGGCCAGGCCTGGGTGGCGCGCAGTTCGGCGAGGCGGTTTTCGGCAACCCAGTCGCCAATCAGGCGTTCGCGCAGTTCGGCCGAGGTTTGTGCGGTGACGCCCATGGCGCGAAAGGCCGCGGTCAGCGCAATGGCCAGAATGGCCAGCGCGACGAGGGTTTCGAGCAGCGTGAAGCCGCGGTTGCTGCGCGGGCTCATGAGCGCGTGCGGCCCGGCATGGCGAGGATCACATCGCCGTTGGCCTTGCCCGTGAAGCGGGCTTCGCCTCTTGGCGTGCTTACGCGCAGTTCGTATTCGGGCGCCTGGCTGCCGAACTGCAGGCGCAGGCTGGTTGCGTCGGGCTGGCCGTCGAGGCGCAGGCCGGCCCAGCCGAGTTCGCCGGGCAGGGTGCGTTCGGTGAACACCGGCGGGTCGATCAGCGGGCGCCAGTTGTCGTCGGGGTCGAGGGCTTCGAAGCGATAGCCGTCGGGCAAAAATTGGATGGCCATGGGCCGGCCGCGCACCATGGCCCGGTCGGCGGTGGCTTCCAGCACGAGGCGCAGGCGCTTGAGGGCCCGGTCGGTATCGCGGCCGCGCAGGCTGTCGATGCCAAGGCTGATGCCGGTGGCCATGACGCCCATGATGACCAGCACCACCATGATTTCGATCAGGGTGAAGCCGGCATGGCGGGGGCGCTCGGCCGCTCGGTGCGTGGGGAGTGCAACACCCGGGGAAGCGTTGGCCCCCCGCGGGAGGCGTGACCGGGGCGAAGCCACGGTCGCGGGGGCTGTCACAGGCTCCAGGAGCCGATATCGGCGTCGAAGCCTTCGCCGCCCGACAGGCCGTCGGCGCCAAAGCTCATGACGTCCACTTCGCCCTTGAGGCCGGGCATCACGTACTGGTAGGGCTTGCCCCACGGGTCGACCGGCAGCTTGTCGAGGTAGGACTTCCAGTTGTCGGGCACCGGCGCGGTGGCGGGTTTGGCGACGAGGGCCTGGAGGCCTTGTTCGCCGGTGGGGTAGCGGCGGTTGTCGAGCTTGTAGAGCTTGAGGGCCTGCATGATCGCAGAGATGTCCTGGCGGGCGGCCACGGCGCGGGCTTCGTCCGGGCGGCTCATGACCTTGGGCACCACCAGCGCGGCGAGCACGCCGAGGATGACGATGACAACCATCACTTCGATCAGGGTGAAGCCGCGGGAGCGGCGGAGCGTTTTGAGCATGGGGCTTCCTTATTTCATCAGGGTGTTGATTTCGATGATCGGCTGCATCACCGCCATCACGATCAGCATTACGAAGCCGCCCATCAGCAGCAGCAGCACGGGTTCGAGCAGCGCGGTGAGGGTGGCGGTGCGGTTTTCAAGTTCGGCTTGCTGCAGGCGGGCGGCGCGGTCGAGGAGTTCATCGACGCGGCCGGTGGCTTCGCCGTTGGCGATCATGTGGATCAGCAGCGGCGGAAACTGGCGGCTGGCGCCCAGGGCCTTGGAGAGCGGCTGGCCTTCGCGGACGCGCTCGGCGGCGATGCCGACGGCGTCGGCCAGCGGCAGGCGGCTGATCACCTGGCGGCCAGCGTCGAGCGCCGCGAGCAGCGGCACGCCGCTGCCGGCGAGGATGGACAGGGTGCTGGCAAAACGGGTGGCATCCAGCGTGCGCAGGTGGCGGCCCAGAAAGGGCAGGCCGAGCAGCCAGGCATCCCAGCGGCGTTTGACGGTGGTGTCGGTGAGCGCCGCGCGGCCGGCGAAAAACGCGCCGATGAGCGCCAGCGCCGCCAGCCAGCCCCAGGCGCGCAGCAGTTCGCTGACGATGATGAGCGAGCGGGTCAGCAGCGGCAGGGTCTGCTTGCCTTGCTGGAAGACCGACACCACCTGGGGCACCACGTAGGTCATCAGGCCGATGATCACCATCATGGCGACACTGGCGACGATGGCCGGGTAGAGCAGGGCCTGCAGGGTTTTGGTGCGCAGGGCCTGGCTGCGGTCGAGGTAGTCGGCGAGCTGGGTCATCACCTTGGCCAGTTCGCCGGATTTTTCGCCGGCGGCCACCGAGGCGCGGTAGAGCGTCGTGAAGGCCTGCGGGTAGCGGTCCAGCGCGGCGCGCAGGCTGTAGCCGGAGAGGATTTCGGAGCGCACGCCGGCCAGCAGCTGGCGGGTGGCTTCGGTTTCGGCCTGCTCGATGAGCGCGGCCAGCGCCTGCTCCACGGTGAGGCCGGAGGCGAGCAGCGTGGCCCACTGGCGGGTGAGCAGGGTGAGGTCGGCGTCGCGCAGCTTGCGGCGCACCGGCTTGCTGCCGCCGGCGCCCTGGGCGACCGAGACGACTTCAAGGGGAAACAGCCCGCGCTCGCGCAGCAGGTTGCGCGCGGCCCGGCCGGTGTCGGCTTCGAGGACGCCGGTGGATTCCTTGCCGGCGGTGTCGAGGGCGCGGTAGCGAAAGGCGGTCATGGGGCGGGGGGCGAGCGCTTCAGTCGCGGGTGACGCGCAGCAGCTCTTCGGCCGAGGTGCTGCCTTCGGCCAGGAGGCGCAGGCCGTCGTCGCGCAGGCTGTGGCCGCCGCACTGGCGTGAGTGGGCGCGCAGCTCGGCTTCGTCGGCGGCGGTGTGGATGAGACGCTGGAGGGCATCGTCGGTGACCATCAGCTCGTAGATGCCGGTGCGCCCGGCGTAGCCGGTACGGCTGCACTGGGGGCAGCCGGGGGCGTGCCATAGATTGGCCGGCGTGCCGGCGCCGAGCAGCTGGCGGTCGGCGTCGGTGGCCGGCTGGGCGCTGCGGCAGGCCGGGCACAGGCGGCGCACGAGGCGCTGGGCGAGCACGCCGCGCAGGGTGGAGGCGAGCAGGAAGGGCTCGACGCCCATGTCGACAAGGCGGGTGACGGCAGAGGCGGCGTCGTTGGTGTGCAGGGTGGAGAGCACGAGGTGGCCGGTGAGGCTGGCCTGCACGGCGATCTGGGCGGTTTCGAGATCGCGGATTTCGCCGATCATGATGACGTCCGGATCTTGCCGGAGGATGGCGCGGAGCGCCCGGGCGAAGGTGAGGTCGATCTTGGAATTGACCGGAATCTGGCCGACGCCGGGGAGATCGTATTCGACCGGGTCTTCGACGGTGACGATGTTGCGGCTCTTGGCGTCCATGCCCTGCAGCGCGGCGTAGAGCGTGGTGCTTTTGCCGGAGCCGGTGGGGCCGGTGACGAGGAGGATGCCGTGGGGTTGTTCCAGCAGCCTGGCGAAGGGCTTGACCGTTTCGGGCGCCATGCCGAGGCTGTCCAGGCTGCGCTGGCCGCTGCCCTTGTCGAGCAGGCGCAGCACGATGCGTTCGCCGTGGGTGGTGGGCAGCGTGGAGACGCGCACGTCCACCTGCCGGCCGGCGAGACGCAACGCAATGCGGCCGTCCTGGGGCAGGCGCTTTTCGGCGATGTCGAGGCTGGCCATGATCTTGATGCGCGAGGCCATGGCGGCGTGCAGCGCGCGGTGGGGCTGGGCCACATCGACGAGCACGCCGTCGCGGCGAAAGCGCACGACGGAGTTCTTCTCGTAGGGTTCGATGTGGATGTCGCTGGCGGACTGGCGCACGGCCTGGGTGAGCAGCGCGTTGATCATGCGGATGATCGGCGCGTCGTCCTGGGTTTCGAGGAGATCTTCGACCGTGGGCAGCTCGGTCATGAGCTGGGTGAGGTCGACTTCCTGGCCCACGTCGTCGACGACGGCGGAGGCGTTGCCGTCGGTGCCGGAATAGGCTTCGGACAGGCGTGCCTCGAAGGCGGCGCGGCTGATGTTTTCGATGCGCAGCGGCTGGCCGAGGGTGCGCCGGACTTCGGCGAGGGCTTCGAGGCTGGCGCCTTCGCGCAGCAGCAGCTCGGCGTGGTCGGCGCCTTCTCCGGCGACGAGAATGCCGTGGGCCTTGGCGAAGGCGTAGGGCAGGGCCGGGGCGTTCATGGGTTGTAGGCGGAGGCCGAAGGCGCTGCGGCGGCCGGCGCCGGCCTCATGACCTGGGCGGCGGGAATTTCCCGCGGGCGGTTGTAGGGCACGGCCGGCGGCGGGCTGCCAGGCGGCGGCAGTTCGGGCGGGTTGGGCTCCTTGCGCATCAGGCGGTCGGGCGAATCGAACTCGCGCTGCTGGCCGATGATGTAGTTGTAGCGGTCGGCCGAAATGCTTTCGGCGCTGGCCGCATCGCGCAGGATGACCGGGCGCAGGAAGACGATCAGGTTGGTCTTGCCGCGCTTGCGGGATTCGTAGCGGAAGAAGGCGCCGAGGTAGGGGATGTCGCCGAGAAGGGGCACCTTTTCAACGCCGCCGCTGTAGGTGTCCTCGACGAGGCCGCCCAGGGCGATCACCGCTCCGTCGTCCACCAGCACGGTGGATTCGATGGAGCGCTTGTTGGTGATGGGGCCGGTGGCATTGCCTACGCTGTTGGCGACGACCGTGGAGGCTTCCTGGTAGATCTGCAGGCGCACGGTGCCGCCTTCGGAAATCTGGGGTTTGACCTTGAGGGTCAGGCCCACGTCCTTGCGCTCGACGGTGGTGAAGGGGCTGGTCGTGGTGGCCGTGCCGGTGGTGGCGTAGGAGCCGGTGACGAAAGGCAGGTTCTGGCCGACGACGATCTTGGCTTCCTCGTTATCGAGGGTGACCAGGTTGGGCGTGGACAGGATGTTGGCCTTGGTGTCGGATTCGAGCAGGCGCGCCAGCATGTTGAGGTTGGCGATCTCGCGGCCGCCGACGGTGATCGTGCCGCTGCCGAGCAGCAGGTTGAGGCCGTTGCCGGGCAGGGTGCTGGCACTGCCGCTGGCCAGACCCGCCGCCAGGTTCAGCACGTTGTTGCCGCCGGTGCTGAAGTTGGTGCCGCCAAAGGCGGTGGTGCTGCCGAGTTTGCCGGCCTGCCACTGGATGCCGATTTCGGCGGCCTTGTCGGTGCTGACTTCGGTGATCAGCGCTTCCACGTAAACCTGGGCACGGCGCTTGTCGAGCTGGTCGATGACCTTGCGGATGTTGTTGTAGATGGCGTCCGGCGCGGTGACGATCAGCGAGTTGGTCATCGGGTCGGCCTGGACCATGCCGTTGCCGGTGCCGCCGGCGGTGTTGGTGCCGCTGGTGTTGCCGAAGGACGGGGTGCTGCCCATGCCGGTGGTGGTGTTCTGGCCGGTGCTGCCGGTGGTGTTGGGGGCGAAGCTGGAGGTGCTGTTGCTGCTGCCGACGGCGCCTGTCTGGCCGGCGCTGCCGGCCTCGCCCGACAGCACGGCGCGCAGGGTTTGCGCAACCTTCACGGCTTCGGCGTTCTTCAGGTAAACCACGTGGATGTTGCCGGCGGCGCCGGGCTGGTCGAGGTTGGCGACCAGCTGGCGCACGCTGTTGAGCTTTGAGGGGTTGTCGGAGCGCACCAGCAGGCTGTTGGTGCGCGGGTCGCCGATCACCGAAATGCGCTGGCTGGCGTCTCCGGCCACGCCCGGCGTGCCGCCGACTGCACCGCCGCCGGCGTCGTTCATCAGGCGGTTGAGCGTTTGGGCGAGGTCGAGGGCGGAGGCGTGCTGGAGGGGCATGACCCGCATGCCGCTTTGCGGAACGTCGATGGATTCGATGATCTGGGCGATGCGGCCGATGTTCTCGGCGTAATCGGTTACCACCAGCGAGTTGTTGCCCGAGTAGGCCGTGACGGTGTTGTTGGGCGACACCAGCGGGCGGATCACCGGCACCAGCTGGGTGGCCGATTCGTGCTTGAGGTTGAAGACCTGGGTGGTCAGGCGGTCGCCGCCGCCGGCCCCCTGGCCCTTGCCCACCGGCACCGCGTGGAGCTTGGCGTCGGCTTCGGGAACGATCTTGGTTACGCCCTGGCCCTCGATGGCGGTGTAGCCCTGCAGGCGCAGCGCCGACAGCAGGATCGAGTAGGTGAGGTTGCGGGCCACCGGCCGGGCCGTGACGATGTTGAGCGTGCCCTTGACCCGCGGGTCGACGACGAAGTTGCGCCCGGAAATCTTGGAGATGGCCTGGATGACGGCGCCGATGTCGGCATTCACGAAATTCAGCGACACCGGCTCGGTGGTGCCGGGCTTGTCGGCCTCGGTGGCGAGGGCCGGGGTGAGCGGCAGCGCGAGGCTGGCGGCGAGCGTGAAGGCGAGAAGGCGGCGGGCGAACCCGGGGCTGCGGCGGGCTGGTTTCATTGGTTGGACGGGTCTGGAGTGGGATGGACCGGCAGGTTCTGCACCGGGAAGCCACCAGGAAACGGATGTGGGGCGGGCTCTACGGAGGCGCCGCCGCCGGGGTTCTGCGCCGCGGCCGCGCTGGCCGGGGCGGGTATCGGCGCGCTGCCATCGATGCCCGCGCGCTCGGCGAGGCGGATGGTCTGGCGTGCGCCGCCAATGGAGAGTTCGACCGAGTCGCCCTTGACGAGGGCGAGGGTGACGCCGGGGCGGACTTCCTGCCCCTCGACGATGCCTTGCTGGGCGCCGCCGTCAACAGAAATGACGGCCCAGCCGGGGCGTTTGCCCGACCCGGTTACGACGGCCTGCAGGGCATAACGGCCAGGCTGGACGGGCGCCGCCGCGGTGCTGCCGGCTGCGGCCTGCCCCATCAGGTGCCGGCTGGCGATGGCCTGGGCGGCAGCTTGCGGGTCGGCGAGGCTGGCTACGGGAAGGGCCGGTGCGCTCGGCGCGCTGAAACGCCAGAACAGGTCGGCGGCCACCCAGGCCGTGACGGCCAGTGCCAGCCCCCAGGCCAGCATGGGGCCAAGGCGCAAAGCGCGTTGCCAGGAAATGCCGGACAGGTCGGGGCGTTCGGGGAGCTTCATCGTTGCGCGGGACAAAAGACCGTCAATCTTAGCCGCCCTCTGTTACAGGCGAAAGCATCTTCTTGTACCGGTCGCCCGGTTCGCGTCTGCGTGCTGGCTGCGGATCGGGCACCCATGTCTGGGACAAAGGCATTTCGGGCGGCTATTGGCGCAGCACCGCCGGCAGGGCGCCGGCCCAGCCCAGGGCTTCCAGCACGGCGGCAAATTCGCCATCCGGCGGGGCGACAAGATCAAGCGCTTCACCGGTGTGGGGGTGGGTGAGCTGCATCCGCGCGCAGGCCAGCAGCATCCGGTGGCAGCCAAAAAGCGTCTGGAACAGCCGGTTGTGGCGGCCCTTGCCGAAGGTGGCGTCGCCGATTACGGGGTGGGCGACGTGCTTGAGGTGCCGGCGAATCTGGTGGCGGCGGCCCGTGTGGGGCGTGACTTCGACAAGGGCATAGCGGCTGGTGGGGTAGCGGTCCACCTGGTGGGGGAGTTCGCAGGTGGCGAGGCAGCGGAAATCGGTGACGGCCGGCTGGGCTTCGTCGGAGGTCTTGTCGCCCACCCACTCGGCATCGTCGCGACGGCGGCTCAGGGCATGGTCGATGTGGCCGGATTCGGGCGGATGGCCGCGCACCACGGCGAGGTAGGTCTTGGCCACTTGCTGGCGTTCGAACTGGCCGCCCAGGAGGCGGGCGGTTTCCTTGTCCAGCGCAAAGACCAGCACGCCCGAGGTGCCCCGGTCGAGCCGGTGGGCGGGGTACACACGGCGCCCGATCTGGTCGCGCAGCAGCTGCACGGCAAAACGCGTTTCGTGGCGGTCGATTTCGCTGCGATGAACGAGCAGGCCGGAGGGCTTGTGGATGACGACGATATGCTCGTCGCAAAAAATGATGGGAAGCATGGGGCTGGATGGTAGCCCAGACGCGCGCACCGGGGCGCTCCGTGGCGTGCAGTCAAATCTATGATGTTGTTTTATTTAAAGAAAACGCAATTTGTTCCGTTAAGTAGCCCGAGGAATGCATTCGTATCACGGTTTGATTCACGTCTTGTTGCGCCTGTTTTTTGGGTGATGCCTGGACTGGGCGAACGGTGATCTAACTTGATTGGCTAATGGGGCCAAAGGGACAGGACATGACAAGAGTTTCGCTGACGCATCGCATCACCAAGATTGGTGGCAAGGCGGTGTCCGTGGCCGTGTGCGCGCTGACGGGGCTGGTGCTGTTTGGGGCAGCCGGTTCGGCGTTCGCCACCCCTGTTGTTTACTTCCAGACGATTGCCGCCGGGCGCAGCTATTTCGACAGCACGGTCGCGACATACGCCAATGGCGGCACGTCCGATCTGCTGACGACCACCGTGTCCGGGCTTGCTGGAGGTAACAGTTGGTCTGTGGGTGGCATCGGCATTTCCGCCACCAATGGCGTGTCTCGCTCCATCGACGATAGCTATCTGTCCAGCGCACCCAGCCTGAGCGGCACCCCAACGGGGCAGGGCATCAACATGACGGCCTCGGGTTCCGATCCGGAAGGCTCTGGCCTGACCTTCCATTTCACGTCGACGCTGAATGCTTTCGGTGTCGAAATGGGTGACTGGGGAACCTGCTGTTATCCGTCGGCCCTTTACATCCAGTTTGGCTTAAATGGCGCGTGGGGTGCGGCCCAGCAGATCGGCGTGGCTAATTCACGTACCGATGTGCCGGAAGATAACGGTCAGACCTTCACCTTCATCGGTGCAGTGAACGACACCAACTTCTTTAATGATGTGCGAATCTATGGTGCCGGTAACGGCGACGTGCTGTATGCCGGTGGCGTCCTGCGGACCGCTTCCGTGGCGCTCAATTCGGTTCCTTCCACCTCTGGTTCGTCCACCCAGGCGCCAAGCGCGACCGACATCGACACGGGTCAAGCGTCCTACCTCGCCAGTAATCTCGGCACCTCGGTGAATCCGGCCTTCGTTGGCGGCACCCTGCAGATCGATAGCGCAGGCGCGACGATTGGCTCCGACTTCACCGTCAGTAACGCCGGCGGCACCATTAATGCCAACGGCTACAACTCGACCTTCTCTGGCGTGATCTCCAATGCCGCCAGCAGCACCGGGTCGATGACATTCACCGGCTCCGGCATCACCGCGCTCACCAACGTCAATACCTACACCGGCAGCACCACCATCAATTTTGGTGCGACCCTGGCGTTGTCCGGCTCCGGCAGCATCGCTGCGTCCAGCGGTGTGATCGACAACGGCGTCTTCGACATTTCCAGCACCATCTCCGGCGCGACGATCAAGACCCTTTCCGGTAACGGTGCGGTGTTTCTGGGCGCCAGGACGCTCACCTTGTCCAACGCCGTCGGCACCTTTGGCGGCGTCGTTAGCGGCAGTGGCGGCCTTAGCGTGACGGGCGGCAGCGAAACCCTCACCGGCGCCAACACCTACACCGGCAGCACCACCATCAATTTTGGTGCGACCCTGGCGTTGTCCGGCTCCGGCAGCATCGCTGCGTCCAGCGGTGTGATCGACAACGGCGTCTTCGACATTTCCAGCACCATCTCCGGCGCGACGATCAAGACCCTTTCCGGTAACGGTGCGGTGGTTCTGGGCACCAGGACGCTCACCTTGTCCAACGCCGCCGGCACCTTTGGCGGCGTCGTTGGCGGCAGTGGCGGCCTCAGCGTGACGGGCGGCAGCGAAACCCTCACCGGCGCCAACACCTACACCGGCGCGACCAGCGTCGGCAGCGGCGCCACGCTGACCCTGTCCGGCCCCGGTTCGCTCGCCTCGGGCACGATCAACATCGCCAACGACGGCACCTTCAACGACAGCAACGGCGGCCTTTCGGCCAGCGCCAATGTCACCGACAACGGCACCCTGAGCCTCGGCGCCAACGAAGCGATCAACCAGCTCGACGGCAGCGGCGCAGTCGGCCTCGGCAGCCACACGCTGACGCTCAACCAGGGCAGCTTCGGAGGCGTCATCGGCGGCACCGGCGGTCTCGTCAAGGCCGGCGCCGGCACCCTGACGCTGTCCGGCACCAACACCTACAGCGGCGGCACCACCGTGAATGGCGGCACCGTGGCGGTCTCGTCCGACGCCAACCTCGGCAGTGCGGCCGGCCCGCTGGCGCTCAATGACGGCACGCTGCACACCACGGCGAGCTTCACCACCGCCCGCGCCACCAGCCTCACCGGCACCGGCACGCTCACCACCGATTCGGGCACGGCGCTGCAGGACAACGGCGCCGTCAGCGGCACCGGGGCGCTGTCCTGGACGGCGTCGGCACCCTGCAACTGTGCGGCGACGTGAGCAACAGCGGCGGCGCCAACGTGGTGGCAGGTCGCCTTGACCTGTGCGGCAACTACACCGCTCCCGGTGCCGTAAGCATCGCCAGCGGCGCGACCCTCGGCGTCACCGGCACCACCAGCCTCGCCTCGTCCAGCGGCATCGCCAACAGCGGCACTCTCGACATCTCCGGCACCAGTGCCGGCACCACCGCCCAAACCGTCAGTGGCAGCGGCAACATCGCGCTGGGCAACCAGACCCTGACCTCAGCAACGCCGCCGGCACCATCAGCGGCATCGTCGGCGGCAGTGGCGGCCTCAGCGTGACGGGCGGCAGCGAAACCCTCACCGGCGCCAACACCTACACCGGTGCGACCAGCGTCGGCAGCGGCGCCACGCTGACCCTGTCCGGCCCCGGTTCGCTCGCCTCGACACGATCAACATCGCCAGCGGCGGCACCTTCAACGACAGCAACGGCGGCCTGTCGGCCAGCGCCAACGTCACCGACAACGGCACCTTCACCCTCGGCGCCAGCGAAGCCATCAACCAGCTCGACGGCAGCGGCGCAGTCGGCCTCGGCAGCCACACGCTGACGCTCAACCAGGGCAGCTTCGGAGGCGTCATCAGCGGCACGGGGCGGCCTCGCCAAGGCCGGCGACGGCACCCTGACGCCGTCCGGGCATCAACACCTACAGCGGCGGCACCACCGTGACTGGCGGCACCGTGGCGGTCTCGTCCGACGCCAACCTCGGCAGTGCGGCCGGCCCGCTGGCGCTCAATGACGGCACGCCGCACACCACGGCCAGCTTCACCACCACCCGCGCCACCAGCCTCACCGGCACCGGCACGTTCGTCACCGATTCGGGCACGGCGCTGCAGGACAACGGCGCCGTCAGCGGCACCGGGGCCTTGTTCAAGGACGGCGTCGGCACCCTGCAACTGTGCGGCGACGTGAGCAACAGCGGCGGCGCCAACGTGGTGGCAGGTCGCCTTGACCTGTGCGGCAACTACACCGCTCCCGGTGCCGTAAGCATCGCCAGCGGCGCGACCCTCGGCGTCACCGGCACCACCAGCCTGGCCTCGTCCAGCGGCATCACCAACAGCGGCACCCTCGACATCTCGGGCACCAGTGCCGGCACCACCGCCCAAACCGTCAGCGGCAGCGGCAACATCGCGCTGGGCAACCAGACCCTGACCCTCAGCAACGCCGCCGGCACGATCAGCGGCGTCGTTGACGGCAGTGGCGGCCTCAGCGTGACGGGCGGCAGCGAAACCCTCACCGGCGCCAACACCTACACCGGCGCGACCAGCGTCGGCAGCGGCGCCACGCTGACCCTGTCCGGCGCCGGTTCGCTGGCCTCGAACGCGATCAACATCGCCAGCGGCGGCACCTTCAACGACAGCAACGGCGGCCTGTCGGCCAGCGCCAACGTCACCGACAACGGCACCTTCACCCTCGGCGCCAGCGAAGCCATCAACCAGCTCGACGGCAGCGGCGCAGTCGGCCTCGGCAGCCACACGCTGACGCTCAACCAGGGCAGCTTCGGGGGCGTCATCGGCGGCACCGGCGGCCTCGTCAAGGCCGGCGCCGGCACCCTGACGCTGTCCGGCACCAACACCTACAGCGGCGGCACCAGCGTGACTGGCGGCGTCGTGGCGGTCTCGTCCGACGCCAACCTCGGCGATGCGGCCGGCCCGCTGGCGCTCAGCGACGGCACGCTGCGGGCCACCAACAGCTTCACCACCACCCGCGCCACCAGCCTCACCGGCACCGGCACGTTCGTCACCGATTCGGGCACGGCGCTGCAGGACACCGGCGCCGTCAGCGGCACCGGGGCCTTGTTCAAGGACGGCGTCGGCACCCTGCAACTGTGCGGCGACGTGAGCAACAGCGGCGGCGCCAGCGTGGCGGCGGGGCGTCTTGACCTGTGCGGCAACTACACCGCGCCCGGTGCCGTGAGCATCGCCAGCGGCGCCACCTTGGCGTCACCGGCACCTCCAGCCTCGCCTCGTCCAGCGGCATCACCAACGACGGCACCCTCGACATCTCCGGCACCAGTGCCGGCACCACCGCCCAAACCGTCAGTGGCAGCGGCAACATCGCGCTGGGCAGCCAGACCCTGACGCTCAGCAACGCCGCCGGCACCCTCAGTGGCATCGTCGGCGGCAGCGGCGGCCTCAGCGTGACGGGCGGCAGCGAAACCCTCACCGGCGCCAACACCTACACCGGCGCGACCAGTGTCGGCAGCGGCGCCACGCTGACCCTGTCCGGCCCCGGTTCGCTCGCCTCGGGCACGATCAACATCGCCAGCGGCGGCACCTTCAACGACAGCAACGGCGGCCTTTCGGCCAGCGCCAACGTCACCGACAACGGCACCCTGAGCCTCGGCGCCAACGAAGCGATCAACCAGCTCGACGGCAGCGGCGCAGTCGGCCTCGGCAGCCACACGCTGACGCTCAACCAAGGCAGCTTCGGGGGCGTCATCGGCGGCACCGGCGGGCCTCGTCAAGGCCGGCGACGGCACCCTGACGCTGTCGGGCATCAACACCTACAGCAGCGGCACCAGCGTGACTGGCGGCGTCGTGGCGGTCTCGTCCGACGCCAACCTCGGCGATGCGGCCGGCCCGCTGGCGCTCAGCGGCGGCACGCTGCGGGTCACCAACAGCTTCACCACCACCCGCGCCACCAGCCTCACCGGCACCGGCACGTTCGTCACCGACGCGGGCACGACGCTGCAGGACAGCGGCGCCGTCAGCGGCACCGGCGCGCTGCTCAAGGACGGCGCCGGCACCCTGCAACTGTGCGGCGACGTGAGCAACAGCGGCGGCGCCAGCGTGGCGGCGGGGCGCCTTGACCTGTGCGGCAACTACACCGCGCCCGGTGCCGTCAGCATCGCCAGCGGCGCGACCTCGGCGTCCGGGCACCACCAGCCTGGCCTCGTCCAGCGGCATCACCAACGACGGCACCCTCGACATTTCGGGCACCACTTCTTCGCTCGGCTCCACCATCACCGCCCTGACGGGCGGCGGCGAGGTCGTCCTGGGCAACCGTAACCTCAACCTCAGCAATGCCAGCGGCAGCTTTGGCGGCGTGATCAGCGGCACCGGCGGCGTTGCCGTCACGGGGGGCAGCCAGACTTTCTCCGGCACCAACACCTACACCGGCGCGACGACCATCGACAGCGGTGCAACGCTGGCCCTCAACGGTGCCGGTACGGCCGGTGTGGCCAGCACGCTTGTTAACAACGGCAGCTTCGATGTTTCCGGCTCCGCTGCCGGGGCTTCGATCGCAACCGTGGTCGGGTCCGGTAATGTCATCCTCGGTAGTCAAAGCCTTACGCTCAGCAACGCCAGCGGCAATTTTGACGGGGTGATTTCCGGTACCGGCGGCCTCAATGTCGCTTCAGGTGTCGTCGCCCTCGGCGGCGTCAGCACTTACACCGGCGGCACCACCATCGGCAACGGTGCCACCGTTCGTGTTTCGTCCGACGCCAACCTCGGCGGGGCCGGCGGTGTGCTCAACCTTAACGGGGGCACGCTGCAGAGCACCTCGAGCTTCTCCACCGCCCGTGACATCAATGTCAGCGGAACCGGCACCCTGCAGGCGAATAGCGGCACCACCCTCAGCGGCAGCGGAGTTGTTTCGGGCAGCGGCACCCTCGTCAAGAACGGTGCCGGCGCGGTCATCCTCAGTGGCGACCTGGCCCACACCGGCGGAACAGTGGTCAATCAGGGCAGCTTGCAGCTTGCCGGCACCAACAGCTACACCGGTGGCACCACGCTCAACGGTGGCACGCTCAAAGTGGCATCCGACGCCAGCCTGGGGGCGGCTAGCAGCGCCATCACTTTCAATGGTGGAACCCTGCAGGCCACCACCAGCTTCAGTTCTGCCCGTGACGTCAACGCCACCGGCGGCGGTACCGTGGCTACCGATACCGGTGCCACCCTCAGCCTGACCGGCTCGCTGGTGGGTGCGGGACAGCTGACCAAGACAGGTGCCGGTACCCTTGTTCTGTCGGGCGACAGCTCCGGTGACCACTCCGTCGGCTCTGGCTGGACGGGCGGCATGACCGTCAATGGCGGCCTCGTGCAGGTCACCAACCCCTGGGGCCTCGGCTGGGGCAACGTCACCGTGAATGGAGGCACCGTCAACACCACGGTGGATATCCTGACCGGGCAGTCCATCGTCCTGGCCGGCAACACCACGGTTAACGTTGATACCGGCACCACCACCACGCTTTCCGGCACCATCACCGATACGGGTAGCGACTCGGGCGGTGGCTCGGGCTGCTTCGTCAAGTCCGGCCTGGGCACGCTCAACCTCACCGGTGTCATGACCCAGAGCAACGGCACTTGCGTCCAGCAGGGTGAGTTGCGCGCCAACGGCACCCTCGACAGCGTCGTCTCCGTGGATTCGCCGGCCATCCTGCGCGGTACCGGCCTGGTTAACGGCCCGATCTCGGTGCATGGCATTCTCGCCCCCGGCAATTCGCCGGGTACGCTGACCACCACCGGCACGGTCACGATGCTTGCCGGCAGCTCCTTCCAGGCCGACATCAACGGCCTCGGCACGGCTTCCGGCCCGGGCAACTACTCGCGCCTGCTGGTCACCGGGGCGGGCAACCAGTTTGTCGCAGGCGGCGCCACGCTGGCGCCCAACCTCACGGCCATAACCGGTGCGGTCACCTACACGCCCTATGTTCCGCAACTGGGCGACACCTTCCGCATCATTACTGCCGATGGCGGCATCTCCGGCCGCTTTGCGCCACTGGCCCAGCCTGACGGCATGGCCACCGGCACCCGCATGGCGGTGTTCTACGATGTCTTCGGCAGCAATAGTGTCGACCTGCGCGTGATTCCGACCTCCTACGCCAGCGGCCTGCAGGCCGTCAATGGCAATGCCCGGGCTCTCGGCGCCGCGGTGGATCGCATCGTGACCGCCGACCAGCAGGGCGCCTCGACCACGGCCCAGGGCCAGCTCTTCTACACGCTGGCCGGTCTCAACGCAGCCCAGTTGCCGGGCGTGATGACGGCCTTGTCCGGCGAGGTGCATGCCGCGCTTGCCGCTGCTGCGCCGCGTGCGGGCCAATGGACCCAGGGCGCCATCGGACGGCAGCTGGGCAGTGGCTCCAGCCGCAATGCCGCCGATTCCACCGATCTTCATGACCACCGCGCCTTGTGGATCGAAATGGGGGCCAACCGCGGCCAGTGGAGCAGCGACAGCACGTCGTCCGGCTTCCGTACCGATCGCACCCAGTTTGCGATCGGTGGTGATGTCGCCAGCACCGCCAATGGGCGGCTCGGCGTCGGCTTCTCCCATGCCAGTTCCAACCTGGCAATGAGCGGCGTGAGCGCCTCGGGCTCGATGGACGAAAACCTGTTCTTCGGCTATGGGCAGTACCGCATGGGGGGCTACGCCATCGACGGCATGCTGGGCTACGGCAGCAGCACCTGGGAAAGTACCCGTGTCGACCCGATCGCC
The DNA here is from genome assembly GCA_016720685.1 of Zoogloea sp. Lineage (GTDB taxonomy): Bacteria > Pseudomonadota > Gammaproteobacteria > Burkholderiales > Rhodocyclaceae > Zoogloea. Next base: position 33,523 of record JADKKC010000021.1, read on the forward strand.
GGAGCCGGCAGCCTCAAGACGCATCAGCGTGGCGAGAACTGGCTGGCCGGTGTGGCCGTGCGCAAGCCGGTCGAGCTCCTGACTACCGTTGTCGAGCCCTTCGTGCGGACTTTGTTCCAGCAAACCACCCGTGGCGATGTCAGCGAAGGCTCGGCATCGACCGCCGCCCTCAGCCTCGACAAGTACTCCGCCAACGGCTTCCGTGCGATGGTCGGCGTAGCGGCCGGTTCGATCCGCAAGGATCCGCTCTCGGCGCCCTATACCTACCAGGCCGAGATTGGCGTGGGCCAGGATAGCGGCAACGCCGTGCGCCCGACATTGCGCGCGTCGCTGGCTGGCGAGAGCTTTACCGTGGCAGGGCCCCAGGTTGGACGCAGCTTTGGCCAGATTGGTGTCTCCGGCACGCTGCGGCTCGCGCCGCAGGTCTTCGCCTACATTGGCCTGACTGGCGAAGCGCGTTCGGGTCAGTCCGATATCGGTGGCAACCTCGGCGTGCGCGTCGCGTTCTGATGCGGTAATCGCATTCCCCGGAAGGGCGGGTTTATCCCCCAACTGCCCGCCCAAAAGGCGGGCAGTTTTTTTGTGCCCGACGAGGTGTGCGTCGCTATCGATAGGGTCGCGCGGCGTGCGATGGAGTTGGCTCCGGGGTAAACGCGGCCGCTGTCGCCCACCTTCACGCGGCCGATTTCTTGCAGCGTTCTTGATGCAGGGTTTGTCGTCACCCGGAGCTTCCGGCAGGTTGATGCGCCGCGCCGGTTTTACGCACGCTGCGGGCTGGCCCCGAGATGAAACAAAAAAATTTTTGCGTGAACAAATAGTGTTAGCTCGGGTCACAATTCAGCCATGCAGAATAATTCGACCCAGACTCCGCCCCTCTCCCCGGATGCAATCCTTGCGTGCATTCATGCCGCACTGCCTCCCCAGCGCCAAAGCCAGCGCGACCTCCCGAAACTCGCCGAGCGCCTTCATGCGCTGATCGACGCCGCCGACCTGCCCGACCGCCTCGACGCCTGGCGTGGCCTGACCGTCTGGCTGGCGGACGGCTCGCTCTGGAACGACGTCTATATCGATACGGTCGATGTTCACGGCTCGGCCACCCAGCGCTTCGCCGTGCTGATGGATGTGCTCGCGGCCAACCCTGATCTGGCCGCCGATATGCGCCGGGCCATCCGGGCGATCCTCGATGAAACCGACGGTGCCAATCTGTTCGGCGAGGTGGGCATTCCCAGTGACCGGGGCTTCCTGTCCGAATTCGGCGACCGCCTGACCGCGAAGCTGATCCCCTCGCCGCGGGATGATCACGATCTGTCCCACCTGGTGAGCCGCAGCTTCCGGCGCGATCGTGATCTGACCCTGATCCGCGGTCTGCAGCCGTCCACCTTTCAACGCGCGGTGGACATCCTCTTTCCGAGCACCGAGCCGGAAATGGCCCAGGCTCCGCGCCGCGCCATGGCCGACGGTTTCCGGCTGCTCATGGCGCGGGTGCAGGGGCAGGGCTTGTCGCTCAAGCTGCGAGCCCGCAGCGAGCGCCGTCCGGTGGCCGCCTCGCCGTTCAAGCGGCTTGCCGACAGCGGCGAAAACCTGTTGTGCGCGTGGGAGCAGCAGCGGATTTCCGGGCCCTTGCTGGAGGCCTGGCAGGCCGATCTGGAGGCATGCCGGGACGAGATGCAGCTCATTTCAAAACGCCTGGAGTGGGAAGGCATCAGCGTCGATATCGTCTACGGCCTCGATGTACTGGAGCGCTGCCTCGCCCGCATGGAAAGCATCGTCGGCGTAATGAGCGCCGAGCCGGGGGCGCCCGGCCCGCAACTGCTGCTTTGGCAGCAACTCGCCTACGCGGCCCACGAAAGCACCACCCTGCACCACTTGGTGCGCAGCAACCTGCAGCTGCTTCAGCGCCGCATCGTCGACCGGGCGAGCGAAACGGGCGAGCACTACATCGCCGAAACGTCCGACGACTACCGTCACATCTGGATCGCGGCGGCCGGCGGCGGCTTGCTGACCGTGGGCACCGCGGCCATGAAGATGACCATTGCCGGCGCGGGTCTGGCCCTGTTTGTCGAAGGCTTCGCCTCGGGCCTCAATTACGCGGTGAGTTTTCTGCTGCTGCAAGCCTTCGGCCTCATGCTCGCCACCAAGCAGCCGGCGATGACCGCGGCGGCCTTGGCGACGATCATCCGCGACCGGAAAGGCGGCGAACGTCTCGACGTGATCGTCGATTACGCCGCGTGCATCTGCCGCTCCCAGCTCGCCGCCACCATCGCCAACGTGGTGCTGGTGGCCACCGGGGCCTATGCCTTCGACGCCATGTGGCAATTCGTGACCGGCCACTCCTACCTGTCCGCCGCCGAGGCCGCCTACGTGTTCCACTCGCTGAGCCCGGTGGATAGCGGCACGGTGTTCTACGCCGCGCTTACCGGTGTCGTGCTCTATCTCGCCGCCCTCGTCGGCGGCTTGGTGGATAACTGGGTCGTGTATCACCGGCTGCCCCAGGCGATTGCGGAACACCGGCTGGGCCGGCGCTTCGGGCCGATGCGCATGATCCGCCTGGCAGGTGTCGTGTCGCGCAACATGTCGGGCTGGGCCACCAACATCTCGCTGGGCTTCATGCTTGGCATGACGCCGGTGCTGGGCAAGTTTTTTGGCCTGCCCCTCGACGTGCGCCACGTGACGCTCAACTCCGGCATCCTGAGTCTTGCCACCTCGGCGCTGGAGTTGCCGTTGGTGAGCACCGGACTGCTCGCCCTGGCCCTTGCCGGGGTTGCCGTGATGTTCGTCCTCAACCTGGGGGTGAGCTTTTCGCTGTCGCTGCTCACCGCCGTGCGCGCCTACGATCTGCCCAGGGCCGACCTGCGCGAGTTGCGCCGTCGCCTGTGGCTGCGCCTGCGCACCCGACCACGCGATTTCTTCCTGCCGCCGCTGCGTTCGGCCGGCACTTCGTAACGACCCCGTCGGGCTCAAGCTTGCCGGCCGCCCGCCGTTAATCCTCCAGCGGCGACCGGCCTGTTCATTCCTTCCAGATCAGGGTGGCCGCTGCACCAGCCCCGATCAATGCGCCCCAATGCGGCTGCCCGCCGCCCGAGAGCCCGGTATGAACGCGCCTGAACGACATCTGAAACGAACCCATCGCCGCAGCGGCGAACTGGCCGGCATCGTCCTGGTCAATGAAGAAATCAAGGCCATCGTTGCGACGGCCTTCCGCATCAACCTGATGGCCCTCAACGCCATCTTCCTGGCCAAGCGGGCCGGTAACGCGGCCCTGGGTTTCGGGGTGCTCTCCAACGAGCTGCGCCGCTTCGCCCAGGATCTGACACGCCGCATGTCGTCCCTGCGTGACATGACGTCCGGGTCGGTCGGCAGCGTGACCGGCGTCGTCCAGCAACAGCGCAGCACCGCGATCCTCGCCGAGGCGATCCGCCTCAGCGGCGAAGGCGTGCCCGGTGTGCGCGAGGCGAGAAAGCGCGGCGCCTTGCGCCTGGCCGAACAGCAGGCAAGCCTGCGTGCCCTCGACATGCGCCTGCGTGCGGCCGTGGAAGAAACCCAACAACTGGTCGAACTGGGCGGCGTGCTGGCCCGCTCGGCCAAGATCGAGGCGGCCTACGGCGGTGGCTTCAGCCCGGCGTTGATGCAGGTCTCGACGGATTTTGCGGAGGTGATCGCCCAGATCAAGCGATCCCTCGAAGTGCTTGGCAAGGAACGGCTAGTAAAGGACTGAAAACCCATGAAGCAGGCTCACTGTATCTACCAGGACGACGAACATCGCTGGCTGGCCATTGCCCGCGACCCGACCAAACCCGGCTACATCATCGACACCAACGAATACGTGATCATCGACGGTGACGAGGCGCTGCTGTGCGATCCGGGCGGCATCGAGATCTTTCCGTCGGTGTTCTCGGCGCTGTCGGCCGAGTGCGACCCGACCAAGCTCGCGGGCATCTTCGCCTCCCACCAGGACCCGGACATCATCTCGTCGCTGGCCCTGTGGCTCGAATTCAAGCCCGAGCTCAAGTGCTACATCAGCTGGCTGTGGCAATCCTTCCTGCCTCACTTCGGCGGAACCGACACCACCTTCGTGCCGATCCCCGATCCGGGCATGGCGATCAAGCTTGGCGGGCTGGAGTTGCAGGCGATTCCTGCCCATTACCTGCACTCCTCCGGCAACCATCACCTGTACGACCCGAAAGCCAAGATCCTGTTTTCCGGCGATGTGGGCGCCGCGTTGCTGCCGCCCGACCAGAACAGCCTTTACGTGGAGGATTTCTCCCGCCACATCCGTCATGCCGAAGGCTTTCACAAGCGCTGGATGGGTTCGGACAAGGCCAAGCGTGACTGGTGTGAGCGGGTTTCGCGCCTCGACATCGACATGCTGGTGCCGCAGCACGGCGCCATCTACCAGGGCGCCGACGTGCAGCGCTTCATCAGCTGGTTCGCGGCGCTGGAAGTCGGCGTGCTGCGCGGATAAAGTTCAGGGCTCCGCGCCGGCGGGGCCCGGTGACGTTTTTCAGCTTGCCGCCGCCGCGGGCTGTTTTTCGACGCGTCATTTCGAGGCGACATGTACCTGGCTCTCAAGCATTTCCACATCACCTGCGTCGTGCTGAGCGGCGCAGGTTTTGCATTGCGCGGATGGTGGGCGATCACCGGCTCGGGCCTGCTCCGGGCGAAACTGACCCGCCGCCTGCCGCACATCATCGATACCTGCCTCCTGGGCAGCGCCATCACGCTGGCCTGGATGTCCGGCCAGTATCCCTTTGTGCAAGGCTGGCTGACCGCCAAGGTGCTGGGCCTGCTGGCCTACATCGGGCTGGGCATGCTGGCGCTCAAGCCTGGACGGCCGCCGGGCGCGAGGCTGGTCGCATTCCTGGCTGCGCTGACCACCTTCGCTTACATCGTGTCGGTGGCGCTCAGCAAGAATCCGTTTGGTTTTGTGGCCGGCATCTAGTCACCGGCGAACTGCCGGTTGCCGCCTGATCAGGCGGTTTTGGCGTCGATTCGCCGCAGTTTGCGCTTGTGCGGGGTTTTACGCCGCGTGGTGGTTGAGCAGGCGCTTGAGGCCGGGGGTGTCGAGGATGCGGATGTGCTTCTGCTGGACGGCCACCAGGCCTTCTTCCTGGAATCGCGAGAAGGCGCGTGAGACGGTTTCGAGCTTGAGCCCGAGGTAGGAGCCGATCTCGTCGCGGGTCATGCGCAGGTGAAACTCGGACGGCGAGAAGCCCCGCGCCGTGAAGCGCTGCGACATGTTGAGCAGGAAGGCCGCCAGCCGCTCTTCGGCGCGCATCGAGCCGAGGAGCATCATCACGCCGTGGTCGCGGACGATTTCGCGGCTCATGATTTTGTGGAACTGGTGCTGCAGGCTTTCGACCTGGCGGGACAGTTCTTCAAGGCGGCTGAACGGAATCACGCAGACCTCGCTGTCTTCGAGGGCAATGGCATTGCAGGAGTGGCGCTCCGTGCTGATGCCGTCGAGGCCCAGCACTTCGCCGGTCATCTGGAAGCCGGTCACCTGGTCGCGGCCGTCCTCGAGGATCACGTCGGTCTTGAAGGAGCCGGCGCGGATCGCGTAGATCGCCTCGAAGCCGTCGCCCGAGCGGTAGAGATGCTGCTGGCGCTTGATCTTGCGCCGGGCGCCGACGACTTCGTCGAGCTGGTCGACCTCCCGGGGGTCAAGGCCGAAAGGCAGGCACAGCTCGCGCAGGTTGCACTGGGAGCAGGCCGTCTTGGTCTCTGTTGTCATTACCGGAACTACCGATTTCATCTGCACGGGCAATCACCTGAGCTAAGGGGTTTTATCAACCTTTGGAGCCCTTTGATCCACATCAATACCATTCAGGGGTGATTCTGCGATTGTTTCACGCAACCAACAGAAGTCTCCCCATGAACACGATTCAAAAAGACCTGATTTTCGACCCCGAGCTCATTCGCAAATTCGATGTGAATGGCCCGAGGTATACCTCGTACCCCACCGCTGACCGCTTTGTCGAAGCGTTCAACTCCGATGCACTTTGCCACTGGCTCGGAAAGCGGTCGATTGGCGGTATTGGCAAACCTCTTTCATTATACTTCCACATCCCCTTCTGCAATACGATCTGCTACTACTGCGCCTGCAACAAGATCATCACGAAGGACCACGGCCGCTCGGCCAAGTATCTCGAATACCTCGAAAAGGAAGTCGATCTCCAGGCCGCCTGCCTGCAGGGCCCGCGGGAAGTGCTTCAACTGCACCTGGGCGGCGGTACGCCCACCTTCCTCTCCCATGATGAACTGCGCCAGTTGATGGGCATTGTGAAGAAGCATTTCACGTTGGTGCCCGATGGCGAGTATTCCATCGAGGTCGACCCGCGCAAGGTCGATGAAGCCACTGTTGCGCTGCTGGCCGAACTCGGCTTCAACCGCATGAGTGTCGGCATCCAGGATTTCAACCCCGACGTGCAAAAGGCGGTGAACCGTATCCAGAGCGAGGACGAGACCCGCCTGGTGATTGATGCTGCCCGTGCTCACGGCTTCAAGTCGATCAGCGTGGATCTGATCTACGGCCTGCCCAAGCAGAACGTCATCAGTTTCAACCGCACGCTGGAACAAATCCTGTCGCTGTCGCCCGACCGCCTGTCGATCTACAACTACGCGCATCTGCCCAGCCTCTTCAAGCCGCAGCGCCGCATCGTCGATGCGCAGTTGCCGTCCGGCGAAGCCAAGCTGCAGATCATGCAGCTGGCGATCCGCCGCCTGACCGAGGCCGGCTACGTGTTCATCGGCATGGATCACTTTGCCAAGCCGACCGACGAGCTGACCACCGCCCAGCGTCAGGGCCGCCTGCACCGCAACTTCCAGGGTTATTCCACCTACGCCGAGTGCGACCTGCTGGCCTTCGGTGTGTCGGCCATCGGCAAGGTGGGCCCGACCTACGCGCAAAACGTGAAAACCCTGGACGAGTACTACGACATCCTCGATACCGGCCGCCTGCCGGTGCTGCGCGGCATCGAGCTCACCCCGGACGACCTTCTGCGCCGCTCGATCATCCAGGCCCTGATGTGCCATTTCGAGCTGTCGATCGAATCCATCGAGATCGCCCACCTGATCGACTTCAAAACGTATTTCGCCTCCGAGATCGCCGACCTGCGCGAGATGGAGAAGGGCGGACTGCTGCAGATCGACGAGCAGTGGATCTCCGTGCTGCCGGCCGGACGCATGCTGGTGCGGGCAATTGCCATGGTTTTCGACCGCTACCTGCGTTCCGACCGCGAGCGCACCCGTTATTCGAAAGTGATCTGAAGCCTTTTGGCTGGCTGCCCTCCGGTGGCCGGGCTAGAATGCCTTGTGATGCGGTATCCGATGCGCCCCGTGACTCCGCGGGGCGTTTCTTTTTTTGTGGGTCCAGACCATGCCTGAAACCGGCTATTTCGCAGTTTTCCTGATCGGCCTGCTGGGTGGCACGCACTGCATCGGCATGTGTGGCGGGATCGTCAGCGCGCTCACGGTGCAGCTTCCCGGCCAACGTCGCCGGGAGTGGCCGCTGCACCTGGCCTATAACATCGGGCGCATCACCAGCTATACCGTGGCGGGTGCGGTGATGGGCGCCATCGGTACGGTGGGGATGCTGTTCAACGACATCCTGCCGATCCAGCTCGGGCTTTACGTGGCGGCCAACCTGATGCTGGTGGCGCTGGGGCTTTATCTCACCGGCTTCACCCGCGCGCTGTCGGGCGTCGAAAAGCTCGGCCATCGCCTGTGGGCACGCATTCAGCCGCTGACCCGGCGCTTCCTGCCGGCGCGCAGCGTGGCGCAGGCTTTTCCTCTCGGGTTGCTGTGGGGGTTTTTGCCCTGCGGTCTTGTGTACAGCGTGCTCGCCACTGCGCTGGTCACCGGTGCGGCGGAGCGTGGTGCGGGGCTGATGCTGGCTTTCGGCCTCGGTACGCTGCCCAACCTGATGCTTGCCGGCATGCTTCTCAAGCGCCTGCGCGACGTGGTGCGGAACCAGGTCGTCCGGACGGGGTCTGGACTGGTGGTGCTGGCGTTTGGCGTCTATGGTTTGGCGAACACCCCCAGCCTCGGTAGCGCGTTGTGGAATGGTGTGGTCTGCCATTTCTGACTTTTCCGTTCTTCGTTTTCGGGCTGCAGCCATGAGAAAGCTTTTTGCCATCGATGATTCCGCTGTTTCATGGCGGGCCGGCTAGGGGCGCGATCATGGGCGGCGAGCGGGGCGTGGGCTACGATTTGCCGGTTTCCGGCATGAGCTGTGCGGCCTGCGCCGTGCGCCTCGAGAAAGTGTTGAACCGCCTGCCGGGCGTGGAGGCGAGGGTCAACTTCGCCACTGAAAAGGCCCGCGTGTCGGCCGCTCCGGATGGTGCTGCCGCGGCCGACATCCTTGCCGCCATCCGCAAGGCGGGTTTCGACGTGGCGCCGCAGGTGCTCGAACTGGGCATTTCCGGCATGAGTTGCGCGGCCTGCGCGGCGCGCATCGAGAAGGTCGTCAATCGCCTGCCGGGCGTCGAGGGCAGTGTCAATTTTGCCTCCGAAACGGCGCAGGTGCGCTACACGCCAGGCCTCGCCGATTCAGCGGCCATCGTCGCGGCGATCAATAAGGCCGGCTTCACTGCGACGCCCATCGCCGGTCGCGACCGGGAAGCCGAGCACGCCCGCAAGGCGGCCGAGTTCCGTGCCGAGCTGCGCCTTTTCTGGATTTCTGCGCTGCTGAGTCTGCCTTTTCTGGTGCAGATGTTCGGCATGTTCGGCGCCGGCTTCCAGGGCTCGGCCCACCACGACGAATGGCTGCCGCGCTGGCTGCAGTGCTTGCTGGCTACACCGGTGCAGTTCTGGATCGGACGGCGTTTCTACCGGGGCGCGTGGTCGTCGCTGCGGGGCGGTGGCGCCAACATGGACGTGCTGGTGGCCCTTGGCACCAGCGTGGCCTACTTTTTCAGCCTTGCCGTGGTGTTGCTCGATCGGCATGAGCTTCACGTTTATTTCGAAGCGTCGGCCAGCATCATCACGCTGGTGCTTCTCGGCAAGCTGCTCGAAGCGCGCGCCCGGGCACGTACGTCGGCGGCCGTCGAGGCGCTGTTGCGCCTGCAGCCGCCCATGGCATGGATCGAGCGTGACGGTCAGTTGGTCGAGTTGCCGGTGGCCCAGGTGGTGGCGGGCATGGTTTTCGTGTTGCGGCCCGGGGATTCGGTTCCCGTCGATGGCGAGGTGCTGTCCGGCGAATCGTCGGCCGATGAGGCCATGCTGACCGGCGAGAGCGTTCCGGTGGCCAAACTTGCGGGCGATTCTGTTTTTGCGGCGACGGTGAACGGCAACGGCGTGCTGCGCTGCCGCGCCACCGGCGTGGGGGCCGAGACCTTGCTGGCCGGCATTGTGCGGCTGGTGGAGCAGGCCCAGGGCGGCAAGCCGGCGGTGCAGCGTCTGGCCGACCGCATCGCGGCGATTTTCGTGCCGGTGGTGGTGGGCATTGCGCTGGCCACTTTTGCCGGCTGGTGGTGGTTTGGCGGCGAGTTGGCGCCGGCGCTGGTAAATAGTGTCGCGGTGCTGGTGATCGCCTGCCCCTGTGCGCTGGGGCTGGCAACGCCGACGGCGGTGATGGTGGGCACGGGGCAGGGCGCCGGGGCCGGCATTCTGGTGCGCAACGCCGAGGCGCTCGAGCTGGCAGAAAAGATCAGGACGCTGGTGGTGGACAAGACGGGCACCCTCACCGAGGGCCGGCCGGCGGTGCTGGATGTACGCACCGCGGCGGGAGTCGATCATGACCACATGCTGGTGCTGGCGGCGAGTCTCGAGCAGGCGAGTCATCACCCGCTGGCCCGGGCGGTGGTCGAGCTTGCCCGGGCTGCCGGCCTGGCGCCGGCGCAGGCCGAAGCGGTCACGGCCGTTGGCGGCAAGGGCGTAAGCGGCCGCGTGGGTAATCAGGATGTGCTGGTCGGTTCGCCGGATTTTCTGGCCGAACGTGGCGTGCCGCTGCCGGCCGACGTGCTCGACCCGCTGCTTGCGGCAGCGCTGACGCCGGTGGGCGTGGCGGCCGATGGCAAGGCGCTTGGCGCCCTCGGCATCGCCGACCCGCTGCGCGCCACCTCGAAGGCCGCCGTTCAGCGCCTGCAGGCCATGGGGGTGCGGGTCGTGATGCTGACCGGCGACCATCCGGCCGCTGCCGCGCGCATTGCCGCGGAGGCCGGCATTACCGAGTTTCGTGCCCAGGTGCTGCCCGGCGACAAGGCGGCTGCGGTGGAGGCGCTGCGCGGAAAGGGCCTCGTCGGCATGGTGGGCGACGGCATCAATGACGCGCCGGCGCTGGCGGCGGCCGACGTGTCCTTCGCCATTGGCGCAGGCTCCGACGTGGCCATCGAGGCGGCCGACCTCACGCTGGTGAGGAACGATCTGGGCAGTGTTGCCGACGCGATTTCACTCTCGCGGGCCACCCTCGGCAAGATCCGCCAGAATCTGTTCTTTGCCTTTATCTACAATATTCTCGGCATTCCGGCCGCCGCCCTCGGGCTGCTCAACCCGGTGATCGCCGGGGCGGCGATGGCGATGAGTTCGGTGTCGGTCGTGTCCAACTCGCTTCTGCTCAAACGCTGGCGGTCCGGTAAAAACTGAAAGGAAGCACGATGGAAAATGTAGTGATCAAGGTGGGCGGCATGAGCTGCCAGGGCTGCGTGAAGAACGTGACCGGCGCGCTGTCCGGCGTGGCCGGTGTGGCCAGCGTGGATGTGTCACTGGAGGCGGGTGAGGCACGGGTCGGCTACGATCCGGCAAAGGTGTCGACCAATGCGCTGCGCACCGTGATCGAGGATTGCGGCTTCGACGCAGCCTGATTCGGCGTAAGGGTTTATCCCGGATTCACATAGCTCCCTTATAATTGCGTGCTGAATTCATTCATATAACAACGGGAGGTAAAAAATGGGTTTCGATCAGGTCAAGGCCGGCAAGGACGTTCCGAACGACATCAACGTGATCATCGAGATTTCCGCCCAGGGCGATCCGATCAAGTTCGAGGTGGACAAGGATAGCGGCGCGATTTTCGTCGACCGTTTCATGGGCACCTCCATGCGTTACCCGATCAACTACGGCTATGTGCCGCACACCGTTGCCGGCGATGGCGATCCGGTGGACGTGCTGGTCGTTACCCCCTTCCCGCTGGCGCCGGGCGTCGTCATCCGCTGCCGCCCGGTGGGCGTGCTGAAGATGGAAGATGACGGCGGCGTGGATGCCAAGGTTGTGGCCGTGCCGGTCTCCAAGCTGACCCCGCTGTACGACAAGGTGCAGACCACCGATGACCTGCCCGAGCTGCTGATGAAGCAGACCGTGCACTTCTTCGAGCACTACAAGGATCTGGAGCCGGGCAAGTGGGTCAAGATCCTGGGCTGGGGCACCGTCGAAGAAGCCAAGCAGGAAATCGTCAACGGCCTGGCCGCCGCTGCCAAGTAAGCCGTTTCGCCAGTTGTTGAACAAGGCCCGCTCCGTGCGGGCCTTGTTGTTTCTGGCGGCAGCCTGGACGTGGACCTAGACGGCCTGCCCGGCCGCGTGGCCGCTGGCCCAGGCCCACTGGAAGTTGTAGCCACCCAGGTGGCCGGTCACGTCCATCACTTCGCCGACAAAATAAAGCCCCGGCACCTTGCGGGCTTCCATGGTTTTTGACGACAGCGCCCGCGTATCGACGCCGCCGAGGGTGACTTCGGCCTTGGCGTAGCCGAGTGTGCCGTTGGGCGTGATGGCCCAGCGGGCGAGCAGGGCGGCAATGGCGTCGAGTTCCCTGGTGTTGAACTGGTTGACCGGCTTGTTCCAGCCGCGCTGGTCGCACCAGGCGTGGGCGAAGCGCTTGGGCAGCCGCTCGGAAAGCAGGTTGCCGAGCAGTTGCTTGCTGCGGGCATTGTCGAGCAGCCACTGGCGTACATCGCCGGCCGGAAAGAGATCGACCATGACCTGGCTGCCACCGTCGGCGTCGCCGTAATCCCGCGCCTGCCAGTAGGACGAAGCCTGCAGGATCACCGGGCCGGACAGCCCGCGGTGGGTGAACAGCAGGTTTTCGCGAAAACGCCCGGCGCCGCATTCGGCCACCGCGTCGAAGGCCATGCCGGCCAGCTCCTTGTAGATCGCCAGTTCTTCCGGCGGCAGCGTGAGCGGCACGAGGGCCGGCTTGGGCGGCACGATGGCAAGGCCGAACTGTTCGGCAATCTTGTAGCCCAGCGGCGAGGCGCCGATCTTGGGAATCGACAGCCCGCCGGTGGCGACCACCAGGCTTTCGCAGCTGAAGCGGCCGTGGCTGGTGTCGAGGATGAAGCGGGCGCCGGGTTCGGTGCCGGTACCAACGGTTTCCAGCGTGCAGGGCATGGCCCAGCTCACCTGGCCGTTGTCGCAGCCGGTGCGCAGCATGTCGATGATGTCCTGCGCGGAATCGTCGCAAAACAGCTGGCCGTGCTCGCGCTCGTGCCAGCGGATGCCGTGGCGGTTCACCCTTTCGATGAAGTGGGCTGGCGTGAAGCGGCTGAGCGCCGAGCGGCAGAACTGCGGATTGCGCGACAGGTAGTTGGCGATGCCGACTTCGAGGTTGGTGAAATTGCAGCGGCCGCCGCCCGAGATGCGGATCTTCTCGGCGAGCTTTTCGGCGTGGTCGATGATCAGCACGCGGCGCCCGCGCTGGCCGGCCTCGGCGGCGCACATCATGCCGGCTGCGCCGGCGCCTATCACGATGACGTCGAAGTGGTGGGGCTGGGCAGGATGGTTCATGACGGGCCGGGGTGCTGGAGAGGTCGGGGAGGATAGTCCGCGACTTGTCTTGCCGCAAACTCCGCGCATAACTTGATTCTCACTGTGGCCTTCCCCTGCTAGGCTTGGACGATACGAAGAGCTCGCACTGAAGCGGTGCGCAGAAAAAGGAACACGAGCGATGGTGCAGAAATTGCGGGCTGGCGGAAAGCCGTTGAAGTGGGCGCTGTGGAGTGCCGGCGTGATGGCGGTGGTTGGCGTGGCGGGTTTTCTGGCGGCGCCGCCGCTGGTCAAATCCATCGCCGAAACGAAGATCGGCGAACTGCTCCACCGCCCGGTGGCGATCGAGGGGGTGTCGATCAATCCTTACGCCTTGTCGGCCGAGGTGCGCGGCCTGCGCATTCTTGAGCGCGAAGGCGGTGCTACCGCGATGAGTTTCGCCTCGCTGTACGCCAACGTCGAGGCCGAATCGCTGTTCCGCGGCGGCGTGGTGGTTCAGGAGCTCAGGCTGGTCGAGCCGACGGTGAGCGTGGTGCGCCTTGAGGGCCAGCGCTTCAACTGGTCGGACGTCATCGATGAAATGCTGGCCAAGCCGGATGACGGCTCGAAGAGCCACTTCGCGATCCACAACATCCGCATCGAAAAGGGTCGCATCGATTTCGACGACCGGCCGGCCAGCCAGAAGCACGTGATTGCCGATCTTGATCTCGGCGTGCCCTTTGTTTCCAACCTGCCTTCGCAGGTCGAAACCTTTGTCGAGCCGCTTCTGTCGATGAAGGTGAATGACACGCCTTTCGAGATCCGCGGCAAGGCCAAACCGTTTTCGGCCACCCGCGAGTCGGTGGTCGATCTCAAGTTCGATGGCTTCGACCTGACCCGTTACATGGGTTACCTGCCGGTGGAAAAAACGTTCCGCCTGCCTGCCGCGCGCCTGTCGTCCGACCTGGAGGCCTCTTTTGCGCAGCCTGCCGGCGAAGCGCCGAGCGTGACGCTCAAGGGCAGCGTCAGCCTGGCTGACGTGGACATCCGGCATGCCGACGACAGCCCGGCGATCAAGCTGCCCTCAGTGAAGATCGGCATCGACAAGCTGGCGCCCCTGGCCCGCGAGCTGGCCCTCGGCACGGTGGCCGTGGACAAGCCGGAAATCGTCGCAAGCCGTGACCGCGATGGACGCATCAGCCTGCTGTCGCTGGTGCCCAAGCCTGTTCAGTCAGCGGCTCCCGCGGCCCAGGCGCCGGCGGAAAGCGCACCGGCCAAACCCTTTGCGGTCACTCTCGGCGAGTTCAAGCTTGCCGGCGGGCGCGTGGATTTTTCGGATGAGCTGCCGGCCGGCGTTTTCAAGAAAACGTTGCAGGACATCCACGTTTCGCTGCGCAAGTTTGCGCTGACGGGGAGCGAGCCGGCGGCGCTGGATTTCGGTTTTGCCACTGCCGCCGGCGAGACGTTCGAGCACAAGGGCAGCGTCACGCTCGCTCCGCTCAAGGCGGTCGGCACGCTGGAACTGGCCGGGCTGGATCTGGTCGGCCCCAGGCCCTATCTCGCCGGCGTGCTCAAGCAGGGCGAAGTGCTGTCGGGCAAGCTCGACGGCAAGATCGGCTACGAGTTTTTGCAGGAGGCGGGGAGCGAGCCGAAGATCAGGCTCAAGGCCGCTTTGCTGGCGCTGAAGGATCTCGGCGTGCAATTCAAGGGCGACAAGACGCCGCTGGCCAAGGTCGGCCTGCTGGAAGTGCGCGATGCGGATGTGGATACCGCCAGCCACCGGGTGACGGTGGGCGAGGTGAGCGGCAAGGCGACGCGAATTTCACTGGTGCGTGACAAGGAGGGCGTGTTCAACGCCCAGAAGATCGCCACCGAGCCCCGCGAAGGCCCGCCCGGCAAGGCCGGCTTGCGGCCCCTGGCAAAGGCCCCGGCCTCCACGCGTGCCGCGCCTGCGGCCGCGGCGGCCTGGCAGGTGGATGTGAAGCGCGTGGCCCTCGACGATTGGGGCGTGCGCGTCGAGGATCGCACCCTGTCGCCGGCCATTGTCTTGAATGCCGAACCGCTGGCCTTGAAGATCGACGGCCTGTCCACCGCCAGGGGCAGCAAGGCGAAGATCGATCTGCAAGCGTCGATCAACAAGCGTGGCAAAATCGGCGTGGCCGGCACGCTGGGCCTGGCGCCGCTGGCCGGCAACCTCGACCTGAACCTGAAGGCCGTGGACCTGGCCATGCTTCAGCCCTACGTGACCGAGAGGGTGAAGATCGCGATCACCCGCGGCAACGTCAGCTCGCGCAGCAAACTGGCTTTCGAGGTGCCGGCAAGCGGAGCGGTGAAGGGAAGCTTCCGGGGTAATCTGACCGTGGGCGATTTTGCTTCGGTGGACAAGCTCAATGCCACCGACTTCCTCAAGTGGAAATCTCTCTACTTCAATGGCCTGGATATCCGCTTTGCGCCGATGTCGGTGAGCATCGACGACATTGCGCTTGCCGACTTCTACACGCGGCTGATTCTCAACGCCAAGGGCGGCCTCAACATCCGCGAGATCACTGCCCAGCGGGCCGAAGAGCAAAAGGCCGAGGAGAATGCCGCCCAGGCCAACGGAAGCGCCCCGGCCGGGCCCGCCGCGGCCTCCGCAAAAATGGTTCCGCCCGCCGAGCCGATGATGCCGCTGTCGATCAAGCGCATCACGCTGCAGGGCGGCAACATCGCCTACAGCGACCGCTTCATCAAGCCCAACTACGACGCCAACCTCACCGGCATGGGTGGGCGCCTCAACGGCCTCTCGTCCGACCCGACGACCATCGCCGAACTCGATCTGCGCGGCAAGGTGGATAACGCGGCGCCGGTTGAAGTGGTGGGCAGGCTCAACCCCTTCCGCCAGGACAGGGCGCTGGACATCAAGGCATCGGTCAAGGATTTCGAGCTCTCCAGCGTGTCGACCTACGCCGGAAAGTACGTGGGTTACGGCATCGAGAAGGGCAAGCTGTCGGCGACCCTCAACTACAAGGTTGAAGACCGCAAGCTCAGCGCCACC
This sequence comes from Zoogloea sp., assembly GCA_016720685.1. Lineage (GTDB taxonomy): Bacteria > Pseudomonadota > Gammaproteobacteria > Burkholderiales > Rhodocyclaceae > Zoogloea. The sequence goes on from JADKKC010000021.1 coordinate 49,226, forward strand.
AACCAGGTCTTCCTCGACCAGCTGACCTTCGGCGACCAGGTGGACAGCCCGACCGCCGTCAAGCTGCCAGTGCTGCTGGCCGTGTCACTCCTGAAGAACAGCCGCGGCGAGATCGACCTCGATCTGCCGATCGGCGGCTCGCTGGATGATCCGCAGTTCAGCGTTGGCGGCATCGTGGTCAAGGTGATCGTCAATCTCATCACCAAGGCGATCACCTCGCCCTTTGCCTTGCTCGGCTCGATGATGGGTGGCAACAGCGAGGAGATGGCCTGGGTCGATTTCGAACCCGGTTTTGCACGCCTGCCCGATGCTGCCGGGACCAAGCTCGCCGCCATCGCCAAGGTCATGAACGAGAAGACCGGGCTCAAGCTCGAGATCGCCGGCCGGATCGATCCGGCGACCGACCGCGAAGGCCTCAAGCAGGCCATGCTGATGGGCAAGGTCGAAGGGCTGAAGGTCAAGGACATGGCGAAGAAGGGTGAATCCCTGGGCGAGGATGGCCGGGTGATCATCCCGACGGCCGAATATCCGGCGCTGCTGACCCGGGTGTACAAGGACGAGAAGTTTCCCAAGCCACGCAACGTGGTCGGTCTGGCCAAGGATCTGCCCGTTGCCGAAATGGAAAAGCTGATCTTCGCCAATACCACGGTCAACGACGAAGACGTGCGCCTGCTGGCCCAGCAGCGCGCCCAGGCGGTAAAGAACTGGCTGCTCGAAAGAGGCAATGTCCCGGCCGAGCGCATCTTCCTGCTCGCCGGCCGCGAGGGTGACGACGGCAAGCAGCCCAAGGCGAAGATCAGCCGGGTGGATTTCTCGCTTCGCTGACAACGGTTCTGACGGAGGCTGGCATGCGAGCAATAAAACTGGACGACGCCCGTCGCGCCGAAATACTGGCGGATCTTGACGGCTGGCAACTGCAGCCCGGGCGCGATGCGATCGGCAAGGCATTCCGCTTTGCCGATTTCAATACGGCCTTCGGCTGGATGACGCGGGTTGCGCTGATGGCTGAAAAGCTCGACCACCATCCGGAGTGGCGCAACGTTTACAACCGGGTCGAGGTGGTCCTGACAACCCACGACGCAGGTGGCGTGACCGAACTGGACGTGACGCTGGCGCGCTTCATGGAGCAGTCTGCGACACTCGCCTGACGCGCGCCTTGCCGCGTTGCGGCATGCGCGCCGGTCGCGAGGGTGCTAACCTTGAACTACCGGACCTTATCGCCTGGGTGGCCTTTGCGCGTGCCCCAACGGACAAGAGCAGGCCGGTTTTTCGAGGGAGATCACAGCGGATGCACCTGAGCTTTGACTGGAGCGCGGCCCTGCGCCGTTCGCGGCAGCCTGCCGCGGGCGAGCAGGAGACGTGCCGACATGCCTGGAAGCGCTTTCCTTACGGTGACCGGGTTTATCGCTATGGCGGCAGCGCGCTCGCCTCCAACTGGTGCCGCCTGCATCGGGGCGACCGGGAAGCCTTTCCGGAGGCCGGCAATCTTGCCGAGCTGCTGCGCGCCAATCCGGCGCTGCTTGTCCATGTGCCCGATCCAGCCGCCGCCGCCACGCAGCTCGAAGAAGCGTGGCGGGCCTATCACGCCGGGGATTTTTCCGATGCCGCCGACCGGGGGCTGGCGGCAGGCCCGATCGGGGCCGTGGTTGCCGCGAAGGCGGCCGTCGTTTACGCCTCGCGCCTCGAAGAGGACGAAGCCTGTCGTTCAACGATCCTGCGCGACGCGGTCGATTCCTGCGCCGCATTGCTGGAGATCGCCCCCAACTGGGCCAACGCCTGGCACGTCCACGGTATGGTGCTCGGGCGCTACAGCCAGCATGTCCCGGTTGTGCGGGCCCTGGCCCAGGGCATGGGCGGCAAGGTGCGGGACAGCCTGCAGCGGGCCATCCTGCTCGAGCCCCGCCACGCCGAAGCCCATGTCGGGCTGGGAATTTTCTACGCGGAAGTGATCGACAAGGTGGGGGCCATGGTTGCGGGGCTCACCTACGGAGTGCGCAAGGAGGCTGTCGTCGAACATTTCGAGGCCGCCCGCAAGCTGCATCCCCAGTCACCGGTGGTGCTTGCCGAGTACGCCAGGGCCATGCAGCTGGCAGGCTGCGGCTTCGTGCCGGGCGAGGTCTACGGCCTCTACGCCGAAGCCGCAGCCTGCCAGCCCGCAGATGCGCTGGAACGTCTTGACGTGGAGTGGGCGCGCGGCGAGATGGGCTAGGGGCGCCGGGAAACTGCAGCCTCGCGTCCGGCGGCGGCCGGGCCCACGACCCTTGTCAGGCTTTGGCGCGGATCAGGCGCGCCTTCTCCCGGTCCCAGTCCCGTTCTTTTTCGGTTTCGCGCTTGTCGAACTGTTTCTTGCCCTTGGCAAGGCCGACGCTGATTTTCACGCGGCCCTTCACGTAGTGCAGGTCGAGGGGCACCAGCGCGTAACCGGCGCGCTCCACCTTGCCGACCAGCTTGTCGATTTCTTCGGCGTGAAGCAGCAGCTTGCGGGTGCGAGTCGGATCCGGGTTGATGTGGGTGGAGGTGGATTCGAGCGGCGTGATGTGCATGCCGACGATGAAAATCTCCGCCCCGCGGATCACCACGTAGCTTTCCTTGATGTTGGCGCGTCCGGCGCGGATGCCCTTGACCTCCCACCCTTCCAGGACCAGGCCGGCTTCGTATTTGTCCTCGATGAAGTAATCGTGGAAGACCTTGCGATTGTCGATGATGCTCATGGGTGTTGCCTCAGTGGCGCGGGCTCATTGGCGCGAGCCCGTGCAGACGCGTAAAATCGCGTATTTTAACAGCTCGATACCCCGCTCGCGTCCCGATGGCAACCGTCAAAAAAATTGTCCTGATCGAGTTCACGCCGGCCCAGATGTTCGATCTGGTGGACCGCTGCGAGGATTACCCCAAGTTTTTACCATGGTGCGGTGGCAGTGAAGTGCACTCCCGCGACGAGGCGGTCACCAAGGCCACCCTGCACATCAACTATCACGGCATCAAGTCCCACTTCAGCACCGCGAACGAGAAGCGCTATCCCTCGCACATGCTGATCCGCCTCACCGACGGGCCGTTCACCCACCTCGACGGCTCCTGGGATTTCACCCCGCTGGGCGACGCGGCCTGCAAGGTCGAGTTCAACATGCACTACGAATTTTCCAGCCGGCTGATCGAGAAGGCCGTGGGGCCGGTGTTCAGTCACATCGCCAACACCTTCGTCGATTCGTTTGTAAAGCGCGCGGCGCAAATCTATGGCAAGAGCTGAAATGTCCACTCGGGATTCAATCAAGGTCGAAGTCTGCTACGCGCTGCGCGACCACCAGGATATCGTGCGTCTCACGTTGCCGGCCGGCTGCACTGTCCAGCGTGCCCTCGATGTGTCCGGCCTGCTGCAGAAACATCCGGAGATCGATCTCGCCAAGACCAACAAGCTGGGCATCTTCGCCAAGCTGGTCAAGGCCGACACGGTGCTGCGTGATCGCGACCGTATCGAAATCTACCGTCCGCTGATCGCCGACCCCAAGGAGGTGCGCCGCAAGCGTGCCGAAGAGGGGAAGCTCATGAAAAAGGGCGGCGGCTCGGCTGAAGAGGGCGCCGCGTAGTTCTGCCAGGGGTTTGCGCGGGGCCGGCGACGGCTCCTACTGTTTGCAGGTACGCTCCACGGCCTTGCGGGTGCGTTCGATTTCGGCACTGCGCTCGTTCTCGTCGAGAAGGGCGCGCTCGCCGTTGTCGTCGAAGCGGCTGAAGCTCTGGCCGCTTTCGAGAGCCGCCAGCTGGTGGCGCATCTCGGTGCAGTCCCGTTCCCGCGCGTCCTCGGTGGCCTTGTTTTTACGGGATTTTTCTTCGCTCTCGGCGGCTTCTGCGCGGCGCTTGCGGAAGGCCAGCTCCTTCTCTGCGTAGCTCTGGGGCGCCGCCTGGGTGCTGTCGGCAGCGGCAGGCCTGGACGGTGCCAGGGGAGCCTGCCGGACGGTGCGGACCGTCGCGTCCGGTGGTGGCAGGTCCGAATAATGGACCCTGCCGCTGGCGTCCTTCCAGCTGTAGATGCCCTGGGCAAACGCCGTCTGGCCGGCGCATACCAGCAGCACAACGAGAAGATTACGCAACATTGATGACTCCAGTCGGACAAAGCTTTTGCCGCGGGGCGGCCGGGTACGTATAATACGGATTTGATTCAAGGGATTAAAGCCATGCGAGTGATTCAGAAGGCGCTGACGTTCGATGACGTCCTTCTCATCCCGGCCCATTCCAGCGTTCTCCCGCGCGACGTCAGCCTCCAGACGAAACTCACGCGCAACATTACCCTGAATATTCCTCTGGTGTCCGCTGCCATGGACACCGTCACCGAATCCCGCCTCGCCATTGCGCTTGCGCAGGAAGGCGGCATCGGGATCGTGCATAAAAACCTCACGTCGCAGCAGCAGGCGGCCGAGGTGGCCAAGGTAAAACGCTTCGAATCGGGCATCCTCAAGGATCCGATCACCATTCCGCCGACCATGACGGTCCGTGAAGTGCTGGTCCTGACCCGCACCCACAAGTTCTCCGGCCTGCCGGTGGTGGAAAACGGCAAGGTCATCGGTATCGTCACCAACCGCGACACCCGCTTCGAGACCAATCTCGACCAGCCGGTTTCCGCGATCATGACGCCCCAGGCCCGCCTCATCACCGTCAAGGAGGGCGCCAGCCTCGAAGAAGGCCGTGCGCTGATGCACAAGCACCGCCTCGAGCGCGTGCTGGTGCTCAACGACGAAGGCGGCCTGGCCGGCCTCATCACCGTCAAGGACATGTTGAAGTCCACCGAGCACCCGTCAGCCTCCAAGGACGGCCTGGGTCGTCTGCGCGTCGGTGCGGCCATCGGTGTGGGTGTCGGCACAGAAGAGCGTGCTGAATTGCTGGCCGAGGCCGGTGTCGACGTGATCGTCGTCGATACCGCCCACGGGCACTCGCAGGGCGTGCTCGACCGCGTGAGCTGGGTGAAGAAGAACTTCCCGCAGGTCGAGGTCATCGGCGGCAACATCGCCACGGCTTCGGCTGCCCGGGCGCTGGTCGAAGCCGGCGCTGACGGCGTCAAGGTCGGTATCGGCCCCGGTTCGATCTGCACCACGCGTATCGTCGCCGGTGTCGGCGTGCCGCAGATCACCGCGGTCGACAACGTTTCTACCGCGCTGGCTGGCTCTGGCGTGCCGATGATCGCCGATGGCGGTATCCGCTACTCGGGCGACATCTCCAAGGCCATTGCGGCAGGGGCCAACGTGGTGATGCTGGGCGGCCTGTTCGCCGGTACCGAAGAAGCGCCGGGTGAAACCGTGCTGTTCCAGGGCCGTTCGTACAAATCCTATCGCGGCATGGGTTCGCTGGGTGCCATGCAGCAGGGCGCGCCGACCGTTACTTCCAGGAGAACGACGGCAACGTGGACAAGCTGGTGCCGGAAGGTATCGAAGGCCGCGTGCCCTACAAGGGCGCCGTTACCGCGGTGATTCACCAGTTGATGGGTGGCCTGCGGGCTTCCATGGGCTACGTGGGCTGCGGCACGATCGACGAGATGCGCACCCGCGCCGAGTTTGTCGAGATCACTTCGGCCGGCATCCGTGAATCCCATGTCCACGATGTGCAGATCACCAAGGAAGCACCGAACTACCACGTGGATTGATTCTGTCGATCGGCGGGTTCATGAAGGCAGCCGGGAGGCTGCCTTCATTCGTTTGCAGCTGCGGTTTTGCACGCCGGGCGGGATAATCGGGAACCGATGAATCCGCGCGGTTGAACCTCTCCCCGCCGCAGCACTCCACAATTCCATGCTCAACAGAACCGCAATCGAATCTTCTTCCACGCTGGCACCGGTTGTCGAGGTGAGCCAGCTGAGTCGCACGGTGGCTGCCGATGGCGGCGCCGCGCTGCATATCCTCGAGGACGTGTCCTTCTCGATCCGGGCTGGCGAAGCGGTGGCCATCGTCGGGGCTTCCGGCTCGGGCAAGTCCACGCTGCTGGGCCTGCTTGCCGGGCTGGATACGCCGAGCAGCGGCACGGTGCGTATTCGCGGACAGGATCTTTTTGCCCTGGACGAAGACGGTCGGGCGGCGCTGCGCGGGGCCAGCGTGGGCTTCGTGTTCCAGTCCTTCCAGCTGTTGCCGGCCCTCACTGCGCTTGAAAACGTGATGCTGCCGCTGGAGCTTGCCGGCCGTCACGATGCGCGCCAGGAGGCCGAGGCCTGGCTTGGCCGGGTCGGGCTGTCGGCGCGGCTCGGGCATTACCCGCGCCAGCTGTCGGGCGGTGAGCAGCAGCGCGTGGCCGTGGCGCGTGCCTTTGCGCCGCGTCCGGCGCTGGTGCTGGCCGACGAGCCGACGGGCAACCTGGACGTGGCCACCGGAGAGGCCGTGATCGAGCTGATGTTCTCCCTCAACGTCGAATCCGGCACAACCCTCATGCTGGTCACTCACGACACCGCGCTGGCGGCCCGCTGCGGGCGCAGCCTGCGCCTGTCTGCCGGGCGTCTGGTGACCGGCTGAGCACGCCGAGGCCGGACTGAAGTTCGGGCTACCGGAAGAGCTGCTCCTTCAGGCCGCAGCGTTTGAGAATGCTGCGGCCGGCAATCACGCCGCTTTGTACCGCGGATTCGATCGTGGCCGGATAGTCGGAGGCGACGTAATCGCCGGCCAGCCACAGGCCGGCTTCCGGCGTGACTGTGCCGGGGCGGCGGAGGCCGGGCGTGCAGGCGAAGGTGGCGCGTTTTTCGGTGATGATCTGTGCCCACTTGAGCGCCGGCAGGGGGCCGAGCGCGGCCTGCAATTCCTCCCGCAGCGCGATTTCCAGCGCGTCCTTCGAAATCTCCTGGTGTGCGCCGCTGGCGCTGATGACGACGCCGACCAGGCCTTCCAGTCCGTCGAGGACGCTGCGGTCGAAAGCCCATTGTCCGTAGCCGCCGTTCAGGCCGATCATCGGCTCGGGGAAGTTCAGCGGTCCGTCGAATGCCAGCCAGGCGGTGACGATGGGTTCGTGCTTGAGTTGCCCGATCTGCTCGACGAGGCCCGCCATGGCCGGAAAGGATTCGAGCAGCGCCGCCACATGGTAGGGCGCCGTGGCGATCACCACGTGATCAAAGCAGGTGTTCCACGGATCGCCGTCGAGGCGGTAGCCGCCTTCGATCCGTTCGATGGTCTTGATGGGTTCGGCGGTGCGCACGGTATGCCCACGCATGGCGAGCCAGCGGGAGGCGGGCACCGGGAAGAGTTCCGAGAGATCGACCTTCGGCAGCAGCAGGTCGGATGCCGAGGCGCCGGCAGCGAGGCTGTCGCGCAGCACGTTGGCAAAAACCTGGGCCGACGCGGTGGCGACGGGCGTGTTGAGGGCCGCGACACACAGCGGCTCCCAGATCAGCCGGGAGAGCTTTGCGGTTTGTGCGGTTTCCTTGAGCAGGGCGGCCACGGGCCGGTCGGGCTCGACGCGAAAACGGTCGCGCTTGAGCCGGCGCATCAGGCGCGCCATGGCGAGCTTGTCACCCCAGCCGAGGCCTTTGGCGCGCAGCAGGCCGATGGCCAGGTGCAGCGGGGCGGGCAAGGGCGCTGCGCGCAGTTCGCACGGGGGCTCGAGGCCGGGATAGACCAGCGCCAGCCGGCGGGTTTCGAGCACGCCCGGCTTGACGCCGACCAGGCGCAGCATGCGCAGGGTTTCGGCGTAGGCGCCCAGCAGGATGTGCTGGCCGTTATCGACGGCGTAGTCGTTTTTGTCGACCACGCGGGCGCGTCCGCCGAGGGTGCGCGAGCTTTCGAAGAGGGTGACACGGGCGCCGCCCCGGGCCAGCGTGACGGCGGCGGAAAAGCCGGCGTAGCCGCCGCCGATGACGGCAACCTGGGGCTGAAGGCTCATCCGAGGAACCAGGTCTTGCCGGCGATCCAGATCTTGCGCAGGGGGGTGAGCGAGGTGCGGCGGTCGAGCACCTGGAAGCCGTCCGCTTCGATTTCGTCGAGCAGGGTGCGGTAGATTGCGGCCATGATCAGGCCGGGGCGCTGGGTCTTCTTGTCTTCCGGCGGCAGCTGGGCGAAGGCCTGGTCGTAAAGCTGGCGCGCGCGCTGGGTCTGGAAGGCCATCAGCTCGCGGAAGTTGTCGGAATACTCGCCTTCGAGGATCTGCTTGGCCGGTACCTTGAAGCGCTGCAGCTCGTCGACGGGCAGGTAGATGCGGCCCCGGCGGGCGTCTTCGCCCACGTCGCGGATGATGTTGGTGAGCTGGAAGGCGAGGCCCAGGTCGTGGGCGTACTTGAGCGTCTGGCGGTTGGTGTAGCCGAAGATTTCGGCCGACAGCAGGCCGACCACACTGGCTACGCGGTAGCAGTAGAGGTTGAGGGCCTTCCAGTCGAGGTAGCGGGTTTGCTGGAGATCCATCTGCATGCCGTCGATGATTTCCAGCAGCTGCTCGCGGGGCAGGTTGAAGCGCGTCGAGATGTCTTTCAGGGCCAGGGCCACCGGGTGTTGGGGCGTGCCGGTGAACACCTGGTCGACCTGGTTGCGCCACCAGTCGAGTTTTGTGTGGGCGATCTGCATGTCCTGGCATTCGTCCACGACGTCATCCACCTCGCGGCAGAAGGCGTAGAGGGCGGTGATCGCCTGGCGCCGCTCGGGGGGCAGGAACATGAAGCTGTAGTAGAAGCTGGAACCGCTGGTGGCGGCTTTTTCCTGGCAGTAGGCGTGGGGATCGGTCATGGCTACCAAAGATGCAGGGCTAGGATGGGGTGCTGTTGATTTCAGTGGCACCTAGCGGACGAGGGCGCGCCAGGCGAGGCGCAGCATGTCGCCCTTGCCCAGAACGGGGCGGTGGTTGAAGACGTCGTAGGCCTCGGCCTCGATCTTGTCAAGCACGGCGAGGCCGCCCTGGACGACAAGGCGCAGCTCCCAGCCGATGCGGCCGGGCAGGCGGCGGGCGAGGGGCGCGCCGTGAAGCATCATGGTGCGGGCGCGCTGGATCTCGAAATCCATCAGTGCAGAAAACGGGCGCGTCACCTGGCCGTCGGCAATGCAGGCCTCGTCGACGCCGAAGCGTTCCATGTCGGCCTGCGGCAGGTAGATGCGCTGCTTTTGCCAGTCCACGGCCACGTCCTGCCAGAAGTTGATGAGCTGCAGGCTGGTGCAGATCCGGTCGGACATGGCCAGGTTTTCGGGGGTGTTGGCGCGGTAGAGGTGCAGCATCAGCCGGCCCACCGGGTTGGCCGAGCGGCGGCAGTAGTCCGAAAGCTCGGCAAAATCTGCGTAGCGGGTCTTGCCCACATCCTGGCTGAAGGCGTCGAGGAGGTCGCGAAAGAGCCCGACCGGCAACTCGAACTGGCGGATGTTGTGCCCGAGGCGATCGAAGACCGGGGCCAGCGTGGGGTCGTCGAAAGCCTTGTTCTGCTCGATGGCGTGGAGCGCCCGGCGGTAGTCGTTGAGCCGCGCCAGGCGGACGATCGGCTGCGCGTCGCCTTCGTCGGCGATGTCGTCGGCGGAGCGGGCAAAGGCGTAGATGGCCTCGACCGGCTCGCGCAGGTGCGCGGGCAGAAGGAAGGACGCGACGGGGAAGTTTTCGTAGTGGTCGACGGGCATGGGCGGGCGGAGTATACCCGCGGATGGCAAGGGGTGAGGAGGCAGGGTGGATAGGCTGAAACTTCGCGCCCGGGCGCAGCCGTCTTTTCACCTGCAACCGGAACCAATCCCGGACGCCGGGCACCAATCCGCCAGGCACGCCTTGCGCTCTCTTCATCCATTTTTCCTGTTCATTACTTTTCCATGCTCGAAATCGACAATCTCTCGCGCCGCTTCAATGGCCGCAGCGTGCTGCAGGACGTGTGCCTGCGTCTTTTGCCGGGCGAGTACGTGGCGATTGTCGGGGAATCCGGCGTGGGCAAATCGACGCTGCTGAACCTGATCGCCGGGCTGGACCGGCCGGACAGTGGGCGGCTGGTGCTGGACGGCTGCGATTACGCCCGGCTCGACGAGGATGCGCTGACCCGGTTGCGCCGCGACAAGCTGGGTTTCGTGTTCCAGGCTTTTCACGTGCTGCCCCATCTCACCGTGCGCCAGAACGTGGCCCTGCCGCTGTGGCTGCAGGGGGTGGACGGCGCCGCGGCGGATGCGCCGGCGCTGCAACTTCTCGAAGCCGTGGGCCTGCTGGATCGGGCCGACAGCTGGCCGCGGGAGCTTTCGGGGGGTGAGATGCAGCGGGTGGCGATTGCCCGCGCCCTGGTGCATCGCCCGCGGGTGGTGCTGGCCGACGAACCTACCGGCAACCTGGACCCGGCCAATGGCACGCGGGTGCTTGAACTGCTGGCCGGGCGCATCCGCCGCGTCGGCGCCGTAGGCATCCTGGTCACCCATTCGCTGGAGGCGGCGGCCACCGCCGACCGGGTGCTGCGCCTCGACGCGGCGGGGTTGCACGGGTGAGGGCGCTCACGCTGGCGCCGGTTTTTCTCGGCTCACTGGCCCGGCGACGCATGGCGACGCTGTTCTCGCTGGTTGCGATTGTGCTGGGCGTGGCGCTCGGTATGGCGGTGCAGGCGGTGCACGAGGCGGCGCTGTCCGAATTTGGCCGTGGCCTGCGCACGCTGGCGGGCGAGGCGGATCTGCAGGTGATCGGGGCACGGGGCGGTTTTGACGAACAGCTTTACGCCGTGCTGGCGGCGCGTCCCGAAGTGGCCGAGGCGAGCCCGCTGGTTGAAGTGGAGGCCAGGCTCGCCGGGCGGGACGAAACACTCAAGCTGCTGGGCGTGGATGTGTTTGCGCTGGCCCGGGTGAGCCCGCTGCTGCTGCCACGGGCTGCGGAGGGCGCCGACCGTTTTGCGACGCTTTCCGACGACGGAATTTTTGTCAGCGCGGCGGCGCAGGCCGCGCTCGGCATCCGGCCCGGCGAGCGGCTGCGGGTGCAGGCCGGCGCGGCGGAAGTCGAGCTGCGCGTGGTGGGCGATGTGCCCGCTGCGGGCGAGGGGCGGCGGCTGGCGGTGATGGATATTGCCGCGGTGCAGGCGCGCTTTGGCACGCCGGGGCGCGTCTCCCGCATCGATTTGCGCCTTGCTGCAGGCGTCGCCCCGCAGGCCGCGCGGGATGCCCTGCAGGCGCTGCTGCCGGCCGGGGTGATGCTCGCCGTGCCGGAAGCGGCCGAGGACGAGGCGGCGAATCTCTCCCGCGCCTACCGGGTCAACCTGACCATGCTGGCGGCGATTGCGCTCCTGACGGGCGGCTTCCTGGTGTTTTCGGCGCAGGCCTTGTCGGTGGTGCGGCGGCGCACCGAGTTTGCGTTTTTGCGCGCCATCGGGCTGGCCCGTACGGGCCTGTTCGGCTGGCTGCTGGCGGAAGGCGCGGCAGTGGGGCTGGCGGGCGGAATCCTGGGCACGGCGCTGGGTTACGCCCTGGCTTGGGGCGCGCTGGCGCTGCTCGGTGGCGATCTGGGCGCCGGCTATTTTTCGGGGCTCAAGCCGCAGCTGCAGTTTCAACCCGGCATGACGGCCATCTACGTGGGGCTTGGCGTGCTGGCCGGCGTGGCCGGGGCGTGGTTGCCGGCGCGGGAGGCGGCCACGGTGTCGCCGGCGCAGGCGCTCAAGGCCGGCGACGAGGCGGCCTTGAGCGGCGGGCACGGGCGCCCTGGGCTGGGTGTGTTGCTGTTGCTGGGCAGCCTGGCGGCTGCGCGGATTGCGCCCCTGGAAGGCTTGCCGATCGGCGGCTATGTCGCCGTGGCCTGTGTGCTTGCGGGCAGCGTGATGCTCCTGCCGCTGCTGGCTGGCGGGCTTGCGCGGCTGTTGCCGACGGGTGGCCCGGTGCCGGCACGGCTGGCGGCGGCGCGCCTCGGCGCCGCGCCGGGGCATGCGGTGGTGGCCGCGGCCGGGGTGCTGGCCAGCGTGGCGCTGGCGGCGGCCATGGCCATCATGGTGGCGTCGTTCCGGGATTCGGTGGATGAATGGCTGGGGCAGGTGCTGCCCGCCGACCTGTATTTGCGCGCCGGTAAAAGTGCTTCCAGCGGCTTTCTGGATGAAAACCTGCAGGCGCGCATTGCCGCGACGCCGGGCGTGGCCGAAGTGAGCTTCACCCGCTACGACAGCCTGCGCCTCAAGGCCGGGCAGGCGCCGGTGGTCTTGCTGGCCCGGCCGGTGGCGGCGGATGGCCGCGGGCTGCCGCTGGTCGGTCGTGCCCGCCCCGCCGGCAGCGAGCCGGCAATCTGGATTTCCGAGGCCATGCAGGATCTGTACGGCTGGCAGCCCGGCGCGCGCGTTGTGCTGCCGCTGGCCGGGCAGGCCCTGAGCGCGCGGGTGGCCGGCGTGTGGCGGGATTACGCGCGCCAGACCGGCGCGGTGATGGTCGACCTGGCCGACTACCGCCGCCTGACCGGCGACCGCAGGGCCAACGATGCGGCGATCTTTCTGGCGCCCGGCGCGGTGGCCGGGCAGGTGGCCGGGGCGCTGGTGGCGACGGCTGGCCCCGGGGTGCTGGAAGTGTCTTACCCCGGACAGATCCGTGCGCTCAGCCTGCGTATTTTTGATCGCACCTTTGCCGTCACCTACCTGCTCGAGGCGGTGGCGGTGGCCATTGGGCTCGCCGGCGTGGCGGCAAGTTTTGCGGCGCTGGCGGCGGCCCGGCGGCGGGAGTTCGGCATGCTGCGCCACCTGGGCCTGACGCGCCGCCAGATCGGCTGGATGCTGGCGCAGGAGGGGGCGCTGGCGGCCGGCGTCGGCGTGGTGGCCGGTTTGCTGGCGGGCGGGGCGATCGGGCTGGTGCTGATCGAGGTGGTCAATCGGCAGAGCTTTCACTGGAGCATGGACCTGCACGTGCCGTGGGGCTCGCTGGCGCTGTTTGGCGTCGGGCTGGTGGCGCTCGGGGCGCTGGCCGCGGTGCTCGCCGGGCGTCAGGCCATGCGCCAGGACGCGGTGCTGGCGGTGCGGGAGGACTGGTGATGCAAAGACGCAGGCTGATCCTGGGGGTGCTGGCCTTGCCGGCGTGGCGGGCGGCGGCGGGGGCTTCCGCGCCGGTGAGCTTTGCGCCGGTGCTGGCGGGGCGCAGGCTGTCTTTTCCGGCGGATCACGGCGCCCACCCGGATTTTCGCACCGAGTGGTGGTACGTCACCGGCTGGCTCCGCCTGCCGAACGGCGCTCCGCTGGGTTTTCAGACGACGTTCTTCCGGGTGCGCACCGGCGTGGGCGAAGACAGCCCGAGCGCCTTCGCGCCGCGCCAGTTGATTCTCGCCCACGCGGCGATTGCCGACCCGCGCCTCAAGCGGCTGCGCCACGACGAGCGTTCGGCGCGGGCGGGCTTTGGTCGCGCCGGTTTTGAGACGGGGCGCAGCGGCGTGTGGGTGGGCGACTGGCGTTTCACGCAGGTGGGCGACGCCTACCGTGCCGAGGTGAATGCCGCCGATTTTGCCTACGCACTGGAATGCGTGCCGGACGGCCCGCCGCTGCTCAACGGCCTTGCGGGTTTCAGCGCCAAGGCGGCGGACCCGCGTCACGCCAGCCATTACTACAGCCGGCCGCAGCTGCGGGTGAGCGGCACGGTGACGCTGGACGGGCGCCAGGAAGCCGTTACCGGCCGCGCCTGGCTGGATCACGAATGGTCCAGCGAAGTGATGCCTGAAGGCGCCCAGGGCTGGGACTGGATCGGCGTCAACCTGGACGACGGCAGTGCGCTGATGGCTTTCCGGATGCGCGGCGGCGACGGACGGAGTGTGTGGTCGGCCGCGACGCTTCGCGCGGCCGGAGGCGCCACGCAGGTTTTGCCACCGGAGGCTGTAGCCTTTGTGCCGCTGCGGGAATGGCGCTCGCCACGCACCGGCATCCGCTATCCGGTGGAATGGCGGGTGCACGTTGGTGCGCGGGTTTTTGTGCTGCAGCCGCTCTTTGACGACCAGGAGCTGGACAGCCGGCGCTCGACCGGCGCGGTGTACTGGGAGGGCGCGGTGCGGGTGCAGGAAGCCGGCCGGGAAGCGGGGCGCGGCTACCTTGAGATGACCGGCTACGGGGAGCGCATCAGGGTGGGCTGAGGCTCTGCCCCGAAGGCTTCTGGGTCAGAACACCAGCCGGCAGTCGCGTCCGATGATGCTGATGTCGACGAAATCCGAACCGGTGTGCCGGGTCGGCGAGAAATCGACGGTGAAACCGCCGGTGTTGAACTGCTTCAGCGAATCGAGCGCCACGCTGAGTTTGGCGCGGTTGAGGCCGGGGCCGGCGCGGCGCATGGCTTCGAGCAGCACCTGGGCGGTGACGTAGGCTTCGAGCTGGAAGATGCTTGGGCGCATGTCTTTTTCGCCGTATTTTTTCAGGTCGTCCTGGAAGCGGCGCACCACCGGGATGCTGCTGTTGGTGACGTTGGGCATCACCTGCGCCACGATCGTGCCGCGCGCGGCGTCGTTGCCGGCAATCTGGCACAGGGTTTCGGCGTTGCCATACGAGGGCATGCCGAGCTGGGCGCTCATGCCTTTGGCCTTGAAGCTCTTGACGAACTCGCCGGCCAGCTGGGACGGGCTGACCAGCAGCACGATGTCCGGCGTGGCCCGCGCCAGGGCATCCATGATTTCCGGAAAATTCGCCTTGCCGCCCATCGGCATGGCCACCCGGGCGACGGTTTCCTTCGAATGTTTTTTCAGCATGCCCTCGATGGCCGCGAGGCCCGCGGCGCCGAAGGGCAGGTCGGCGTAGGCCACGGCGACGCGGGTGAGGCCGGTGGTCACCGCGTGGTCGACCAGCTTTCGGTACTGTTCGAGATCGCCCGCCCGCACGTGATAAACGTAGGGGTTGAGCGGCGTGCGCAGCGGTTCGGCGCCGGGAATCACGCCGACGATCGGGAATTTCTGCGTCTCGGGAAGCTGGGTCTTCAGCACCTTGGTCATGCCTGCCGAGCCGACGGGGAGCAGCGCGGCGAGCGCCTCGGTTGCGGCCGCCTGGTTGAACAGGGCGACGGTTTTGTCGGGGTTGTATTCGTCGTCGAGGCGGCGCAGCACGACCTGCCGACCGTGGATGCCGCCGGCCACGTTGGCCGCCTTGAAGGCCAGGCGGATGCCGGCGTTGAATTCGGCGGCCTCGGTCGCCACCGGCCCGGTGAAGGGCGCCACCTGGGCAATGACGAACTCGCCGGCGGACGCGAGCATCGCCCACGCCGCGAGGCCGAAACCGGCCAGTAGCTGCTGCTGTCGTTTGAAATGCTGGACTCCGAGTCCGAATGTCATGCACTGCCTCCAGGAACCGTGACAAGAAGACAGCATAGGGGCTCGGTGCGGACACTGAGCGTGCGTATGCCGTCGGAGCTATCAAATTAGCATGGCAAGCCGTCGTGATGCCGCACTCGCCGCGCATTTCGGGCAGGAAGGCGTGAATCTGAAGTGCCGCGGATGGGCGTTGTGCTTTGCGAGCCGGTGCCGCTTACAGCGCTCCTGGTGCTTGGAGAGGTGTTGCACTCGTTGGAATTTCGCAGGATTTCTTCTGCGCTCTTTTTCGGTTGGCCTCGGCGTTGTTGCATAACTCTGGCTCAAGCAAAGCAGCCCCAAGCCCAGACGGATTTCAGGCATGAGCGACCGTCACCGGCATGCCAAGCCGGTTGAACGTATTCAGGATCGCGCAGCGCACGTGCGCCTCCGCGGCCAGTCGCTCCCCAATAACTTGAAGCGCACATGCTCGTCTCGGCCAGGCTACGCCGCCGATGGTAGCCACTCCATTTCTTCCACAGCCGCCATCCCAGGTACTGGGCCGCCGCCAGAGTTTCATTGCGGGCATGGACGAAAGCCGCTTTGTCATTCCAGGGCTTGCCACAAGGCGAGCTTGAACAAGACCTTCAGCGTCAGGATGGCCTGAATGGCCGCATCGGTTTAGACCTTCGGGCGACCCTTCGCTCCGCTCCGAACACTGTCGGGCCAGTTGCTTGTACGGTAGCGGGTCTTGTTCGGGGCATTCGGGCAGTCTTCCAACCGCGACACGTCGGTGCCGGGAGGGGCCGGCCAGCAGGCTTATGCAACAACGCCGTTTTTCGTTCCGTCGAAGAAAACAAAAATGTCTTTTGGCGACGCCTGCTGAGCTGCGGCTTCCTGGGCGTTTGTGGTTTGCATGCAGATCGCCAGGATCGAAAGGCCAAGCGCAACGTGCCGGGGGAGGGTGAGTCGACCGTTTTTTTTCATTTGATTGGCCCTCGATGCTGTTGGAGTGTGCCTTTTCTCTATGGCACCCGAGGTCTGCGGCAGCCAGCGGGATTTCGCCGCGGGGGCTTGAAGTTTTACCGTGCTCCCTCATTTAGGTTTCAAACCTAAATCCGGAGGCCTCATGCGCTACGACAAGTTCACCACCAAGTTCCAGCAAGCCCTATCCGATGCCCAGAGCCTCGCGGTGGGCAACGATCAGCAATTTATCGAGCCCCAGCACCTGCTGCTGGCGCTCCTCAACCAGGACGACGGCAGCACCGCGTCGCTCCTGCAGCGTGCCGGCGTGAATGGCGTCGGGCTCAAGGCGGCCCTCGGCAAGGCGCTGGATCGCCTGCCCAAGGTGCAGGGCCATGGCGGCGACGTGTCGGTTGGCCGCGATCTGGGCAACCTGCTCAACCTGGCCGACAAGGCCGCCCAGCAGCGCGGCGACGAGTTCATCGCCAGCGAGATGTTCCTGCTGGCGCTGGCCGACGACAAGGGCGAAGCCGGTCGCTTGCTGAAGGAGGGCGGCCTGACGAAGAAGGCCCTGGAGCAGGCGATCGACGCCGTGCGCGGCGGCCAGACCGTGGGCAGCGCCGATGCCGAAGGCCAGCGCGAAGCCCTCAAGAAGTTT
>JADKKC010000022.1 GCA_016720685.1 Zoogloea sp.
CCGACAGCGCCTTTGCCTACGCCTGCAACAGCTACAACAAGAATACGGTGGCCTCCGCCTGCACCATCGACTTCCTGGCTCCCGGCCGGGAAGGTGACACGCTGGATGCCGAAGCCGTCGAACAATCCCTGGCTGGCCGCACCGGCGTTTATGACGTGACGGTGCGGGACAGCGCGGGCAAGACCATCGCCCTGTTCCGGGGCAAGAGCTACCGTATTTCCGGCGAAGTCATTGCCGGACTGGCTGCCGAGAAGTCCTGAGCGGCCTTGTATCGAATAACACGGAGAGGAGAGAGACACCCCATGACCGCAAAAATCCCCCAGCCCGGCGATCTCGAGCCCATCGAAACCGCCAGCCGCGACGAAATCTCGGCCCTGCAACTCGAGCGCCTGAAGTGGTCGCTGCGCCACAGCTACGACAACGTCGCGCCCTACCGCGCGCGCTGCGTTGAAAAAGGCATTCACCCGGACGACCTGAAAACGCTGGCCGACCTCGCCAAGTTTCCGTTCATGACCAAGACGGACCTGCGCGACAACTACCCGTTCGGCCTCTTCGCCGTGCCCCGCAACAAGCTGGCGCGTCTGCATGCCTCCAGCGGCACCACCGGCAAGTCGGTGGTCGTCGGCTACACCCGGAACGACATCGACAACTGGGCCAGTGTGGTTGCCCGTTCGATCCGCGCTGCAGGCGGCCGGGCCGGCGACATGGTGCACGTCGCCTACGGCTACGGCATGTTCACCGGCGGTCTCGGTGCCCACTACGGCGTCGAGCGCGCCGGCTGCTGTGCGGTGCCGATGTCCGGCGGCCAGACCGAAAAGCAGGTCCAGCAGATCATGGACTTCAAGCCCGAAATCATCATGGTCACCCCGTCCTACTCGCTGGTGATCGCCGAGGAGTTCGAGCGCCTGGGCATCAAGCCCGACGAAATCTCGCTGAAGGTCGGCATCTTTGGCGCCGAGCCGTGGGGGCAGGGCATGCGCGCCGAGATCGAGCGGAAGCTCGGCATCGACGCCATCGACATCTACGGCCTGACCGAAGTCATGGGCCCCGGCGTGGCCTGTGAATGCATCGAATCGAAGGACGGCCCGGTGATCTGGGAAGACCATTTCTACCCCGAGATCATCGACCCGGAAACCGGCGAAGTGCTGCCCGACGGCGAAGAGGGCGAGCTGGTGTTCACCTCGCTGACCAAGGAAGCCTTCCCGGTCATCCGCTACCGCACCCGCGACCTGACCCGCCTGCTCAAGCCCACCTCGCGCGCGTTCCGGCGCATGGACAAGATCACCGGCCGTTCCGACGACATGCTGATCGTGCGCGGCGTGAATGTCTTCCCGACCCAGATCGAGGAGCAGATCCTGCGCGACGTGCGCCTGACCGGCAACTACCAGATCGTGCTGACCCGCGATGGCCACATGGACAACGTGGAAGTGCGTTGCGAAGTGCAGCGGGAGCTTTCAGGCAAGCTCGGCCGCGGCAGCATCGAAGAGATCGCCCGCGCGCTGCAGCAGCACATCAAGACCATCATCGGCATCTCGACCAAGGTGAACGTCATGGACTTCGAGTCCATCCCGCGCACCCAGACCGGCAAGGCCCGCCGCGTTCTTGACCAGCGCCCCAAACAAATCTGAGGACGACACCATGATTGAAGCCTTTATCTGCGACGCCATCCGCACGCCCATCGGCCGCTACGGCGGCACCCTCGCCAGCGTGCGTCCGGACGACCTGGGCGCGGTGCCCCTCAAGGCCCTGATGGCCCGCAACCCGCAAGTCGACTGGGCGGCTGTCGAGGACATCATCTACGGCTGTGCCAACCAGGCCGGCGAAGACAACCGCAACGTGGCGCGCATGTCCGGTCTGTTGTCGGGCCTGCCCATCGAGGTGCCGGGCACCACGGTGAACCGCCTGTGCGGTTCCGGCATGGACGCCATCGGGCTGGCCGCGCGCTCCATCAAGTCGGGTGAAACCGAGCTGATGATCGCCGGCGGCGTCGAGAGCATGTCCCGCGCGCCCTTCGTGATGGGCAAGGCCGAATCCGCCTTCTCCCGCAACGCGGCAATCTTCGACACCACCATCGGCTGGCGCTTCATCAACCCGGTGATGAAGAAGCTCTACGAAACCCACTCAATGCCCCAGACGGCCGACAACGTCGCCGCCGACTTCGGCATCTCCCGCGCCGACCAGGACGCCTTTGCGCTGCGCTCCCAGCAGCGTTGGGCCGCCGCCAACGCAGCCGGGCGTTTTGCCGACGAGCTGGTGCCGGTGGAAATCCCGCGCAAGAAGGGCGAGCCGCTTGTCTTCACCACCGACGAGCATCCGCGCCCCGAAACCACGCTGGACATGCTGGCCAAGCTGAAGGGCGTCAATGGCCCGGAGCTGTCGGTTACCGCCGGCAACGCCTCTGGCGTCAATGACGGCGCCTGTGCGCTGCTGCTGGCGTCCGGTGCCGCCGCGTCCCGCCACGGTTTGACCCCGAAGGCCCGCGTGGTGGCGATGGCCACTGCCGGCGTCGCGCCGCGGATCATGGGTTTCGGCCCGGCGCCGGCCGTGCGCAAGGTGCTTGCCAAGGCCGGCCTCAGGCTTGATCAGATGGACGTCATCGAGCTCAACGAAGCCTTCGCCGCCCAGGGCCTTGCGGTGCTGCGCGAGCTCGGCCTGGCCGACGACGAAGCGCGCGTGAACCCCAATGGCGGCGCCATCGCCATCGGCCACCCGCTGGGCATGAGCGGTGCCCGCCTGGTGACCACCGCGAGTTACGAACTGGCCCGGCGGGGCGGCCGCTATGCGCTGTGCACCATGTGCATCGGCGTCGGCCAGGGCATTGCCATCATCATCGAACGCGTTTGACACACACCACCCGTAGAGGAGACAACCCAATGAAAAAAACGCTGAAGACCTTTCTTGCCGGCGCCGTACTGGCGCTGGGCAGCCTGACCGCGATGGCTGCCGATCCGATCAAGGTCGGATCGGTGCTGTCGGTGACCGGCCCCGCTGCCTTCCTGGGCGACCCGGAACTGAAGACCCTCCAGCTGTACGTGGAGGACATCAACAAGAAGGGCGGCGTGCTCGGCCGCCAGCTGCAGCTCGTCCATTACGACGACGGCAGCGACGCCAACAAGGCCAACGGCTTTGCCAAGCGCCTGCTGGACGACGACAAGGTGGACATCCTGATCGGCGGCACCACCACCGGTTCCACCATGTCGATGGTGCCGCTGGCCGAGAAGTCGGGCACGCCCTTCATCTCGCTGGCGGGCGCCGTGGTGATTGTCGAGCCGGTCAAGAAGTTCGTCTTCAAGACGCCCCACACCGACCGCATGGCCGCCGAGAAAGTCTTTGAGGACATGAAGAAGCGCGGCCTCACCAAGGTGGCGCTGTTCTCCGAAACCAGCGGCTTCGGCCAGTCCGGCAAGAAGGAAACCGAACTGGTGGCCGGCAAGTACGGGATCACCCTGGTGGCCAACGAAACCTATGGCCCCAAGGACACCGACATGAGCCCGCAGCTCACCAAGATCAAGGGTGCCCCGGGCGTGCAGGCGGTGTTCGTGTTCGGCCTCGGCCAGGGCCCGGCCATCGTCACCAAGAACTACAAGCAGCTCGGCATCACGCTGCCTTTGTACCAGTCCCACGGGGTCGCTTCGGATGAGTTCCTGAAGCTCGCCGGCCCGGCTGCCGAAGGCGTGCGCCTGCCGTCCCCGGCCCAGCTGATCGGCGACAAGCTGCCCGCGGGCGACCCGCAGAAGCCCGTCGTGACCGCCTACGACAAGGCCTACAAAGAGCGCTACAAGCAGGACGTGTCCACCTTCGGTGGCTACGCCTACGACGGCCTGATGCTGGCTGTCGATGCGATCAAGCATGCCGGCGGCACCGACAAGGCCAAGGTTCGCGACGCCATCGAAGCCACCAAGGGCTACGTGGGCTCCAGCGGCAAGGTGAACATGTCGCCCACCGACCACATGGGCCTCGACCTGTCGTCCTTCCGCATGCTGGAAGTGAAGAACGGCGACTGGACGATTTTGCCGTAATCGCACAACCCCAAACCTTTGTGGGTCGGACTTCAGCGACAACGCAGGGGGAAAAAAATAATGAGGGCTGCCTTCGGGCGGCCCCTCCGGAGGCAGCACATGTCCAACGTAGTCATTCACGCAGCGCACGGCAAGGTCGGGCGGAACCGCATCAAGCGGCCGGAGTCGCTGAATGCCCTCAACAACGAAGTCGTCGACGGCATGGCGGCCTTCGTCGACAAGCGCAAGCCGGCTTTCAGGAGGCGCTGAGGCAAGCATGGCAAACCACTACGAAACCCTCGAAGTCGAGCGCAGCGGCCGCGTGGCGACGATCTGGATGAACCGTCCGGAAGTCTTCAACGCCTTCAACGAGCAGCTCATCGCCGATCTGGGCCAGGCCTGCGCCGAACTCGACGCCGACGCCGGCGTGCGGGTGGTGGTGCTGGCCGGGCGGGGGCGTCACTTCTCCGCCGGTGCCGACCTCAACTGGATGAAGCGCGCCTCGGCCTTTGGCGAGGCCGAAAACCTGGCCGACGCCCGGCGCTTTGCCCGCATGTTGCGGGCTTTGTCAGACATGTCCAAGCCGACCATCGCCCGCGTGCAGGGCGCCGCCCTGGGCGGCGGCACCGGTCTGGCGGCGGCCTGCGACATGGCGGTGGCGACCAGCGACGCGGTGTTTTCGACCTCCGAAGTGAAGTTCGGAATCATCCCGTCGGTGATCAGCCCCTACGTGCTGCGGGCTGTCGGGCCGCGTCACGCGCTGCGCATCTTCCAGAGCGCCGAGCGTGTTCCGGCAGAGCGGGCGCTAGCCATCGGGCTGGTGGGCGAGGTGGTGGCGGTGGATGCGCTGGATGCGGCCGTTGCCGCGCTGGCCGAGACCCTCATTTCCGGCGCTCCCCAGGCCCAGAAGGCCGCCAAGGATCTGATTGCCGCCGTGACCGGCCGCCCCATCGACGACACGGTGAGCGAGGAAACCGCCCAGCGCATCGCCCGCCAGCGGGCCACCGACGAAGCGCGGGACGGGATCACCGCTTTCCTGGAAAAACGCCAGCCCGCCTGGCTGCTGTAACGATCCTGATTTGGTTCAACCCGAGAGGAGACAGAACACCATGTACACACAATCCTTCAACGTGCCCGACCAGGCCGGACAGAAGACCGTGGCGGTCACCCCGTCCACCGAAGACGCAGAACTGATGGCCCGTTTCGACGCCCGCATCGATGCCGACGGCCGTATCGAGCCGCAGGACTGGATGCCGGAAGCCTACCGCAAGACCCTGGTGCGCCAGATCAGCCAGCACGCGCACAGCGAAATCGTCGGCATGCTGCCCGAAGGCAACTGGATCTCCCGCGCGCCCAGCCTCAAGCGCAAGGCCATCCTGATCGCCAAGGTGCAGGACGAGGGCGGCCACGGCCTTTACCTGTACTCGGCCGCCGAAACCCTCGGCACCAGCCGCGACCAGCTGCTCGAAGGCCTGCATTCCGGCAAGGCCAAGTACAGCTCGATCTTCAACTACCCGACTCTCAACTGGGCCGACGTGGGGGCGATCGGCTGGCTGGTGGACGGCGCCGCGATCATGAACCAGATTCCTCTGTGCCGCTGCTCCTACGGCCCGTATTCCCGCGCCATGGTGCGTGTCTGCAAGGAAGAATCCTTCCACCAGCGCCAGGGCTACGAAGCCCTGCTGGTGATGATGAAGGGCACCCAGGCCCAGCGCGACATGGTGCAGGACGCGGTGAACCGCCTGTGGTGGAAGTGCCTCGCCATGTTCGGGCCGCCCGACGCCGACAGCCCCAACAGCGCGCAGGGCATGCGCTGGGGCATCAAGCGCATCAGCAACGACGACCTGCGCCAGAAGTTCGTGGACGCCACCGTGCCCCAGGCCAAGGTGCTCGGCATCACCCTGCCGGACCCCGACCTCAAGTGGAACGAGGCGCGTCAGCACTACGACTACGGCCAGATCGACTGGCAGGAGTTCTGGGACACCGTGGAAGGCAACGGCCCCTGCAACAAGGAGCGCCTGGCCACCCGCGTCAAGGCACACAACGATGGCCAGTGGGTGCGCGACGCCGCCCAGGCCTACGCCCGCAAACAGCAAGAACGTGCAATGAAGGAGGCAGCATGAACACCACCGCCCTTAAAGAATGGCCCCTCTGGGAAATCTTCGTCCGCAGCAAGCAGGGCCTCGAACACAAGCACTGCGGCAGCCTGCACGCCGCCGACGCCAGCCAGGCCCTGCACATGGCCCGCGACGTGTACACCCGCCGCCAGGAAGGCGTGAGCATCTGGGTCGTGCCCTCGGCCGCGATCACCGCCAGCAACCCGGACGAGAAGGGCGAGTTCTTCGATCCGGCCGCCGACAAGATCTACCGTCACCCGACCTTCTACGAAATTCCCGATGAAGTGGGGCACATGTAATGAGCGCGACCATCGACTACCTGCTGCATCTGGCCGACAACGCCGTGGTTCTCGGGCAGCGTGATGCCGAATGGTGCGGCCACGGCCCGATCCTCGAGGAAGACCTGGCCCTCGCCAACGTCAGCCTCGACCTGATCGGCCAGGCCCGGCTGCTCTACCAGCGCGCCGCCGAACTCAAGGGCGACGGCACGACGGAAGACCAGCTGGCTTACTTCCGCGACTCGCAGGCGTTCCGCAACTACACGCTGCTGGAGCTGCCCCATCACGGCGCGCTGGTGGGCTACGCCGTCGCCGACCGCGACTACGCCGCCACCATCGTGCGCAACTTCCTGTATTCGGCGCTGATGGTGCACGTGTGGGACGCGCTGCAAACATCCGCCGACAGCACGCTTGCCGGCATCGCCGCCAAGTCGCTGAAGGAGGCCACCTACCACCTGCACCACAGCCGCGACTGGCTCGTGCGCATGGGTGATGGCACCGACGAATCCCACGCCCGGGCGCAGGCCGCAGTGAATCACCTGCTGCCCTACACCGAGGAGTTCTGGACGGTCAGCCCGGCCGAAGCCGCCGCGGTGGAAGCCGGTGTCGGCGTGGATGTGCGCAGCCTGCGTGGCGCCTGGGATGCGCTGGTGAACGACGCCCTGGCCGAAGCGACCCTGACCCGGCCGCAAGTCCGTGGTTACGTGCCGCAAGGCAAGGTGGGCCTGCATTCCGAGCACCTGGGTTTTCTGCTTGCCGAAATGCAGAGCCTGGCCCGTGCTCACCCCGACGGTTGCTGGTAAGCCCATGACCACCGCCACCCTTGAGCAGGTGTGGGTCGCCCTGGAGGGCCTGACCGATCCGGAGATTCCGGTGGTCACCCTCCGGGAACTCGGCATCCTGCGCGATGTGAGAAGCGGCCCGGACGGCCTGGTGGAGGTGGTGATCACGCCAACCTACAGCGGCTGCCCGGCGATGGGGCAGATCGAGGACGACGTGCGGGCGACGCTGGAAAATGCCGGCATTGCCGCCCGCGTCATCACCCAGCTGTCTCCCGCCTGGACCACCGACTGGATGAACGAGGCCGCCAGGGAAAAGCTGCGTGCCTATGGCATTGCGCCGCCGCACCAGACCAAACCGGACGTCAGCGTCGTGCGCTTCATGCGACGCCCGGCGGCCGACCCGGTGGCCTGCCCCCAGTGTGGCTCGACCCACACCGTTGTCACTTCGCAATTCGGCTCGACCGCATGCAAGGCGCTCTACAAGTGCCTCGACTGCCAGGAGCCCTTCGATTACTTCAAGCCTTACTAGGCCGCCCGTGAAGAAATCTACTGCGCGTCCCGATCTGGCGATTCCGGTGCTCGCTGTACTGCAAGTACAGCTCCGCTCCTCGTCGCACGCTCGGGCCTGCTCGCTACGATTTCTTCACGGGCTTCAGGAGATTCAAAAATGTCCGCTCTCCGTTTTCATGAACTTACCGTCAAGCGCGTCAGCCCCGAGGCGGCGGGCTCCGTCGCCATCACCTTCGACATTCCGCCTGCCGAGCTGGAGCGCTTCCACTTCGAGCCGGGCCAGTTCCTGACGGTCAAGGCCGTCGTCGATGGCCAGGAAGTGCGCCGCAGCTACTCGATCAGCAGCCCGCGCAGCCGCCTCGCCAAAAAGGGCGAGCTGGAAATCGGCATCCGTCCGGTTGAAGGCGGCGTTTTCTCGAACTGGGCAGCCCAGTCCGTCAAGGCCGGCGACACCCTCAGCGTGATGCCGCCGGACGGCCGCTTCGTCGTCAAGAAGCAGCGCGCCATCCACCGGGTCGGTTTTGCGGCCGGATCGGGCATCACGCCCATCCTGTCCATCGCCGCGACCACGCTGGAAGAGCAGCCCGAATCCAAGTTCACCCTGGTGTACGGCAACCGCCGCATGTCCTCGGTGATGTTCAACGAAGCCCTGCAGGATCTGAAGGACCGCTACCGCGACCGCCTGACCCTGATCCACGTGCTGTCCCGCCAGGCCCAGGAAGTGGACCTGCTGCAAGGCCGCATCGACGGCGACAAGGTGCGTGCGGTGATCGACGCGCTGCTGCCGGTGAAGAGCATGGACGAAGTCTTCATCTGTGGCCCCGAGGCGATGATCGAGGCGGCCCAGCAGACCCTGATCGAGGCTGGCGTGCCGGAAAGCCGGGTATATACCGAGCGCTTCACCGCCAACACGCCGCTGCCCAAGGGCGTGGTGCCGATCGGCACCCTGCATCCCGAACTCGAAAGCGCGAAGAGCGTGGCCCTGTCGGTCATCCTCGACGGCATGGAGCACGAGATGATGATGGCCCCCAACGAGCACGTGCTCGACGTGGCCCTCAACGCCGGTCTCGATCTGCCCTTCTCGTGCAAGGCCGGTGTGTGCTGCACCTGCCGCGCCAAGGTGCTGGAAGGCACGGTCGAGATGGACAAGAACTTCACCCTCGAAGGCGCCGAGATGGCCCAGGGTTTTGTGCTGAGCTGCCAGGCCCGGCCGACCAGCGGGCGTTTGCTGGTGAGTTTCGACGAGCGCTGAAAAAACCGGGCCGGCCCCGTCGCCGTATTGATCGTGCTCTCGTACGGCGGCGTGGCGCTGTTTCACGGGCAGCCCCAGGCCGCCCCAGGGCACGAGTTCGCCATTGCTTTACGGGTGAGGCGCACCGGGCGCATTGAGAACCTTGCGCCCGGCTTGTAATGCGTGCTTCAGGCCAGGGTGCCGTTGCGGTAGTCGTCCAGTGCCTGCTCGATTTCCTCGCGGGTGTTCATCACGAAGGGGCCGTACTGGACGACGGGCTCGCCGAGGGGGCGGGCGGCCAGCAGCAGAAAGCTCGCGCCGTGCTGGCCGGCGGTGACTTCGATACGGGCGCCGGGTGACAGGATGCCCGCCTCGCGGGTGGCAAGGGGGCGCGCTGAATCGTCAGCTCCGACCGTCAGTTCGCCGGCATAGGGGTAGAGGAAGGCCGTGTGGCCTTCCGGCACGGGGTGGCCGAAGCGCTGGCCGGCTTCGAGCCGCACATCGAGAAACAGCGGCGCCGTGGACAAGCCCTGGATCGGGCCGGGGCGCGCCTGGCCGTCGGTGGTTTCGAGTGTGCCGGCGATGATCCGCACGTCTCCGCCCGGAATGCCGAGCGGCGGAATTTCTTCCGGCTGGATGTCCCGGTAGGCGGCGGGCTTCATCTTCTCGGCGGCCGGCAGGTTGATCCAGAACTGGAACCCATGTAGACGGCCGCTTTGCTGCAGCGGCATTTCCGAATGGATGATGCCGCGTCCGGCGGTCATCCACTGGGCGCCGCCGCCGCGCAGATGGCCCTTGTTGCCAAGGTGGTCCTCATGCTGGAAGTCGCCTTCCAGCATGTAGGTCACCGTCTCGAAACCCCGGTGGGGGTGGGCCGGAAAACCGGCGATGTAGTCGTCCGGGTTGTCCGACGCGAACTCGTCGAGCATCAGGAAGGGGTCGAGACGCAGCCACTGGCTCTGGCCCAGGCTGCGCCGCAGCTTGACACCGGCCCCGTCGGAAACGGGGATGGAGGGGATGATTTTCAGCAGGCTGCGTGTCGTCATGATGCGCTCCGGGCTCGGGTTGCTCGCTTAGGCGGTGAGTTCGGCGACGGCCTTGTGGGCATCGGCGAGGGCGCTGTTCTTGCTGTCGTCGCCCATGTTGAGGCCTTCGGCGTATACAAATTCCACCTCGGTGATGCCGATGAAGCCGAGGAAGTCACGCACGTAGGTGGTCTGGCTGTCCTTCGCGGTGCCGGCGTAGCGGCCGCCGCGGGCGGCGAGGATGTAGGCCTTCTTGCCGGTGAGAAGACCCTTGGGGCCTTCGGCGGTGTACTGGAAGGTGACGCCGGAGCGGGCGATGTGGTCGAAGTAGGCCTTGAGCGTGGAGGGCACGCCGAAGTTGTACATGGGCAGGCCGATGACGACGGTGTCGGCCTGGCGCAGTTCGGCGATCAGCGCGTCGGAGAAATCGACCACGGCTTGCTGCTCGGCGTTGCGCTCTTCGGGCTTGGAGAAGAAGGCGGTGAAGCGGGCGCCATCCAGGTGGGGAACCGGATCGGCGGCGAGATCGCGGCTGACGACGGCGGTGTCGGGGTGGCTGGCCTGCCAGGCCGCGACGAAGCGCTCGGTGAGCTGGCTGGACTGACCGTGGTTGGAGAACAGGCTGGCGTTGATCTTGAGAAGGGTGCTCATTTGAGTGACTCCGTGTCGGGTTGCGATGGCTGTATTAAACGATTTACCGGAGAGATAAAAAAGTACAAGATTTCGTTTAAATCCATCGAATGGTTAGATGATGACGGTGCTTCCCACCCCTCATATCGCGCTTGATCAATGGCGTGCGCTGATTGCCGTGGTCGATTCCGGCGGCTATGCCCAGGCGGCGGATGCGCTGCACAAGAGCCAGTCTTCGGTGACTTACGCGGTGCAGAAGATCGAGTCGATGCTTGGCGTGAGCGCCTTCGAGATCCAGGGCAGGAAGGCGGTGCTGACTTCCACCGGCCACATGCTTTACCGCCGCGCGCTGGCGTTGGTGGGCGAGGCCGGTGACCTGGAGCTGGCGGCGCGCAAGCTGTCGGCCGGCTGGGAGGCGGAGATCGGCTTGGCGGTGGAGGTGCTCTATCCGCCCGATCGGCTCATCGAAGCGCTGGCCCGTTTTGGGGCCGAGGCGCCGCGCACGCGGGTCGAGGTGATCGAATCGGTGCTGGGTGGCACCGGCGAGGCGCTGTTGGGCGGGCAGGCGGAAATCGCCATCACGCCGCATATTCCGCCGGGCTTTCTGGGAGTGCCGCTGATCAACGTGCGGCTGGTGGCGGTGGCGGCACCGTCGCATCCGCTGCATCAGCTGGGGCGCGAGCTGGGCGAGGGCGATTTGCGGCCATGGCGGCATTTGCCGGTGCGGGCTACGGGCTCGACCCGCGATCGCCGCACCACGACCGTCGAAGTGGAGCAACGCTGGACCTTCAGCAGCATGTCCATGTCGATTGCCGCGGCCTGCGCCGGACACGGCTTTGCGTGGTATCCCGAAGCACGCATCCGGGCCGAGCTGGCCGCGGGCTTGCTGAAGCCGCTGCCGCTGGGGGGCGCCGAGGTGCGCTTCATCGATCTCTACCTGGTGCAGGCCGACCCCGATTTTGCCGGGCCGGGTGTGCGCCGGCTGGCGGAAATTCTGGCTGCAGATTCTGCCCTGCGTTCGTAGTACGCTGTGCAGCCCCAAACACAGGAGAAACACCGTGACAGATCGCCAGGCCATCATCCCCAAGGGCATGGAAGCCGTTTACGAAAACATCCACTACGCGCCGGCCGTGCGCGTGGGCAAGACAATCTACGTGTCCGGGCAGATCGGCCGCGACGAGAACATGAAGCTGGTGGAAGGCCGTGAAGCGCAGATCGTGCAGGCCTTTGAAAACCTGAAGAAAGTGCTCGCAGCCGGCGGGGCGACGATGGACGATATCGTCGATCTGACCAGTTTTCACGACGACATGCGTGATCTGTCGCTGTTCATGCAGGTCAAGGACCGCTATCTGACCCGCGATTTTCCGGCCTGGACGGCTATCGGCGCTGCGCAGCTGTGCGGGGCGCCGGGCTACATCATCGAGATCAAGGCCGTAGCGGTTTTGCGCGGCTGATGCGGGCCAGCAAAACGCAGCCTGCCCAGTAGATCGCGGCGATGAAGATCCAGGCCTCGAGGTAAAAGGGCCGCCACTGGGCGTCGCCGGAAAGGGCGAGGCCCAGTGAGCCGGTGAGTTCGTAAAGGCTGACGATGGTGACGAGCGAGGTGTCCTTGAACAGCGCGATGGCGCTGTTGGCCAGCGACGGGGCGACCGCGCGCAGCACCTGGGGCAGCACGATCCAGCGCTGGGTCTGCCACTCGCTGAAGCCCAGCGCTGCGGCCGCATCGAGTTGCTCGATGCGCAGGGCCTGCAGGCCGCCGCGGATGATCTCGGACAGATAGGCGGCGGCGAACAGCACGATGGCGATGAGCACGCGCCACAGCATGTCGAGCGCGACGCCATCCGGAAAAAACAGCGGCAGCAGGAACGAAGCGACGAACAGCGCGGCGATCAGCGGAATGCCACGGGCGAGTTCCACGTAGGCGGTGAGCAGGCCGCGCAGCACCGGCAGTGACGAGCGCCGTCCGTAGGCCACGGCGATGCCCAGGGGCAGTGCGCCGGCCATGCCGGCGGCGGTGAGCAGCAGGGTGAGCGGCAGGCCGCCCCAGAGTTCGGTGGGTACGCTTTGCAGCCCGCCAAGGCCGCCGCCAAGGAGCGTAATGGCGACGAGCGGCGGAAGCGCGAGCGCCGGTATCACGGAGCGTCCGCGCAGCACGCCGGTGGCCACCCCCAGCCAGCTTCCGGCAATCAGCCCGGCGGCGAGTATCGACCGCCACGCCTCATCGGCCGGATAGCGGCCGAGGAGGATGAAACGGGCCTTTTCGGCGACCACGCCCCAGCAGGCGCCGCGATGGTCGAGCGCTTCGCAGGCGGCGATGTCGGGTGCGAAGCGCGCGTTGAGCACGGCCCATTCGAGCAGCGGCGGCAGCCACAGCATGAGGGCGGCCAGCACCAGCAGCGTGAGCCCGGTATTGACGATATCGCCGAAGAAGCGGCGGCGCAGTGCGTCCAGCCTCATGCGGGGCGCCCCTGCAGCGTGCGCTGTTCGAGGCGGTGGCTGATCGCAGCGGCGACAAGCGACAGCAGCAGATAGACGGCAATCACGATGACCAGGCATTCGATGGCGCGGCCGGTCTGGTTGAGACTGGTGCCAGCCACCGAGACGAGATCCGGGTAGCCGATGGCGACCGCCAGCGAGGCATTTTTGAACAGGTTGAGGAGCTGGCTGGTGACCGGCGGCAGGGCCGCCCGCCAGGCCTGGGGCAGCAGCACGTCGATGAAGGCGCGGCGTGGCGACATGCCTAGCGCCAACGCAGCGAGGCGCTGGCCGGGGGGCAGTGCAAGAACGGCCGCGCGCAGGGTTTCGGCGATATAGGCCGCGGAGTAAAGCGCGAGGCCGATCAGCATGGTGAGGTATTCGGGCGTCAGGCGGGCGCCGCCGTCGATGCCGAAGCCGCCCGGCTCGGGGATCTCGAACCCGGTTTCGCCCCACCAGGGCACGCTCAGGCCCGACTTGCTGAGAAAAATGCCCGGCGCGAGGTGCATCGCCGCGTCGGCCGCGGGGAGCAGGTCGGTGAGGATGAAATACCAGGCCAGCAGCTGGAGCAGCAGCGGGATATTGCGAAAGGCGTTGACGTAGGCGCTGGCGAGGCCGCGCACCAGCGGGTTGTCGGCGAGCCGCCCGAAGCCGGCGAGGATGCCGATACCCAGCGCCAGTGCGGCGCCGGGCAGGGCTGCGCGCAGGGTGTTGAGCAGCCCGGCGACAAAGGCGAGCAGGGTGGAATCTGCCGCGTCGACGGGCAGCATGCTTTCACCGAGGGTGAAGCCTGCCGGTTCGAGAAGGAAGTCGAAACCGCTGCGGATGCCGCGCTGTTCCAGGTGCCCGGCCGTGGTGACGGCGAGCAGCACGCACAGCCCGACGACGACCGCGAGGATCAGCGCCTGCACGACGCGGGAACTGGCACGCATGAGCTTCAGCGCAGCGGCAGGCTGTAGAGGATGCCGCCCTTGTTCCACTGGGCGTTGAGGCCGCGGGGCAGCTTGAGCGGGGAGTCGGCGCCGACGTTGCGGTTGAAGATTTCGCCATAGTTGCCAACGGCCTTCACCGCGCGGGCGGCCCATTCCCGGTCGAGGCCGAGGCTCTTGCCGAGATCTTCGCCAACGCCGAGAAAACGCTGTACCGACGGATCGGGCGAGCCCTTCAGCGCATCCACCTTGCCCTGGGTGATGCCAAGCTCTTCGGCTTCGATCAGGGCATTGATGGTCCATTTGACGATGGCGAACCACTCGTCGTCACCACGGCGCACGGCCGGGCCGAGGGGTTCCTTGGAGATGATTTCCGGCAGCACGACGTAGTCGTCGGGATTGGGGGCTTCCTTGGCGCGGATGAAGGCCAGTGCCGAGGCGTCGGTGGTGTAGGCCTGGCAGCGGCCGCTGAAGAAGGCCTTGATGGAGGCTTCGAACTTGTCGAAGACCACGGGCTTGACCTTGATGCCCTGGGTGCGGAAGTAGTCGGAGAGGTTCTTCTCGGTGGTGGTGCCGGACTGGACGCAGATTTCGGCGCCTTTGAGCTGCTTGGCGCTCGTGACCCTGGTTTTTTTCGAGACCAGAAAGCCTTGGCCGTCGTAGTAGGTCACCGCGGTGAAGTGCAGGCCGAGGGCGGCGTCGCGGGTCAGGCTCCAGGTGGTGTTGCGGGACAGGATGTCCACTTCGCCGGATTGCAGCGCGGTGAAGCGTTGCTGGGAACTCAGGGGCACCCAGCGCACCTTGTTGGCGTCGCCAAGCACGGCGGCGGCGATGGCGCGGCAGACGTCCACGTCCAGGCCGCGCCACTGGCCCTGGCTGTCGGCGGCGGAAAAACCGATCACTCCGGTGCTGACGCCGCAGGCGAGCTGGCCGCGCGACTTGATGCCGTCGAGGGTTTTGCCGGCGTGGGCGGGGGCGGTGAATGTGGCAAGGGCTGCGGCGATGGTCAGGACGTGGATTCGGGACATGGCGGTCGAAACGGAAGAACCGGGGCCTCGTAGCTTAACGGGCTTCGGTGTGGTGTTGTAGCCCGGGCTGCGCGGAGGCTGCGGGGCTGTCTGAATGAAAAAAGCCGACGGAGCGTTCCGTCGGCTTTTGGATGCGGCACCTGAAGCTTACTTGACGGTGGCCTTGGTGCGCAGTTCGGCAACGTGGCGCTCGACGTACTGCTGTTCGAGGCGCTGCTTGAGCTGGCCCTTCACTTCGTCGAAGGCCGGGGCCTTGAGGGCGCGGCTGTCTTCGAGCTTGATGACGTGGTAGCCGAAATCGGTTTTTACCGGGGTGGTGGTGTATTTGCCTTTTTCGAGCTTGGTCAGGGCTTCGGCGAAGGGCTTCACGAAGCCGGCCGGGTTGGCCCAACCGAGGTCGCCGCCCTTGTCCTTGGAGCCGGGATCCTTGGATTGCTTGGCGAGTTCGTCGAATTTTTCGCCCTTGTCCAGCTTGGCGATGATGGCCTTGGCGTCTTCTTCCTTCTCGACGAGGACGTGACGGGCCTTGTATTCCTTGTCGCCCAGTTGCGACTTGATTTTTTCGTACTCGGCCTTGATATCGGCATCGCTGACCGGATGGGACTTCATGTATTCCTGGATGTAGGTGGTCGCGAGGACGGACTGGCGGGCCAGGTCGAGCTTGGTCTGGGTGGCGGCATTTTTCTCGAGCCCCTTCTTGCGGGCTTCCTGGGCGACGACTTCGAGGCCGATCAGACGATCCTTGACGGCGGTGCGGAGCTGGTCGGAATCAGGAGCGCCCTGGGCCTTTTGCTCGGCGATCAGCAGGTCGGCACGGGCCTGGGGAATGGCGGTGCCATTGACGGTGGCGACGGTCTGGGCAACGGCAGGCAGCGCAACGAAGGCTGCAAAAAGGGACACAGCCAGACGGGTCGGGACGATTTTCATCAGTTTTCCTTGCTTGGTAGGGCGGGTTGGAGTTTTTACTGTTCTTCAGGCGATTTTGCCTGAATGGCCAGGGCGTGGATCTCCCGGCGCATCATCTCGCCCAGCGCATCGTAAATCAACCGGTGGCGGGCGAGCGTGTTTTTACCGCTGAAGGCAGCGGAGTCAATGGTGAGGCGGTAATGGCCGCCACCGGAGCGGGCGCCGGCGTGGCCGGCGTGGAGCGCGCTGTCGTCGATCAGTTCGAACCGGGTGGGTTCGAGGACCGCGAGGCGACGGCGGATCTCGTCCATGACGTTCACGGCAGGGTTTTCCGGAAAGGCTTGACCGTGCAGCGGGCGAAAACGCCGGTGGCGACGTAGGGGTCGGCGGCAGCCCAGGTTTCGGCTTCGGCCAGGGAGGGGAATTCGGCAACGATCACGCTGCCGGTGAAGCCGGCCGGGCCGGGGTCGGGCGAATCGATTGCCGGGCAGGGGCCGGCGAGGATCAGGCGGCCATCAGCCTGCAGGGCCTGCAGGCGGGCGACGTGTTCGGGGCGGGCAGCGAGACGTTTGTCGAGCGTGCCGGGAAGGTCTTCACCGATCAGGACGTAGAGCATCAGTTGGATTCCTCTTCAATGTAGCGGGACAGCAGCATTCCCTGGGCCAGCACGAATACGATCATCAGGCCCATGCCGCCGAAAAGCTTGAAGTTGACCCAGGTATCTTCGGAAAAGTTGTATGCAATGAACAGATTCAGTACACCCATGAGGCCGAAAAAGCCGGCCCAGACCAGGTTGAGCGTGCCCCATATGGGTTCGGGCAGTTTCATCTGGGCTTCGAGCATCTTGCGGATCAGGTTTTTTTTGAGCACGACGGCGGAGAAAATCAGCGCGCCGGCAAAAAACCAGTAGAGCACGGTGGGTTTCCACTTGATGAAGGTGGGGTTCTGGAAGAGCAGGGTCGCGCCGCCGAAGACGGTGACGATGACGAGGCTGACCCACAGCATGGTGTCGACCTTGCGGTGGCGGAACCACACCCAGCCGATCTGGCCGACGGTGGCGGCGATCGCCACGGCGGTTGCAGCGAAGATGCCGGCAAACTTGTAGGCGACGAAAAACAGGATGATCGGGAACAGGTCGAAGAGAAATTTCATTATCGGGGTGTGAGCTTGGGGCTGGTTCAGGCGGGGTCGGCGCGGTTGCGCATGTGGTCGGCAAGGCCGTCGATGGCTGTCCACAGTCGGGTGCGCAGCGGGCTTTCGGGGATGCATTCGTCGAAGGCGAGCTTCATGCACATGAGCCACTGGTCGCGCTCGCGGCTGGCGATGGTGAAGGGCAGGTGGCGGGCCCGGAGGCGCGGGTGGCCGTGGGCCTGCTCGTAGAGCGGCGGGCCGCCCAGCCAGCCGGTGAGGTACATGAAGAGTTTTTCTTCCGATCCGGAGAGGTCTTCAGGATGCATCTGGCGCACATCCCAGGCTTCGGGCAGGGTATCCATCAATTGGTAGAAGCGGTGGACGAGGCGCCGGATGCCGGCTTCGCCACCGAGTTCTGCATAGGGCGTGGTGGGTTCAGACACCATGAAAATTCTTCTGGGGACGACCGTTGCCACAGTTCATGTTGGCAGGCAGGGCTTCGTCCATCATTTCAGGGCGGGGCAGGTTGAGACTGCCCATCAAGTCGATGAAGGACTGGCGGTTGTGGCCGGCGAAGCGCGGGTTGAGGTCTTTTTCCTGGCCGATGCAGGATACCCGGGCGCCGTGGTAGTCGTGGGCGGGGTAGACCAGCGTTTCTTCGGGCAGGGTGAACAGGCGCTCGGTGACACTGTCGTAGAGCTGGCCTGCGTCGCCGCCCTGGAAGTCGGTTCGTCCGCAGCCGCCGATCAGGAGCGCGTCTCCGGTGAACAGGCGGTCGCGCCACTGGTAGGTGACGCAGCCGGGGGTGTGGCCGGGGGTGGGGATGACGCGGATCACGTGGTTGCCGAAGACGATGGTGTCGCCTTCGCCGAGCAGGCGGTCGGCGCAGCCCGCGGCACTGTTGCGGCCCATGGCGCTGCGGGCGCCGGTGAGTTCGCGTAGGCCGGCCGCGCCGGTGATGTGATCGGCATGAATATGTGTTTCGAGCACCCACGCCAGGCTCAGCTCCTGCTCTTGCAGAAAGCTGAGGTAGGCGCCCATGTGCTCCTTGACCGAGTCGATGACAACGGCGTCGCCGCTGATGGGGTCGGCGAGCAGATAGGTCAGTGTGGAGCTGGTCTGATCGTAGAACTGGTGGAAGAGGATCATGGTTGTGGCGCCATTAGGGAGTTTGGCCCAATTCTAGCTTTAACTCAGGTTTTTGGCGCGGCCGGGAGCAGGATGCTGGCGTCGAGTCCGCCGCCTTCGCGGGGGCCGAGGCGAAATTCGCCGTGCTGGCCGCGCACGATGCGATCGACGATGGCAAGACCGAGTCCCGAGCCCTTGGTGTTGGTGCGGGCGGATTCCAGGCGGGTAAAGGGGCGCTTTACCCTTTCTGTTTCGGATGCCGGGATGCCGGGCCCGCGGTCGAGCACGCGGATGAAGGGCTGGCCGCCAGTGCTGCCGGTCTCGAGTTCGGGCGCGGCGCCGGTGTAGTTGATGGCGTTTTCGATCAGGTTGGTGATGGCCCGGCGCAGGGCTTGCGGGCGCGCCGTCACAAGGCTGGTGCCGCTGCTGCGCACCGTGAGGGGAAAGCCGCGGCGGGCGTAAAGGGCGGAAAGCTCGTCGGCGAGCGCGGCGAGATCGAGGGGGGCGAGGATTTCGCCGCCATCCTCCCGGGAGAATTCCAGGAACTGGCCAATGATGCGGTCCATGTCCTCGATGTCGGAGACCATCGCGTCCACGTCAGCGGGGTCGGCGCCGCACATTTCGACGCCCAGGCGCAGGCGGGCGAGGGGGGTGCGCAGATCGTGGGAGACGCCGGCAAGAATCAGCGCCCGGTCGGCGTCGAGTTGCTGCAGGTCATGGGACATCTGGTTGAAGGCGTGGGCGAGGTCCGCCAGCTCTGTCGGCCCGCTCTCGGAGAGGCGTGGCGGCATTTCCCCGCGTCCGACGGTGCGGGCGGCGGCAGCCATGGCCTTGAGGGGGCGGTTGAGGCGCGACACGATCATGTAGGCGCCGAGCATGGCCAGGCACAGGGCGGCGGCGCCCCACCACATCCACTCGAGCGCGTGGGGGTGCATGACCCGCTCGCTGGGCAGCATCACCCAGAACTCGGCGTTGTCGGCCGGATCGTCGCCCTTGATGCGGAAACTGACCCAGAAACCGGTCAGCCCTTCCCAGGAGGAGGCGAAGCGGGTGTCGGCACCGAGCTGGAGGCGCACGTCCTCGATCACCCGGCGCAGTACCGTGGTGTCGTCGAGGGGCGCGGTCTTGTCGTCATCCTCGGCCGGGTAGATGCGGATGCCTTCGAGGGTGGCCAGGTCGAGGAGCAGATCCTTGCGCAGGGCCGGGTCGGCGTTGAGCAGGGCGGTGCGGGTCAGGTTGATGATGCTGACGACGGTCTGGGCGGTCTGGCGGCCCCGGCTGGCCTGGTCGAAGTGGCTGAATATGGCCGACCACACTGCCACCGAGGCCAGCATGAGCACCGCCACCAGCAGGAAAATTCGCCACAGCAGGGTTCGGGGTGACCAGGGCAGGAGCGCGCGAAGGCGGGGGTGCGCCATGACGCCGGATCAAGGGGCCGCGTGTTTGTTGCCGTCGGGCACGAAGACGTAGCCGAAGCCCCAGACGGTCTGGATGTAGCGGGGCTTGCCGGGGTCTTCCTCGATGAGCTTTCTGAGGCGCGAGATCTGCACGTCGATGGAACGGTCGAAGACGTCGTATTCGCGCCCACGCGCCAGTTCCATCAGGCGGTCGCGGGAGAGGGGCTGGCGGGGGTGCTGGAGCAGTACCTTGAGCAGCGCAAATTCGCCGGTGGTCAGCAGGGTTTCCTCGCCGTTGCGAACCAGGATGCGGGTGCCGAGCTGGACGACGATCTGGCCGAAGCTGACGTCCTCGTCGTCGGCGGCGGGGGCGCCCGGTGGCGTTTGCGGCTGGCGGCGCATCACGGCGTGGATGCGGGCAACCAGTTCGCGCGGGTTGAAGGGCTTGGGAAGGTAGTCGTCGGCGCCCATCTCGAGGCCGACGATGCGGTCGACGTCGTCGCCCTTGGCGGTGAGCATCACGATGGGAATGGGGTTGTTGGTGCCGCGCAGGCGCCGGCAGATCGACAGGCCGTCTTCGCCGGGCAACATCAGGTCGAGCACCATCAAGTCGAAATGTTCGCGCAAGAGCACGCGATCCATCTGGGCCGCGTCGCTGACCGTCTTGACGTTGAAGCCCTGTTCACCGAGGTAGCGTTTGAGAAGATCCCGCAGGCGAAGGTCGTCGTCGACGACGAGAATGCGATAGCTTTCTTTTTCCATGGAGCGAATCCTAGCTTTTCGCCTGCAAGCCGGCTAGCCGGATAGCGAGGGTGCGGTAAGCAAACGTAAGGGCTCGGGGCGGTCTAACATCCTCTTACAAAGGCGGATTTCAATCCGCGGCGGGGCTGCCAGAATCAAATCCAGCGGGGGCCGAATGTCCGAACTTCTGTCGCCGGGTTAGGATATGGGACATGGAAAGCGAGATGTCTGTGCATAAAAAGTTGCTTCGTGGTGTGGGCTTCGTGGCAGCAGGCGTGCTGGCAGGGCAGTTGTGGTGTGCCGCTGCGTTTGCCGACGGGCCTGAGCGGGGCGGCGGCTGGCTGCGTTCCCACGCGGGTCCGGTCGATCGCCAGATGCGTGAGCCGCCGGCCTTCATGGCCGAGCCGGCGCGTCGTCCGGACATGGACGACAGCCGCAATCCGCGTCGCTGGTCGCCCGAGGAGCGGCGTCAGTTGCGGCGCGACGTCCATGATGCGGGGCGCGATGTCTACGGCAACCCGCCGCCGCGCCGGCCGGATTGACGGGCTCTGGCGCGGTGTGCCCTTGTGCCGGCACGGCCGGCGGGCCCGCGGGGCGTTAGAATGCGCGGGCCATGAAGATCCTAGCTCTCGAAACCTCCTCCGAATCCGCCTCGGTCGCCCTCCTGGACGGCGAGCGGATGCACGAACGTTCCGTTGCCGGTAGTCCCGGCCATTCGGAAACCATCCTTCCTGAAATTGTCCAGCTCCTCAAGGATGCGGGCCTTGCGCTTGGCGACGTGGATGCGATTGCCTTTGGTGCGGGCCCGGGCGCCTTCACCGGTCTGCGGCTCGCCTGCGGGGTTGCCCAGGGTCTGGCGATGGGCGCCGGCAAGCCGGTGATTCCCGTCGGTACCCTTGAGGCGCTGGCGAGCCTGTGCGGGCACGATGCGATTTTTGTCGCGGCCGATGCGCGCATGTCCGAGGTTTATTTTGCGGCCTACCGGCGTGTCGATGGCGCGCTGCAGGAATGCCTCGCGCCGGCCTGCGCCGTGCCGGCGAGCGTGCACCTGCCGCCTGACGGCACGTGGTTCGGCTTCGGTTCCGCCTTCCGGGCTTACGAAAAAACCCTTGTTCCGGCTCTGGGCGAGCGCTTGACCGGCTTTGACGCACCCACGCCGCAGCTGGCGCCGGCCGTTGCTCGACTTGCCGCCGGGCGCTTCCAGCGCGGCGAAGCCATCGACCCGGCGCTCGCCGCTCCACTTTATGTGCGCGACAAGGTTGCGATGACCACTGCCGAGCGCCTCGCCCGTGGAGGCAAGGCATGAGCGTGGTGGTGCCTGCCCCCGATCCCGTTTTTGCGCCCATGAGCGAACTCGACCTCGAATGGGTCGCAGCCCAGGATCGGCTGCTGTATCCGTTTCCGTGGTCGGCCATCAGTTTTGCCGATTCGATGCGTGCAGGTTACGGCTGCTGGATGATGTTCGACGGGTCCGAGCCGGTGGGCTACGCGGTCTTGATGATGGTGCTCGACGAGGCCCACATCCTGAACATCAGTGTGGTGTCGTCACGCCAGAGCTGCGGATTCGGCCGGCGTCTGCTCGATCACCTGGGCCGGGTCGCCCGTGAGGCCGGCGCACGCCAGCTCTTTCTCGAAGTGCGGCCGTCCAACGCGCCGGCGCTGGCGCTCTACCAGCGTGCCGGCTTTGAAACGATAGGCCGGCGCAAGGGCTATTACCCGGCCGCCGAAGGGCGCGAAGACGCGCTGATAATGAGGTTGCCGCTATGGCGATGAGCCCGCAGGGCCGCCTCAAGGGCGAATGTTCCCGCGTGGCTGAAAGGCGCGCAGCGGCAAGGGTGTCTTCATGACTTCCCGACGCGACGGCATTCTGCGTGAAATGGGGCTCGCTCCCCTGTGGCGGCTGCGCGGTGCGGCCGAGATAGAAGAGGCTCCGGTCGTCGAACCCGCCCCGCCTGAGCCGGTTGTCCGCGCGCCCGCGATGCCTCCATCTGAAATGCAGGCTGTGGATGAGGCAACGGTCAAACCGCTGGCCCGTTTCGCGCCGCCGGTGGCGGGTCTGTCGTCCGGGCCCCCGATCGAAGCACCCGCAACGCACCGTGATGTGCCGGGCGATATCGCAAGCCTCGGCTGGGACGAACTGGATGCCCGCATCCGTGCCTGCGATGCCTGCGAGC
Source organism: Zoogloea sp. (assembly GCA_016720685.1). GTDB lineage: Bacteria > Pseudomonadota > Gammaproteobacteria > Burkholderiales > Rhodocyclaceae > Zoogloea. Next base: position 22,481 of record JADKKC010000022.1, read on the forward strand.
TGTGCCAGCGCCGCAAGCAGGCGGTGCCCGGTGTCGGCGATCGCCAGGCCGACTGGCTGTTTGTCGGCGAAGGGCCAGGCGCCGAGGAAGACGCGCGCGGTGAACCCTTCGTCGGCCAGGCCGGACGCCTGCTCGACAACATGCTGGCGAGCATCGATCTCAAGCGGGGCGAGGACGTGTTCATCGGCAACGCGGTGAAATGCCGCCCGCCCAACAACCGCACGCCTGAAGTGTCCGAGCTGGCCGCCTGCTTCCCCTACCTGCAACGCCAGATCGGGCTGATCCAGCCGCGTCTGATTGTCGCCCTTGGCCGCCCGGCCGCCCAGGCGCTGCTGAACCAGGAGGTGAAGATTGGTGCCATGCGCGGCAAGCTGTTTGAATACAACGGAATTCCGGTGATCATCACCTATCATCCAGCCTACCTGCTGCGTAACCAGGCCGACAAGGCCAAGGCCTGGGAAGACCTGTGCTTCGCCCGCGCCACCATGCGCCGCCTCAAGCACGAGGTAGAGGCCTGACGGGGCGCCCGTTGAAGTGCAAGATTTGATGGTCAGGCGAAGATGAACGGTGCCCGTCATTCAGCGTGGCTAGAATGTTCGTTTCGGTCGCCTCAAACGGCTGCCTTTTCTCGAGGAAACACCATGCGTATCAAGCTATTCCTGTCGATGATCCTGTCCTTGCTGCTGCTCTCGGGCTGTGGCTACAACCAGATCCAGATCAACGACGAACAGATCAATGCTTCGTGGTCCGAGGTGCTCAACCAGTACAAGCGTCGGGCCGACCTGATTCCCAACCTCGTGCAGGTGGTTCAGGGCTACGCGTCCCACGAGAAGGAGGTGCTGACTCGTGTGACCGAAGCCCGTGCCAACGTGGCCGGCATGAAGGTGACGCCCGAGCTCGTGAATGATCCGGACGCCATGGCCAAGTTTCAAAAGGCTCAGGGCGAGCTCTCCGGCGCACTGTCGCGTCTGCTGGTTGTGACCGAGAACTACCCCAACCTCAAGGCCGACGCCAACTTCCGCGATCTCCAGGCCCAGCTCGAAGGCACCGAGAACCGCATCACCGTGGCCCGCAACCGCTACATCAAGGCGGTGCAGGATTACAACGTGTCGGTGCGCACCTTCCCCAACAACCTCACCGCGATGGTGATCGGCGCCAAGACCAAGGCCAACTTCACCGTCGAGAACGAAGCCACCATCAGCGAGCCGCCGAAGGTGAATTTCGGCAGCCCGGCTCCGGCAGGCCGCTAAGGCCGGCGCGGGGCTTTCGTCGTGGGGCGGGATTTGGCGGTCTGCTTGCGCGTTCTGCTGCTGGTGCTCGTCATCGTCGGCGGGGGCGCGCACGGCCAGGAATTGCAGGCCATTCCGGCGCTGTCGGCGCATGTAACCGATACGCTTGGCGTGCTGCCCGAGCCGCAGCGGCTGGCCCTTGAAAATCGCCTGGTCCGGCTGGAGCAGGAAAAAGGCGCCCAGCTTGCGGTGCTGGTGGTGTCATCCACGCAGCCCGAGGCCATCGAGGCCTATGCCCTGCGCGCTGCCGAGGCTTGGCGCCTGGGGCGCAAGGGCGTGGACGACGGCGTGCTGTTTCTGGTGGCACGGGAGGATCGCCGCATGCGCATCGAGGTGGGGCGCGGGCTGGAAGGCGCGATTCCCGACGCGATTGCCAAGCGCATCATCGCCGATGTGGTGACGCCGCGCTTCAAGGCCGGGGATTTTCCCGGTGGCATCGAGGCCGGCGTCGAGGCGCTTGCCGCACGGGTCAGCGGCGAGGCCCTGTTGGCGCCTGCAGCGGGCGGGGCCGGGCCCGGCGCGGCTTTCGAATCGCTTCCGGATGCGCTTGCGCTGGGCCTGCTCGGGGTTGTCATCGTCGGCGGTGTGCTGCGGGTGATCCTCGGCCGGGTGCTGGGTGCGGCGGTTATTGGAGGGCTCGCCGGGGTGGGCGGATGGATGTTCACCGGCGCCTTGCTGGTCGGTGTGGTGGCCGGCGTGGTGGCCTTTTTCTTCGCGCTTGCTCTCGGTTCGGGTGGCGGTGGCGGCCGCGGCGGGCCGTGGGTTGGCGGCGGCATGGGTGGCTTCGGGCGCGGCGGCGGTGGCGGCGGCTGGTCGGGCGGTGGTGGCGGTTTTGGCGGCGGCGGCGCGTCGGGGAGCTGGTGATGCAGATCGGACGTTTGCTTCGTCATGTCATCGCACCGTCCTGGGTGCTGGGGCGGGTGTTCACGCCGCCCATCATGAAAGCTATCGATGCTGCCGTGAAAGCGTCGGAAGCGCGCCATCGGGGCGAGATCCGTTTTGCTGTCGAGGCCGGGCTGGATGTGTCCGAGTTGAGGCGTGGCATCGATAGCCGCGCGCGCGCGGTAGAGGTTTTTTCGCGCCTGCGGGTGTGGGATACGGACGAGAACACCGGCGTGCTGATTTACGTCCAGTGGGTCGACCGCCGGGTCGAGATTGTTGCGGACCGGGGGATCGCCAGGCAGGTGCCGCAGGCTGAGTGGGATCGCGTTTGCCGGCGGATGGAGTCGGCGTTTCGCGAAAAGCGCTTTGGCGACGGGGCGGTGGATGCCGTGCGTGCCGTGGGTGACCTGCTTGCCGGGCCTTTCCCGGCGCGGGAAAACAACCCGAACGAACTTCCTGACCGGCCGATTTTGCTGAAGTAGGGCTGTTGCGATCCGAAGGCGGTTCAAAAAAACGGGGTCGATACCTTGGCCGCGTTTTTTTGGGTCTGTCAGTTGCCGTTTTGCAGTGCGGCAGTTTGCCCGATGCTGAAGTAAAGCGAGGCGCCCTGGCTGACTTCGCCTTCGGCCCACACTTCGCCGCCATGCCGGCGGACGATGCGGGCGACGGTGGCGAGGCCGATGCCGGTGCCGGGAAACTCCCGGTCGGAATGCAGGCGCTGGAAGGGGCGGAACAGGTTTTCCCGGTAGCGCATGTCGAAGCCGGCGCCGTTGTCGCGGATCACGAAGGCGTCGACGCCTTCATGGCGGGTGGCTTCGAAGCGGATTGCCGGGTGCTCGACGCGGCCGGTGAACTTCCAGGCGTTGCCGAGCAGGTTTTCCAGCACGGTGCGCATCAGGCTCGGGTCGCCCTCGACCTGCAGATGCGGGGCGATGTCCACCCGGACTTCCCGCTCCGGGTCTTGCTGGCGGAGTTCTTCGCAAATCACCTGGGCGAGCAGGGTGAGATCGACCGGGCGGCGCTCCAGCTCCTTGCGGCTGACCCGTGAAAGCGTGAGCAGGTCATCGATGAGTTGCCCCATGCGGTGCACGGCGGCGCGAACCCGGCGCAGGAGCTCCTTGGCCTCGTCGTCGAGCTTGTCGCCGTAGTCCGAGCCGAGGATGGCGCTGTAGCCCTCGATGGCGCGCAGCGGAGCACGCAGGTCATGGGAGACCGAGTAGCTGAAGGATTCGAGTTCGTTGAGGGCGGCGCTGAGCTGGGAGGTGCGTTCGGCGACGCGGCGTTCGAGTTCGGTGTTGAGGCGCTTGATGGCGCGTTCGGCAAACTTGCGCTCGGTGAGGTCGGTGCCGACGCCGACGATATGCGGCTTGCCGTCGAGAATGACGCGCCGGCCGACGACGAGGAAGGGTACGGGCTCCTTGTCGTTGCGGCGAAGCATGACTTCCGCCGAGGCCTCACCGGTGAGCAGGGCTGATTCGATGCGGTGGGCCATGACCGGTTCCTGCTCCGGTATCACCAGGCTTTCTGCTTCCGCGTTGAGGAGCTGCGCATCGGGGAGGCCGGTGAGTTCGCTTACGAAGCGGTTCCACAGCACCAGCCGACCGTGCTGGTCGAACAGGAAGAAGGGTGCCGGCAGGCCTTCGATGAGGCCGTGGGAGAAGTCGCGCTCGGCCTTGAGCTGCTCTTCGGCGCGCTTCCGGGCGGTGATGTCGCCGATCGAGCCGACGACGCGGACGGCGCGCCCCTGCTGGTTACGGTGGGCCAGGCCGCGGGCCAGCACCCAGTGGAACTTGCCGTCCTTGTCGGCAACCCGGTATTCGGATTCGAAGTGGTCGGTTTCGCCACGCAGGTGGGCGATGAGATCTGCCCGGTAGTGGGGCCGGTCGTCCGGGTGGATGAGCTTCAGCCACTCGTCGCCGGTGGTGCGCAGGGTGTCGCTGTTGAGGCCCAGCAGCGACAGGAGGCGCGACGACAGGTACAGGTAGCGGGTGTTCGGATCCCAGTCCCACAGGCCTTCGTTGGTGCCGCGCTGGGCCAGCACATAGCGTTCCTTGCTGTCGCGCAGCTGGGCTTCGGTTTCGAGATAGACGGTGCGGTCTTCGACGATGCCGATGCCGCCGCAGACCTTGCCGGCGGCGTCGTAGTCCGGGGCGACGCGGATCGAGAGAATGTGCACGTCATCCGCGCCCAGCGGCGAGACGAAGGGGCCGTCGTAGGCGCCGCGCTGGCCGAGCAGGGCTTGCTGGAGAATGGACAGGATGGTCTCGTCGCCGAGGCTGTGGAGGTCCATGCCGGCCAGTTGTTCGGGCGTCGAGCGGATGATTTCGGCCAGCCGGCTATTGCAGTAGCTGATCAGCAGGTCGCCTGTGTAGTGGAAAATGCCCACCGGCGAGTTCTCCACGAGGGCGCGGTAGCGCGCCTGCTGGCTTGTGATGGCCTGGTGGTCGCGGCGCTCTTCGGTCTGGTCGCGGAAAACCATGACGGTGCCGAGGGGCTCCTCGTGGGGCGCCAGCATGATGGGCGCGCAGCTATGGGCAATCGGGCGGCGCATCCCGCTGCGATCAACCAGCATGGTTGGCTTGCTGGCCGTGCCCTTGCGGCGCTCACGCAGCGCCCTGGCGGCCGGGCATTCGAGCGCCTCGCCGGTTTCCTCGTCAATGATGTGGAAGTGCGCGCCGAGGTGCTGGCCGCAGGCTTCGTCCTCGGTCCAGCCGGTGAGCGCCTCCGCGACCGGATTCATCAGCGTGATGCGGCCCTGCTCGTCGGTCGCGATGACCGCTTCGCCCATGCTGCGCAGGGTGACGCGAAGATTTTCGCGGGCGGTGCGCTCGGCGGTCTGGTCGGAGGCGGTGCCGACCACGGCCTTCAGGCTGCCGTCGGGTCGGCGTAGAAGGGTCGGTTGATCGCGAATCCAGATGGGGCCGGAGCAGGCCGAGTCGAGCTGGTATTCAAAGCTCATTTCCACCGGATCACAGCCCGGGGTTTTGAGGGCTTCACCAATCCGGGCCCAGATACGGCCCAGCTCCTCGCTGCTGATGCGCTGGGAAAAGTGCTGCCAGCCGCCTGGGGCGCACAGGGTTTCGACGGGGGTGCCGAGCCAGGCTTCGGCGCGGGGCGAGATGTAGTCGTAGCATTCGTGCTCGGGGTTGAAGCGGTACTGCACGTGCTGCACCACGTCGAGTACTTCGCGGAAGCGTGTTTCGGATTCGGTGCCGGAAACGTCGTCATGGAGCGAAAGCTTGATTGCAGCAGGTGCCGGATGGGCGTCGGCGGGCTCACGGCGCAGCAGAATAAACAGGAACACGCTCGTGGCGCCAGCCAGCAGGGTGCTCAGGTGATGGCGTAGTGCTTCTGCAGCGGGCAGCAACTCTGCGCCGGCGATCAGTGCAACGGCCAGCAGCGCATAAATGCAGGCGATGCGCGCGGCGCGGGTCGCGCGCCTCGAAATGAGGGCTGGGCCGGCCTCGATCTGTTCCTGCGCGGGCTTGTGATTCCGTGGGGGAGTCATCGAGCCTGCCCTGTCAGGGAGGGGGCTGTCACTGTTTGGGGCGGTGTTTGCACGATGCTGCTTTAAAATCCGTTCGTCAGGTTCCGAAACTTCATTTCAGTCATTTTGTCATCCATGACCCCTATCAGTCCCGAGCAGGACGCCGAATTCATGCGTGCCGCCATCGAACTGGCCGAGGAGGCCGGCCGCTGCGGCGAGGTGCCCGTCGGCGCGGTGATCGTCGGACCCGATGGCCGAGTCGTCGGCCGCGGCTTCAATCAGCCCATTTTGCGCCATGACCCCACTGCCCACGCCGAGGTGATGGCGCTGCGCAATGCGGCTGAAACGCTGGTCAATTACCGCATGCCCGGCTGCACGCTGTATGTGACGCTCGAACCCTGCGTCATGTGTGCGGGAGCAATTATGCATGCCCGGATTGGCCGGGTGGTGTTTGGTGCGCGCGATCCGAAAACGGGAGTCGCAGGTAGCGTAATCGATCTTTTCGCGGAAACGCGCCTAAATCATCACGCCGAGGTGGAGGGAGGACTCCTTGCCGACACATGTGGCGGAATTTTGTCCGGTTTCTTTGCCGCCCGGCGCAAACGGGCGGCCGGAGCATGAATATGGTGCAGATTCGAATCGATATTCCCACTCAGACGCTGGCCCTGTTCGGTGGCGATGGCGCCTGCATTCGTCGCTATAGCGTTTCGACTGCCAGAAACGGGCCTGGCGAGCAGAGCGGGAGTCATTGCACGCCGCGCGGCCGGCATGTGATCCGGGCGCGGATTGGTGCCGGTGCGCCGCTCGCGGCTGCTTTTCGCGGCCGGCGACCTACGGGCGAGGTGTGGTCGCCGGAGATGGCCGCCGAGTTGCCCGGGCGGGACTGGATCCTGACCCGGATCCTGTGGCTGTCGGGTACGGAGCGGGGTTTCAACCGGCTCGGCACGGTCGATTCGATGCGCCGCTACATCTATATCCACGGCACGCCCGACACCGAGCCGATGGGCGTGCCGCTGTCCATCGGCTGCGTGCGCATGCGCAACCGCGACGTGGCCGAACTCTTCGATCTCGTTCCGGTTGGCACGCCGGTGGATATCCGGGCATGAGCCGCGCCGCGGGTGTCAGCGTAATGCTGGGGCGCTGGGACGAGGTTTCAGCGCAGGCCGCGCCGATCCGCTTCCGGGTTTTTGTGGATGAACAGGGCGTGCCGGTGGAGATGGAGCTGGACGAGTTCGATGCGCTGTCGTGTCACGCGCTGGCGTGGGTGGAGGGTGAGCCGGTGGGCACGGGGCGCCTGTTGCCGGACGGCCACATCGGGCGTATGGCCGTGCTGGCCGGCTGGCGCGGTCGTGGTGTCGGGGCGGCATTGCTCGAGGCTCTGATGGCGGAGGCCGGGCGGCTCGGCATGTCGCGTCTGGCGCTCAGCGCGCAAAGCCATGCGCTGGGTTTTTACACCCGTTTTGGCTTTGTGCCGGTGGGGAATGCATACGACGAGGCGGGCCTGCCGCACCAGGCGATGGTGAGAGCTTGTCGGTAAATGGTCCGGCGTCGGCCTGGGGCCGAATCACCGTCACTGTCCAAGGGTGGTTCGATCAGGGGTGGCCGGCTGGCTTGAGTCGCTGGCGGCCAGTGCGCGCTGGGCCGGCGTGATGGCCAGATGGGCGTGGAACCACTCGGCGGCCAGTGTGGCAGCGTCGTCCAGGGCGCCGGGTTCGCGAAAATAGTCGTCAGTTCCGGGAACATCCCGCCAGGCCTTGGTGCAGCCGAGCAAATCGTAGGCCTGGCGAATGTTGCCGAGGCCTTCGTCCTTGTCGCCGACGATCATCAGCGTGGGGCAGGAAACCTGGCGAAGCGGGCTGATTCCGGCCAGCCCCGGGCGGCCACCGCGGCACACGAGGGCACTGACCAGCTCCGGATCCTTCGCCAGCGCACGCACTGCTGCGGCGCTGCCGGTGCTGCTGGCGAGCAGCCCGATCGGCATGCCGATCAGCGTCGGCTGGTGGCGCAGCCATTCAAGCAGGGTGTTGATGCGGTGGCCGAGCAGCGGTGTGTTGTAGCGGGTGTCAGGGTCGCGGGTTTCTTCGTAGCGGGTTTCCAGGTCGAACAGCAGCGTGGCGAAGCCGGCATTCTGAAGACAGTGGGCGAAGTGGGCCTCGCGGGAGTTGCGGTGATTGCCGACGGAATTCTGGGCGATGAGAATCAGGCCGTCGGCGTCGGGCGAATGGGCTTGCAGCGCCTCGAGCCACACGGGGCCGGCGGCGATGCTGATCGGGGTGTGACGCAGTTTCATCATGATTGCGACGATGGCACGCCTTGTTGTGGGTCGACAAGGTAATGCGTCACTGCGCTTACGTCCGGATGTGCACCGGAACACGGCGCGGGCCGAATGCACTGGAAAATTCGCCGAAGCGCCCGGCGATCTGGTGTCCGCAGCCCTGGCAGGCGCCGCGGGCATCGAGCCGGTAGGCGAGGATGGCGTACCAGTCGCGTTCGATGACGATCTGTCCGCAGGATGGGCAGCGGGTCGAGCCGCCATCGGTGTCGTGCACGTTGCCCGTGTAAACGTAGTGCAGGCCGGCGTCCATCGCGATCTTGCGGGCGCGGGTCAGGGTGGCCGGCGGGGTGGGGGGAAGCTGGTCGAGCTTGTAGTCGGGGTGAAAGGCGGTGAAGTGCAGCGGCACGTCGGGGCCGAGTTCAGTGGCGACCCATTTGGACAGCGCGGTGACTTCGGCGTCGGAGTCGTTGAGGCCGGGAATCAGCAGGGTAGTGATTTCGACCCACACGTCGCTTTCGTGGTGCAGCCAGCTGAGGGTGTCGAGCACCGGGGCGAGGTGGGCGCCGCACTGGTGCACGTAGAAATCATCGGTGAAGGCCTTGAGGTCGACGTTGGCGGCATCCATCACCGCGAAGAGGTCACGGCGCGCCTCGGGGTGGATGTAACCGGCGGTGACCGCCACGTTGGCGATGCCGCGGGCGTGGCAGGCCTCGGCGGTGTCGATGGCGTACTCGGCGAAGATCACCGGGTCGTTGTAGGTGTAGGCGACACTCCGGCAGCCGTTTTTGGCGGCTACCTCGGCGATCTCGGCGGGGGCGGCGGCATCCATCAGCCGGTCCATGTCGCGACTCTTGGAAATATCCCAGTTCTGGCAGAATTTGCAGGCGAGGTTGCAGCCGGCCGTGCCGAAAGAGAAAACGCTGGAGCCGGGGTAAAAGTGGTTGAGCGGCTTTTTCTCGATGGGGTCGATGCAGAAACCGGAGCTTCGCCCGTAGGTGGTGAGCAGCATTTTTCCGTCGACCATCTGGCGCACGAAACAGGCGCCGCGCTGGCCCTCGTGGAGTCGGCAATCCCGCGGGCAGAGGTCGCACTGGATGCGGCCGTCGTCGAGAGCGTGCCAGTAACGGCCCGGGTGCGTGTCCATGATGCTTACTCCTTGAAGTCTCCTTCTTTCCATTTGCGAACCTGGTAGCGCGCCAGCATGACGCCAGGGCCCCAGAAGTCGACCGGCAGCCGGGCTTTTTGCTTGAGGGCGGCCATGAACATGTGGGGCTCGGGAAGTTGTTCCCAGACTTGCGGAAGGAAGGTGGATTTCTGGCAGCCGTTGAAGAAGATCACCCCGTCGCGGCCCGGCACGAGTTGGGCGAGGGCATCGGCTTCGTCGCGGAATTCCATGAACTCGGGTTCGGTCAGGAGCGACACCTCGACCTGCACCTTGCCGAACTCGGCTGCCGGCAGAGGGGGGAAGCGCGGGTCGGAGAGGGCGGCGGAAACCGCGTTGCTGCGCACGTCGTCGCCCAGGGCGCGGTGGGCGTTGAGGCTGCCGATGCAGCCGCGCAACTCGCCGTCGATGGTCAGGGTGACGAAGCTGGCGCCCCGCTTGGCGAAGTCGGGGTGATCGAGGCCGGCGGGGGCCTCCAGGCCAAGGGCGTCGGCGATGGCCTTGCGGGCCTGGCTGAGGAGGGCCCGGCCGAGGAGGGCGTCAGTGGTGGGCATGGTTGTGTTCTTCAGAAAAGGCCAGGGCTGCGTAGCCGACAACCCGATCGCGGTCGCCGGCGGTGTCGCCCGAGTTGCGCAGATCGAGCAGATGGGGCGAAAGGTGGTGGCGCTGGGCGGCGAGCAGCAGGCCATTGATGGCGCCGGCGCCGCAGGCCTGTTCGCCGTCGAGCGTCGCGTCGAGCTGGGCGATCTTGCCGATGGTGGCCTTGTCGCGCCACTGGGCCTGGCGGTAGGGGTGGTAGTGGGATAGATCGGAGCTGATGACGATCAGGGTTTCCGGGCCGCCCCACAGGGCTTCGAGCAGCCCGGCGACGAGATGGGCATCCACCTGGCCGACGGCAACCGGAAGAATCTCGAAGTGGTCGAGGGTGGATTGCAGGAACGGCAGCTGGACTTCGATGGCGTGCTCTTCGGCGTGGGGGCGATCGTCGACGATCACGCCGGGCAGCTCCCGTGCGGCAAGCCAGGCCTGCCGGTCGATGGACACCGCGCCGAGGGGGGTGAGGAAACTTTGCGCCGCAGGCACGGCCATGCCGCGCACGGCCACGCGGTGGGTCGGACAAAGGATCAGCACCCGACGGATGATGTCGCGGCGCTGCACAAGCTCGGCGTAGGCACTGGCGGCAACGGCGCCGGAGTAGATGTAGCCCGCGTGGGGCACGACCAGCGCCTTGGGCGCATGCACGACTTCGGTGGGTATCGCTCCGGCCAGAAAGCCCGAGATCTGGGCGTGCAGACTGTGCGGGTCGGCCGGGTAAAAAAGCCCGGCTACGGCCGGAGGACGTTGCGATGCTTGAGCCATGATTTCCTCTTGCCTTGAACGCGGTGGGCAACCTCTCCTTTCATTATAGGGAGTTGTACAGCAACCACGCGATGCCGCCGCCGAGCCCCGCGCCAACGGCGAGCATGCCGCCGAGAACCCGCCGGCCGAGGTCGCCGCCGCCGAGTCCGAAGGCCAGGGAGGACTTGAAGCTCAGGTTGGCGATCATCGCCAGCAGGATGGCGATGGCCGTCGGCATGACTTCCAGCTTGCCAAGGTTGAGCAGGCGCAGCGTGGACAGCGCAATGGCGTCCACGTCGGTGAGCCCGGAAACAAAGGCCAGCAGGTACAGCCCGCTACTGCCGGCGATGTCCGACAGCCAGGCGGCACACAGCAGCACGCCGGCGTAGAGCAGGCCAAAGCCGATGGCGGCGCGCAGTTCGGTCGGGTTGCGGGTTTGCGGAATGGGCAACTCGCCCTGGCTGGCGAGTTTGTGCCAGTTGAGTGCGATGACCATGCAGCCGACCAGGATGGCCAGCAGGCAGCCGGTAACGAGCGGCTCCACCACGCTCGGTGCAAGCGCCCACGCGATGAAAAGGATGCGCACCACCATGATGAGGTTGGCCAGCAGGATGACCAGCGTGGCGGTGGGGGCCATGGCCGGATTTTCGCGGGCGTGGCGGGAGAACACCATCGTCGTGGCCGTGCTCGACACCACCCCGCCCAGCAGGCCGAGGAGCGGGGCACCATAGCGGGCGCCGACCAGGCGCAGGGCCGCGTAGCCGGCAAGGCTGACGCCGGAAATCAGCACGACCATCAGCCACACCTGGTGGGGGTTGATCGCCTCGTAGGGGCCGAAGCCCCGGTTGGGCAGAATCGGCAACACGATGAGTGAAAGCACCGAAAACTGCAGGATCGAGCGCCAGTCCTGGCTGGTGAGTCGGGCGGCGACGCCGCGCAGTTCGGATTTGAAGTAGAGCAGCATCGTGGCCCCCACCGTGGCCATCACCGCCAGCCGGCCGTGGCCCAGCCAGACCATCGCGCCGAGGCTGTAGCACACCAGCAGCGCGACGACCGAAGTGGTGCCGGGGTCGTCGTCCGGTTCGGGATGGCGGATGAAGGCGGCGATGATCATCACCGCTACCACCGCGAAGCCCATCGCGATGAAGGCCGGCGTCGCCAGCAGTTCAGCGAGCAGCGCCATCAGTGCCCCGAGCAGCCCGGTGAGCCCGAAGGTGCGCACGCCGGCGCGGGCTGCCGGGCGGCGTTCCCGTTCGAGGCCCATCAGCAGCCCGATGGCGGTGGCAAGGGCAAGCGCTTCGAGCTGACGCGCTTCAAAGGGCAGGGAAAACAGCATGGCGGCGTCCCCGGAGGTGGATGCTGCATTCTGCGGCACAAACGGGCGCCAACTGAAGCGCCACTGCGGGATATGGCCGGGATGCGGGGTTCGCACGGGCGGCCGGGCGTTTCCTTGATAGTAGAATTGCGCAATGCGAATTTCGACCCGACGTTGTTACGCCATCGTGCCGGCCGCTGGGAGCGGCAGCCGGATGCGCAGCGAACAGCCCAAGCAGTATCTTCCGCTCCTCGGCCAGCCCCTGATCCGTCACACCCTGGCCGCGCTGTGCGCCTCGCCGGTGATCGACCGGGTTTATGTGGTGCTTTCGGTGGGTGACCAGGAATGGGACCGCCACGACTGGAGCCCCTTCGGCGAGCGCCTGGTGGCGCTTTTTTGCGGCGGCGCCTCGCGGGCCGACAGCGTGCTCAACGGGCTCCGGGCCATTGCCGACGAGGCCTCCGAATCCGACTGGGTGCTGGTGCACGACGCAGCGCGTCCGTGCCTGGCGCCCTGGCACATCGAAACCCTGGTGCGTGAGCTTTCCAGTGACGAGGTGGGCGGCATTCTCGCCGTGCCGGTGGCCGACACCCTCAAGCGCGAGGACAGCACCCACCGCATTGCCGACACGGTGCCCCGCGAGGGCCTGTGGCAGGCGCAGACACCGCAGATGTTCCGCTACGTGATGTTGAAGCGCGCACTCGAGAGCGCCCGCAACGTGACCGACGAGGCCAGCGCCATCGAGGCGATGGGCCTGTGTCCGCGGCTGGTGCGTGGCGACCCGACCAACCTGAAAGTAACCTACCCGCTCGATCTGCACCTGGCCGAGTGGATTCTCCAGCATCGCGAGGGCGACGAATGAGTGTTCCATTTCGCATCGGGCAGGGCTTTGATGTCCATGCCCTGGTTCCTGGCCGTCCGCTGATCATCGGCGGCGTGACGATTCCCTTTTCCCGCGGCCTGCTCGGCCATTCCGATGCGGACGTGCTGCTGCACACCATCACCGACGCAATTCTTGGGGCGGCGGGCCTGGGCGACATCGGCCGGCATTTTCCCGACACCGATCCCCGCTTCGAGGGCGCCGATTCACGCGTGCTGCTGCGCGAGGCGGCTGCGGCTGCGCGGGCGAGCGGCTGGCAGACAGTCAACGTGGATGCCACCGTGATCGCCCGCGCGCCGAAGATTTTGCCCTTTGTACCGGCCATGATCGCCAACATCGCGGCCGATCTCGGCGTTGATGCGGCGGCCGTCAATGTGAAGGGCAAGACGACCGAGAAGCTCGGTTTCACCGGCCGCGGCGAGGGCATCGCGGCGCAGGCCGTGGCGCTGCTGTGCCGCGTGGATGGCTGAAGCCAGTCAGCGGGTCTTTCTGGCCTTGTGGCCGGGCGCGGAGGTGGCCGGGCGCCTGCAGCACATTGCGCTTGAAGCCGAAAAACGCTGCGGCGGCCGCTGCATGCGCCGCGACACCCTGCACATCACGCTGGCTTTTCTGGGCGAGGTGGCCGAATCCCGCCTGCCGCTGATCGGCGAGGCAATGGCCTCGCTGCAGGCCGGGCGTTTCCGGTTGCGCATCGACACATCGGGTTACTGGGCGCACAACCACATTGTCTGGGCGGGCTGCCGGGCCTGGCCGGCGCAACTTGATGCGCTGGTGGGCGATATACGCTGCGCCTTGGCCGATGCCGGACTGCCCGTTGCGACTGAAAACGCGTTTTTTCCCCACGTCACGTTGCTGCGCAAGGCCCAGGCGGTTGCGGCGCTACCGGAGTTCGAGTCCATCGACTGGCCGGTGGACGCGTGGGTGCTGGCGGCGTCCTCCCCGGCGAGCGACGGGGTGGGTTACCGGCGCCTGACGGGCTGGCCGCTGACGTAAAAAGGCCGGCTTGCGCCGGCCTGAATCGACAACGTTACGGCTTTTTTTATTGTTTGCGGCGCCGGGCCAGGCCAAGCAGACCGAGGCCGCCGAGCGCAAGAGCCAGGCTCGCCGGTTCCGGGATCGTCGCGGCCGACGGGTCGAGGAGGATGATGTCGTTGGCGCACAACATGGTCCACTGGATGTTGAAGGTTTCGGACGGGCTGGCCCCTTGCCAGTGGGTGCCAAAGACACTGACCGGGATCTCCAGTTCGTAGAACCAGTGCGTGCCGCCGAGGGTGCCCATGTTCGTGAAGGACGCGGAAACGGCGAGGGTGGCGTTGCCCACATCGGCGCCGCCATTGACATTGGTGACGTAGCTGGAGTTGGCCGGGTCATACACGCCGGGTCCGCTCCACAGGCCGGTGCCCCAGTTGGCGTTGGTCGTGGCCACCACGTCGCCCTGGCGCAGGGTGGTCGTGCGGTCGGCGGTCAGGATTCCGAAATCCCAGCTTCCGTCGCCTCCGAAATCGATCGCAAAGTCGCCGCGCCCGTAGCTGTCGCCAACGGTGGCGGTATCGGGGTTGTGGCCGGTGATGAGGCCGATGTTCAGGTAGGTCTGGCCGTCGGCCTTGGTCTGCCAGCTCAGGTAGAGGGCTTCGGCGTCATAAGCCTGGCCGCCCCAGCCGGGGTTGAGGTAGGTGCCGCTCTGGTCTTCGACGGTGAAGAGAACGTCGGCGTTCGGCGTCCAGCCAGCCGCGGTGCCGTTGTTCTGGATGCCCCAGTCGGCGAAGTCGCCATCAACCGTGACGGTGGCCGAGTGGGCTGTAAGGGGCGCTGCCACGGCACAGGCAAGGGCAAGGCCGGCGAAAATGTTTTTGTTCATGACGCACACCAGTCTGGTTCGAGTGATGGCGAGAATAGGGCGGCGCGTGGCGCGGCTTGAGGCACTTCCGCACGGAATGCCAGTGGGTCGGGGGGAAAGAACAGGCGGATGCGACACGGGTCACAGCCGCCTGAAAGCGCAGTGTTGCCCTGGCCCATGACGCCAGGGCTACGCGGGGGAAGGTCAAACGATGATGCAGGTCTCGAGACGGCCGCAGAGATCGGGTTCGGACGATTTGGTGTAGTCCTTCTCTACCCGGTCGGTCACCATCTGGGCGGTGGGGCGGTCGAGCGTGGCGTTGAGCATGCCCATGAACGCAGGCGGGGCAACCAGAATGGCGCGGCCGAAGGCGTTGCGGCTTCGGCCCAGGTAGAGCTCCTTGGCGAGCATCTGGGCGAAATTCTTTGCGGCGTTGAGCTTGGGCGGGGTTTGCTGCTCCCGCGCGCCGTGGCCGCTGCCATTGGACTGGATCTGTCCGGCGCGGTCGGACGATAGCTCGGAGTTTTTCATTCGGCTTTCGGGATGAACAAGTTCCTTCACCAACTGGAGACCCTGTTTGGGGCCGAAATTGGCGTACAGACGGGCGAGGCTTGCGTTGGCGACCAGAATCCAGGTTATAGCCATGAATCTCTCTCCACTTTCAGTAAGGAATGCCGGTGTGGCTTACTTACTTTAGACAGCGTTTCGGCCACTAGCAAAAGAATGTTTCAGGGGTGTGTCTCCGGGGGCCGGCAGGGCTGCCTCGCGAGGGGCCGGGTCTTGCTGGTAATAGAGAGAAAGTTGTTCGTAAACAGCGGGGTATTCCTCTTTGAGGAGGCCGGGTGTTTCGAAGAAGGCCTCGCTCATGACGGCAAAAAACTCGGCCGGATGCTCCGCGCCGTAGGGGTCGAGCCGGGTTTCGTCGCCGCGGTCGACGCGTTCGCAAAAATCTTCGTAGGCGGGCCGGAAGGCGCTGGCCCAGGCGGCAGCGCTCATGTCGGCGGACAGCCGCGGGTAGCCGTCCACTTCGCCGTTGCCCATGTCCAGTTTGTGGGCAAATTCGTGGATGACGACGTTGATGCCTTCCGCCGCGCCCGCCGCGACCTCGTCGCCCTCGAACCACGAGAGCAGCACGGGGCCGCCTTCCCAGGCTTCGCCGAGCACCTCGTCCTCGTATTCATGGACGACGCCGTCCTCGTCGGCCACGCTGCGCGGAATCACGAAATCGCCCGGGTACACGATGATGCCGACCCAGTCGGCGTAGGCGTCGAGCCCGATGTTGAGCACCGGCAGGCAGGCCTGCAGGGCGATGGAGAGCAGCATGGCGTCGCTGGTGACGAGGCCGTCAGCGCCGTGCACTTGCTTGTCGGCGAGAAATTCCAGCGCCATCTGGCGCAGCCGGGGGATATCGTCCGCCGGCAGGAAGGCGAGGAAGGGCAGGGTCTGTTCGACCTGTGTCCAGGTTTCGGGGGCAACCTGCATGCGGCTGGCGGCGCGTTTGCGACGCCATTTTCGAAAGGCGGAGAACATGAAGCGTGGGTCGGTGTCGAAGGGGCGGAATGTTCCGGCGCAGGGGCGTGTTGCCCGTTAGCGCCGGAACGATGAAACATCTGTAAAAAATTGTCTTTCGGCAAATTGCTTTACAGACTCGAAGTTCAGGCGCTGCGCTGGCAGCCTATAGGATAATGTTCGCATGGTAGCCGTCAGTCATTCGATCTCCCCGTCAGCGTCCCCTTCCTCGGCACTCGAGCTGTTGTGCGCTGGCCTCCTTCCCGAAGACGCCGGGAGGGTGGCGCAGGCCCATGAATGGGTGCAGACGCTTTACGCCGATTGCGCTCTCGGCACCGGCGAGGCGGCGTTGCAGCATGCGCTGGGTACCGCGCTGATCGCGGCCTCGCTGCGCCTTGATGCCGACACGCGCCTGGCGGCGCTGTGCTTCGCGGTGGGCGACGCGCTGCCTCACCCGATCGAAGAGGTCGCTTCCCGCTATGGCGAGGGGGTTGCGCAGCTGGTCGACGGGCTGCGCCGCCTCAACGGCCTGCGCGTCATCACCCGCACCACCACCACCGCCACCGCCCCCGAGATCCGCGCCCAGAGCGAGGTGCTGCGCAAGATGTTGCTGGCGATGGTCGAGGATATCCGCGTGGTGTTGCTGCGTGTGGCCTCGCGTACGCAAACGCTGCGTTACTTCACCGATCACCCCGGCAAGACCCGCGACGCCGTTGCCCGCGAAAGCCTCGACATCTACGCGCCGCTGGCCAACCGGCTGGGCATCTGGCAGCTCAAGTGGGAAGTCGAGGATCTGTCCTTCCGTTTTCTCGAGCCGGATACCTACAAGCGCATCGCCCGCATGCTCGACGAGCGGCGGGTCGAGCGCGAGCAGTTCATCGTCGAGGCGGTCGAGCGCCTCAAAAACGAGGTGGCGGCGATCGGCGTCAAGGCCGACGTGTATGGCCGGCCCAAGCACATCTACAGCATCTACAACAAGATGCGCGCCAAACGCCTGGATTTCTCGCAGATCTTCGACGTGCGGGCGCTGCGCGTGCTTGTCGATGAAGTAAAGGATTGCTACGCCGTGCTGGGTATCGTGCACCAGATCTGGACGCCGATTCCCAAGGAGTTCGACGACTACATCTCGATGCCCAAGGGCAACAACTACCAGTCGTTGCACACGGCCGTGTATGCCGCGGACGGCCGCGCCCTCGAAGTTCAGATCCGTACCCACGGCATGCACAACCATGCCGAACTCGGCGTGGCCGCCCACTGGCGCTACAAGGAAGGCAGCGGCGGCGGGGCGGCCAGCGATTACGACGAGAAGATCGCCCTTTTGCGCAGCCTGCTGTCGTGGCGCGACGAGGTGACCGACTCGGCCCAGTGGCTGGAGCAGTTCAAGCGTGCCTCGCTGGATGACACGATCTACGTGCTGACGCCCCAGGGCCGCGTCATCGACATGCCCCAGGGTGCCACGCCCATCGACTTCGCCTACCGGGTGCACACCGATCTGGGCCACCGCTGCCGTGGCGCCAAGGTCAATGGCCAGCTGGTCAGCCTCAACACGCCCCTTGAAAACGGCCAGACGGTGGAGATCATGTCCACCAAAGAGGGCGGGCCGTCCCGCGACTGGCTCAACCCGCAGCAGGGCTACCTTGGCACGCCGCGGGCGCGGCAGAAGATCAAGCAGTATTTCAGCGCCCTCGAAGAAGAGGAAATGCTGGCGCGCGGGCGCGCCGTGCTGGTCAAGGAGATCCAGCGCGAAGGGCACGGCCAGGCCAACATCGACGAGCTGGCGGTGCGCCTGGGCTTCAAGAACGCCGAAGCGCTGTTCATCGCCGCCGGCCGTGGCGAAGTCGGGCCGCGCTCGATCCAGATCGCCCTGCGCGGCGCCGAATCCGAGGCCGCTGCGCCGGCTGCACCCGAAGTGCTCATCGGCCGCAGCCACTCCGGGGACGCGGGCGACACCATCCTGATCGTCGGTGTCGGCAAGCTGATGACCTCTCTCGGCCGCTGCTGCAAGCCGGCGCCGCCCGACGCCATCCAGGGCTACGTCACCCGCGGGCGCGGGGTGTCGATCCACCGTGTCGAATGCCGGGATTTCCAGGCCCTTGTCAAACGCCACCCGGAGCGCCTGGTCAGCGCCGAGTGGGGTGGCGGGGCCGGTGCGCCGAAGGATGCAGTCTTCGCGGTAGACCTGCTGGTGCACGCGATGGATCGCCAGGGCCTGCTGCGTGACATCTCCGAAGTGTTGTCCCGCGAAAAACTCAACGTGATCGCGGTCAATACCCTGAGCCGCAAGGGCGCCGCGCGGATGCGCTTTACCCTCGAGGTGCAGGGTGTACAGCAGATCCAGCGGGCGGTCGCCCTCGTGCATGAGGTAAAGGGCGTAACCGACGTGGAGCGCGGCTGAGCCTTGATCGACATGTCCCGCCTCGAGCGGCATCACTTCGCCTGGCTGTCCATTGCTGCGGCCGTGGCGACGATCGCTCTCAAGACCCTGGCCTGGTGGGTCACCGGGTCGGTCGGGCTGCTCTCGGACGCGCTGGAATCCTTCGTCAACCTGGCGGGCGCGTCCTTCGCCCTGTGGATGATCCTCGTCACCCGCGAGCCGGCCGATCGCGGCCACCCCTTCGGGCATGGCAAGGCCGAGTATTTTTCCAGCGGCTTCGAAGGCATCCTCATCCTTGGCGCCGCATTCGCCATCATCTGGGCGGCCGCCGAACGGCTTGCCGCACCGCAGCCGATCGAATCGCCCGGCTGGGGCCTGGCGTGGTCGGCGGCCGCCACGAGCATCAACTTCGTTGTGGCGCGGGTGCTTGGACAGGCCGGCGAGCGTTTCAACTCCATCGCCCTCACCGCCGACTCCCGCCACCTGATGACCGACGTGTGGACATCGTTCGGCGTCATCGCCGGCGTGGCGCTGGTTGCGCTGACCGGCTGGCTGCCCCTCGACCCGATCATCGCCATCGCCGTCGGCCTCAACATTACCCGCGAGGCCTGGCACCTGTTGCGCGAATCGGTGGATGGCCTGATGGACCGCAGCCTTGACGGCCAGCAGCAGGTCCGCGCGCGCGCGGTGCTCGAATCCTTCCACGCCCGCGGCGTTGCCTTTACCGGGCTGCGTACCCGTCGCGCAGGTTCATCATCCTTTTTGCAGGTGGTCGTGCTGGTGCCCGGCGAGTGGAGCGTAAGCGCCAGTCACGCGCTGCTCGACGAGATCGAGGCCGCCCTTGCCACTGCCTTGCCCGGTATCGAAGTCACCACCCATCTCGAACCGCTGCCCTGATTTTTTTCCCTTCATCACATTCCGCCCGCCTCATGATTTTCGTGCTGTCACCCGCCAAGGCCCTCGATTACGAGACGCCGCTCGCCACCACCCGTTTCACCCAGCCCGAATACCTCGACGACGCAGCCGAACTCATCGCCGGCCTGCGCGATTTGTCGCACGCCGAAGTGGCCGGGCTGATGGATCTTTCCGACCCGCTGGCCGCCCTCAACGTGGCCCGCTACAGCGAATGGTCGCGGCCCTTTTCGCCCGCCAACGCCCGGCCGGCGGTGCTGGCCTTCAATGGCGACGTGTACGACGGGCTCGACGCCAGGACCCTCACCGAAGCCCAGCTCGATTTTGCCCACGCCCGGCTGCGCATCCTGTCGGGTCTTTACGGCCTGCTGCGCCCGCTGGATCTGATGCAGGCGTATCGCCTGGAGATGGGTACCCGCTTCAAGAACAGCCGGGGCAAGGACCTCTACGCCTTCTGGGGCATGACCCAGACCGAGGCCCTCAACCGCCTGCTGGTGGACGAGCAGGATGCCGGCCGCGAGGCCGTGCTGGTGAATCTCGCGTCCGAGGAATACTTCAAGTCGGTCAAGGCGGCCAAGCTCAAGGGCCGGCTGCTCAACGTGGGTTTCGAGGACTGGAAGGCCGGCCGCTACAAGATCATCAGCTTCTACGCCAAGCGCGCCCGCGGCCTGATGGCCCGCTACGCCATCACCCGCGGCATTGAAGACATCGAGCAACTCAAGGGTTTCGACGCGGACGGCTACGCCTTCGCGCCGGAAGCCTCCGACGATGCGCGCTGGGTTTTCCGGCGCCGGCAGGATTAAACCTAGAAACGGCAGTTGACCGCTTTCGTCCATCCTGGAGAACCGCATGAAGATACTTTTTTCCCCTCCGTTCGGCGCTTACCCGTTGGGTGACTACGCTACGCACCCGCTGGCACAGGGCGCGTCCAACTGCCGCTTCTAAGTTATAGGGTCAGGAAAAATGGCAACACCCGAAAAAGTGGCCGCACTGGCCCGCATGAAACTCATCGCCACGGTTTTGTTCGTGGCCGTGACCGTCCTCTTCGTCGTTGCCCGGCTTGAAGGCTGGCCCTGGGTGGCGGCCTTTGCCGAGGCGGCGATGATCGGCGCGCTGGCCGACTGGTTTGCGGTGGTCGCGCTGTTCCGGCGCCCCCTCGGCCTGCCGATTCCGCACACGGCGATCCTGCCGCGCAACAAGGCAAGGCTGGCCGACAACCTGGCGATCTTCATCCGCGATCGCTTTCTCGACACCCAGTCGCTTGTTGCCCGCCTGCGCGCGGCCCAGCCTGCCGACCGCATCGCGGCCTGGCTGCAGGACGAGAATAATGCCCGCCTGCTGGCCGACCGGCTCGCCGTGCTGCTGGCCGAATCCCTCGATTTCATGGATGACAAGCGGGTTCGGCGGCTCGTCCTCCACGCCCTGCGGCGGCGTGCCGGCACGCTCGATCTGGCCGGTGGCGTGGGCCGCATCATGGACGTGCTTACCGAGGACGGCCGCCACCAGGCCCTGCTGGACGAAGGCCTACGCAAGCTCGCCGCGTGGCTTGACGACCCACCGTGAAGGAAGGTTTTGCCGGCATGATCGTGGACGTGGCGAGCAAGGAATATCCCAAGGTCGTTTCCATGCTGGGCCTCGTCGGCATCAACCCGGCCGAGCTGGGCGAGAAGGTTTCGGTGGGCATCGTGGCCGGCGTCAATGGCCTGCTCGACGAGGTGGCCCGCGACCCGCAGCACCCGCGCCGCGCCGCCTTCAACGAACTGGTTGCCGGCTACATCGAACGCCTCAAGCACGACGAGGCCTTCCGGCTGCGCATCGAGCAGGTCAAGCGCGATTTCCTCGCCCACCCCGGCGTTGCGGCCTACCTGCACGAGTTGTGGGACGAACTGCGCGACTGGCTCGCCCGCGACATGGGCCGCCCTGATTCCCGTGTGCGCCGCAAGATCGCGTCGGCCGCCGCGGCCATTGGCGTCAGCATGGCCGGCAACCCGGCCCTGCGCGATTCGGTCAATGAGCACATCGAGCACACCGTCGAAAGCCTTGCCCCCGAACTGCGCGACGGACTCTCGCGCCACATTGCCAGCACCATGCGCGCCTGGAACGACGAAGACCTCGTGCGCGAGATCGAACACAGCGTTGGCCGCGACCTGCAGTTCATCCGCTTGAACGGCACCGTCGTAGGCGGCCTTATCGGCGTGGCGCTCTACGCCGTGACCCACCTCATCACCTGATTTGCCATGACCCTCCGCATCAGCAGCAACTTCGACTCCGGCGCCATCGAGGTGCTCTCCATCGACAAGCCCGACGACATCCGCCTGCGCCTGCGGGCCGACCAGGGCGTGGGCGGCGACGCGGCCTTTCGCCAGTGGTTCCACTTCCGCCTTCACGGCGCGGCGGGGCAGGCCGTGCGGCTGGTCTTCGAGAACGCCGCCGAGGCCGCCTATCCGGACGGATGGCCGGGCTACCGCTGCGCGGCTTCGTACGATCGCCGCAACTGGTTCCGCATCGGCGAAACCCGCTTTGAAAACGGCCAGCTGATCGTCGAACACACGCCCGAGCGCAACAGCATCTATTACGCCTACTTCGAGCCGTACTCCCACGAGCGCCACCTCGATCTGCTCGGCCGCGTGGAAATGTCGCCTTACGCCAGCGTCAGCAATCTCGGTGCCACCGTGGACGGGCGTGATCTCGATCTCGTCACCATCGGCCGCCCCATGCCCGGCAAGCTGCCGATCTGGATCATTGCGCGCCAGCATCCGGGCGAGAGCATGGCCGAATGGTTTGTCGAAGGGCTGCTCGAACGCCTGCTCGACGGCGCCGATCCGGTAGCCCGCCGCATCCGCGAAAAAGCCGTGCTCTACCTTGTGCCCAACATGAACCCGGACGGCGCCATCCGCGGCAACCTGCGCACCAACGCCGCAGGAGCCAACCTCAACCGCGAATGGCGCGAGCCCACGCTGGCCCGCAGCCCCGAAGTGCTGCTGGTGAGGCAGGCCATGGAGGAGAGCGGGGTCGATCTCTTTCTCGACATCCACGGCGACGAAGCACTGCCCTACGTGTTCTTTTCCACGGCCGAGGAAGTGCCCGGTTTTTCGGATGCGCAGCGCGCCCGCCAGGCCCGTTTCGTCGAGGTCTTCCAGGCCGCCAGCCCGGACTTCCAGACCGAGCATGGTTATCTCTCCGGCCGCTTCAAGGATGAACTCCTGACCCTCGCCTCCAAATGGGTGGCGCACCGCTTTGGCTGTGTTTCGATCACGCTGGAAATGCCCTTCAAGGACAACGCCAATCTGCCCGACGGCCTCACCGGCTGGAACGGCGAGCGCAGCAAGCGCCTTGGCGCAGCCATGCTCAATCCCATCCTGGCGCACCTCGCCGATTGAAAAGAGGGCTGATTCAGGAAAGGCCTTTGCCGCATCGAGTGCAGCGCGCAATACGGCTAACAGTTTGCAGGCGCTGTCCGTGCGGCTCACTTCCACATCGCGCTCGCCCGCTTCCATCTTTGAGCGTTTTTCGGCGATTGAAAAAAATCCCGAAATTTCTGAAATTCGTGTCATCCACCGGGCGAAGCCCTGCGTTAAGGCTGTACAGGTGAGCGATCACCGGTTTTCACAGGAGAAGTCGATGGGCAGTTATTACAACGAGTCCTACGCAGAGTTTCTGGATTCCCTCAAAGCCGCAGGCGTAGTGATCCGCAACGAGAGTGAAGTGCGTGAGCGGCTGGCTGAATCCCAGCGCTGGAGAACGGCATTCATGACCCTGGCCGCCAACGGTCGTACGCTCGGTATCGAGTTTTCGGTGGCAGGCAAGAGCAGCGATCCGCGTGCCGTGCAGCGTGTGCTTGCCGAGCATGCCTTCCCCGCCGAAAAGGAAGCGGCTTTCATCGCCCAGCTTACGGCTGATCGCTGAGCGGTCACGGGCGGCAGCCCGGCCGGGCCAGACCCGGCAAGTCAAACAAAAACCCTACCTCCCGCACTGCGGTCGGTAGGGTTTCTTTTTGCTGCGGGCCAGTCGAATGGCACGGGTGTGCTCCATGCCCATCGTCGTCAGGCATGAGCCCGAGGCCGCGTTTGCGCAAATGGCCCGGTGCTTTTTGGGCTGCAAGGGCTGAAACCGGCCGCTACCTGCCCGGTTCCGTCACGAAGGCCACCTTGCCCAACCCGTGCCGGCTGGCTGACGACAGCAGCTGCGCCACGTGGTCGTACTCGGCATGGCGATCCACTTGCAGGTGCAGTTCCGGCTGGGGCTGGCGGCTTGCCGCGGTGGCGAGGCGGTCTTCGAGCGCTTCGGAGGGCAGGGTTTCGCCGTTCCAGCTGAGCGCGCCGTCGGCCTTGATGGCCAGCTGGACTTTCTCCGGCTTGATCTCTAAAGCCTGGCTGCTGGCTTGGGGCAAATCCAGCTTTACCGCGTGGTTGATCACCGGCACGGTGATGATGAAGATGATCAGCAGCACCAGCATCACGTCCACCAGCGGCGTCATGTTGATCTCCGACATCACCTCGCCGTCGTCGTCCAGATCGGTGTGAAAGCTCATCGCGCTTCCTTTCGGGCCGGCAGCGGATGCACGCTGGATGCGGTCTTGCGCACCTTGCCGCCGGTGACGAGGTAGGCGTGCAGGTCGTGGGCAAAGTGCTTGAGACTGGCCAGGATTTCCTTGTTGCCGCGCACCAGCGCGTTGTAGCCCAGCACCGCCGGAATCGCCACGGCGAGGCCGGCGGCGGTCATCACCAGCGATTCGCCCACCGGGCCGGCCACCTTGTCGAGGGTGGCCTGGCCGGCTGCGCCGATGCCGATCAGCGCGTGGTAGATGCCCCACACGGTGCCGAACAAGCCGATGAAGGGCGCGGTGCTGCCCACCGAGGCGAGGATCGCCATGCCGGATTGCAGGCGGCCGGTGGTGTCGTCGATGGACTGGCGCAGATTGCTGGTGATCCAGTCATTGAGGCCGAGCACGCCGTGGAGTTCGTCCCGGTGGCTGGTGTGGTGGCTCACTGCCTCGGTGCCGCGGCTGGCCAGTTCGCGAAACGGATTGTCGGTGCCGGCCGGGGCGAGGGCGGCGAGGCCCGCGTCGAAGCTGGTAGCGTGCCAGAACTGCTTTGAGCCGGCGCTCATGCGGCGCAGTTGCAGCAGGTTCCAGGCCTTGACGACGATCACCGACCAGGACGCCAGCGACATGAGGATGAGCATGATGGCCACGGCGTGGGAGACGCCGTCGCCCTGGGCCCAGATGCGGGCCAGGCTGAAAGTGGAATCGTTCATGGGCTTTGCCTTTCAGGATGCGGAAGTAAGAGTGAAATCGATGGGTACCTTGACGGCGCCGGCAACCGGCTGATCGCCCTGGCGCGCCGGCACGAAGCGCCAGCTGCGCAGCACGGTTTCGCGGGCGATGTCGTCGAGCCGCGAAAAACCGCTGCTCCTGGCGATGCTGACCTCGGTGGGCCGGCCGTCGACGCCCACCTGCACGCGCAGCAGCACGCGGCCTTCCTCGCCCATGCGCTTCGAGGCGCTGGGGTAGGGCGGGGCAGGATTGGCCAGGTAGGCGGCGTCGAAACGCGGTGCCGTGATGGCCACCGGGGCGGCGGGCGCTTCCTTTGCGGGGGCGCCGTGGCTACCGGGGCCGGGGCGGCTGCGGGGGCGCTGCTTTCAACCGGGTTGGTGGCGATGGCGGCCGAGGTGAGGGTCGGCTTGTCGGCTGCGCGGGGCTGGGGCGCGGGCCGGGGCTGGGCTTTTGGGGTCGGCGTTTTTTCCCGCACTTCGGGCCTGGCCTTGGGGGCGGGCTGCGGCGCGGGGGCCGGCGCGTCCGGCGTGATGAGGCTGACCGTGAGATAGGGCTGTGGCGGGGTGATCGGTGCCGGCATCTCGCTCATCCCGACCACCAACGCTGCCAGCAGCGCAGCGTGCAGCAGCACCGCCACGCCAAGGCCAAGGCCGTTGCGGCGGACGGTGGACGCGGGCGCGGTGCGCGGCATGGCGAGAAACGGAGCCGGCAACGCGAGGGCGTCGGGCGGCGCGAACGCCAGCGGGGCGGCAGTCATGTCGATCTCCAGAAAAGGACGTTTCCTGGCTGGCTTGCGACATGCCGACGGGCAGTGCTGGCTGGCTGGGGTTTGCGATTGCGTGTTCGCGTGATGGGCGGACACGGCGCTGATTCAGGCCTTGGTTCAGGCGTGAATCAGATTAACGCAAATAAGAATGATTCGCATTTTATGGATGAAGTCCGGGAAGGTCAAGCGAAGGCGGGCCGTTCCGGCGGGAAAAATGGGAAGGGAAAAGAGAAAAGGGCCGTGGTTTCAGCCTGGCTGAGGCCGGGAAGCCTTCTCAAAGGACGACCTGCAGCCAAGTTCACTGCACCCACCGGCTGGATGCTGGCCCGTGCAGAAACTGCCGTGTCGTTTCAAAACCCGCAACAAGCCATGCCGGATTGTTGCGGGTTTGTCGTCAGGTCAGGCCCCCAGCGCTTCGCGCAGTTCGCGCACCTGGCCGATGCCGTCGAGGTCGCGCAGGGTGGTGAAGGCGTCTTCGGCGGTGTTGAGGGTTTCGAGGGCTTCGTCGCGCAGGCCGCCCATGGCAAGCACCTGGACAAGCAGCAGGCCGATGCCGCCGATGGCGTCGGGCTGGCCGTACTGGCAGCTCAGGTGGAAAGCTTCGGCGAGCTCTTCGTAGATCTGCTGCAGGTTGCCGCTTTCGTGTTCGCCACGGGCGAGGCGGATGTTGGCCATGGAGTAGCGGATGTGGGCCAGGCCTTCGTGATCGCCCAGGGCGGTGACGGCCGGCAGGCGCTCGGTTTGCATGGCCATGGCTTCGTCGAGCTTGCCCTGGGCAAACAAGACGTCGGCGATGCGGCCCTGGGTGATGGCTTTTTCGCGGTTGTCGTCGAGGCGCTCGAACACGGTCAGCACTTCCTTGCCCAGGATCTCGAGGGCTTCGTCGAGCTTGTTTTCGGCCAGCAGGTTTTCGGCAAAGCCACGTCGGGCAACGGCGCCGGTGGCCGCTTCGATGTCTTCGGCCGAGGCTTCGCCACGTACGCGGACAATCTCGAAGGGACGCGCCGGATCGGCGGCGATGAAGCCCTGCACGTCGGCGAGGAGTTCCCACGGGCAGGCGAGGAGGGCGGCGGCGAGGGGTTCGTCCGGGTTGGCGGCACGAATCTCGAGGCGCTGCGGGCCTTCGCTGCGGGCCCAGGTGCTGATCCAGGTCGGGATGTTGAGCCAGGCGAAGATTTCGCGGCCGATGGCGAGCAGCGCGTCGTCGTTGTTGGCACGGGCGGCCTCCCGGCAGCGGACGGTCCAGGCCTGCAGGCGGCGCAGGGCGTCGGCGCTGTCGAGCCGCAGTTCGTCGGGGGCGCCGTCGAGGTGGCAGTAGAGGTCGGTGGCGGTGGGCTCGATGATGGCGTGCATGGCGTTTCGTCCGGTCGGCGGAGCGGGAAGGGGAAGGGGCGTCGATCATACCGGGCGAGCCCGGAAGGGACCAAGCCGCTGCGCCCGTTGCGGGTCGGGAGTTTCTCCCATGGTGTGCCGGGCAGCGCGCCGGTAGTCTCTGCAAAAAATACGATAACGGAGACTTCGATCATGCTGCACCCAACCCGTCCGCTGCCGCCCCTTCACCCGCTGGTTTCGGCGCTTGCCCTGTGTTTTGCGCTGCCTGCCCAGGCCGTCGACGAGCCTGCAACCGTCGCTCCGACGGTCACGGTGATCGGCCAGACGCCGTTGCCGGGGCTGGAGCTGCCCCTTGGGCAGATTGCCGCACCGGTGCAGTCGGCCACGGCCGGGGATATCGATGGCAGCGGCGCGCTGGATGTGTCGGCCTTCATGAACCGCCGGCTGGGTGGCGTGCATGTGAACGAGGTGCAGGGCAACCCTTTCCAGATGGACGTGAATTACCGCGGCTACACGGCCTCGCCGCTGCTGGGCACGCCCCAGGGCCTGTCGGTGTATTTCGACGGCGTGCGCATCAACCAGCCGTTTGGCGACGTGGTGAGCTGGGATCTGATTCCGAAGGCGGCGATCGCCTCAATGAACCTGATGCCCGGCTCCAACCCGCTGTTCGGCCTCAACACCCTGGGCGGCGCGCTGGCCATCCAGACCAAGGAAGGGCGCAGCCATCCGGGGAGTTCGGTGCAGGTGACGGGCGGCTCGAACAGCCGCCGTTCGCTGGAGCTGGAGCACGGCGGTTTCAACGACAAGGGGCTGGAATGGTTCGTGGCCGGCAACCTGTTTCGCGACAGCGGCTGGCGCACCAACTCGCCCTCCGACGTGCGCCAGTTTTTTGGCAAGCTAGGCTGGCAGGACGCCCGCACCGACCTGGACCTGACGCTGGCCTACGCCGACAACAGGCTCAATGGCAACGGCCTTCAGGAGCGCCGTCTGCTGGCCCGCGACTACAGCAGCATCTATACCCAGCCGGACATCACGCAGAACCGCTCGCTTTTTGTGAACCTCACCGGCAAGCACAGCCTGAGCGACGCGCTGATGATTTCCGGCAACGTCTATTACCGCAAGATCAACACGGCCACCCACAACGGCGACCTGAACGAGGCTTCGCTCGAACAGAACGTTTACCTGCCCGGCGAAACCGCTGCCGGCACGCCGTTTCCGTCGGCGGCCTGCATCGCCAACGCCCTGGCGGCCGACCAGCCCAACGAGAAGTGCACCGGCCTCATCAACCGCAGCCGCAGCAGCCAGGAAAACCTGGGCTTTTCCGGCCAGGCGAGTTTTTCCGGCGAGCTGGCCGGGCGCAAGAACCTCTTCATAGCCGGCGCCGGCTATGACCAGAGCCAGATCCACTTTCAGCAGTCCGGTCAGTACGGCTACATCAATGCTGACCGCAGCGTGACCCCGGTGGCGGCCTGGGCGGATGGCTCCCAGAGCGCCGATCCCGGTGAAACCAGCCTCGACTCACGGGTGAGCCTTGGCGGCCGCACCCGCACCTGGAGCCTTTTTGCCACCGACACGCTGTCGCTCAGCGAGCGCTGGCACGCCACCCTTTCCGGTCGCTATAACCGCAGCACGGTGAGCAATCGCGACCAGCTCAATCCCGGCGGCGGGGCCGATTCGCTCGACGGCGATCACCGCTTCCAGCGCTTCAACCCGGCCGTCGGCCTTACCTACACGCCGTCCCGCGCCTGGAATGCCTACGCCGGTTACAGCGAAGGCAGCCGCACCCCCACGGCCATCGAGCTTGGCTGCGCCAACCCGGACAACCCCTGCAAGCTGCCCAACGCCATGGCCGGCGATCCGCCGCTCAAGCAGGTTGTGACCAAGACCTGGGACTTCGGCCTGCGCGGCCAGGCGAGCAGCGTGACCCGCTGGAACCTGGGCCTGTTCCGCGCCGAGAACCACGACGACATTCTTTTTGTGGCGGATGACCAGCTTGGCTACGGCTATTTCAAGAACTTCGGCAAGACCCGCCGGCAGGGCGTGGAGGCCGGTGCCAGCACCGCCATCGGGGCCCTCAGCCTGGCGCTCAACTACACGTTCATCGACGCGACCTATCGCTCGGTCGAGAGCGTGGGCGGGGCCGGCAACAGCACCAACAGCGCCGGCGCCGGCCTAGAGGGCAGCATCGCGATCCACCCGGGCAACCGTATTCCGCTGATTCCGCGCCACCTCGTCAAGGCCTCGGCCGACTACCGCCTCACGCCGGCGCTGTCACTGGGTGCCGACATGATCGCGGTGTCCGGCGCCTTTGCCCGCGGCAACGAGAACAACCAGCACCAGGCCGACGGCAGCACCTACCTGGGCCCGGGCCGCTCCGCGGGCTACGCGCTGATGAACCTCGGTGCGCGCTACGACATGAGCCGCGGGCTGCAGCTTTTCGGGCAGATCAACAACCTGTTCGACCGCCAGTACGCAAGCGCGGCGCAACTCGGCTCGACGGCCTTTTCGGCCGGCGGCAGCGTGGTGACACGGCCTTTCGGGCAGGTGGGAGGCGATTATCCGCAGGTCGGCTCGACCTTCTACGCACCGGGCGCGCCGCGTACCTTCTGGGTGGGCCTGCGCTACAGCCTGTGAGCGGAGGGCGAGCATGGACATGAGCGGCTTCGAAGACGACGAACGCCGTCGTGTGACGTCTGCCTTGCACGAGGAAATCGGCCAGGCGCTGACCGCGCTGCGCGCCAACAATGCCTTTCTGCTGCGCCAGACCGCCGCCCGGCCGGATCTGCACGCCGCCGCGCGGGATGTGGAAATCCAGGGCGCGCAGATCGCCCGCAGCCTTCACGCGCTGCTGCATCCGGCGCCGCTGCCCGAGGAGGCCGCCCAGGCGCTGCAGCCGCAGCTCCACGAACTGCTGAAAAGCTGGCAGGATTCCTCCCGCCAGTCGGCCCGCTGCCGGCTTGAAATCCGGCCGCCTCATCTTGTCCTGCCCCGTGACCTCAGCCTGACCCTTTGCCGCATGATCCATGAAGCGCTCCAGCACATTGCCCGCCAGGCCCTCACTCGCCCGGTAAGTCTCTCCGTGCGCGTTGCGGATGACGACCCCGCGGTGCTGCGCTGGGAGCTTGCCAGCGAGTCCCTGTGCCTTGCCGCCAGCCTGCCGCTGGCCACGGAGGGCGCACCATGAGCGGCCGCCTGCGCGTCGTGCTGGCGGACGATCACGCGGTGGTGCGCACCGGCTATCGGCGCCTGCTCGAACTTGAGGACGACATGGAGGTGGTGGCCGATTTTGGCGACAGCGATGCGGCCTGCGCCTGGTTTGCCAGCCACGAGGCCGACGTGCTGGTGCTCGATCTGTCGATGCCGGGCCGCGGCGGGCTGGAAACCCTGGTCCGCGTGAAGGCCCGCCAGCCCGGGCTGCGGGTGCTGGTGTTCTCGATGCACGACAGCCCGGCAATGGTCGGCCAGGCCCTGCAGGCTGGCGCGGACGGCTATCTCACCAAGAGCAGCGAGCCCGATGCGCTGATCGACGCGGTGCGCAAGGCCGCCCGCGGCGAGCGCCCGCTGTCGCCGGATGTGGCCTCGGCGCTGGTGGCCGATGCCGGCGAGGCCGCGCACCTGGCCTTGTCACCCCGGGAGTTCGAGATTTTTCGCTTGCTGGCGGCTGGGCGGACGGTGGAGCAGATTGCCGCGCGGCTCTTTCTCAGCGCCAAGACGGTGGCCAATTACCAGACGTTGGTCCGCCAGAAAACCGGCCTCGCCAGCGTTCTCGACATGTACCGTCACGCCGAAACCCACCGGCTGCTGGACGGCACGGAATAAGGCAGGGAGTCGGGCAAAGAGCGCAGGGCGGGGAACGGTGCCCGCGCCCGGCGCCTAATGGTGGGAGTCCTCCAGCGACGCGACAGAGTCGAATTCGCGCTGGTTGGCTGCGTGCTTGCGCTTGACCATGTACATGGTGCCGGCCACGAACAGGCCGAAGGCGATCACGACGGTGTTGATCGACACGTCCGCGCGGATCAGCAGCGCGTAGATGCCGGTCATGACCAGGATGGAGATGTTTTCGTTGAAGTTCTGCACGGCGATCGAGTGCCCGGCACCCATCAGGATGTGGCCACGGTGCTGGAGCAGGGCATTCATCGGTACGACGAAGAAGCCGGAAAGGCCGCCGATCAGCACCATCAGCGCCATCGCCACACCCATGTCGGTGACGAAGATCATCACGTTCACGATGACACCCATCGCGATGCCGAGCGGAATCACTCACCGAAGACTTCATCGTCACCATCCGGGCTGCCAGGACGGCGCCGATGGCCACCCCGATGGCCACCACGCCCTGCAGCATCGAAGCCTTGGACAGATCGAGGTGCAGGGCCTGCTCGGCCCACTTGATCACGATGAACTGCAGCGTGGCGCCGGCACCCCAGAACAGGGTGGTGGTGGCCAGCGAGATCTGGCCCAGCTTGTCGCGCCACAGCAGCTTGAGGCAGTGGCTGAAGTCGTGCAGCAGGTAGATCGGGTTGGACTTGAGCGCCTTGTGATCGACGCCGGTATCCGGCACCTTGAGGTTGAACAGTGCCGCCAGGATGTAAAGCACGCCGACCACGCAGAGGGCCATTTCGGGCACCGTGTCGATGCCGGTTTCGATCAGCGGAAAATCGAAACCCAGCAGGGACTGGGCGATGGCGGGCTTGATCAGCAGGCCGCCGACGAGGGTGCCGAGGATGATCGCGCCGACCGTCAGGCCTTCGATCCAGCCGTTGGCAACCACCAGCAGGCGGGACGGCAGGTATTCGGTGAGGATGCCGTACTTGGCCGGGGAATAGGCCGCCGCACCCAGCCCGACGACGGCGTAGGCCGCCAGCGGATGCAGCCCGACGAACATCAGCGAGCACCCGGCGATCTTGATGCCGTTGCTGATCAGCATGACCCGCCACTTGGGCATCGAGTCGGCAAAGGCACCCACAAAAGCCGCCAGCAGCACGTACGACAGCGTAAAGAACAGCTTGAGGAGCGGCTCGTATTCCTGGGGCGACTGCATCTCCCGGAGTACGTAGATGGATGCGATCAACAGGGCGTTGTCGGCCAGCGCAGAGAAAAACTGCGCCGCCATGATCATGTAGAAACCGAAGGGCATCGCTGGGAGACGGAAGCTCGGTGAATTTACGGTGCGCGCTTTATACCACGAAGGCTATGAAGGCTTCTGGCGACAAGATCAATGTTGTGCTCCAATAGCACTATGCATAAACCGGATTTATGAACGATGGCTGATCGCCGCCTCCAGGTTTTTCACGCCGTTGCCCGGCACGGATCCTTCACCCGTGCCGCTGAGGCGCTGTTCATGACCCAGCCGGCCGTGACCTTCCAGATCAAGCAACTGGAAGAACAATTCAACACCCGCCTGTTCGACCGGGGCCACGGTCGCGTGACGCTCACCGCGGCTGGCGACATGGTCATGGCCTACGCCGAGCGCATCCTCGGGCTGAGCGAGGAACTCGAATCCCGGGTGTCCGAGCTGACCGGCGAACTGTCGGGCATCCTCCACCTGGGCTCCAGCACCACCATTGCCGGCTACTGGCTGCCCTGCCTGCTCGAGGGCTTCAAGCGGCGCTATCCGCTGGTCGTGCCGCGGGTATCAGTGGGAAACTCCCATCTGATCGAGAGCCGCGTCATGGATCGTAATCTCGATGTGGGCCTGATCGAGATCGTCACCGAAGAGCCGACCCTCGACCGGGTTGCCGCCGGGCAGGACGAACTGAAGCTGATCGTCGCCCCCGGCCATCCGCTGGCCGCCGAAAAATCCGTGCGCGCCGACCAGATGGTGGGCTACCCGCTGCTGCACCGGGAACCCGGCAATGGCATTCGCGATCTGGTGGACCAGTTTTTCATCGCGGCCGGCATTCCGCTCGAAGATCTCAACGTGACCGCCGAGCTCGGCAGCCTGTCGTCGGTCAAGCACATGGCCGCCCAGGGCTTCGGCATCGCCGTGGCCTCGAGTGCGGCGATCCGCAGCGAGGTTGCCAGCGGTGCGCTGGTGGGTGTTCCCTTCGCGCCGCCGCTCTACACCCCGCTGGAAGTCATCCTGCTCAAGGACAAGTTCCGCTCGCGGCTGGTGAGCGCTTTTGCCGGTTTCGTCGTCGAGGAAATCGCCCGTTTGTCGTCTGAAAGAAACTGAATTCCGCACCATGCCCCGTCCCATTCGTGCCTCGATCGATCTCGAGGCCCTGCGTCACAATTACCTTCTAGCTAAAAACCGGGCCGGCCACGCCAAGGCTTTCGCAGTGGTCAAGGCCAACGCCTACGGCCACGGTCTCGACCGCGCGATGCGCGCCCTGGGCGAAGTTGCCGATGGTTTCGCGCTGCTCGATCTGGCCGAAGCCCGCGCGCTGCGCGCTGCCGGCATCACCCAGCCGATTGCGCTGCTCGAAGGCTTCTTCGAGCCGGCCGACATCGCTGAAATCCTTGCGCTCAAGCTCACCCCGGCCATCCACTGCGATGCCCAGCTGGCGATGCTCGAGCGGGCCCGGCTTGCCGGGCCGATCGACGTGCTTCTCAAGATCAACTCCGGCATGAACCGGCTGGGCTTTAGCGCCGACCGCTTTCCTGCCGCGCTGGCGCAACTCCGCGGAATGCCCGCGGTGCGCGACATTACATTGATGACGCATTTTGCCCAGGCTGACGACGAGACCGGCATCGGCGCCCAGATGGATGTGTTCAGGCAGATCACCGCCGGGCTCAAGCTGCCGCTGTGTCTCGCGAATTCGGCGGCGCTGCTGCGCTTTCCCGAGGCCACTGGTCACATCGTGCGGCCGGGCATCATGCTCTACGGCGCTTCGCCGATGCCCGATCTGCTGAGCGCCGAAGCCATTGGCCTGCGTCCGGTGATGAGCCTGACGACCGAGATCATCGGCGTGCAGGACATTGCCGTTGGCGAGCGGGTGGGTTACGGCGGCACCTTTGAAGCCACCGGCCCGACCCGGGTCGGAGTGGTGGCCTGCGGCTATGCCGACGGTTACCCGCGTCATGCCCCCACCGGCACGCCCATCCTTGTCGACGGGCGGCGCACGCGCACGCTGGGCCGGGTGTCCATGGACATGCTGGCCTGCGATCTCACCCACCTGCCGGAGGCCGGCATCGGTTCGCCGGTTACGCTGTGGGGCGAAGGCCTTGCCGCCGACGAAGTGGCCGCAGCCGCCGGCACCATCAGCTACGAATTGTTCTGCGCCCTTGCAGCCCGCGTGCCGGTTGGCGTGCGGGGAGATGCGGCCTGATGGCGAAAGTCAGAACGGTGCACGTGTGCTCCGAATGCGGTGGCAAGTCGCCCCGCTGGCAGGGCCAGTGCCCCCACTGCAATGCCTGGAACACCCTGATCGAATCGGTCGTCGAGCCGGAAGCGCCGGTGGCCAAGCGCTTTGCCGCGCTGGCCGGCGAGACCAGCCGCCTGCAGACCCTGGCCGACATCAAGCCGCAGGAATCCGCCCGCGTGCCGACCGGCATCGAGGAGTTCGACCGGGTGCTGGGCGGCGGGCTGGTGCCCGGCGGGGTGGTGCTGATCGGTGGCGATCCGGGCATCGGCAAATCAACGCTGCTGCTGCAGGCCCTGGCGCTGCTCTCGGGGCACCTGAAAGCCCTCTACGTCAGCGGCGAGGAATCCGCCGAACAGGTGGCGCTGCGCGCATCGCGCCTGCAACTCGACGCCCACGGCCTGCAGTTGCTGCCCGAGATCAACCTCGAGCGCATTCTCGGCAACCTGCGCGAGGTCAAGCCCGACGTGGCGGTGATCGACTCGATCCAGACCGTTTATTCCGAAGCGCTCAGCTCGGCGCCGGGCTCGGTGGCCCAGGTGCGCGAATGCGCGGCCCAGCTCACCCGCTTTGCCAAGCAGAGCGGCACCACGCTGATCATGGTCGGCCACGTCACCAAGGACGGCACGCTGGCCGGCCCGCGGGTGCTGGAGCACATCGTCGATACGGTGCTGTATTTCGAGGGCGACACCCATTCCAGCTTCCGGCTGGTGCGCGCCTTCAAGAACCGTTTTGGCGCCGTGAACGAGCTGGGCGTGTTCGCGATGACCGAGAAGGGCCTCAAGGGGGTCAGCAACCCGTCGGCGATCTTCCTCTCCCAGCACGGCCAGCAGGTGTCCGGCTCGTGCGTGCTGGTCACGCAGGAGGGAACCCGGCCGCTGCTGGTCGAAATCCAGGCGCTCGTCGATAGCGCCCACAGCCCGAGTCCGCGGCGTCTCTCGGTTGGCCTTGAGCAGAACCGGCTGGCGATGCTGCTTGCGGTGCTGCACCGGCATGCCGGCGTGGTGTGCTTCGATCAGGACGTGTTCGTGAACGCAGTGGGCGGCGTCAAGATCGCCGAGCCGGCGGCCGACCTCGCGGTGCTGCTGGCCATCGTCTCCTCGCTGACCAACCGCCCGCTGCCGCGGGAGCTGGTGGTGTTCGGCGAGGTGGGCCTGGCCGGTGAAATCCGCCCCGCACCCCGCGGGCAGGAGCGCCTCAAGGAGTCGGCCAAGCTGGGCTTCAAGCTGGCGCTGGTGCCCAAGGCCAACGCACCCAGGCACGACATCCCCGGAATGCGCGTGGTGGCGGTGGAGCGCATCGACGAGGCGCTGGAGCGTTTGCGCGAGTTGGCGGACGGCTGAGTCACGGTTTTTTGCAGTGCTGCGGCGCGGAAAGCCGCACAAAACGTAGATATTCGTGGCACATCCTGAAAAGAGCCATGTAAGCTAGCGCCCTGCGGGTGGTGAGGTGTGCAGCTGGCACCAGGCGTCACCTGTGGCGGCTTCTCTGTATCCACCCATTTCTTTCATTACACACAAAGAGCTATGAACAAGACTGAATTGATCGATGCGCTGGCTGGCAAGAGTGGTCTGACCAAAGCCGATGCCGGCCGTGCTGTTGACGGCGTCATGGAAATCATCTCCGAAGCACTCGGCAAGGGCGAAAGCGTAACCCTCGTCGGTTTCGGCACCTTCTCGGTTGGCGAGCGCGCGGCCCGCGTGGGGCGCAACCCGCAAACCGGTGCCGAAATCCAGATCGCGGCTTCCAAGCAGCCCAAGTTCTCGGCCGGCTCCAAGCTGAAAGACGCAGTAAACGGCTAAGTGCCAGCTTTTCGAGCGTGCTTCTGCACGCCGCGAAAAACAGAAAATGGCGATCCTTCCGGGTCGCCTTTTTTTGTTTACGTGACTGGCAAGCGAGGCGGCCACCCGCGCCGCGGCGGTGCAGGCCGAGGCGGTGCTCAAGACCGACCAGACCAAGCTGTCCAAGGGCACGATCCGTTCGCCGGTAGATGGTGTGGTACTGATGCGCAAGGTCGAGCCGGGGCAGGCGGTGGTGGAGGCGATGACCATCCCGGTGCTGTTCATGCTGGCCGAAGACCTCGCGCGCATGGAGTTGCGGGTGAAGGTGGATGAAGCCGACGTGGGCACGGTGAAGCTCGGCCAGCCGGCCAGTTTTGCCGTGGCGGCGTGGCCGGGGCGCAATTTCCCGGCCGCCATCCAGCGCGTGGGCCTCGGTTCGACCATCACTGACAACGTGGCGACCTACAAAACCGTGCT
Source organism: Zoogloea sp. (assembly GCA_016720685.1). Taxonomy (GTDB): domain Bacteria; phylum Pseudomonadota; class Gammaproteobacteria; order Burkholderiales; family Rhodocyclaceae; genus Zoogloea. Next base: position 58,673 of record JADKKC010000022.1, read on the forward strand.
CACGTGGGCAACGACGACCTGGCCCTGAGGCCGGGCATGACGGCGACGGCCTCCGTCGTCACCGCCAGCCGCGAGAACGTGTTGCTGGTGCCCAATGCCGCGCTGCGCTTCACTGCGCAGCTCGACCCCATCGACGCGCTGCGCCACGAGTGACGGGCGGAGCTGCAAGCCGTTCCGGGCCGCTGCCCGCGTCGCTTGAAGAAGATCCAGCCCTTCCTGCAAGCCCCGATTCGACGATTTTCCGCGCCTGCGTTTTACATGGCTGGCGGCGACGGAATCCCTTCGCCTTTACGCATTCCGGGCGTGTGCCTGCGGTGACGATTGGGTATGTGTCTGAATTTGTGACGGAAATCACGGTTTTTGTGGGCAATAAGCCGATTTCTTACATAAATATTAGAAACGAAGAAAATGATAAAAACAATATTTTCGATAGAATAAGCTAAGTCAATTTTCGCCCGTATTGCAATGAACCCGATGATGAAGCGCCTCTTCCATACTGTTCGCGACGGAATTTTCATCGTCGGGAGGGACGGCGTCGTGCGTTTCGGGAACGAAGCCGCCCTGTGCCTGATTCCGTGCCGGGTCGGGGCCGCGATGCCCAACCCGGCGCTGCTGCGGATGATCGAGGTGGTGAATGGCGGCCATGCTGCTGTGCCGCACGCGGCCGATATCGAGATTGGTGCGGATTGCCTGGTGGCCGCCGCCGACACGATTCGCGCCCACCTGCTGGCCAGCCCGGTGGGTACCGATTACGTGGTGATCCTGCATAACCTGACCGAAGAGCATTTTTACGCCAGCGCCATTGCCAACCTGTCGGGCATGGTGGAGCGGGAGTGCGGTGCGAATCTTGAGCGCTTTCAGGTGGGGCTGGATGCGCTCTTGCTCAGCATGAACGCCATCGGCGAGCGTGCGCCGGGCCTGGCTGACGAGGCCCGCGACGCGGTGAGCGAAGGGCGCAAGCTGCTCGATACCCTGCGTCGCCTTGCCGATCTGGCGCGCATCACCGGTGGCGAGCCGATTGCCGACGACGAGCGCATTACGGTGCCCGAGTGGATCAACGGCTGCGTGGACCTGCTGCGTCCGGCAGCCAATGTGCGCGGCATGTCGCTGCTGGTGGAGCGCCCCGCCGACGAGATGCCGCCTGTTTATGGCAGCCGTGCCTGGCTGGGGCGGGCCTTCGGCGAACTGCTCGACAACGCCGTCAAGTACGGGCCGGCGCGTTCCAATGTGCTGGTGAGCTTCAAGCAGAACGGCAACTTCCTGTTGATCTCGGTGCGCAACTACGGTGATCTCGTGCCGATTCATCTGCGCGAAAGGCTGTTCCAGGTGCTCTACCGGGGACGCAACGCCGAGCGCAAGGACACGCCGGGTCTTGGGCTCGGCCTTGGCCTGGCCCGCCAGATCGTGCAGATGCACGGTGGCAACCTGACCCTTGCTTCGACTGAGAAGGGCACGACCGATTTCACAATTGAATTGCCTACCGGTGCGCCGACTGGCGACGCCAAGGCTCTTGATCTCGCCCAGGCCCAGCGCTATGCGCAGGATCTGGCACGACTGATGAATCGAAACAAGCGCAAATCCGAAGGAGCTGAACAATGAAATCGATCGTATTGGTGGTCGAGGACCAGCCGGACATCCGCAAGCTGATTCGCATGACCCTGGATTTCGGCGACTTTGAAGTTCATGAAGCCGAGAACGGTGTCAGCGGGCTGCGCATGCTGGGAGCGGTGCGGCCGAACATCGTGCTGCTCGACGTGATGATGCCGGGCGAGCTGGATGGCTTTCAGGTGTGCCGGAAGATCAAGGAAGCCAGCGAAACCGGCGGCACGATGGTGGTGATGCTGACCGCCCGCGGCCAGCAGGCCGACCTCAACGCCGGGCGCGACGCGGGCGCCGACGCTTATCTCACCAAACCCTTCAGCCCGCTGGAACTGATCGACAAGGTGGAAAGCCTGCTCGAGCAGCAGGCCCGGGAAACTGTCTGAGCACGCTCACAAGCCTTCTGTTTATTTGGGATTCCCATGAAAAACGCCGTGTCTGAGCGTCGTCGCTTCATCCAGTCCGCGCTCGTCCTGGGGGCCGGCGTGGCCCTGCCGGCCAGCGCCCGTGCCGCAGCGGCACCGGTGCTGATCGGTTTCGACGCGGAGCTGCGCGACCTGACCAGCACTTCCGACGAGGCGATTCGTGCCGGGCTGGATTTTGCGCTGGCCGATATCAACAAGGCCGGCGGCGTGCTGGGCGGCCGCCCGCTCGAACTGGTGGTGCGCGACAACCGCACCGTGCCGGCGCGCGGGGTCGACAACGCCATCGAATTTTCAACGATGAAGGACATGGTGGGCTTTTTCGTCGGCAAGTTCAGCCCGGTGGCGCTGGAGCAGGTGCCGGTTGCGAACGGAAACCGGATCCTGATGTTCAATCCCTGGTCCGCGGCGGATGCCATCGTCGATAGCGGCGCCCAGCCCAACAACGTGTTCCGTCTGTCCCTCAAGGACAGCTGGGCCATCCGCACGATGACGCGCCACCTGCTTGCCCGGCACTGCAGGCGGGTCGGAATCCTGGTGCCCAACAGCGCCTGGGGCCGCAGCTGTGCCGCCGCGGCGAGAACCGTGCTCGACAGCAACCGCGATGCGGCCCTGGTGGGGGTCGAGTGGTTTGCCTGGGGTGGCGCGAAGAGTTTCATGGAGCAGTACGTCAGCCTGCGCCGGCTTGGCATGGAAGGCCTGCTGATGGTGTGCAATGAGCGCGATGGCGCGCTGTTCGTCAAGGAACTGGCCGCCATTCCGGCCGGCGAGCGCGTGCCGGTTGCCAATCACTGGGGTGTCAGCGGTGGCGATTTGCCCCGCCTTGCCGGCAAAGCCCTCAACGAGCTGGATTTTGCGGTGGTGCAGACCTATTCGTTCGAGACGCCTCGCAACGCCCTGGCGCGGAGCCTGGCGGAGCGGGCGATGGTCCTTTTCAAACAGGACGATCCGTCCCGCATTCCGTCTGTGGTTGGCCTGGCGCACGCCTACGACTTGTTGCACCTGGTGGCGCGGGCGATCAACCGCGCTGCTTCGACCGATGTGGCGGCCGTGCGCACGGCCCTTGAAAGCCTGCCGCCCTACGAGGGCGTGATCCGCCGCTACGCACCGGCCTTCACCGCGACCCGCCACGAGGCCCTTGGCCCGGACGAGCCGTTCATGGCGCGCTACACCCCGGATGGGCGGCTCATCCGGATTACGTCCGCGGGGGGCTGAGGCCATGTTTGGAAAAGCGATGTCCCGCTTGCGCAGCAGGGTTGCCGAGTGGCTGGGCGAGAGCCTCGCCAACCGCTTCTCGGCGCTGGCGCTGATGATCACCCTGGTCATCGTCGTGCCGCTGGGGGCCGTGGCCTACGGCATCATCCACCACCTGCTCAGTCAGAAAATCGAGGCCGAGCTGCGTAACGTGGTGGCCCTGGGCCACTATGGCCTGGAGCAAACCCTGCGCGAGCTGAACGGCGACATCAACTCGATGGCACGGCGTTCGCTGGTGACCAACGCGATCGGCGATTCGGAAGGGCGTGACGCCTACCTGCTGCCCTTCCTGCGCGAGTTTGTCGCAGCCGAACCGCGCATCGCCGCAATCAGCATCCACGATTACAAGGGGCGCGCGCAGATCACCGTCGGCAGCGCCAAGCTGCTGGAAGACGAGATCCAGCCGCTGATCGAGGGGGTGATGATCGGCGAGAAGTCGAGCAGTGCGGCTCTTCGGAGCAACGCCGGCAGCACCCGGCTCCTGATTGCGGCCCCGATCGTGTTTGCGCCCACCCGCTCGGTGGAAGGCGCACTCAGCGTTGAAATCGACCTGCCGGCCTTGTTCGCCCGCTACTTTGCCGATGTGCCCAAGCACCACCGGGTGCGCCTGCTCGACGGGCAGGGGCGTGAGGTGGCGCGCAGTGGCAACAACTCCGGCGAGCAGAATTCGATCAGGCTGGAACTCGACGAAGGCAGTGGTCTCACGGGCTACCGTATCGAGATCGGCGTCGATTCGACGGTGGTCTACCAGTCGATGAGTTTGCTGGCCCTGGGTTTTGTCGTGGCCGGCCTGCTGACCCTGGGCCTGGCGAACCGGCTGTCGGTTCGGGCTGCCGAGCGGCTCACCCGCGGGTTGCGCGAACTGAGCCGTGCCGCCCGCGAGATTGAGGAAGGTGGCGACAGCACGCGCCTGTATCGCCTGCCTATTCAGGGGTGCGACGAGATTGCCACGCTGACCCTGGCCCTGAACCGCATGATGGTTTCGATGCGCGGCGCCCATGAGGCGCTCGAGGCGCGCGTTGAAGCCCGCAGCCGGCAACTGGCCGAGACCCAGGGCCGGCTCGCGTCCATTCTCGATTCGCTGCGTGACGTGGTGTATTCCTTCTCGCCCGATTTTGTGAGCGTGCTCTACATCAGCCCTTCGGTCACCGAACTGACCGGCTCGGATATGGCCCAGTCGCCGGATTCGCCCTTCGGCCTGACCGACTTTATCCATCCGGACGAACGCGAAGCCGCGCGCAAGGCCTATCTGCAGGTGCTCCTGGAGGGCTACGGCGAGCAGCGCTACCGGATCGTCAGGACCGACGGGGAAATCCGCTGGGTCAGGGATCGCTTTCATGTCGTGCTGGACGAGGAGGGCAAACCGCTGCGCATCGACGGCATCATCACCGATGTCACCGAAAAGGTTATGGCCGAGGAGGAGCAGGCGCGCACGGAGACCATCCTGAATATGAAGAATCGCGCCCTCGAAGCCAGTTGCAACGGCATCGTGATTGCCGACATGGCCCAGCCGGAGGCGCCGATCATCTATGTGAACCCGGCCTTCGAACGGATCACCGGCTATTCCGCCAGCGAAGCGCTGGGGCGCAATTGCCGCTACCTGCAGGGCTCCGACATGGGTTCGCCCGAGGTGCAGGCCCTTCGCCACGCCATTGCCAACGAGCGCGAAACCCAGGTGGTGCTGCGTAATTTCCGCAAGGATGGCCAGCCGTTCTGGAACGAGCTGTTTGCTGGCCTTTGCCAACCCGGCCTTCGAGCGCATGAGCGGCTTTACGGTGGCCGACATCGTCGGGCTCACCCTTGACGACTTCGACGAACGCATGCGTGCCCTCGGCGATCCGGCCGAGCCTTACACACCGGCCAGCGTCGACCTGGCCGAGAACTATCAGGACTCCCGTCGTCGTCACCGTCGCCGCACCCTGCCCATGCTGCTGCCGGCGCCGCGCGTGCTCTCGCGGAGCGTGCGCCGTGTGGGCAGCAGCAACACGGCCTTCGTGCTGTATTACCGGGACGTTACCCGCGAGACCGAAGTGGACCGCATGAAGAGCGAGTTCCTGTCGACCGCGGCCCACGAGCTGCGCACGCCGATGGCCAGCATCATGGGTTTCTCGGAGCTGCTGCTGACCCGCAAGTACGACGAAAACCGCACCCGCGATTTCCTCGACACGATCAACCGGCAGTCCACCCGCCTTACCTCGCTGCTCAACGAACTGCTCGACCTGGCGCGCATCGAGTCCCGTGCCGCCAAGGATTTTCAGCTCGTCCGCCAGCCTCTCGGGGCCATCGTCCGCGACACCGTGGCCGCTTTCATGATTCCCGGTGACAACCGTTCGATCGATCTCGAGCTGCTGGACGAGTTGCCCGAGGTGAGGGTGGACGCCGCCAAGATCCAGCAATCCCTGATCAACGTGATCTCCAACGCCTTCAAGTATTCGCCGGGCGGCGGGTGCGTGGCGCTGTCGAGCGAACTGCAGGAGGACCGCATCGGCCTCAGGGTTCGCGATGAAGGGCTGGGCATGACGCCCGAACAGTGTGCGCGGGCGTTCGAGCGCTTCTACCGCGCCGACAGCTCGGGGAATATTCCGGGCACCGGCCTCGGGCTGTCCCTCGTCAAGGAAATCATCGAGATACATGGCGGCAGCGTTGACCTCGACAGCGCGGCGGGCGTCGGAACGACGCTCACCCTCTGGTTGCCCTTGGCTCCGCCCATCGGGGACGCCGCATCCGCGGAAACACAGGACAAGGGCGCCGCAGCGCCTGTCCTCGAAAATGCCTGAACAAGGAGCACATGATGACGAACCGTCGCGGCAAGCTGCATCAATTCACCGCCGTCAAGCTGCCTGCCCACGGCACGGACCTGGCCGACCAGCTTGACGAGCTGACCCGCCGCCGCGACCAGGACCACCGCGAGCGGGTTGCCGCCGAGGCGCGGCTGAACCAGCTGAGCCTCGAAGTGCAGACCTTGCGCAGCGAACGCGACCGGGCCTACCGCGCGCTCGAGGAAGCGCATCAGGAAACCCTGTTCCGCCTGGCGCGCGCCGCCGAACACAAGAACGGAGAGGCCGGCAACCACATGCGCCGGATCGGCCTCTTTGCGGGAATGATCGCCGAGGCGCTGGGCTACCCGGACGAATACTGCGAGCTGCTCTACAAGGCGGCCCAGATGCACGATATCGGCATGATCGGCATCCACGAAAGCATCCTGCGGAAGCCCGGTGCGCTGACGACCGACGAATGGAAGCTGATGCGCGAACATCCGCGCATCGGCGCCGGCATCCTGTCCGGCTCCGATCTGCCCATGCTGGAACTGGCCGCCGAAATTTCGCTTTCGCACCACGAGCACTACAGCGGTGCCGGCTACCCGCTGGGCATTGCGGGCGACGCCATTCCGCTCTCCGGGCGGATCGTCGGGCTGGCGGATTTCTTCGATGCGCTGACGATGGACCGCTGCTACCGCAAGGCCCGGCCCGACGAGCAAGTGCTGGAGATGATCCGCGAACGCCGCGGCCAGCAGTTCGACCCGCGCATCGTGGATGCCTTCATGGGCATCGCCGACAAGATCATCCTGGCCCGCGACTCGGCGAACGAGATTGAGGCCATCTGCGACATGCCGGATGTAAACGGCGACTGGTGGATGGCGTTTTGAGCACCCCCAGGGCCGGGCTACGCCCCGCCAAAAGAAAACCTGGGGCGGCCCGGCGTTGTCTTGAGGGCAGGCTTTGAAGGCTCAGGCCGCGCTGTCCTGCGCATCCAGGATGCGGGCGACAAAGCCCGAAACCGCCTCGATCACCGCTTCGGGTTGATCCTTGTGGGGCGAATGGCGGCAGTCGGCCAGCTTGACCAGATCCACGTCCGCTACCTGGCGGGCGATGCGCTCGATCTGCTCCATGGTTCCGTACTCGTCATCCTCGCCCTGGATCGCCAGCACCGGGCAGCGGATGGTGGCCAGATAGTTCTCGATGTTCCAGCTGCGGAAGGCCGGGTCCAGCCAGATGTCCTGCCAGACGCGGAAGGTCGTCGCCGCGTCGCGGTGGTGGCGGGCGAGGCGGGCGGGCAGGTCGGTCGTCTCATGGAACTCGACCGCCTTGCGGATGCCCGCGAGGGTGAGATCCTCGACCAGCACATGGGGCGCCATCACCATGATTCCGGACAGCGGGCGGTGGGTGGCGCCGGCGTTGATCAGCGCAATCGAGCCGCCGTCGCTGTGGCCCAGCAGGAAGGGCCGCTCCAGACCCAGGGTTTCCAGCACGGCCGGCAAGGCCTGAAGGGCTTCGTCGTGCATGTAGCGGGGCGTGCGAGCCTCGCCCCGGTGCGGCGTGGAGCGTCCGTAGCCATAGCGCGAGAAAACCACCGCCTCACAACCGGTGGCGTCGGCCACCCGCTGGGGAAAATCCCGCCACATGGATACGGAGCCCAGGCCTTCGTGAAGAAATACGATTGCCGGCGCGCCCGGCCGCGGGTGAGCGGAAACAAGGCGGACGATTTCGAGTTCCGTGTCGAGAATGCGCAGGGTTTTCATGGACGCTCCGGGCGGGGTCAGTGTTTGAAGGCCCGATTATCCCGAAAACCTTCGCCGTGCTCTCTTGGGGAAAGCCCCCGCGTAAAAGTCGGCACCGACTAATTTCATCGAAATGCAACGAAGGGCTTTCAATTTCTGTCAGAGTGTATATAATCTTTGGCTTCACGTAGCGCCCGTAGCTCAGTTGGATAGAGTACTTGGCTACGAACCAAGGGGTCGTGGGTTCGAATCCTGCCGGGCGCACCAGTTTTGCCAGAGCCGCTTCGATGCGGCTCTTTTCAGCTTGAGGGAGCGTGGAGCTTCCAGCGGTTTTGCCGCTTGCTGACGTGTGTGAGTTTTTGCAGCAGTCTGTTTTTGTGCGCCCGTAGCTCAGTTGGATAGAGTACTTGGCTACGAACCAAGGGGTCGGGTTCGAATCCTGCCGGGCGCACCAGTTTTACCAGAGCCGCTTCAATGCGGCTCTTTTCGGCTTCAGGAAGCGTGGTGCTTTCCCCGGTTTTGCCGGTAGGCTGAATGTAAGCAAGTCATGCGCCCGTAGCTCAGTTGGATAGAGTACTTCCGGGCGCGGCGTGGCGTCTGCCGACGGAGGCAGTTGCGGCAGCGCAAAGTTCGGCTGCTTTCCGGTCAGGGTGCGCAGGAAGGCCACGATGCTGGCGTTCTCGGCTGCGGTGAACTTCTTGCCCAGTTGCAGGCGGCCCATCGTGTCGACCGCTTCGGACAGGGTTGCGGCGGCGCCGTCGTGGAAGTACGGATAGGTCAGTTCGACGTTACGCAGGGTCGGCACCTTGAAGTTGAAGCGGTCGGCATCCTTGCCGGTGACGGCAACCCGGCCTTCGGCAGGGCTGGATGCCTTGTAATCCTCGACGATGCCCATCTTCTGGAAGGAATTGCCGCCTACTGCCGGGCCGTTGTGACAGGCCACGCAGCCGCTGTCCTTGAACAGCTTGTAGCCGGCGAGTTCCTGGGTGTTGAGGGCCTTCTTGTCGCCCTTCAGCCACTTGTCGAAGCGCGAATCAGGCGTGACGAGGGTTTCCTCGAAGGCGGCGATGGCCTGGGTGACCCGGTCGATGTTCACTTCGGGCGAACCGAAAGCCTTCTGGAAGGCGCTCACGTAGCCGGGGATGGTTTTCAGGGCGGTGACCGTGTGCTCGTGGGAGAAGGCCATTTCGCCGGGGTTGGCGATGGGGCCGCCGGCCTGTTCCTGCAGATCCTTCGCGCGGCCGTCCCAGAACTGGGCGAGGTTGAAGCGCGAGTTGAGGACGGTCGGGGAGTTGATCGGGCCTTTCTGCCAGCCGTGGCCGATGGAGCTCTTCAGGTTGTCCGAGCCGCCCATGGACAGGTTGTGGCAGGAGTTACACGAGATGAAGCCGGACTTCGACAGGCGGGGATCGAAGAACAGCATCTTGCCGAGTTCGACCGTGGCAGGGCTGCCGGCCTTGGCTGCGGGAATCGATTGGATGGGTTCGGTGGAGGGCGCAGCCTGGCCGGCGGATGACAGGCCCAGCAGTGCGGCAAGCACCGCAGCGGAGAGGATGGGGGATTGCAGTTTTGACATGGAAAGTTCCCGGGGACATGAAAAGCGGGTTCGCTCCAGGCAAAACGGCGGCGCTGTATTCCGGAGAATGCCGGGCGAATATCGTCCTGGTATGGTGAGCGTCTTTTCTTAAGAATGGCTTAAGCAATGTTCATAAGTCGTTTCGCCATGAAGAGGAATGTTGTTTTTGGTGGCTTGCCTGTGGATTGACAGGCGTCAATACCGCCGATGTTGATAATGGTTATCATTTGAAAACCCGGAAGCTGAAAAATTGATTGCTCACTTGCGCCGACTGGCGATTGTTTTCATGGGCTGCACCGTCCTGGTGGCCCACGCCGATCCCGAAATCATGGTTCACGAAGCCGACCTGGCCGAGCGGGGCGAGGTGGTCGCGACGCTGCATGCCAACCACACCTGGCGTGGCAGCAGGGCGAAGGACGACGGAACCTGGCCGGCGCACCGCCTGACCTACCTGATGGCGGAATTTGCCACCGGCCTGGCGCCGGGCTGGGAGGCCGGCGTGCACCTGCCGGTGATGCGCGGCGGCGTCGATGGCGAAACGTCGAACAACGGGGCGTGGAGTGCCTCGGCGATCATGTTCCGCCTCAAGCACATCCGGCAGGCCGGCGGCGGGTGGTTCTACGGCTTCAATGCCGAGTACGACATCAACGCCGGGCGTTACGTGGGCGATACGCGCAGTGCGGAGTTCCGCGGCATTGTCGGGCTCGACAGCGAGCGCTTCCGGGTAACGGCCAACCCGCACCTGATCTGGGGCTGGGGGCATTCGGGCCGCGAGCGCGCACCCGATCTCAACCTGGATCTGAAAGCCCTGCACAAGGTTTCGGAGACTTTCGCCTGGGGCGCCGAGGCCTATACCGACGGAGGCAGGCTTGGCCGGTTGCGGCCAGGCGAGGGCGATCGGACGCTGTACCTCGTCACCGAATTCGAAACGCGGGTCGGCGCCGTGCATCTCGGCGTGGGGCAGGGTTTCAAGGAGACGCCGGAGCGCTATCTTTTGAAGGGGGTGTGGTCGGCGAGTTTTTGAGGCGCGGGGTGGTGCGAGTGCAGCGGCGATGGACTCCGCCGCGTCTCGGCCGGGCTTCTACAAGAAGCGATCGAGCATTTTTTTGCTGTGGGCGTCCAGCGCGTAGCGGTCGCGGATCAAAAAATTGATGCCGCGACTGTCGGCGATGAGCAGTGCCGGACGCACGAGGCGGCGGATGTCTTCCTCGCTTTTGAGCACCATCGTGGTCGGGCCGCGGTCGGTGTCCACTTCCCAGCTGCTCGGCGTGGCAAAGCTGGAAACCGAGCGGATGCGCTCGATGACCGGCATGAATTCGCGGCTGGCGAGATCTTCTTCGAGCAGGCGGCGGGGTTCGGGCGAGAGATCGGCGATGCGCGCAACCCAGGCGACTTCCTCGCCTTCGGCATTCACCAGGCCGATGCCCTCGGTGGGCGCGGCGATGGGAAAGGAGCGCACCGGGCTGACCGGGTGGCGCACGCCGTCGGCGGCGACGAAGAGGAGCTGCCCAAAGGCGTTGCGCTCGAGGGTGATGGCGTTGGTCATGAATTTACCCTCAGGCGTTGGCGTGTTCGCGGTGCTCGATTGAGCGGGGCATCTTTTTCGTTGTCGTCGAGCTTCCTGGACTGGGCTTCGTAGAGGCGGAAATACGCGCCCTGTTGTTCCATCAGCGCGTCGTGGTTGCCGATTTCGACGATCTGGCCGCGGTCGAGCACGACCAGCCGGTCGGCCTTGCGCAGCGTGGACAGACGGTGGGCGATGGCGATGGTGGTGCGGCCGCGAATGAGGTTTTCAAGGGCGGCCTGGATTTCCATTTCGGTTTCGGTATCGACCGCCGAAGTGGCTTCGTCGAGGATCAGGATGCGCGGGTCGATCAGCAGCGCCCGGGCGATGGAGATGCGCTGGCGCTCGCCCCCCGACAGGGCCTGGCCACGCTCGCCGACCAGCGAATCGTAGCCGTGGGGCAGGCGCATGATGAAATCGTGGGCGTGGGCGGCGCGGGCTGCGGCGACGATTTCCTCGCGGCTGGCATCGGGCTTGCCGTAGGCGACGTTCTCGGCAATCGTGCCGAAGAACAGGAAGGGTTCCTGGAGCACGAGGCCGATGTTGCGGCGGTATTCCGATACGGGTACCGAGCGCACGTCGATGCCTTCGATGCGGATCGAGCCGTCGGTCACGTCGTAGAAACGGCAGATCAGGTTGACCAGCGTGCTCTTGCCGGAGCCCGAATGGCCGACGAGGCCGATCATTTCGCCGGGCTGGATCGACAGATCGACGTTTTTGAGAATGGTGCGGTTGCCGTGCCGGAAGCCGACCTTGCGCACCTCGATGGCGCCGGTCACCTGCGGCAGGTGCATCGGCCTGGCCGGCTCGGGCACGCTGGAGACGTGGTCGAGGATGTCGAAGATGCGCTTGGCGCCGGCGGCGGCCTTCTGGGTGAAGGAGACGATCCGGCTCATGGAGTCCAGCCGGGTGTAAAAGCGCGAGATGTAGGTGAGGAAGGCGGTCAGAACGCCGACGGTGATGGCGCTGTCCGAGACCAGCCAGATGCCGAAGCCCCAGACGATCAGAAGGCCGATTTCGGTGGCCAGCGTGACGGTGGGCGAGAACACCGACCAGATGCGATTGACCCGGTCATTGACCTGAAGGTTGCGCATGTTGGCTTCCTTGAAGCGATTGACCTCGCGTTTTTCCTGGGCGAAGGCCTTGACCACGCGAATGCCGGGAATGGTGTCGGCGAGCACGCTGGTCACTTCGGACCACACCCGGTCGACCTGCTCGAAGCCATAGCGCAGCCGGTCGCGCACCGTGTGGATCAGCCAGGCGATGAAGGGCAGCGGAACCAGGGTGACGACGGCCAGCCACGGGTTGATGGAGATCAGGATGGCGGCGGTCATCGTGATCATCAGCACGTCGGTGGCGAAGTCGAGCAGGTGCATCGACAGGAACAGGCAGATGCGGTCGGTTTCGGCGCCGATGCGCGACATCAGGTCGCCGGTGCGCTTGCCGCCGAAATATTCGAGCGACAAGCCCTGCAGGTGTTCGTAGGTGGTGATGCGCAGGTCGGCGCCGATGCGTTCGCTGGCCAGCGCCAGGATGTAGGTTTTGGCCCAGCCCAGGCTCCAGGCCACGAAGGCGGCGGCAAGCAGGCCGCCCAGAAGCAGCATCACCTTGTGGGTGTCGATGGGCACGCCGTTCTGGAACGGGATCAGGATCTCGTCCATCAGCGGCATGGTGAGGTAGGGCGGCACCAGCGTGGCGGCGGTGGACGCCAGCGTGAGCAGGAAACCGGCCAGCAGCTGACCCTTGTAGGGCTTGGCGAAGCGCCACAGGCGCAGCAGCGTCCAGGTGGATGGCGGGGTGTGGATTTCCCGCGCGCAGGTGGGGCATTCGTCGGTGCCCGGCGGCAGCGCGGCGTCGCAGGTGGGGCAGGTGAGGGGTTCGGGCGGAGCCGGTTCGCGGCCGGCCAGCACGCATTCGAGCTGGGCATGAAAGCGGTCGGACAGGTTGTGGGCGGCCGGATCCTGGGACAGCGTGAAGCGCCAGCCGGCCAGTTTTGCGCTGGCATTCACGAGGTCGAGGCTGGCGACGCCGGCCTGGTCGCGGTGACGCAGCTGCATGCCTGGCTGGAAAGCCCACGATTGCCATTCGTCCGCGTCGGCATTCCAGCTCATCAGGCGGCTGTCGGTGAGGGCCACAAAGCCGCTTCTGAACTGCAGCTGCGTGTCCAGGTCGAGGACGAGGCTGGCGAGAAGCTTTTCGTCGGGGGCGAGGGCCTTGTCGAGGCGGGCACGCCATTCGTCCGGCACGGCGGGGCCGAGATAGTCGGAGTACGCGGCGGGGATGGCGGATGCGTGCGGGTGGGCGGAGTGCTCGGAGTTCATCTCGAAGGACGCGATAAGGCCACAGGAAACGGCCAGCGTAGGGCAAAATTGCGAGTGAAGTTTACTGACTCGTTACAAGCGCGTATACCCGCATTGGGGCTGGATCAGCGGCTTGTCGAATATTTTTTGCGCCGGTAATCCAGATCGGCTCTGCCGCGTTAAGTGCCTCAAGTCCGTCTCACAGTGCCAAACAGTGCCAAACAGTGCCAGACAGTGCCGTTAGCAGGCTCGTTACTTCCACACCCTTGCCCATGACCAACAAAACGATCGACTTCCTCAATGTGCTCCACCTGCGTGGACCGAACATCTGGACGTACCGCGCAGTTCTAGAAGCGTGGGTCGACATTCATGACCTGGAAGATTGTCCGTCCAACGTCATTCCCGGCTTCTACGAGCGGATCACCGCCATGCTGCCGACGCTCATCGAGCACCGCTGCAGCATCGGCGAGCGTGGCGGCTTTCTCAAGCGCCTGCGCGACGGCACCTGGCCGGGCCACATCCTCGAGCACGTCACCCTCGAACTGCAGAACCTCGCGGGCATTCCGGGCGGTTTTGGCAAGGCGCGCGAAACCGCCATTCGCGGCGTTTATAAAGTGGTGATCCGCGCCTGGCAGAAAGACGTGTCGATGGCCGCCCTCCATATGGGCCGTGACTTGCTGATGGCCTGCATCGAGGATCGGCCCTACGATGTGGATGCCGCCGTTGTCAAGCTGCGTGACCTGATCGACGACTACATGCTCGGCCCGAGCACCCGCTGCATCGTCGAGGCCGCGGCCGACAAGAGCCGCCGCATTCCCTACATCCGCCTGCTGGCCGAGGGCAACCTCGTGCAGCTCGGCTACGGCGCACGTCAGCGCCGCATCTGGACGGCCGAGACCGACCGTACCCCGGCCATCGCCGAGAGCATCGCCAGCGAGAAGGATCTCACCAAGATGCTGCTGTCGTCCTGCGGCGTTCCAGTGCCCGAAGGCGAGGTGGTCGGCAGCGTCGAGGAAGCCATCGCGGCGGCCGAGGACATCGGCTACCCGGTGGTGGTCAAGCCCACCGATGGCAACCACGCCCGTGGCGTGTTCACCAACATCCTCACCGCCGGGGAAGTGGCCGCGGCCTATCCGCTGGCGCTGGCCGAAGGCTCCGAGGTGATGGTCGAGCGTTTCATCAAGGGTACCGAGCACCGCATCCTGGTGGTGGGCGGCAAGATGGTCGCCGCCAACATGGGCGAGGCCGTTTCGGTGACCGGTGACGGCAAGTCGACCATCGACCAGCTCATCGAAACCCAGATCAACACCGACCCGCGCCGCGGCGTCGAACACGAGTTTCCGCTCTACGTCATCAGCCTCGACCGTTTCCCGTCCGCGAAGATGGAAGTCGAGCGCCAGGGCTTCACCGGAAGCTCGGTGCCGCCCGAAGGCCGCGAGGTGATGATCGTGCGCACCAGCAACATGGCCTTCGACGTGACCGACGAAGTGCATCCCGACACCGCCGGGCTGGCCTGTCTGGCTGCGCGCATCGTCGGTCTCGACATCGCCGGCATCGACCTCGTCTGCGAAGACATCTCCAAGCCGCTGGATCAGCAGCGCGGCGCCATCGTCGAAGTGAACGCCGGCCCCGGCCTGCTGATGCACATCAAGCCGGCCGTCGGCCAGCCGCGTCCGGTGGGCGAGGCGATCGTCGATCACCTTTTTGCGAAGGATGAGGATTCCCGCATTCCGGTGGTGGGGGTAAGCGGCAGCCGCGGCAAGACGCCGGTGGCGCGCCTCATCGCCCACCTGCTGCGCCTCTCCGGCCAGTACACCGGCCTTGCCTGCAGCGAGGGGGTGTTCCTCGACGGCCGCCAGGTGGAAACCGCCGAAGGCACCAACTGGGATGCCGCCGAACGCGTGCTGATGAACCGTTCGGTCGAAGCCGCGGTGTTTGAAAACAGCTGCCGCAGCATCCTTGCCGACGGCACGGTGTACGACCGCTGCCTGGTGGGGGTCGTCACCAACGTCGATCCGGAAATGCACCTTGGCGAGTTCTACATGGATTCCGCCGAGAAAATCTGGAACGTGTTCCGCACCCAGGTCGACCTTGTTCTGTCGTATGGCGTCGCGGTGCTCAACGCGGAAGATCCGGCCGTTGTCGAAATGGCTCCGCTGTCCGACGGCGAAGTGATTTTCTACGGCGTCGACGGCAATGCAGAGGCGATCGCCACCGCCCGCAGCGAAGGCAAGCGCACGGTTTATGTGAAGGACGGCGCCATCGTGCTGGCCACCGGTGACAACGAAGAACAGGTGGCTCGCCTCGCCAGGATCGCGATGCTGGCCGACGGTGCCGCCGAGCAGCCGGGCGTGCTTTCGAACCTGCTCGGTGCCGTTGCGGGTGCCTGGGCACTGGGCGTTGCGCCCGACCTGATCCGGGCCGGCGTCAAGCCGTACAACCCGTCTGCGCCGCTGCGCGCCGACTGAGTCCGCTTCTTCCTGCCAGCACAAAACGAGACAGCCGGCCAGCCGCCCCGACGGGGCGCCTGCCGGGAACAACGACAAGGACTGTAATTCATGGAAGTTTCACGTATCCGGGCTCTGCGCGGCCCCAATCTGTGGAGCCGGCACACCGCGATCGAGGCCATCGTGTCCTGCACCGACGCCGAAAGCGACATCGACTCGATTCCCGGCTATGAGCCGCGCCTGCGCAACCTCTTTCCCGAAATGGGCTTCCTCGAGTCCGACGGCCACCAGGGCTCGATCTCCATGGCTCAGGCCCTCGAACTCGCAGCCCTCGGCCTGCAGGCCTGCGCGGGATGTCCGGTCACCTTCAGCCGCACCGCGCCGACGCTTGAAAAGGGCGTCTTCCAGGTTACGGTGGAATACACCGAAGAAAAAGTCGGCCGCCTGGCCTTTGAGCTGGCGATGCAGCTGATCCGCGCTGCTGCCGATGAAAACGGCGTGTTCGACCTCGCCGTTGCGCTGGCCAGCCTGCAGGAACTCGACGAGGACGTGCGTCTCGGCCCGTCCACCGGCTCCATCGTGCAGGCCGCCGTCGCCCGCGGCATTCCCTACCGCCGTCTCACCGAAGGCAGCCTCGTGCAGTTTGGCTGGGGCAGCAAGCAGCGTCGCATCCAGGCCGCCGAAACCGACCTGACCAGCGCCGTGGCCGAAGCCATCGCGCAGGACAAGGAACTCACCAAAACCCTGCTGCGTGCCGCCGGCGTGCCGGTGCCGCTGGGACGTTCGGTCACCGACGCCGAGGATGCGTGGCTCGCCGCCCGCGAAATCGGCGGCCTCGTCGTGGTCAAGCCGCGCGATGGCAACCAGGGCAAGGGCGTGGCCGTCAAGCTGCGCACCAAGGAGGAAGTGACGGCCGCCTTCAAGGTGGCCTTCGAGATCAGCGACGACGTGCTGGTCGAACGCTACCTGCCGGGACACGACTACCGCCTGCTGGTGATCGGCGACAAACTGATTGCCGCAGCCCGCCGCGAGCCGCCGCTGGTGGTGGGTGACGGCAAGCGGACCATCCGCGAACTGGTTGATCACGTGAACAGCGATCCGCGCCGCGGTACCGGCCACGCCACCTCGCTGACCAAGATCCGCTTCGACGAAATTGCCCTCGCCACCCTGGCCAGCCAGGGCCTAGACGCCGAATCCGTGCCGCCCAAGGGCAAGCGCGTGATTCTGCGCAACAACGCCAACCTCAGCACCGGCGGCACCGCCACCGACGTGACCGACGACGTCCACCCCGAAGTGGCCGAGCGCGCCATTGCCGCGGCCAAGAACATCGGCCTCGACATCTGCGGCGTCGACGTGGTTTGCGAAACCATGCTCCAGCCGCTCGAGGAGCAGAGCGGCGGCATCGTGGAAGCCAACGCCGCGCCCGGCCTGCGCATGCACCTGCAGCCTTCGTACGGCAAGGGCCGTCCGGTGGGCGAGGCGATCGTCGCGAACATGTTCAAGCCCGGCGAGAACGGCCGTATCCCGGTGGTGGCCGTGGCCGGCACCAACGGCAAGACGACCACCGTGCGCCTCACGGCCCACCTGATCGGCGTGTCCGGCAAGCGCGTCGGCATGACCAACTCGGACGGCGTCTACGTGGGCAAGCGGCGTATCGACACCGGCGATTGCAGCGGCCCGCGCAGCGCCCGCAACATCCTGCTGCACCCGGACGTGGATGCCGCGGTGTTCGAAACCGCCCGCGGCGGCGTGCTGCGCGAAGGCCTGGCCTTTGACCGCTGCGATGTGGCGGTGGTGACCAATATCGGCATGGGCGACCACCTCGGCCTGTCCTACATCAGCACCGTCGACGATCTGGCGGTCGTCAAACGGGTCATCGTGCAAAACGTGGCGTCCCACGGCACCGCGGTGCTCAATGCCGCCGACCCGATGGTCGTCAAGATGGCCGGCGCCTGCCCGGGCGCGGTGCTGTTCTTTGCCGCCGACAAGAACAACCACGTGCTCGCCACCCACCGGGTGCAGGGGCGTCCGGTGGTTTTTGTGGATGGCGCCGACATCGTTGCCGTGAAAGGCACGGAAGCCTTCCGCGGTGCCGCTGGCCGGCATTCCGATCACCCGCAACGGCACGATTTCCTTCCAGATCGAGAACGCGATGGCCTCCATCGCCGCGGCCTGGGCGCTGGGCATCGACGCGGACACCATCCGCCGGGGCGCGGCCCTTTGCAGAACGACGCGGCCACCGCGCCGGGGCGCTTCAACGTCTTCGACTACAAGGGCGCAACCCTGATCGCCGACTACGGCCACAATCCGGACGCGATCCTGGCGCTGGCCCAGGCCATCGAGAGCATGCCGGCGCGGGAGCGTTCGGTGGTGATCAGCGGCGCGGGCGACCGTCGCGACGAGGATATCCGCGAGCAGACGCGCATCCTCGGCAAAATTTTCGACGGCGTGGTGCTTTACCAGGACGAATGCCAGCGCGGCCGCTCCGACGGCGAAGTGCTGGCGCTGCTTCAGCAGGGCCTGGTGGGTGCGCCGCGAACCAGGGATGTGTGCGAGATTCACGGTGAATTTCTGGCCATCGACACCGCGCTGGCCAAGCTGCAGCCCGGCGATCTGTGCCTGATCCTCATCGACCAGGTCGAGGAGGCGCTGGATCACATCGCCAGGCGGATCGCCGAAGCGGGCTGATCCCGGCCTGAACGGCCGCGGGTCAGGCCCGCGCGCTTGCAGGCTTCAGTAAAACCTTCCGGTAGCTTACGGAAGGTTTTACTGCGTTTACGTCCGGGTAATCCGGCTTTGAGCCGCTTGCACGAATCAGCGCTTGCCGATCAATCCGGGCCAGCCATAAAACCGTGCGCCAGATCGACGAAAGCGGCAGTCCGTTCGCGGCGGCGGGTGTCGCTCCAGCCGAGTTCTTCGGCAAGGATTCGGGCGACGGCGGGTGCTGCCGTGCTGGCGGCGGCGGCGTCCACGAACAGGGCGAGGTTGCGGCGGGCGAGGATGTCTTCCACGTCGCGGGCCAGCTCAAAACGGGCGGCGTAGCGGACTTCGGCTTCGGTCAGGGTGAGCGCCGGATGCAGCGGGATGCCGGCGCCGGGGAGCGCATCGACGGCGGAGCGGTCGGTGCCGAATACGTCGTTCGACGCTGCGGCGGGGCTGGCGTGCAGCGCCAGCGTGGCCGTCGGGCAGGGGCGGGCGGGCAGGCCGCCGGCAAGTTCGGCGCGGTCGATGATCTGCTGGGCCATGTGCCGGTAGGTGGTCCATTTTCCGCCGGCCACCGACACGAGGCCGCTCCCGGATACCTGGATGACGTGCTCGCGGGACAGCGCCGAAGTGGCGCCGCCCTGGCTTGCGCCGATCAGCGGACGCAGGCCGGCGAAGGCGCTGCGCACGTCGGCGCGGCCCGGCGGGCGGGCGAGGTAACGGCTGGCGGTGTCGAGGATGAAATCGATTTCGCTGGCCAGTGGCCGCGGTTCCAGCAGCATTTCGTGGCGCGGGGTGTCGGTGGTGCCGAGCAGCACCTTGCCTTGCCACGGGATGATGAAGAGCACGCGGCCGTCGCTGGTTTTGGGGATCAGCAGCGCTGCGTCGCCGGGCAGGAAATCCCGGTCGATGACGAGGTGCGCGCCCTGGCTGGGGGCCAGCTGGCCGGGCGCGGTGGTGCTGTCGAGGCGGCGGATGGCGTCGGCCCACACGCCGGCGGCGTTGATGACGACGCGGGCCTCGATGGCGAAGCTTTCGCCGGTTTCGGAATCCTGCGCGGCAACGCCGGTGACTTTTCCGTTCGTGTGCGTCAGGGCGGTGACCGGCAGGTAGTTGAGTGCCAGCCCGCCGTGGTCGAACACGCTGCGCATCAGGGTAACGGCCAGCCGGGCGTCGTCGAAGCGGGCGTCCATGTAGGCAATGCCGCCGACGAGGCCGTCGCGGCAGAGGCCGGGCAGGGCGGCCAGGGTGTCGGCGGGCGAGAGCAGGCGGCTGGCACCAAGGCTGCGCGCGCCGGCCAGCCAGTCGTAGGCGCTAAGGCCGAGACCCAGCACAAGGCGATCCCACTGGCGATACACCGGCACCACGAAACGCTGGGGATGGACAAGGTGCGGGGCGTTCCTGAGCAATGTGGCGCGTTCGGCCAGCGCCTCGCGCACCAGCCCGATGCGGCCTTGCGCCAGGTAGCGCACGCCGCCGTGGACCAGCTTGGTGGAGCGCGAGCTGGTGCCCTTGGCGAAATCGTGGGCTTCGAGCAGCAGGGTGCGGTGGCCGCGGGCGGCTGCATCGACGGCGCAGCCCAGGCCGGTGGCGCCTCCGCCAATCACCAGCACGTCCCAGCGCGGGGCCTTGCGCAAGTGATCGAGGAGGGCTTCGCGTTTCATGGTGCTGCCCAGCCTCGCGAGCGATCGACCGCGCGGTGCCATTCTTCAAGGCGGGCGTGGCGCCAGTCGGCGGAGCGGGCCGGCTCGAAGATGCGTTCGGCCTGCCAGTGGCTGGCGAGTTCGGCCGGGTCGCGCCAGATGCCGACGGCGAGGCCGGCGAAGAAGGCGGCGCCGAGGGCGGTGGTTTCGGTCTGGCGCGGGCGAACCACCGGCACACCGAGCAGATCGGCTTGAATCTGCATCAGCAGGTTGTTGGCCGATGCGCCGCCATCGACCCGCAGTTCGGCCAGCGGCCCGGCGCCGTCGTGGTTCATGGCGTCGACGAGATCGACGGTTTGCAGCGCGATGGCGTCCAGCGCCGCGCGGGCGATGTGGGCGCGATTTACGCCGCGCGTGAGGCCGACCAGGGTGCCGCGGGCGTAGCCGTCCCACCAGGGGGCGCCGAGGCCGGCGAAGGCGGGCACCAGCAGCGCGCCGTTGCTGTCGGGAACGGAGGCGGCAAGCGCCTCGATGTCGGCGGCGTGCTCGATGAGGCCGAGCCCGTCGCGCAGCCATTGCACCAGCGCGCCGGCGATGAAGACGCTGCCTTCGAGCATGTAGTGGCTGTGCCCCTGGATGCGCCAGCCGATCGTGGACAGCAGCCGGTGACGCGAGGCGACCGGCTGAGAGCCGGTGTTCTGCATCAGGAAACAGCCGGTGCCGTAAGTGTTTTTGGCCGAGCCGGGGGCGAGGCAGGCCTGGCCGAACGTGGCGGCTTGCTGGTCGCCGGCCAGCCCGCCGATGGGAATGGCGGCGCCGAAAAGCTCGGGAAGGGTTTCGCCCAGCACGCCGCTGGTGTCGACGACTTCCGGCAGCAGCGAGGCGGGAATCCTGAAGAGCGCAAGCAGGTCGTCGTCCCAGCACTGGCGGTGGATGTCGAAGAGCATCGTGCGCGAGGCGTTGCTGGGGTCGGTGACGTGCCGGGCGCCGCCGGTGAGCTGCCACACAAGCCAGCTGTCGATGGTGCCGAAGGCCAGTTCGCCGGCTTCGGCACGGCGCCGGGCATCGGGAACGGTGTCGAGCAGCCAGGCGAGCTTGGTGGCCGAGAAGTAGGCGTCGAGCTCGAGCCCGCTGCGGGCGTGGATCAGCCCGGCGTAGCCGGCGGCACGCAGGCGTTCGCAGGCGGGTACGGTGCGGCGATCCTGCCAGACGATGGCCGGCGCCAGCGGCTGGCCGGTCTTGCGATCCCACAGCACGGTGGTTTCGCGCTGGTTGGCGATGCCGATGGCCGCGATGTCGCGCGCGCCGAGGCCCGCTTCTGCCAGCGCCTGGCGGGCGCAGTCGAGCTGGCTGCGCCAGATTTCCAGCGCGTCGTGCTCAACCCAGCCGGGCAGGGGAAAGTGTTGGCGGAATTCCCGCCGGGAGGTAGCCAGCGCCCGGCCATCGGTGTCGAAAACGATGGCCCGGCTGCTGCTGGTGCCCTGGTCGAGGGCGAGAAGACAGGGCATGGCGGGTGGCGTATGAAGGAAACGTAAAGGGCGCCGCAGCGCCAGCGGGAACGACTTCCCGCAATTTACTTCATCCGCGGTCCAAGAGCATGGATCGGGCTGCCTCTTGTGCGTTCAGGTCGCTAGCAGCGACTTCCTTCGGGCTTGCGGGTGAAGCCGAAGCCACCGCTTTCCAGGCTGGCGGGCTGGATGCAGATCACCAGGGCCAGCGAACGGGCCGATTTGGTGATGTCGGGCGGAAAGGCGGCGAAGGGCACGGCACGCTCGACAACGGATTTCACGAAGGCGATCTCCTCCTGCTGGTCGCCGCTGCGGGTGACGACGAAGCTCTTGAGCGAGCCGTTCGGGTTCAGGCGGACTTCGATGGCGGCGGACTGGATGCCGCGCGCACGCGGGTCGTTTTTCACGAAGGAGGCGCTGCGGTTGAGCTTCTTGACCAGCGAATCCAGGTAGAACTCGAGGCTGAACGGGTCTACCGGCGGGCTGTCGGGAATGCGTTCGATCAGGTCTGCGAGCGCGTCCCGGCGGTTGCGGCTGTCGCCGCGAAGCGCTTCGCGGGTGTGTTCGCGAGCCATGGCGAGGGAGCGTTCGGCCAGGTCGGGTTTCGGCTTTGCCTGGCGGGCTTTGGCGTCGCTGGCCAGTTCGTCGAGGAAATTGTTCATTTCCTCCTTCTGGGCGACGCTCCATTTGGGCGTCGATTCTGCAACCCGCGCCGTTGTCGTTGATGGCGTGCGGGCGGTGAGGATGCGCGGTGCCGGAGCGGGCCTGGGCGTTTTGGTGGACTTTGGGGTGGACTTGGGGGTGGGTTTGGGCGGCAGAGCCGGACGCAGCTCGGCCTGCGGCGTGTTCGGCGCCGGGGGCGCGAGGCGGGCTTCGAGCCGGGGAGGTGCGACCGATTCGGGCTTCTGGAACTGGATCAGCAGCACCAGCACGTGGGCCAACAGCGAAATGGCGAGCGCAACTCCGAGGGTGCGCGAGGGGGTTGCAGTAGGCAGGTGGCGCATCGGGCGAATTTTAGTCCGGTCGATGAACGCTCATGCGGGCTTTTTTTGTTGTAGCGATCGATACGTATAGGTAGTTTATGCAACATGAACAAATGGATGGTACTGATCATCAGCCTGGCCACTGAAAACGCCACGGCGCGGATGCGGGCCTGGCGCAGCCTCAAGACGTCGGGCGCGGCGCGGGGGGGGGGCGGGGGGGGCCCCCGGGGGCGGCGCTCGTCGATCGCTGCGGGCGGAATACGGATTCCGCGGCTTGATGTGCAGGCTTTTGGCGGCCGCCCGTGGGCGACCCGGCGGCGCCCGCGTCAGCTTCGAGGTGCAGCTGGCCGGCCTGCTGGCGTCTTTCGAGAAAGCAGGACAAGCCCGATGAATTCCACACCGCCCGAAAAGGCTTCACCGTCGGCGGAGAAGCCCGCGCCGGTGAGCTTTCGCGAAGCCGTGCTGTTCTGGCTCAAGCTGGGCTTCATCAGCTTTGGCGGCCCGGCAGGGCAGATCGCCATCCTGCACCAGGAGCTGGTCGAGCGCCGGCGCTGGATCTCCGAGCGGCGCTTTTTGCATGCACTCAATTACTGCATGGTGCTGCCCGGGCCGGAGGCGCAGCAGCTCGCCACCTACATCGGCTGGCTGATGCACCGAAGCTGGGGCGGCATCGTCGCCGGGGTGCTGTTCGTCTTGCCCTCGCTGCTGATCCTGATCGTGCTGTCGTGGATCTACATCGCCTTTGGCGACACGGGCCTGGTGGCCGGGCTGTTCTACGGCATCAAGCCGGCGGTGACGGCCATCGTGGTGCAGGCGGCCCACCGCATCGGCTCGCGGGCGCTCAAGAACAACTGGCTGTGGGCGATTGCGGCTGCGTCCTTCGTGGCGGTCTTTGCGCTGCAGCTGCCTTTTCCGGCAATCGTTGCGGCCGCCGCGCTGGCGGGTTTTGCTGGCGGGCAGATCGCGCCGCAGCACTTCGGGCAGGGCGGCGGCCACGGCGCGGCAGGCCAATCCTTTGGCCCGGCGCTCATCGACGATGCCACGCCGGTGCCGGAACATGCCCGCTTCAGCTGGCGCCGCCTGCTGCAGGTGGGGCTGGCGGGGGGGCTGTTGTGGCTTGTGCCGATGGGCATCTTGATGGCGGTGCTGGGCTGGACGCACACGCTGACGCAGATGGGCTGGTTCTTCACCAAGGCGGCACTGCTGACTTTCGGCGGCGCCTACGCGGTGCTGCCCTATGTGTATCAGGGCGCGGTCGGACACTACGGCTGGCTGACGCCGACGCAGATGATCGACGGGCTGGCGCTGGGCGAAACCACGCCGGGGCCGCTGATCATGGTGGTGGCGTTCGTGGGTTTTGTGGGCGGCTACGTGAAGGCGGTTGTCGGGCCGGAAAGCCTCTTCCTGGGCGGTGCGCTGGCGGCGTGTCTCGTCACCTGGTTCACTTTTCTGCCGTCCTTCGTCTTCATCCTGGCCGGCGGGCCGCTGGTGGAGTCGACCCACGGCGACCTGAAGTTCACCGCGCCGCTCACCGCCATTACCGCCGCGGTGGTCGGGGTGATCCTCAACCTGGCCTTGTTTTTTGGCTACCACGTGCTGTGGCCGAAGGGCTTTTCGGCCCGCCCCGACTGGATCTCCAGCGCCATTGCGCTGGCCGCTGCGGTGGCCTTGTTCCGCTACAAACGCGGCGTGATCGAGGTGATTGCGGGCTGCGCGGTGCTGGGGCTGCTGGCCCGTTTGACGTTGCCGATGTGATACCGGCCGGGGCGGGGGGCGCTACAATACGCCCCGTTAATAATCCTCGGCCACGGGTTTCCCGACCTCGGGTGGCCATATAGATGGATATAGTCCTGATTCTCCTGCTCATTCTCCTCAATGGCGTGTTCGCCATGTCGGAGATTGCCGTCGTCTCGTCCCGCAAGTCGAGGCTCCAGAACCTGGCCGACGATGGCAGCCTGGGGGCCGAGGCGGCGCTCTCGCTGCACCATGAGCCGTCAAGCTTTCTGTCCACGATCCAGGTTGGCATCACGCTGGTGGGCATTCTCAGCGGTGCAATCGGCGAGGCCGCGGTGGCCGACCCGCTGGCCGCCTGGATTGCCCGCATTCCGGTGCTTGAACCCTATGCCAAGGCGGTGGCGCTCACGATCACCGTGATCGGCCTGACCTATTTCTCGGTGGTGGTTGGTGAACTGGTGCCCAAGCGCCTGGCGCTGCTGGCGCCGGAGGGCATTGCCTCGCTGATGGCCCGGCCGATGATGATCCTCGCCCGCGTGACCCATCCGCTGGTGGTGGTGCTGTCGGGGTCGTGCTCGATGATCCTTCGCCTGCTGGGTGCCCGGCGCAAGGATGAGCCGCCGGTAACCGACGACGAGATCAAGGTGCTGATGGAGCAGGGCGCCGAGGCCGGCGTTTTCCACGAGAGCGAGCAGGAGATCGTTTCCAACGTGCTGCGCCTCGACGAACAGCGCATCTCGGCCATCATGACGCCGCGGCGCGACATGTTCGTGATCGACCTGGACGAGGACGAAGCGGGCGTGTGGCAGCGCATCATCGAAACCTCGTTCTCGCGGCTGGTGGTGTGCCGCGGCGGGCTGGAGCAGGTTCTCGGTGTGCTGCAGACGGGCGATCTGCTCAAAAAGGCGCTGCCCGGCGGCCACGTTACGCTGGCCGACATCGAAGCCCTGCTGCGTCCGCCGCTCTACGTGCCGGAATCCGTGACGACCCAGCAGCTGCTGGAGAGCTTCCGGCGTGCCCGGCTGCAGTTTGCGCTGATCATCGACGAATACGGCGATGTGCAGGGCCTGGTGACGCTGACCGACGTGCTGGCAGCCATCGTCGGTGAATTGTCGGTGCCTGAGGCGCCGGAAGATCGCGACATGCTGCAGCGCGAGGACGGCTCATGGCTGGTCGATGGCGACGTGGGCATTGAGCGGCTCAAGTCGGTGCTCGACATCGGCGACGATCTGCCCGGCGAGGACGAGCATTCGTTCAATACGCTGGGGGGATTCATCATGCACGTGCTCGGGCGCATCCCGGCGCCAACCGATCACTTCGAGGCTGCCGGCTGGCGCTTTGAAGTGATGGACATGGACCGCAACCGGGTGGACAAGGTGCTGCTGTCCCTCTCGGCAGCGTGAAGCGACGGGGCGCGTGCTGCGCCCCTTACCCGAGCCAGCGGGGCTTTCTCAGTGGCTGCACCACTCCCGCAGGTTGCCGCGGCCCCACGGCAGCGACATTCTTTCGGTGGTGCTGATCGTCGAGCGTACCTTGCCGCTGGTGCCGTCGAACAGCACGTCGAAACGGGCCGGCTCGGACCACACATCGCAGTAGCGCCACTCCCACACCAGTTCGTCGCGGGCCTTGTAATAAATGGTCCAGCCCGGATACGAGGGGCCGAGGATGCGCAGCACCTCGTCCTGGCTCATGCCGCGCTGGATCCGTGCAAAGTGCTGCATCTCGAGTACGTTCCCGATGCTGAGCAGCCGGCCGGCCGCGTCCGTGCGTGCCATCCAGGTCTTGTAACCCATCGGGCCGGTGGGGTAGACCCGGCTTTCGCCGCCGTCGGCCTCGGGCCAGCGCAGGGCCGGGGCGCCGAGGGCCCGGTCGAGATCGGCAAGGGTGCTGACGCCTGTCTGCAGCGGTGGACCGCCGAAGTTGGCGCAGCCGGCAAGCAGCAGGGTGAGCAAGGGGGCGGCGAGGCGGGCCAGGCGTGGCATGGGAAGACTCCGGGCTGTGACGTGAGGGGTTCGGGAAATGTTTATCGCGTCTGCGCTGAATTGCATAGCTGAATTAATCGCTTCCTGCTGCGCGTGCAGCAGTCCAGACTGAAGCTCGTTTTCAGTTTGAGCCGCAAACCTGCAGGAGGTTTCAGCATGCAGGCCCTCGGCGTGGGCGCGGATCGCGTCGATACGATCCGCGCGGAGATTCCGCCGGTTGCCCGGCGGCTCGGCATTCAGGGCGCGGCCAGGGGCTTTTCCCGGCATGCGACAACCGAACTTCGCGAGCGGTTCGAGGTGCTGGCCTGAGCTGTGCGGCATGGCTGGAGCAGGGTCTATTTTCCATTTTGGAATATACAAAGCCCTTTTTATTCGTTTGTGTGGGGGTTGGCCCTTTCTATACTCCGCCCTTGGTCCAAAAATCCCAGAATTACAAGGAGAGTCCCGATGTCCCCGACCCGTTTTTTCCTGCGTCCCGCTATTGCCCTGCTTGCGGGTCTGGCGATCGTTTCTGCCGGCCCGGCGCAGGCTGATACCACGCTCCTCAATGTGTCCTACGATGTGGCGCGGGAGTTGTACAAGGACATCAACCCGGCCTTTGCCGCCCACTGGCAGCGCACGGCCGGCGAGAAAATCACGATCAACCAGTCCCACGGGGGCTCCAGCAAGCAGATCCAGTCGGTGGTCGCCGGCCTCGAGGCCGACGTGGTCACGATGAACCAGGCGGCCGACATCGAAGTGCTGGTGAAGAACGGCCTGGCCTCGGCCGACTGGCGCAAGGCCTTCCCCCACGATGCAGCGCCGTATTCGTCGGCGACGATCTTCCTGGTCAGGAAGGGCAACCCCAAGGGCATCAAGGACTGGAACGACCTTGCCCGCGCCGGCCTCGGCGTCGTCGTGCCCAACCCCAAAACGTCCGGAAACGGCCGCTACACCTATCTCGCGGCGTGGGGCTACGCGCTCTCCAAGGGCGGCAACGAAGCGGCTGCGCGGGATTTCGTCGCCAAGCTGTTTGCCAACGTGCCGGTGTTCGACGGCGGCGGGCGCGGTGCCACCACCACCTTTACCCAGCGCGGCATCGGTGACGTGCTGGTGACCTTTGAAAACGAAGCCGTGCTGATCGACCAGGAAGTGGGCGGCGACAAGTTCGACGTGGTTTATCCGTCGATTTCCATCGACGCCTCGGCGCCGGTGGCCATTGTGAACAAGGTGGTGGACAAGAGGGGCAGCCGCAAGGCGGCCACGGCCTACCTCAACTTCCTGTACTCGCCGGAAGGGCAGGAGATCATCGCCAAGCATAATTTCCGCCCGCGCGATCCGGCCGTGCTGAAAAAGCACGCCAGCCGTTTCCCGGCGATCAAGACCTTTACCGTCGAAGAAAAATTCGGCAGCTGGGACGCCGTGCAGAAGACGCACTTTTCCGACGGCGGTATCTATGACCAGATCGTGGTGAAACGCTGATGGCTTCATCCAGTAATCGCGTGTTGCCGGGCTTTGGCCTCTCGCTCGGCTACACGCTGGTTTATCTTTCCCTGATCGTACTGATCCCGCTGGCCGCGGTGTTCATCAAGGCCAGCTCGCTGAGCCTCGCGCAGTTCTGGGCGGTGGTCACCGCGCCGTCGGTGGTGGCCTCGTACAAGCTGTCCTTCGGGGCCTCGCTGCTGGCGGCGGCCATCAATTCGGTGTTCGGGCTGATGCTGGCCTGGGCGCTGGTGCGCTACTCCTTCCCCGGCAAGCGCCTGGTGGATGCGCTGGTGGATCTGCCCTTCGCGCTGCCCACCGCCGTTGCCGGCATCGCGCTCACCGCGCTGTATGCGCCCAACGGCTGGATGGGCAAGTTTCTCGAACCGCTCGGCATCAAGGTGGCATTCACGCCGCTGGGCGTGCTGGTGGCGCTGATCTTTATCGGGCTGCCCTTCGTCGTGCGCACGGTGCAGCCTATCCTCGAAGACCTCGACACCGAGTACGAGGAAGCCGCGGTAAGCCTCGGCGCCAATCGCTGGCAGGCTTTTCGACATGTGGTGTTTCCCACCCTGCTGCCCGCGCTGATGACGGGTTTTGCAATGGCCTTTGCCCGCGCGGTAGGTGAATACGGTTCGGTGATCTTCATCGCCGGCAACATCCCGATGGTTTCGGAGATCACGCCGTTCTTGATCATCACCAAGCTCGAGCAATACGACTACGCGGGGGCCACGGCCATTGCGGTGGTCATGCTGGTCTTCTCGTTCCTGCTGCTTCTGCTGATCAACGGCTTGCAGGCATGGACGGCCAAACGTACCGGGAGGGCACGCTGATGGCGGGCGCAGCAGGAGCTTTGCATGGGGCGGGGGATCACGCCGCCCGTTTCGAATCGAAGGCGGCAACCCGCGAGCCGACGCTGGTCAAGTGGGCCATCCTCGCGCTGTCGCTGACGTTTTTTGCGGTGTTTTTGCTGATGCCGCTGGTGTCCGTGTTTTTCGAGGCTTTCCGCAAGGGTTGGGAAACCTACCTGGCGGCCCTCGTCGAGCCCGATGCCGTGGCGGCGATCAAGCTCACGGTGATCGCGGCCGTGATCTCGGTGCCGCTCAACCTGGTCTTCGGCGTGGCCGCGGCCTGGGCCATCACCAAGTTCGAGTTTCGCGGCAAGCATTTACTGATCACCTTCATCGACCTGCCGTTTTCGGTGTCGCCGGTGGTGGCGGGCCTGATCTACGTGCTGGTCTTTGGTGCCCAGGGCTGGTTCGGGCCGTGGCTGTCGGAGCATGACCTCAAGGTGATCTTCGCGGTGCCGGGCATCGTGCTGGCAACGGTATTTGTCACCTTTCCCTTCGTGGCCCGCGAGCTGATTCCGCTGATGGAGGCCCAGGGCCGCGACGAAGAGGAAGCGGCCGTGGTGCTGGGTGCCCGGGGCTGGCAAACCCTGTGGTACGTCACCCTGCCCAACGTGAAGTGGGGTCTGCTCTACGGCGTGATCCTGTGTAATGCACGGGCAATGGGCGAGTTTGGCGCGGTGAGCGTCGTGTCGGGCCATATCCGCGGCCTGACCAACACCATGCCGTTGCACGTGGAGATTCTCTACAACGAATACCAGTTCGCTGCCGCTTTTGCGGTGGCCTCCGTGCTGGCCCTGCTGGCCCTCGTCACGCTCGTCATCAAGGCGTGGGTCGAGCGTCAGGCCGGCAAGGCCGGGGCTGAAGAGTAAAGACAGTTGGAACCCCAATCATGAGCATTCAGGTCAAGAACATCCGCAAGCAGTTTGGCGACTTTACGGCGCTGAAAGACGTTTCCCTCGATTTTCCGACCGGTGAGCTGGTGGCCCTGCTGGGGCCGTCCGGCTGCGGCAAGACGACGCTGCTGCGCATCATCGCCGGTCTGGAGTCGGCCGACGGCGGGCAGGTGCTGCTCGACGGCGCCGACGCCTCCGATACCCATGTGCGCGAGCGCCAGGTGGGTTTCGTGTTCCAGCATTACGCGCTGTTTCGCCACATGACCGTGTTCGACAACGTGGCCTTCGGCATGCGCATGAAGCCGCGCAGCCAGCGCCCGTCCGAAGCGGCGATCAAGGCC
>JADKKC010000023.1 GCA_016720685.1 Zoogloea sp.
GCCTTGCGGTTGGTGCCGGCGCCGGGCGGCTTCAGGGAGATGTGCACCCAGCCCGAGTTAGCGCCCTGGCGCGGGTCGTAGCATTCGCAGATCACCTGGTCGAAAACCTTGAGCTTGTCGGTGGCCCACTGGGCCAGCTCCAGCGTGGGCATGCCGGCGATTTCCACGTCGCAGGCTTCGCCGCGGGCGTGCTGGCTGGTGCTGATCCAGCTCGACGGCTTGCGCTTCAAGGCGCGCTCCAGGCGCTGGCCACGAAACACGCTGTTGGGCGTAAAGCTGCCGAAGGCGTCGCGCAGGGGCTGGAGCACCTCCCGGGCGAGGTGCACCGCGGCCCGCAGCTGGGCGTCGGTTTCGAAGCCGTTGTCGATGCCCTGCCGGATGGCGAGATCGGAACGGGTGAGTTCGTACACCCGGAAATTGGGCGCCACCAGATCACGGGGGTGGGCGGTGGCCACCTGGAAGCTGTCGAGGGGGTCTTTGCAACGGTCGCTGCCTGCGTCTTTCATGGTCGGCCTCCTCTTACAGCCCTGAACGGATGATCCCGAGCGCTTCGCGCAGGGTCTTCTCTCCGGCACCGCGCCGGGCCTTTGCAGTGGTGTCGCTCATGGCGATGACGAAATCGAGGTTCTCCAGCACCGTGGCCCTTTCACGCGGGCTGGCGCCGCGCCCCAGCACATCGCGGTAAAGCCCGGCAATGCGCGCGGCCACGCCGGGCATGGCCTCACGGGTGGGCGGCGCGGCCATCAGCCGCAGCAGTTCGCAGTCGGCAACGCCCAGCGCGTTCCAGATATGGGGATTGGTCTCGTTCTTCTGGCGGGAGATCTCGGCCATTTCGGTGCAGCGCTCGAGCAGCCCCGGGCGCCAGGCGCCGTTGCTGTCGTCCTCGATGCGGGCCGCCAGCACCCGTGCCATGCCGGCGTTGGTGAACGAATACGGCAAGGGCGGCCTGCCGGCCTGCGCCGCCATTTCACCCGCGGCCTGGTAATAGTTGCTCATGTTGAGCAGGGCTTCGCGGCGCGGCTGCTCGTCGCTGTACACCCAGGCCAGCCGCTTGCAGGCGCTGCCCAGCAGGCTGAGGCGCTCAGAGGTGGGGGCGCGGGTGCAGATCAGGTCGAGTTCCATGATGGCGTGCTCGATGCGCTGCACCAGCCCGGCGCGTTCCCCCTCGCCGGGGGCCGCATCGCGCAGGCGCGTCCATTCTTCGCCGGCCAGGCGCACCTGGAAGTTGGCGCACTGCTCCACCACCCGCACCGGGCAGTCGCCCTCGTCGGCCAGGAGGGCGCGCTCCAGCCATTCGACGGCATTGGCCCAGGCGCCGGTTTCGCCCCAGGCCGTGCCCACCGCGGCAGCCACGTCGGCCCGCATCAGCCAGGCCTCGCGCAGGTTGGCCGGAATGCGGTCGAGCAGCTCGCCGATCCGCGCCTGCATCTCGGCGCGCACGTCTTCGTCGTTGCCTGCGGATTTCATGCGGATGGTGGCGCGGTGGTTGTCCAGATCGGCCAGCAGCTCGGAGGGCACAAAGTAGGGGCGCGGCGCCTGGGCGACGGCCGCGGAACCATCGCCGCGCAGGCGGTAGCCGGGGTCGCCGTAGCACTGGTAGGCGCCCCAGGTGTTCACGCCGGGGAAGCGGGTCATGGCGGCTTCGCGGGCCGTGCGCACCGCGCTGCCAAAGGGCTGGCCGGCCAGCATTTCGGTGTAGAACACGGTGGCAAAGGCGCTGGCGGCGTTGTCGTCCACCGCCCAGCCGGCCGCCACCACGGCCTTGACGCCCATGTTCACAAACTCGATGGCCAGGTTGGCGGCCAGTTCGTTGAAGCGGCCGGGCCTGGGCGTGCCGGGCAGGGTCTGGCCCAGGTGGCAGCAGTTGATGAAGACGAGTTCCGGCACCCAGCGCATCTGCTCCACGTCGCCGGGGGTCAGGAAAACCTCCTTGCCGATGACCATGCCGGACATCAGCCGGGTGCTGCCGTCGGGGCGCCTGACCGGGTATTCGTGCTCGCCGTGACCGGCCAGGTGCAGGATGCGCCACGCGTCGGCATGCAGGCCGCAGAGGATGGAATCCACCGTTTCGGCGAGGCTGTCGCGCACGTTGAAACCACCGCTGCGCAGCAGGCTGGCCACGGTTTCGGCTTCTTCGAGGGCGCCGGGCAGGTCGGGGAAGATATCCCAGCCGCTGAGGTCGGGATTGCCCACGACAAAGGCGCGGGCCTCGACGGAATGGGCCGGATGGGGCCGGAAATGCGGCGTCTTGAGCTGGCGCACCAGCCCGCCGGCCACCGCCGGCGGACGCCCGGAGGCGCTCCAGCGGTCTTCCAGAAGCTCCCACGGGTAGCGCGCCGACACCTTGTCCACCAGCAGCACCAGGTTGGATTCCTGCGGCGCCAGCTCCTTGAGGCGGTTGGGCAGCAGCATTTCAAAGAGCGTCTTGGCCACCTCGGCGTTGGCGGTGGACGAGCGCACGGCCTGGGCGATGAAGGAATCGGCCAGGGTGAGCTGGCCGGCCACCAGGGTTTCCTCGGCGCGGGCGCGGTCGGTGGAGAAGATGAAGCGCAGCGCTGCCTGGTTTTCTTCCTGGATGATCTCGAGGCGCTGCCACCAGTCGGGCTGGTCGTCGAAGCGCACCCGGCGACGGCCGCCGGTGCCGGAGCGGATGGCCCGGTCGGGCCAGCTGACGCGGGCCGCCAGCGCGCCATCGCGCAGGGCCGCACTCAGGGCTTCGGCGGCCACGATGGCCACGTCTTCGAACACCTCGATGAATTCAATTTCGTCGATCACCACCTTGTGATCGAGTTCCTGCTCGACCAGGCGGTTGCCGGCCGCCACCGCGGCCCGCAGGATCGCCTCGACCGAGCCGGCGATCGGCATGCCGCCGGCCCCCGAGCCGACCAGCAGGCAGCTCAGCGCGGCGTGGCGCGGCTTGTCGGACGGGCCGAAGCGGACGTCGTCGGGCCACTGGGCCACCTGCAGCGCGTAGTCGAGCAAGGCCTTGCTCACCCCGGCGGCGAGCAGGCCGGGGGACAGTTCGCCCACCTGCCCGAGCCCCACCACCACGGCGCCACCCGGCTTGCCGTCGGGCTTTTCGTGGAAGAACACGGAATGGGTGCCGAGCTGCGTGGGATACAGGCCCAGCTGCTGGCGGCGCGACAGGGCGCCGTTCAGTTGCCGGTCGAGGGCACCCTCGGCGCTGACGATGGCGTCGCCCAGGTAATGCCCCACCAGCACCGCGTGGCGCGAGTAGGCCAGATCGCAATGGCTGACGCTGACCTTGAGCAGCGGCGCGGCCCCCGTGGTTTCGAGGGCCTCGACGGCCATGCCGCCGCCAAAGCCCATGTGATTGACGGCGTTTTCGTCCGGCAGATCGTCGGTGAAGGGCTGATCGGGCAGCACGAAGCTTTCGTCGGCGGCGCCCTCGCCCCGCAGGCCGGCCGGCGGGTGGTCGGCCAGGAGCCGCGTCTTGCCCGTCATCAGCAGGTCAAGGTAGCCCGGAAAAGCCTTGCGCTGCGAACACAGGGCGTCGTGGGCGGTGTTGTCGACAAACCACATGGGCACGCCCGGCAGCTGGCCGGATGCCCAGGTCACGGTGCCGTCGCCCCGCGCGGTGGCCTGGTAGATCATGCGCTTGCGGTTGGCGGCGACCAGGTTGTCGGCGTCGGCAACCCAGTAGCTCGTCACCGTGGCCGGCTGGCGCCCGGCAACGTACACCATGTGGGCCGGATCGGGCGCGGCCGCCAGCAGGCGCTGCCAGGTCTGGCGCGCGTCGCGCAGGGTGGCGCCGTCCACGGTGGTCCAGCTGGCCGAAATCTCATCGCGCAGACTGCGCCACAGCTCCGGATCGCTGAAATCGCGCTCGCCCGGCGCAAAGGGCAGCAGCTCCACCAGGCCGGGAAAGCGCCGCACGATGTCGATGACGCCCCCGGTGCCACGGGTGAAATCGAGCAGGGCCAGCTTGAGTTCGGTGGCGTTTTCGCCCACCAGCCAGCGCACCGCCTCGTGGGAGCCGGCGTTGGGTGTGCCGAGCATCATGAAGCGGCTGTTGGGCAGCGCCGTGATGCGCCGCCACAGGGCCGCGCCCGCCGCGCCGTCGGCAATCATCGCGCGCACCACCAGGCCGCCCATCGAGTGGGCCACCAGGTGCACCGGCTGCTGGCTGCGCTCCGCCGCGGCGACCAGCGGTTCGAGGGTGTGCACCAGCCGCAGGGCGGCGTCGCGCACCGACATGCGCCAGTCGTAGGGAAAAATTTCGACGCAGTGGCTGCGGGCCAGGAATTCCAGCAGCGGGCCGTAGAAATCATCGAGCAGGTCGGTGGCCTCGATGTTCGGCTTGCCCATGCTGATGCGGTCCAGCCCGCCCCGCAGCAGGCGCCAGTAATTGAGCCATACATCGTCACCCGCGGCCTGGAGGGCGCTGCCCATGGTGCCCGGCAGCACCACGGCAATCGGCCGCGGCGTGGTGGCGGCGCGGCTGCGGCGCACGGCGTCGCGCCAGCGCGGCGCTTCGCGGGGCGCGGCGGACAGCGGCTGGAAGCCCCCGTCGCTGCCTTCGGCGCGGGTCAGGCCGGCGAGCAGCCACTTGACGCTTTTTTCGTTGGTGAAATAGTTGAAGTGATTGACGTCGGCGCCCACGTCCCGCAAGAAGCGCGACTGCCCCGGCGAGCGCCGGAGGCCGCCGAACATCGAGCCGGTGTTCACCACCAGGTCGTGGTCGGCGCCGTAGAACCAATCCACCGCCAGCAGCTTGAGCTGGCCGCCCAGGGTTTCGCCCTCGATGTCACCGGCGATCACCGACAGATCGGCGCTCACGCTGAGATCGGGGTGCTGCAAAAGCCGGGTGAGCGCCGAGCCGGGCATCATGGCTTCGATGCCGGGCAGCACACGGGGGTCGGTGCGCTCTTTCACCACCGCCAGCAAAAAATCCAGGCACTCGCCGAACAGGCCCGTGCCGGACAGGAAATCCACCACCGACAGCCAGCGGTCGAGGCGGCCCGACGCCAGCGTCGTGCCCCGCGCCGGGCAGGCCACGCGCACAAAGCGCCGGATGTTGAATTTTTTGGCGTCCAGCTCGGCCAGCAGTTCGAGCAGCGCCTGGCGGTCGCCCTCGTAGGCCTTGTCCCGCTCCTTCGCCGAGTCGTCGCCCAGGGCTGGCAGGCCGAGCTGCTCGGCCACCGTGCGGTCTGCGGCAAACAGTTCCCGAAGCAGCGGGGCCTGCAGCGGATCGCTGGCCGCATCGCGCTGGCCCAGGCACATCAGCTCGCCCACCAGCCCGCCGCGGGAATGGCTGACCAGATGGATCTCGGCGCCGGCCGGCAGGGCTCGCGCCAGGGCCAGCGCGTTGGCAATGGGGCTTTCGGTCAGCGTGCGGTGTTCGAGGGCAAAAACCCGCTCGCCGTAGCGCTCCAGCAACTTGCCGCGGAGCGCCTCCCCCGCCCGGTTGCGGGGCGCCCACAGCTTGCCGAAGCTGCCGCTGCAACTGGACCCCGTGCCGTGCACAAAAACCAGGATCGGCCCGGCATCGGCCGGCATGACCGCGCCGTCGGCCACCGGCGTCAGCCACGGCCCCGGCGCCGCGGCATCGGCAAGCGCCAGCGGGCAGTGGTAAAGGCCCGGCGCGCCGGCCTTGAGCTGCCGGTCTTCAAGCGCCCTGGCCAGTTCGCGGGCGGTCTTCTCCTTGAGGTCGACCCCGAAAACCTCCATCAGCTTCACATCCAGGCCCGACCGGCCCCGCGCCGAACCCCGCGTCGGCATGCCCGGCCGCGCCCCCATCGACACTTCCCACACCGGCGTGCCATCGACGCCGCTGCGTGCCGTCGCCTGGCGGCCCCGCTCGCGCAGCAGATCGTCGGCCCGCGACCACAACACAAAGCCATTCGCCAGCACCACGCGCACCACGGCATCGGCGGGCATTTCGAGTTCGCCCGCCGCCGCCCCGCGCGCCGCGCCCTGGGTGACACTGCTCGCCGACGTGATGGCGACTTCGCTGACGGGGGGGTGGGCGGCGGCCGAAGTGGCCCCGCGAAGGCGGAAAGTCTTGTCGGCAGGCATGGAAGCACTCCTCGGTCCGGAACATCGATGCACCGTGCGCGGGTTTCAGGCCGCGGGTGCCCTGAAGGCGGCGCGATTCCCCGGGAGCCGCCCGGAATATACATTTCCAATAGGTCCATTTAAGCACCCGGCCGTCAAAGCGCAAGCCCGGCCCCGGCAGCCCCGAGCCACACCCAGCGATGGATTCAATGGCCGGGCTGATGAGTCATCCGGGACGACACGCCCCCGCAAACCCGGCGCGGACGCTGCCCTGCGCCACGCTTGGAGCGAAGGGGTAGTGGATGTTTAATGGCCGGGTTAATAGTATGGGCAGCCCCGCCCGGCAGCCCCTTTCCGCCAGACTCCCCTGACCCATGAACCACCGCGAGCGATTTCTCGAACTGCAATCCGTGCTCAACGCACACCAGGCCTTCTGGCGGCCGGCGCCGTTTTACGTCCGCCGGCCCGAGTGGTGCGCGCACTGGCCGGCCCTGGCCGACGCGGTGCTCGGCCTCGACGACGCGACGCTCGAAAGACTGGGCGCCGACCCGGAGGCCAATCTCGCCTGGCTTGAAACCCTGCTGCCGCTGGCCGGGCAGCTTGGCGCCCTGTGCGACGTGCCCCGGCTGGCCATGCGGGATCTTCCGCCCAGCGATGCGCATTTCGACTGGCACATCCCCGGGCGCAAACGCGAGCAGATCGACGCCTTCGCGGCCCAGGGGCCGGCCTCGCGGGCGCCGCTGCTGGAATGGTGCGCCGGCAAGGGGCATCTCGGACGGCGCCTGGCGATCACCGACCGCCTGCCGGTTCGCTCGCTGGAAATCGACCCGACCTTGTGCGAGGACGCCACACGCCTCGCCGCCCGTTCCGGCATCGCGCAAACCGTGCTGTGCGCCGACGCCCTGGATGACGCCTCGCGCAGCCACGTGCGCGATCACGCGGTGCTGGCGCTGCACGCCTGCGGCGAGTTGCACCGCTCGCTGGTCCGCACCGCCGCCCACGACGGCGCCCACAGCTATCGCATCGCCCCCTGCTGCTATTACCGCGGAGCGCAGGACGGCTACCGCCCCCTGAGCCGCGACGCCGCGCTGGCGCTCGACGGCAATGCCCTGCGCCTGGCCGTGACCGAGACCGTCAAGGCACCGCTGCGCATCCGCCAACGGCTCGCCCGCGACCAGGCCTGGAAGCTCGGCTTCGTGGCCCTGCGCAATCACATCCAGGGCGAGGCGATCCGGCCCTTCAAACCGGTGCCTTCGATCTGGCTGTCGGGCGATTTCGTCACCTATTGCCGCTTGCTGGCCGAACGCGAAAAACTGGCCCTCCCGGAAACCGTCGACTGGGCCCGCTGGCTGGCCGCCGGCGAGGCCCGCCGCGCCGAAGTCAGGCGTTTCGAACTGGTCCGCCATGCCTTTCGGCGTGCGCTGGAAATGTGGCTGGTGCTGGATCTCGCCCTGGGGCTGGAAGAGGCTGGTTTCGAGGTGCAGGTGGGCACCTTCTGCGACCGGGAGCTGACCCCAGAAACCTGATGGTGCTGGCCCAGCAGGCCAGCGCCTAGCTGCCTGTCGGACTTGAAGCCGGCGAGCAGCGCAACGGCAGGCTGACTTTCATAATGTGGAAAACATGCGCCATGAAAAAAATCAACCGTCTTATCCTCGCGTGCACCCTGCCACTTACCCTGTCTGCCTGCGGTTTTATTGGGCAGCAACTCGCAGACAAAGCAGGGGAAGAGCGATTGCTGAAGCCCGGCGCACTTGATTTGCCATTGACAGGAATTAATGACACCTATCAATACAATTTCATGAACACCTATCGCATTACACATCAGTGGCCTAGGATTTCAAATTGCAGCTATAGAAAGAACCCTATGCCGGGTGTTGAGGGTGGCTCGACTGGAGAGTTCTATTCTGTCTTTGATATCTACGAGATTGATGGACATACATGGCAAGCCGGATCAATGTCATTCGAAGAGTTTAAGCGAAGTCACTATGTTCATCCGATTTATCCCACGCCTGTACCAACTTTTGACGACTACACCTACTACCTGAGTTTCGATCGCTATGTCCGTAGCGTCAAAACAATCAATCCTGTAGTTTATGACAAGATCACAGGAAGACGCATCGAAGGTGCTTCGGAGGTGATTGAAGTAGGGCTTCAGGTGCTGTGTCATCAGTCTTGGTACAAGTCCCAGCACAGCATCGCCATGTATCTTCGAAAATGGTCGGTGGATCAATATATAAATTGGCAACAAACCAATGCGCCGCGACTCGGTCAGGTGAGCCGACAACGCCGTGGCACACTGGACTGGACAGTCCTGGAGTTTCAGCTGGAGCCGCAACCGAATAACGGCGGGTCCAGTGGCCCCTATCAATACTGGATGCTTCCTGTCGGAGAAACAGGCTATACGTTCATGCTCCGACTTGGAGCCAATCAGGAGTCACTCAAACACCCGGAAACCCATGCCCGCATGCAAACCGCTTTCCTTCGCCTGATCGACTCCATGAAAATTGAGCCAATTGCACGATAGGGCAATTTTCTGGGTCCGTCCCACTGAGCAAGGGAAGGTATCTGGCGGGGCAGTCGGGCAGAAACTTTAGAGCGGCAGCGGTGGGATTGCTGCGCAATTGAGGTCTGGGCGCCAACAATAAAACGAATTACGTCCGCAATAAATAAATCGCCATGGAAAAAATCAACCGCCTTATCCTCGCGTGCACCCTGCCACTTACCCTGTCTGCCTGTGGTTTTATTGGGCAGCAACTCGCAGACAAAGCAGGGGAAGAGCGATTGCTGAAGCCCGGCGCACTTGATTTGCCATTGACAGGAATTAATGACACCTATCAATACAATTTCATGAACACCTATCGCATTACGCATCAGTGGCCTAGTATTTCAAATTGCAGCTATATAAAGAATCCAGTGCCGGGTGTTGAGGGTGGCTCGACTGGAGAGTTCTATTCTGTCTTTGATATCTACGAGCTTGATGGACATACATGGCAAGCCGGATCAATGTCATTCGAAGAATATAAGCGAAATCGTTATGTTCATCCGAGCTATCCAAAGCCAGAGCCAACGTTCGACGACTACGCCTACTACCGGAGTTTCGACCGCTATGTCCGTAGCGTCAAAAGAATCAATCCTGTGGTTTATGACAAGATCACAAGAAGACGCATCGAAGGTGCTTCGGAGGTGATTGAAGTAGGGCTTCAGGTGCTGTGTCATCAGTCTTGGTACAAGTCCCAGCACAGCATCGTCATGTATCTTCGAAAATGGTCGGTGGATCAATATATAAATTGGCTGCAAACCAATGCGCAGCCGCTCGGTCAGGTGAGCCGACAACGCCGTGGCACACTGGACTGGACAGTCCTGGAGTTTCAGCTGGAGCCGCAACCGAATAACGGCGGATCCAGTGGCCCCTATCAATACTGGATGCTTCCTGTCGGAGAAACAGGCTATACATTTATGCTCGGACTTGGAGCCAATCAGGAGTCACTCAAACACCCGGAAACCCATGCCCGCATGCAAACCGCTTTCCTACGCCTGATCGATTCCATGAAAATTGAGCCAATTGCACGATAGGGCAATTTTCTGGCTCCGTCCCACTGAGCAAGGGAACGTATCTGGCGGGGCAGTCGGGCAGAAACTTTAGAGCGGCAGCGGTGGGATTGCTGCGCAATTGAGGTCTGGACGCCAACAATAAAACGAATTACGTCCGCAATAAATAAATAAATCGCCATGGAAAAAATCAACCGCCTTATCCTCGCGTGCGCCCTGCCACTTATCTTGTCTGCCTGCGGTTTTATTGGGCAGCAACTCGCAGACAAAGCAGGGGAAGAGCGATTGCTGAAGCCCGGCGCACTTGATTTGCCATTGACAGGAATTAATGACACCTATCAATACAATTTCATGAACACCTATCGCATTACGCATCAGTGGCCTAGGATTTCAAATTGCAGCTATAGAAAGAATCCGATGCCGGGTGTTGAGGTGGCTCGACTGGAGAGTTCTATTCTGTCTTTGATATCTACGAGCTTGATGGACATACATGGCAAGCCGGATCAATGTCATTCGAAGAATACAAGCGAAATCGTTATGTTCATCCGAGCTATCCAAAGCCAGAGCCAACGTTCGACGACTACGCCTACTACCGGAGTTTCGACCGCTATGTCCGTAGCGTCAAAAGAATCAATCCTGTGGTTTATGACAAGATCAC
The DNA here is from genome assembly GCA_016720685.1 of Zoogloea sp. Lineage (GTDB taxonomy): Bacteria > Pseudomonadota > Gammaproteobacteria > Burkholderiales > Rhodocyclaceae > Zoogloea. The sequence goes on from JADKKC010000023.1 coordinate 10,226, forward strand.
AAGAAGACGCATCGAAGGTGCTTCGGAGGTGATTGAAGTAGGGCTTCAGGTGCTGTGTCATCAGTCTTGGTACAAGTCCCAGCACAGCATCGCCATGTATCTTCGAAAATGGTCGGTGGATCAATATATAAATTGGCAACAAACCAATGCGCCGCGACTCGGTCAGGTGAGCCGACAACGCCGTGGCACACTGGACTGGACAGTCCTGGAGTTTCAGCTGGAGCCGCAACCGAATAACGGCGGGTCCAGTGGCCCCTATCAATACTGGATGCTTCCTGTCGGAGAAACAGGCTATACGTTCATGCTCGGACTTGGAGCCAATCAGGAGTCACTCAAGCACCCGGAAACCCATGCCCGCATGCAAACCGCGTTCCTTCGCCTGATCGATTCCATGAAAATAGAGCCAATTGCACGGTAGGGCAATTTTCTGGCGCCGTCCCACTGAGCACGGAAACGTATCTGGCGGGGCAGTCGGGCAGAAACTTTAGAGCGGCAGCGGTGGGATTGCTGCGCAATTGAGGTCTGGGCGGAAACGGCGGTTTCAAGCCTGAAGTGCGACACCGGATTGAAAGTTCATGATTTCCCGGCCAATCCGCGCAGGTAGCCGACCACGCTCGCCGACACGCTGAGAATGTGGGCCTGCGCGGCCGCGTCGGCCCGCCGGGGGTCGCCGGAGGCGATGGCCTCGATCACGCCGTCGTGCTCATCAACCACCCGCTTCAGGTGCGCCGCAAAGCCGCAGCTTTGCACGATGAAGAAATCCGACAATTCGAAGTTGGCCAGCTGACGGTTGCAGATCAGCGGCGAATGCGCCATCTGGTGCAGCTGCCGGTGAAACTGCACGTTGATGCGCCGGTATTCTTCGGGGCTTGCCAGCTCGGGCCCGGGCGCATCGAGCTGGCTGTTGATCTCGCGCAGGGCGGCCAGTTCATCGGCGTTCGCGCGGGTGGCGGCCAGCCCGGCGATCACGCCTTCTACCGCGGCAAACATGCGGTAGAAATCCTCCACCTCGTCGGCCGACGGCGCGATCACCTCGCAGCCGACCTGGGCCGTAATGCGCACGAAGCCCCGCTCCTGCAGGCTGTTGAGCGCCGTCATGATGGGCTGCCGACTGATGCCGGTTTCCTCGCCGATGTCCTTCACCGAAATCCGCTCGCCGAAGCGATAACGCCCGGCGAGCAGACGCTGCAGGATCTCCTGAAAGATGACGGCTTTTTTGTGGGGCATTTCCATGCTGTCCGGCTGTGTGGAAGAGTCGATCGCAAAACGGGGAGGAATGTTAGCACCCGCAAGCAAAGAGGCGGCCGCCGGAAATTTACCTCCTGTCAGTGTGAAGAGAGCTTGCTTTTCATTTCTTGCATGCTAGCATGCAAGATCAAACTGCGCCCCATAAAACAGGAGACAAACCATGCAGACCCGCCTCAAGACTTCCGTTGCCGCCCTCGCCCTTTCCGTGGCCGGAGGCTTCCGCCCTGGCCGACATCAACGTCGGCGTCGTGTTCTCGCTGACCGGCCCGGCTGCATCCCTTGGCGCCGAAACCAAAAAGGCCGTCGAGCTGATGCCGCAAACCCTGGGCGCCGAGAAGATCAACTACATCATCCTCGACGACGCCACCGACCCGACCAACGCGGTGAAAAACGCCCGCAAGCTGATCGGCGAGAACAAGGTCGACGTGATCCTGGGGCCCAACCTGATCACCTCCGGCACCGCGATGGCCGATGTCGCCAACGAGGAAAAAACCGTGCTGCTGTCGATGGCCCCGATCGAAGTCGCGGCCGACAAGCAGAAGTGGGCCTTCCGCGTCGAACCCACCGCCGAAATCATGGTTGGGCGCGCCGTTGCCGACATGAAGGAAAAGGGCATCAAGACGGTCGGCTTCGTCGGCTTCAACGATTCCTGGGGCGAACTGCTGCTGAAGGCCCTCACCAAAACCTCCGACGCCGCCGGCATCAAGATCGTGGCCACCGAGCGCTTCGCCCGCACCGACACCTCCGTTACCGGCCAGGCGCTCAAGGTGGTTGCGGCCAAGCCGGATGCGGTGTTTGTCGGCGGCTCCGGCACGCCGGCGGCGCTCCCCCAGTCCACGCTGCGCGAGCGCGGCTACAAGGGCCCGATCTACCAGTCCCACGCCGTGGCCAACCGGGATTTCCTGCGCGTTGGCGGCAAGGCCGTAGAAGGCGCGCGCCTGGCCGTTGCGCCGGTGCTGGTGGCCGAACAACTGCCCGACAGCCATCCGAACAAGAAGGTCGGCCTGGCCTTTGTGCAGGCAGTCGAAGCCAAGAACGGCCCCAACACCCGCTCGACCTTCGCCGGCGCCTCGTGGGACGGCTGGCTGATGCTCGAAGGCGCCTTCACCACCGCGCTGAAATCCGCCAAGCCCGGCACCCCGGCCTTCCGCGAAGCCGTGCGCGACGCGCTGGAAAAAACCTCCAAACTGGTCGGCGCCAACGGCACCTACACCATGTCGCCCACCAACCACGGCGGCTACGCCCCGACCAGCCCGGTGCTGATCGAAGTGGCCAACGGCAGCTGGAAGCTGGTCAAGTAAACCGGCGCACCGACCGAGACGGACAACGATGAGTACGACGACAAATTTCGACACCGACGTGCTGGTTGTGGGCTCCGGCCCCACCGGCGCGGTCACCGCGCTGGCGCTCGCCACCTACGGCGTGCGCGTGCACATGGTGTCCAAGTGGAACTGGCTGGCCGACACGCCGCGCGCCCACATCACCAACCAGCGCGCCATGGAAGTGCTGCGCGACCTCGGCATCGAGGACGAGGTACGCAAGTACGCCACCGCCTGGGACCAGATGGGCGACACCCTGTTCACCACCAGCCTGGCCGGCGAGGAAATCGCCCGCCTGCGCACCTGGGGCACGGGTGACGAGCGCCACGGCGACTACGTGCAGGGCAGCCCCTGCCCGCTGCTCGACCTGACCCAGCCGCTGATGGAGCCGCTGCTGGTGAAGAACGCGGCCGAACGCGGCACCACGCTCGCGTTCAACACCGAGTACCTCGGGCACGAACAGGACGCCGACGGCGTCACGGTGAGCCTGAAAGACCGCCTCTCGGGCCGCGAATACACGCTGCGCGCCCGCTACCTGGTTGGCGCCGACGGGGCCCGCTCAAAGATTGCCGACGACATCGGCCTGCCGCTGGTCGGCCAGCTGGCACGCGCCGGCACCGCCTACGTGGTTTTCAACGCCGACCTCAGCCGCTACGTGGCCCACCGGCCGGCGATCCTGCACTGGGTCGTCACGCCGGCGGCCGGTTTTGGCGAGATCGGCATGGGCCTGCTGCGGGCCGTGCGACCGTGGGACCAGTGGATTGCCGGCTGGGGCTTCAACATGACCGACGGCGAACCCGACCTGTCGGACGAAACCGTGACCGGCAAGATCCGCACCCTGGTGGGCGACCCGAACCTGGAAGTTGAGCTTGTGCGCAGCTCCACCTGGTATGTGAACCAGCAGCACGCCACCCATTACTCCAGCGGCCGCGTGTTTTGCGGCGGCGACGCGGTGCACCGCCACCCGCCGTCGAGCGGGCTGGGGTCCAACACCTGCATGCAGGACGCCTTCAACCTGGCCTGGAAGCTGGCTTTCGTGGTCAAGGGCTACGCCGGCCCCGGCCTGCTGGAGTCGTACAGCGACGAGCGGGCTCCGGTTGGCAAGCAGATCGTGGCGCGTGCCAACCAGTCGCGCCAGGACTACGCGCCGCTCAACGCCTGCTTCCGCGCCGAGGGCGGTGAAAACCCGGTGGCCGCCGGCCTCGCCCGCCTTCGCGCACCCACGCCGGAGGGCGTAAAAACCCGCCAGGCGCTGCAGGAGGCGCTGGAGCTGAAGAACACCGAGTTCAATGCCCAGGGCGTGGAGCTGAACCAGCGCTACGAATCCACCGCCGTCGCGCCCGACCCGGCGGCCGGCGAGGAGGTGTGGCAGCGCGATCGCCAGCTCTACCTGCAGGCCACGACCCGCCCCGGCGCCAAGATTCCCCACGCCTGGCTGGTCAATGAGCGCGGCGTGCGCGTCTCCACGCTGGATGTCACCGGCAAGGGCAAGTTCTCCCTCGTCACCGGCATCGCCGGGCAGGCCTGGGTACGCGCGGCGCGCGGCATGGAACTGCCCTGGCTGCGCATCGTGGTCACCGGCGAAAAAGGCAGCCTCGACCCCTACTGCGCCTGGCAGCGGGTGCGCGAAATCCACGAAGCCGGCGCCCTGCTGGTACGCCCGGACGGCTACATCGCCTGGCGCCAGAGCGACGCGGTGTGGGATGACGCCGACGCGCAAAGCCAGTTGAAGGCCGCGCTCGACGCGGTGCTGGATCGACACGACTGACGCGCTGAGCGCGCCGGCGCGGCAATCAAGAAATCCGGAACCCGCTTGGGGTTCCGGATTTTTTTTGGTGCTGTCAGCGTTGTGTGTGGAAATGCATCTATCCGACGCTGCGCCCTGCGCAATGCCGGCGTTTTGTGGGGGCGACTGAAGTCGCCCCCACAAAGGCACAACAGCCCTGGTTCTGAAGTGCTCAAGGCGGGCTTAGTCGGGCTGAAGTCCGACCAACGAGCGCTCGATCCGGGCTTCGCGAATCGGCAGATTGATCACCGCAGCCATGGCGGCCAGGGCCATGTCGGCGTACCACATCCAGCTGTAATTGCCGAACTCCACCACCGCCAGGCCACCCAGCCAGGCGCCGAGAAAACCGCCGATCTGGTGGGACAGCAAGGTAAGGCCGAACAGCGTGCCGAGGTAGCGCACCCCAAAGAGCTTGCTCACAAGGGCGGCGGTAGGCGGCACGGTGGCGAGCCAGGTAAAGCCGAGACCGGCGGCGAACACGTAAAAGGTCAGCGCCGAGGACGGCAGGAGCAGATAGCCGCCGATCAGCAGCACGCGGGAGCCGTACATCACCGCCAGCACGTACTTGCTGCGGTAGCGGGACACGCAGGAACCGGCGTAGAGGCTGCCGAAGAGATTCGCCAGCCCGATGATGGCGAGGGACCAGCTGGCGACGGCGGGCGGCAGGCCGCACAGATTCACCTCGCCCGGCAGATGGGTGACGAGAAAGGCAATGTGGAAACCGCAGGTAAAAAAGCCCAGGTGCAGAAGCAGGTAGCTGCGATCGACCAGCGCGCCCCGGATCGCCTGCATCAGCCCCTGCTCCGCTTCGGCATGGGTCGGCGGCGGTGTCGTCACCGGGCGGGTCAGCCGCCCCACCAGCGGCAGCGCGGTCAGCGCCATCAAGGCCATGGCCCACATGGCATTGACCCAGCCGACGGTCTGGATGAGCTTTTGCAGGATGGGCGCGAACAGGAACTGGCCAAAGGAGCCCCCGGCGTTGATGATGCCCGACGCGGTGCCGCGTGCCTCGACGGGCAGCCGCGGGCGGCGGCGCCGATCAGCACCGAGAAGCTGGCCGCCCCGGCGCCGACCTGGGTCATCAGGCCGATGGCCACGGCAAGGCCGAAACCCGAATCCATGAACGGGGTGACCGCACAGCCCAGGGCCAGCAAGATCACGGCGGCCAGCAGCACCGGGCGGGGCCCGTAGTGATCGGCCACCGCGCCCGCCACCGGCTGGATCGCGCCCCAGGTGAACTGGCCGATCGCCATGGCAAGGCTGATGGTGGCAATGCCCAGACCGGTCGCGCTGTTGAGCGGGCTGACGAACAGCCCGAGCGACTGGCGTGTGCCCATCGTGATCGCCAGGATGCCGGCGGCCAGCAAGGTGGTGAGCAGGGCCCCGGGGCTGCGCAGAGAACGGAACATGGCTTGCCTGTCAGAAGGATGGAGACGTTGCGGAGGCCAGGGCGGCGGCGAGCAGATCCACCCTGTCGCTACCCCAGAACAGCTCCCCCCGATAGACGAAGGTGGGAGCGCCGAACACGCCGAGGGCTTCGGCCTTCGCCTGCGCGGCGGCCAGCTCGGCCTGGGCGTGGGTGTCCCGCCAGCTGCGCCAGTCGCCTGCGTCCAGCCCGGCCACGGCAAGGGCGGCCTCGATTGCCGCAGGGGATTCCAGGTCGAATTCCCGGCGCCAGAAGGCCGCCAGCATCGGCTCGCAGAATTCCCACAGGCGATTACGCGATCTGGCGAACAGCATGGCCTGGCTGGCGAGGGTGGCGTCCCACAGCTTGGTGGTGGAGCGGATCGTCAGCCCCTGGAGCTTGGCCAGCCGGCGGCAATCCATGTACAGGTACTTGACCTTGGCGATGTCACGGCCGGATCGCTCTTCAACCTCGCCGCCATACGCAGACCGAAAATCGGTGATGAACGGCCACCACTCGAACGCGACGCCGCTGTGCTCCGCCAGCCGCCGGGCAGGCTTGAGCGCGAGGTAGGAATAGGGGCTGCGCAGGTCGATGAAGGCGTCCACGCCCGGCGTGTCGTGCTCAGTCATGGGCGATCATTCCACCTTGAAAAGATTCTGTTTGGCCGCGGCCGAGGTGGCCACATCGACCCAGCGCTCGCGCAGCAGATCCACGCCCCGCCCAACCGCCGGCCGGCTGCGCACGCGCCCGTACCAGGCCTGCACCTTGGCAAAATCGTCGAGGGCCACGCCGGTGAGCTTGTGGATGCGGACCCACGGAAAGCAGGCCATGTCGGCAATCGAGTAATCGCCGCCGATGTAGTCCCGGCCAGCCAGGCGCTGATCGAGCACCTTGAGCAGCCGCCGCGTTTCGTGTTGATAGCGCTCGATGGCGTAGGGCAGCGGCTGGGGCGCGTAGCGGAAGAAATGCTGGGCCTGCCCCATCATCGGCCCGAGCCCGCCCACCTGCCAGAACAGCCATTGCAGCACTTCGATGCGCTGGCGCGGGTCGGCCGGAATAAAACGCTTTTCCTTCTCGGCCAGATAAAGCATCACCGCCCCGCTCTCGAACACCGTGACGGGCGCGCCGCCATCCACCGGCGCGTGATCGACGATGGCCGGAATCCTGGCGTTGGGGTTGATGGCCCGGTAGCCGGCCTCGCGCTGCGCGCCCTGGGTGATGTCGATGGGAATGAGCCGATAGGGAATGCCCAGCTCCTCCACCAGGATCTGCACCTTGTGCCCGTTGGGCGCGGGCCAGCTGTAAAGGTCGATCATGGCTTTCTACTTTTCGACCTTGCCGTGCATGACCATGATGGTTTGCTGCATCAGCGCACACAGCGATTCCTTGCCGTCCTTGACCGCAAAAACCTCGGCCTTGGTGACGATCAGCGTCCGTCCGGAGCGCAGCACCTCGCCCCGGGCGATGAGCTTTTCACCATCGGCCGGCGCCATCAGGTTCATCTTGAATTCCACGGTGAGCACCGAGGCGCTGGCCGGCACCATGGTCATGGCCGCATAACCGGCCGCCGAATCGGCAATCATGCCGACCACGCCCCCATGCACAAAACCGTGCTGCTGCTCGACGCCCTGCCAGTGGGGCAGGTGAATTTCGGTGCGGCCCTGCTCCACCACCGGCAAGCTGGCCTGGATGAGGTGCATCGCGTTCTGCCGCTCAAAACTGGCGCGGACACGCTCGGCGAAGTGGGGATCGGAAATGTGGGCCATGTCTCAAGTCTCCGGGGAGGGGGAATGACCTGCATTAGAATTCATGGATTGGCGCCGCACAACCGAGTTTTTCGGCCCTTCACATGAGTAGAGAGAATGTCAACGCCACTCGCCAGAATCCCGTCGATTGACCTTTTGCGCGGCTTTGTCGCCGTGGGCCGACGCATGAGCATCACCCTCGCCGCCCAGGATCTGTTCCTGACCCAGTCGGCGGTCAGCCGGCAGATCCACGGGCTGGAATCCGCCCTGGGCATCAAGCTGTTTGAACGGGCGCACCGCTCCATCCACTTCACGCCCGAAGGTGAGCGGCTGTTCCTGAGTGCCGACAGCGCAATGCAACAGCTGCAGGAGGCCGTCGGCGCCCTGCAGGCCAGTCTGGTCCACCGCCCGGTTACCGTGACGGCCAGCATTTCGTTTGTCGGCCTGTGGCTGCTGCCGCGCCTGCCGAGCTTTCAGCAGCAGCACCCCCAGGTCGAAGTGCGCCTGTCGGCCAACAACAACATCGTCGACCTGCGCCAGGAGGGGCTGGACATCGCAATCCGCTACTGCGCCGGGGACAGCATGCCCGCCGGCGCCCGCCGGCTTTTTGGCGAGACGGTCTTCCCGGTGGCCACCCCAGCCTCGGCATTGCCCGACTGGACGACCCTTCAATCATCGCCCGCTCGGTTCTGCTCGAATTCGAAGGCGACCACTCTCCCTGGTGGAACTGGGAAAGCTGGCTGGACATGCAGGGCTGGTCCGGCGTCAAACCAAAGGGCGTCATCCGCTTCAATCTCTTCGACCAGATGATCCACGCCACCATTGCCGGCCAGGGCATTGCACTTGGGCGCAGCCAGTTCATCCGCCCGATGCTTACCGACGGCCGCCTTGTGGCGCTGCCGACACCCCACCCCGGCCCCAGGTCGAACAAGGTTTTCTGCCTGCTCCAGCGCAGCCCGACCCCTTCGAAAGAAACCCAGGCCTTGATCGACTGGATTGTTGCCGAAGCACGGCTGACGGATGAGCTTCAGCTTGCCTGAGCCTCGTTCAGCGCAACACTCCGCAAACCTCCCGGACGTGGCCGCGCAGAACAGTAAGTAGGTACGGATTAGCGCAGCGTAACCCGACATCACGCATCGGCCCTGCTCATGTCCGATGCCGTCGAAGCACATCGAATCGCGCCCCCAATCCAGGTTTGATCAGACGGTAAAGTCCAGATGCACTGAAGATGATCGGAGATGCCCAGCAATTGCCCATCGATTTTGACCGGACGCAATTGGCGAACGGATCGGAAGGCATTGCGCAGGACATTGACGGCGGCGATCCGTCACACGAGCGAAGAAGAAAGAGCCACCAGAAACAATCGCGCGTCGCTATTGCATGGGGAATGTCGGCTTACGCTGCGCTATTGACCCGGCCATTATTAACTTGTCGAAAGGCAGAGACGGCGCGGCAGACTGTAGAAAGACTCATCAACCCGGTCATTGAATAGCGACCACACGCTCAGCCCGAACGGTGGCAAGGGAATCAAAGGGCCGGGTTAATAATGGCCGGGTACAGCGAAATTCGTTGACCGCCCGGCTTCGGAATCGACCAGCAGGCAGGCGTCGTTACGCACGGCATGGGCGATGGGAAGACTGGCGCCGTGCTGCCAGGCGAACAAAGCGGGGGATTTTTCGGCGCCGGTGATCAATACCAGTTGCTTGCGGCAGGCGCGCAATGTCTCAAAGTTCAAACTGACGCGCTCGCCAGGTGGCTTCGGCGCACCGTGCACGGCAATTACCGGGGCGACGGGATCGCCGCTAGTCGAAAACAGACTGGCAGTGTGCCCGTCCTCGCCCATGCCGAGCAGCAGCAGATCGAAGGGCTGCCGGTCGAGAACCAGTTTTGCATATTCGGCCGCCGCAAGGGTTGCACCGAGCTCGGCCGGAATAGGGTGAATCTGCCCGGCCGGTATTGCCACCTGGGAAAGCCAGGCATCCTGCGCCATGCGTGAGTTTCGTCCGGCGTGGTCGGAGGGCAGGCAGCGTTCGTCACTCCAGAAGATTTCCCAGGCGCTCCAGTCCTGCACCATCCCGGCCAGCATTTGATAGGTCCGTTGCGGCGTGCGGCCACCGGCCAGAACAATCCGGAACATCCGGCGCTCATGGATCGCAGCCTCGGCTTCGGCAATGACAATACGGCAGGCCTGCCCCGCGACATCTTCCGGACTTTCCAACACTTTGCAGTTAGCCGGCAGCATCAGCATTTGCCCCCGGGTTTGTCATCGCAGCGCAGCGTCTGTCGCCATTCCCGATCCGTCTGGCCGAATATCTGGTCCGCCGCTTTCGGCCCCCAACTGCCAACCGGATACTGCAAGGGCGGGCGCTCGTCATCGGCCCAGCCGCGCATGAAAGGATCAACGACATTCCACGCGGCCTTGACTTCGTCATAGCGCAGAAAGAGCGAGCGATCGCCCTGAATGACGTCCATCAGCAACGCTTCGTAAGCTTCGGCCTTGCGCTCGCCGGGATTGCCGACCGACGCATCCATCGATATCTGGCGGGTCCGGGTTTCCTCGCCGGGCACCTTGGCGGATATTTCCATCTGCACCACGTCGTCCGGCTGGATCCCGATCAGCAACCAGTTGGGATAGGCGGCGGAGACACCCGCCCCCTGAAAGAGCTGTATCGGTGGCTCACGAAAACGGACGGCGACCATTGAACGCCGCTCCTTGAGGCGCTTGCCGGTGCGCAGGTAGAAGGGCACGTCATGCCAGCGCCAGTTGTCCACATAGAGCTTGAGCGCGGCATAGGTTTCTGTGTGGCTGCCAGCGGCGACGCCGGCTTCCTGCTGATAGCCGGCGTACTGCGCGCGCACCGCATGACGGGCCAGTTGCGGCGGGTCGAGAGGGCGAATCGAGTGCAGCACCTTGACCTTTTCATCGCGCAGGGATTCGGCCTCCAGCGATACCGGGGGCTCCATTGCCAGCAAGGCGAGAACCTGCAGCAGGTGGCTCTGGATCATGTCGCGCGTCGCCCCGCCATGCCGATCGTAGTAGCTGGCCCGGCCGTTCACGCCGATGGTCTCCGCGTGCGTGATCTGAACCTGGTCGATGTAATGCCGGTTCCACAGGGGTTCCAGAATCATGTTGGCAAACCGCAAGACCAGCAGGTTCTGCACGGACTCCTTGCCGACGTAATGATCGATGCGGTAAATCTGCTCTTCCTTGAGGCGCAGATTGAGTTCGTGCTGCAAGTCGCGGGCCGATTGCAGGTCGTGGCCGAAAGGCTTTTCGATCACCATCCGGCGCCAGCCGGTACGCTCTGCCAGCAAACCGGCCTCTACCAGCCCGACGGTGATCGGCACGTATAACTCGGGGCTGACCGAGAGATAGAAAATCACGTTGTTGGCGCATTCGCCGGCCCCGATCCAGACGTCCAGCGCCTGGTAGAACGCGGCATCTTCAAGCCGGCCAGTGAGATAGTCGAGGCGCTGGAGAAAGCTCTCCAGCGGCCCGGGGTCTGAGGCTGGCAGATGTTCGCGCACCTCGCGCCGCCAGGCCTCCTGGGTAAAAGGTGTTCGGCCACAGCCGAGAATACGGACGTCAGGCGCCAGCCGCCCAAGGCAGTGCAACTGGAACAGGGCAGGCAGGAGTTTGGCCATCGCCAGGTTGCCCGTCGCTCCGAAGATCACGTAGGCATGCGATTCGGTGGCGCAACTCATGGCAACGGCTCCTCGACCCCATCGCCCATCCAGCGGGTGTGGAAACGCGTCGTCTCGTCGCGGTCGATACGCTGGTACGCATGAGCCCCGAAGAAATCCCGTTGTGCCTGAATGATGTTTGCCGAACCCCTGGCGCAGCGATAGCCGTCGTAAAACGCCAGCGCCGAACCCAGAGCCGGTGCCGCTATGCCGTGCCCGACGGCAAGCATGACCGCCTTGCGCCAACCGGCTTGCGCGGACCTGAGCTCGGCCGCAAAGAACGGATCCTGCAGCAGGCTGAGTGGCACCGGCTGGCGCTCGAAACTGTTCTTGATGTCACCCAGAAAGCGGCTGCGGATGATGCAACCGGCGCGCCACAGCAGGGCAATATCACCGAACGGCAAGGCCCAGCCGTTCTTCCCGGCGGCAGCCTGCATGAGCATGAAGCCCTGAGTGTAGGAGACCAGTTTTGCTGCGTACAAGGCATCGTGCAGCGCATCGAGATACACCGCGCGGTCCGGCTCGGGCACGACAGCCGGCACGCTGCCGAGCAGCGCCGCCGCCGCAACCCGTTCAGACTTGCGCGCCGACAACATGCGGGCATGGACGGCTTCGCTGATCAGGGTGAGCGGCACGGCGTTATCGAGGGCATCCTGCGCGGTCCAGACCCCGGTTCCTTTTTGCCCTGCCTTGTCGAGAATCGAGTCGACCAGCGGGCTGCCGTCGCGGTCTCGCTGACGCAGTATGCGGGCGGTGATTTGAATGAGATAGGATTCCAGCCGACCGCCATTCCAGGCCTCGAAGCAGTCGGCCATTGTGTCGTGATCAAGGCCAAGGGCGTGCTGCATCAAGTGGCAGACTTCGGCGATCAATTGCATGTCGCCGTATTCGATGCCGTTATGAATCATCTTCACGTAATGGCCGGCCCCGCCCTCGCCCAGCCACTGGCAGCACGGCATGCCATCAACCTTGGCGGCGATGGCCTGGAACATGTCGCGGATAACGGGCCACGCCGCGGCAGCGCCACCGGGCATCAGCGACGGCCCGAAGCGGGCGCCGTCCTCGCCGCCGGAAACGCCCATGCCGACAAAGTGAATACCCTTGGCGGCAAGCGCCCGCCAGCGGCGGTCGGTGTCCTGGTAATTGGAGTTGCCCCCGTCAATCAGGATGTCCCCCGCTTCAAGCAACGGCAGCAATTGCTCGATCACACCCTCGACGGCGCGACCGGCAGTCACCATCACCAGAATCACGCGGGGCGAGCCAAGCTGGCTGACCAGGCCCTCGAGATCATCGGCCACGGCGATGGCACGCCCTTGCCCATGGGCACGGATGAATTCCGAAGCAACCGCGCCCGTACGGTTGTAAACGCTCAGGCGGAAACCCTTGTCACTCAGGTTGAGCGCCAGGTTGGCACCCATCACGCCCAGGCCGACGACGCCCATGTCTGATTGGATCATTCCTGTCTCCGACAGTCGTGGTGCTTCTTTTTGCAATCCAGAGTGAGCTTCAATTTCCTTGGGGCCACTCTCCGCCTCGAATCTCGTGGATGACGCCATCCCTGTGATTGGGAGGACATAAAGCGTATAAAGTTTCAGCGGCACGGAGCCGGTGTTGATTACGTTGTGAGTGACTCCACCGGGACGAGACCCGCGAAGCCGGCTTGAATCGGCGTCCGGGCTCCATTCAGCACGGCCTCGCCGGAACCCGCCTCGACACGGAAGAACTGATCAGCCTTGTGAATTTCGGCGCCGATATCTTCCTGGGGTTTCAACGACATCAGGACACGCTGCGAACTTTTGGCCTTTCGAAATCTTGAGGAAGGCATGCTCTTTTGCCAGCATTACAATTGCATCGATTTCGAACGCCTGAGAAGCACGGCTGTTCCAACAGGAAAACAGCGATAATGGCGGCCAATTCGTTTTGAACGCCACTTGGGATTCCCGCATGGAAATCAAGGTCAACTTTCTCGACAAGCTTCGTCTTGAAGCCAAGTTCGATGACTTCACGGTGGTCGCCGATCAGCCTATCCGCTACAAGGGCGATGGCTCGGCGCCGGGTCCGTTCGATTACTTTCTGGCTTCATCGGCTTTGTGTGCGGCTTACTTTGTGAAGTTGTACTGCGAAACCCGCAATATCCCTACCGACAACATCCGCCTGTCGCAGAACAATATTGTCGATCCGGAAAACCGCTACAAGCAGATTTTCAAGATTCAGGTCGAGTTGCCGGCGGATATCTCCGCCAAGGACCGCCAGGGCATCCTGCGCTCCATCGAGCGTTGCACGGTGAAAAAGGTGGTGCAAACCGGGCCCGAGTTTGTGATTGAGGAAGTGGAAAATCTGGATGCCGATGCGCAGGCCTTGCTGACGCTGAATCCGGATTCGGACGCCAGCACCTATATTCTGGGCAAGGATCTGCCGCTGGAGCAAACCATCGCCAATATGTCGGGGGTTTTGGCGGGCCTGGGCATGAAGATTGAAATCGCTTCGTGGCGCAATCTGGTTCCCAATGTGTGGTCGCTGCATATCCGCGATGCGCACTCGCCGATGTGTTTTACCAATGGCAAGGGCGCCACCAAGGAAAGCGCGCTGGCGTCGGCCTTGGGCGAATTTATCGAGCGCCTGAATTGCAATCATTTCTACAACGACCAGTTCTGGGGGGAAGACATTGCCAACGCGGCGTTCGTGCATTACCCGGATGAGCGCTGGTTCAAGCCTGGCCGCAAAGATGCGCTGCCAGCCGGGATTCTCGATGAATACTGCCTGCGGATTTACAACCCCGATGGCGAATTACGTGGCTCGCATTTGTACGACACCAATTCCGGCAATGTGCAGCGCGGCATCTGTTCGCTGCCGTATGTGCGCCAGTCGGACGGCGAGGTGGTGTATTTTCCGTCCAACCTGATCGACAACCTGTTCCTCAGCAATGGCATGAGCGCCGGCAATACGCTGGCCGAAGCGCAGGTGCAATGCCTGTCGGAAATTTTCGAGCGGGCGGTAAAACGCGAAATTCTGGAAGGTGAAATCGCACTGCCCGATGTGCCGCCCGAAGTGCTGGCGAAATATCCCGGCATTCTGGCCGGCATCGAGGAGCTGGAAAAGCAGGGCTTTCCGGTGCTGGTGAAGGATGCGTCGCTGGGCGGGAAGTTTCCGGTGATGTGCGTCACCTTGATGAACCCGCGTACCGGCGGTGTGTTTGCCTCGTTCGGGGCGCACCCAAGCCTGGAGGTGGCGCTGGAGCGCAGTCTTACCGAACTGCTGCAGGGGCGCAGTTTTGAAGGCCTGAACGATTTGCCGCGGCCCACCTTTGAAAGCAACGCCGTCACCGAGCCGAACAACTTCGTCGAACACTTCATCGATTCCAGCGGCGTGGTGTCGTGGCGCTTTTTCAGTGCCAAAGCCGATTACGAATTTGTCGAGTGGGATTTTTCCGGCCAGGGTGAAAACTCCAATGCCGAGGAAGCCGCCACCTTGTTCGGCATTCTCGAAGACATGGGCAAGGAAGTGTACATGGCGGTGTATGACCAATTAGGCGCAACGGCCTGCCGCATCCTGGTGCCGGGTTATTCGGAAATTTATCCGGTGGAAGACCTGATCTGGGACAACACCAACAAAGCCCTGCTATTCCGCGACGATATCCTGAACCTGCATCGCCTCGACGATGCCAGCCTGGAAGCGCTGCTTGAACGCCTGGAAGACAGCGAACTCGATGATTACACCGACATCATCACCTTGATCGGCATCGAGTTTGACGAGAATACGGCCTGGGGTCAGCTGACGATTCTGGAATTGAAGCTGCTGATCAATCTCGCCTTGAAGCAATTTGAAGCGGCGCAAGAACTGGTGGAAGCTTCCTGCAATACAACGAAAACACGGTCGAGCGCGGATTGTTTTATCAGGCCTTGAATGTGGTGCTGGAGGTGCTGCTGGACGACGAGCTGGAACTGGACGATTACGAGGCCAATTTCCGCCGCATGTTCGGCAACCCGCGGATGGATGCGGTGCTGGGCTCGGTGGACGGCAGCGTGCGCTTCTTCGGGCTGACGCCAACGAGCATGAAACTGGAAGGGCTCGACCGGCACCAGCGCCTGATCGATAGCTACAAAAAACTGCACGTGGCGCGGGCCAATGTGGCGGGTTTATCCGGTTAGGCTGGATTAGCCACAAGGGTGGGCGGGTGGCGCCCCAGCGCTGATGACACATGCGGCCATTGCGCGCCATCAACGTAAGGTCAGCCGACCTCAAGTACGTGCCAAGCCTGTAAAAACAAATGCGCCCGGGAACACCGGGCGCATCAAGGGCACTTGGAATTTTCGACTTCAATTAATCAGAACAAGAACCCCTGATGACTCCGACAAACAAAGTCCGTCGGGATCTGAGCTAGTAAGTTGTTGATTTTTCGAGATGTGTGCACTGCGCAAAAGTCCGTCAGAGATCCTCAAACGGACGGTGGTGTTTGCTCGGCTGCAAATAAAGCCCCGTCAAAAGTCTCAGAGAAGGCTAGACCTCTTCTGCGGTCAGGGGCTTACGCAGGTATTTCGATGCTCGTCTCGAGCAGACCGATGTTCGGCGCCCTATTTCTTCGACGGGTCGTAGAGGGGTTCGGGGTTCGCCCCACGACGCCGAGCGTCCTCGAAGGTGTCCAACAGCATCTTGGTGTCGCTGCTCCCTTGAATCAGGTGATTCATCCGTAGCACCCGCCAATGCAAGTTTGGGTGCGACAGGTTCTTGTCGAAGAACACTTCGGGCTTGCCGACCGCCAGTGCCCCAAATTGGTCTAGCGTTCGGTAGGCCTGCATGTTCCAACTCAGCTTGCTGAGTTCCATTGACACCGCAGTCGCCTCCAAAGTCTCATCCGACGCCTTCTTGCGCTGCATCAGCGCCTTTATTAGGTCCGCAGCAAACTCGTCGGCATCCTCCTCACTGGCTTTGGCGAGGCTCGGGTCAATGTTCAGTTCGGACAAATTCCCATCCTCGAACTCAGCGCCAGTTGTTTTCTTGGCGAGATGGCCCACCTCGTGCAGGAGCATGAACGTCAACACGTACCTTGCGTTAAGACCCAACCGCCCGTCTCCGGTTGATTGCTCTCTGATGAACGCGTTGAACACGTCCGGGTTCACGAAGAGGCATCTGCAGCCTTTGGGCACCGCTGCTGGAGTGGTCCGCGCCATAGGGGGCGCCTTCACAAGGTAGACGGGGATATCAGTGGGGCTCGTCCTTGAGTTCAGCTTGCCGCCTTGCGCCGACATCACAAGCCTCATTCCCGTACCGCGAGCTACAAGGTTCGTACTAGCGACCGCCTTCTCGACGAGTTCTAGCCCTGTTTGAGCATGCTGTAAGCCCCGCTCCTGCACTGGGTCTGAAGCCGCGGCTGACGCGTCGCCGCCGAAGGAGGCATCCGCTGCCAGCCCCAGCGTGATAATGAGCAAGACCATCCAGCAGCCCGGAGCGGCAACTACGCGCTTGCCCCCTATTGAATAGCGTCCTACTTGCATGCAACATGTTGGCACGCCCGCGAATGCGGGCGCAATGCGCGCCATCCACAATGCGCATTAAGGAGGATCACATGCGCCTGAGGCCATCCGCTTTTCTTGCAGCAGCTGCAATACTTGCCAGCGGCGCCGTACATGATTCCAGTGCATCCGCCTCTGCGGCCACAAAAGCCACCCCCGCTTCAGCGCCCTCCAGCGGCGTTAAGCCGCCGCCTCCCCCTGCTGAGGTGCCCGATCTTCGTGAGGTCAAGCCACCAGTGCTTTGCGTCAACTGCGACCAACCGTTCGACACGATAACGCATAAGAAGGTACTAGAGGGGTTACTCAACAACCCCTACATCAGCGAACTGCGCAAGGCTCTCTACCTGCAGGACACGTACCACCAGTTCGAGTCCAAGGCCCACTTCGACAACTGCGATTTCGACAGCGCGGCCGCATACATCACTGAACTCCTTGACGAGACAGCGAAGCACGTCGATGCGGCCACGAAGGCCAAGAATGGCGGTGACAAGACGGCCATGGAGGCTGCCATCCTGAAGGCGTTTTTCTCACTTGGCCAAGCACTGCACGGCACGCAGGATTTTTACGCTCACACCAACTACGTTGAACTGCATGCTCTGAAGGCAAAGAAGGTCACCGACATCCCCGTGCTCGTCCCATGGCGTGCCGAAGGTCGGACGCGCATCAAGGAACTTCAACAAGCCGGCTTGATTTCCGGCTTCGTATTCTGGGGAGCTCCCCAAAAGTGTCCGAGTGGAACCATCTCTCACGGCAACCTCGCCAAGGACACCGCCACCACAAAGAGCGGCAAAGTAGTCGTTGCAAATTTGCAGAACACCAGCCAGTACAAGATTGCGGTCTACCTGGCGCGTGAGGCATCACTGCAGTTGCTGAATGACGCCTTCAAGCAGTGGCCCCTGCTCAAAGAGGTGAATGGTGAAGCTGTCGCATTGGATGTTCTCGTCGATAGGCGGGGCGTGGACACGCCTTGAGACGCTTGATGATTGCCCTGCGCCAACTTCTCGGTAGATACCTGTGCACGCTAGCGCTTTCTATGGCCACGGCAGCCACATTCGCGGCCCCTGCTGAAGTGCCGACGTGCCGCCTGGACGACGCAGAGAAGGCGCTAGTTCAGAGCACCCTTGCCCGTGCGGCGGCCGCATTTCGAGAAATTGGCAAGCCTTTGCCCTTTGATGACGTCAAGGTCAATGAACGTGCTGGCGCAGGTAAGAGCACCTTGGTCGCCTACATCGTTACGGACGCGAACGATGGCACAGTCTCCCAACAGGGGTGCTCCAACGGGACCTTCAAGAGCGACCAACCACTCGACCCCATCAGCGTTCGCGGCGGTTGCATCCTCGTTGCCGGGGACCGACTGGAAATTCGTTGCTCGGTCAATGCCATCCGCATCTTCGGCGACGTGGGTCAGAAGACGGACGGCGCGAACCCAGCACTTTTGTACGCTCTCTCTCACGAACTCGGTCACCTCTACCAGCGGCGCGTGGGTGAGTACACGGGCAGAGCCGAACGCATAGACCTCACGCGCGACCAAGCTAGCAAGCTGCAGGACCTGCAGACTTCATGCGACCCTGCATCGACCCGAAAAGAAGACGAGGCCGATACCATCGCCGTTGAGGTACTCACGCGGACTCTGGCACAAGCACCGTACCGAGAGTCACTGTTCTCAGACCGAGGCTCGCTTTACTGGAACATCGACCAACTGGCGCTCGCCTCCGACACCTGGATGAAGGCGACGCTCAAGCGAGAGTTCATGAGCCAGCCCGAGGTGCACAAAACGTTCGTCCCCACGGAGTTCCCTACACCCGCGAAAAAAGTGGATGCGAACGCAAGGAAGTTCGTGTGTGACGTGCTGACCAGGACGAAAGGCAGCATCTATCACCCGCTCAAGTCGCTCACACACCCGCCAGTCGAGCAACGGCTGAGGCGCATTGCTGAAGCGTTGCAACCAATTGCCAAGACACTCCCCGACAACGCCGCGCAGCGGCCGTTCACCACGGTAGCGAGGCTTCAGACCGACCTAGGACCCATCTTTACGCAAATCTATCGGGAGACTGGTGTGTACATGGAAGCTGTTCAAGACAGCATTTGCACCAAGGTCAACGCTCCTACACCCCCGAAGTGCAAATAACGAGCTGCCGCTTCCCACTCTTTCGCGCCCTCTATAGGACCTTGAAACGATGAAGGGGCCAACGGCCCCTTCATTCTCATCAAACTCCGACAAACTTTATTCAGATCCGACGAACTCTATTTGCTCTAGTCACCTGACCCCATCCCCGCTTACTCCACCGTCACGGATTTTGCGAGATTCCGCGGCTTGTCCACATCGGTGCCCTTGACCAGCGCGGCGTGGTAGCTGAGCAGTTGCAGGGGGATGACGTGGAGGATGGGCGAGAGCATGCCGTAGTGCTCGGGCAGATGCAGGATATGCACGCCTTCGGATTCCGGCATTTCGCTGCCGGCGTCGGCAAAAACGTAGAGTTCGCCGCCGCGTGCCTTCACTTCCTGCAGGTTGGACTTGAGCTTTTCGAGCAGGGAGTCGGCCGGGGCCACGGCGATGACGGGCATTTCCTTGTCCACCAGCGCCAGCGGGCCGTGCTTGAGTTCGCCGGCCGGGTAGGCTTCGGCGTGGATGTAGGAGATTTCCTTGAGCTTGAGCGCGCCTTCGAGCGCGATCGGGTAGTGCTCGCCGCGGCCGAGGAAGAGGGCGTGGTGCTTGCTGGCGAAGCGCTGGGCCCAGCGTTCGATCTCGGGCTCGAGTTCGACGACCTTGGCGACGGCAATCGGCAGGTGGCGCAGGGCGGTGAGGTGGGCGGCTTCTTCGGCTTCGCTGAGGTGGCCGTTGATCTTGGCGAGGGTCAGCGTGAGCAGGGCCAGGGCGGCGAGCTGGGTGGTGAAGGCCTTGGTGGAGGCGACGCCGATCTCGGGGCCGGCGCGGGTGACGAAACGCAGCGCGGTTTCACGCACGATGGCGGACTCGGGCACGTTGCAGATTGCCAGGGTCTTGGTCATGCCCAGGCTCTTGGCAAACTTGAGCGCGGCCAGGGTGTCGGCGGTTTCACCGGACTGGGAGATCACGACGACCAGGGTTTCGGGGTCGGGCACCGATTCGCGGTAGCGGTATTCGCTGGCGATTTCGACCGAGCATGGCAGCTTGGCAACGGCTTCGATCCAGTAGCGGGCGACGAGGCCGGCGTGGTAGCTGGTGCCGCAGGCGAGAATCAGCACGCGACGGGTGGCGCCAAAGACTTCCAGCGCCGGCGCGCCGAACAGCTGCGGAGAAATGCTGCCGCCGCCGCCGATCATTTCGAGGGTGCTGGCGAGGGCATGGGGCTGCTCGAAGATTTCCTTCTGCATGTAGTGGCGATACTTGCCCAGCTCGACGGCATCGGCCGACAGGCTGGAGATGTTCACCGGGCGCTCGACCGGGGTGCCGTCCAGCAGCGTGACGCGGTAGCCGTCGAGGGTGAGTTCGGCCACGTCGCCGTCTTCGAGGTAGACCACCTTGCGGGTCACCTGCAGCAGCGCCGCGGTGTCGGAAGCGGCGTAGTGGCCGTCTTCGCCGATGCCGAGGAGCAGCGGCGAGCCCTTGCGGGCAACGATGGCGCGGTTCGGATCGGTTTCGCTGAGCACGCCGATGGCGTAGGCGCCGATCAGTTCGGCGATGGTGGCACGCACCGCGTCGAAGAGGTCGGGGATGGTCTTGAGCTTGTCGTGAAGCAGGTGGGCTATGGCTTCGGTGTCGGTTTCGGACGTGAACACGTAGCCCTTGGCCTGCAGGCCGCTGCGCAGTTCTTCGAAGTTTTCGATGATGCCGTTGTGCACCACGGCCAGGCCGTCGGAGATGTGCGGGTGGGCGTTGCGCTCGGAGGGCACCCCGTGGGTGGCCCAGCGGGTGTGGGCGATGCCGATGCTGGCGGCAAGGCCGGTGGCATCGGCCTGGGCGGCCAGCGCGTCGACGCGGCCTACGGCGCGCAGGCGCTGCAGTTGCGGGGCGCCTTCGGTCTTGAGAACGGCGAGACCGGCGGAGTCGTAGCCGCGGTATTCAAGCTTGCGCAGCCCTTCGATGAGCACAGGAACGATGTTGCGACGGGCAATGGCGGTGACGATGCCACACATGATGGGGAGCCTTTCAGGAGAATCCGGCCGTCAGGCCGGATCGAAAACTGGAAATCGGAATGGGCGGCGAAATAAGGCAGCGAAATAGGCGGCGAAGTGGAGATCAGGCCTTCCTGGCCTTGACCGGGCGCTTCCAGCCCGCCACGGAAACCTGCTTGGCACGGGACACGGTGAGCTGGTCGGCCGGCGCATCTTTGGAGAGGGTGGTGCCGGCCCCCAGCGTGGCGCCGCGGCCGACCCGCACCGGGGCGACAAGCTGCGTATCGGAGCCGATGAACACGTCGTCCTCGATGATGGTGCGGAACTTGTTGGCGCCGTCGTAATTGCAGGTGATGGTACCGGCGCCGACATTGACCCGCTGGCCGATGTCGGCGTCGCCCACGTAGGCCAGGTGATTGGCCTTGGAGTGATCGGCGATCACGCTGTTCTTTACCTCGACGAAGTTGCCCAGGTGCACGTCCTTGCCCAACACGGTGCCCGGGCGGGTGCGGGCGTAGGGGCCGATGACGCAGACTTCGCCCATCACCGTGTCCTCGATCTGCGAGAAGGCGGCAATTTTGCTGCCGGCGCCGATGCGGGAGTTTTTCACCACGCAGTTGGCGCCGATGCGCACGCCGTCGCCGAGTTCGACGCAGCCTTCAAAGATGCAGTTGATGTCGATTTCCACGTCGCGACCACAGATGAGCGAACCGCGCACGTCGATGCGGGCCGGGTCGATGACGGTGACGCCGGCGTCGGTGAGGCCACGGGCGATGTTGCGCTGGTAGATGCGCTCCAGCTCGGCGAGCTGGGTCTTGTTATTGACGCCGAGGGTTTCCTCGAAGGCGTCGGGCTGGGTGGTGATCACCTCCAGCCCGTCGGCCACGGCCATCGCGATGATGTCGGTGAGGTAATACTCGCCCTGGGCGTTGTCGTTTTTAAGATTGGCCAGCCAGTGGCGCAGGCGCTCGACGGGAGCGGCGAGGATGCCGGTGTTCACTTCGCACACCTGGCGCTCTTCAGGCGTGGCGTCCTTCTCTTCGACGATGCGCGTCACCTTGCCGGCGGCATCGCGCAGGATGCGGCCGTAGCCGGTGGGGTCGGTCATATTGACCGTGAGCAGGGACAACCGTTTTTCGCCGGAGGCGGCCATCAGGCGCTGCAGGGTCGGCACGCCGATCAGCGGCACGTCGCCATACAGGATCAGGGCCGTGTCGCCGTCCTCGACCAGCGGCATGGCTTGCTGCACCGCATGACCAGTGCCCTGGGGCGGGTCCTGGCGGGCCCAGGCGAGATCGGGCGCATCGAGGGCTTCGCGCACCACTTCACCCCCGTGGCCATAGACCACGACGATGCGCCGGGCCTCCAGCGTACGGGCCGTATTGAGCACATGGGCCAGCATCGGCTTGGCAGCCAGCGGCTGGAGAACCTTGGGCAGCACCGAGCGCATGCGTTTGCCTTGGCCGGCGGCGAGAACGATCACTTCCATGGACATCCCTTAATGCGGTTTGAATGTATTCTCGCGGATTTTAGCACGTCGATATTTCAGGCTTTTGCGACACAGTTCTCGCTTTGAGGCCAGGCCACTGATGCAATGCAACATTCTTCTGATCTAGTGCTAAAGTTCCCGGCACGCCTTTCCGTAGAACCGTCATGCTGCATTGCAAAATCCAGGAAATGTCATGAACCATCAAAACCGCGACTTCATCCAGAACCGGACTTTCGACGAGATCGCAGTCGGTGACTCCGCCCAGCTCGTCCGCACCCTTCTGCCCGAGGACATCCACCTCTTCGCCGTGATGTCGGGCGACGTGAACCCGACTCACGTGGACCCTGAATTCGCCCGCTCCAGCCAGTTCCGCGAAGTGGTTGGCCACTCGATGTGGGGCAGCGTGCTGATCTCGTCCATCCTCGGCACCGAATTTCCCGGCCCCGGCACCGTCTATGTCGGCCAGACCCTCAAGTTCTGGCGTCCGATCACCATCGGCGACACCCTTACCGTCACGATCACCTGTATCCAGCGCTTCGAGCACAACCATCATCTGCTGCTCGAATGCCAGTGCATCAACCAGGACGGCCTGAAGGTCATCGACGGCACCGCCGAGGTGATGGCCCCCACCGAAAAAATCAAGCGGCCGCGCATGGCCATGCCGGAAATCACCATTTCCGACCGCCAGCAGCGCTATCTCCACGTGCTGGAAATGACCAAGGGCATGGAGCCGGTCCCCATGGCGGTCGCCCATCCCTGCGACACGGAATCCCTGCGCGGCCCAATCCAGGCCCGCGACGCCGGCCTGATCATTCCGGTGCTGGTCGGCCCCGAGAGCAAGATCCGCGAAGTGGCCGAGCGCGAAGGCATCGACTTGCACGGCGTGCGCATCATCGACGTGGCCCACAGCCACGCCGCGGCCGAAACCGCCGTGCGCCTCGCCCGCACCGGCGAAGTCGAAGCCCTGATGAAGGGCTCGCTGCACACCGACGAACTGATGAGCGAAGTGGTCAACAAGGAAACCGGCCTGCGCACCGCGCGCCGCATTTCCCACGTTTTCATGGCCGACGTGCCGACCTACCCGCACCCGCTCCTGATCACCGACGCGGCCATCAACATTGCGCCAAGCCTCGAAGACAAGATGCACATTGTCCAGAACGCCATCGAGCTGGCCATCATGATGGGCGTGCCCGAACCCAAGGTGGCGATCCTGTCGGCGGTCGAGACGGTCAACGTCAAGATCCGCTCCACGCTCGACGCCGCCGCGCTGTGCAAGATGGCCGACCGCGGCCAGATCCGCGGTGGCCTCCTCGACGGCCCGCTCGCTTTCGACAACGCGGTGTCCCTGGTTGCCGCCAAGACCAAGGGCATCCGCTCCGCCGTCGCCGGCCAGGCCGACATCCTCGTCGTGCCCGATCTCGAATCCGGCAACATGGTTGCCAAGCAGCTCGAATACCTGGCTGATGCGCTGATGGCTGGCGTGGTGCTCGGCACCCGCGTCCCCATCGTGCTCACCAGCCGTGCCGATACCGCCGAAACCCGTACTGCATCCTGCGCCATTGCACAGCTGATGGCCCACAAACGTCGCCAGGGAGTCCGCCTGTGAAAGCTGTTCTCATCCTCAACGCTGGTTCGTCCAGCCTCAAGTTCGCGCTTTTCCCGATGACCCCCAAGCTGGCCGACATGCCGCGCCTGTCGGGCCAGGTGGAAGGCATCGGTGCCGAACCGCTGATGCACGCCAAGGACAACAACACTGGCGAGCGCTTTACCGAAGCCCTCGCGGTTCCGCCCGACACCGACCAGAACGGCCAGCACCGCCTGGCACTGGAATTCATCTTCGGCTGGATCAACCGCCACAGCCCCGGCGTCGAGATCGTCGCGGCCGGCCACCGCATCGTGCACGGCGGCGACCACTACGGCGCGCCCGTGGTGCTGACGCCGGAAGTCGTGGCCGAGCTTGAAGCCCTGATTCCGCTCGCCCCGCTCCACCAGCCCCACAACCTGCGGGCCATCAAGTCGCTGTTCTCGCTGATGCCGGACGTCAGGCAGGTCGGCTGTTTCGACACCGCCTTCCACCGCACCCGCCTGCCCGTGGCCGAGCGCTTCCCCGTGCCCCGCGCCCTCTTCAACGAAGGCGTCAAGCGCTACGGCTTCCATGGCCTGTCCTACGAATACGTGGCGCGTCAGCTGCCGGATCTGCTCGGCGAGGAAAAGGCCCGCGGCGGCATCGTGATCGCCCACCTGGGCAACGGCGCCAGCATGTGCGCGCTGCGCGACGGCCTCTCCCGCGACACCAGCATGGGCTTCACCGCGGTGGACGGCCTGATGATGGGCACCCGCACCGGCAGCCTCGACCCCGGCGTGATCCTGCACCTGGTTGAACAAAAGGGCATGGACGCCAAGGCGCTTTCAAACCTCATCTACAAGCAATCCGGCCTGCTCGGCGTTTCCGGCATCAGCCAGGACATGCGCGTGCTGCTCGAATCCGACGAGGATTCGGCCAGGGAGGCCGTCGAGCTGTTCTGCTACCGGGCTGCCTGCATGGTCGGCCAGCTGTCGATGGCCTCCGGCGGCCTCGAGGCGCTAGTATTCACCGGCGGCATCGGCGAGCACGCCGCGCCGATCCGCGCCCGCATCGCCGAATGGCTGGCCTGGACCGGACTGAGCCTCTACCCCGCCGCCAACCAGCGCCACGCCACCCGCGTCCATACCAAGGACAGCAAGGTCGAAGTGCTCGTCGTGCCGACCAACGAGGAATGGATGATCGGCCACCACGCGGTGAATCTGCTCGGCCTCGGCTAAACTCGGCCACCCGACTCGAAACTCAACGCACCCGCGGTAACTGGATTCGTCTTCCCTCAAAAGCGGCGCCAGATACCGCCTCACCTCGGTGAGCCGCCCAGGACACCTGAACATGCCCCTCTTATCCCGGAAAGCCCTCCTGTCCCCGAGTCTGGTCCTCACAAGCGCGGCACCGCTCAACAAGGACCAGAAGGCCTTCAATACCCTGATCAAGAAAATCGACGCCCGGCGCGCCGAACTGGCCGACTGGGGCGAGGCGATACCCCTGTTCAAACAGCGATACGTCAGCGAACTGCTGCCGCTACGAGACAGGGAAACCGCCCTGCACATCCAGCTCGCCCTGAGCCTGGACATGGCCCATGGCCAAAAAGGCGTGACCAAGGGCGAGAAGCGCAAGCTATCGACCATGATCGCCGAGCTTGCGCTGCTTGTCCTTGCGCGCAAGGATGATGACCAGATCAAGGCCTTGTACAACACGCACAGCCAGTCCGATTTTGACGTCGAGGAGGCGGCCCGGCAGAACGATATGAAATCCATGCTGGAGGAGATGCTCGGCATGGATTTGGGCGACGACATTGACCTGAACTCACCCGATGAGGTGATGCAGCGGTTGGAAAGCCAGTTCCGGGCGCAGCACGAGGCCGGGCAGGGCCAGACTGCGCCACGCAAAAAAACGGCCAAGCAACTGGCCCGCGATGCCCAGCGCGAAGCGGAAGAAAAACAAATGAGCCAGTCGATCCGCGAGGTCTATCGCAAGCTGGCCAGCGCCCTGCACCCGGACCGGGAACCGGACCCGGTCGAGCGGCAGCGTAAGACCGAGCTGATGCAGCGCGCCAATGAAGCCTATGAAAAAGGCAATTTGCTGCAATTGCTGGAGTTGCAGCTGCAACTGGAACACATTGATCAGGCCCACCTGGCGACGCTCGGTGAGGAGCGGCTCAAGCACTACATCAAGATTCTGAAAGGCCAGCTGGGAGAGCTGGAGGCGGAAATCCAGCACGTCGAATACGGATTTGCTGCCGAGTTTGGCCTGTCGCCCTTCGAGAGACTCCGCCCTCACGAACTGATGCCGATGCTGCATGCCGACCTGGCCGACTGTGAGATCAACATTCGGCGCGTGCAGGCAGAGCTGGACAATGTCGGCGACCCGAAGCAGCTCAAAGCCTGGCTGAAGACCATCACCCTGCGTCGCCAGCGCACCACGGACCTGGATTTCCCCTTCTGACCCACCTGACGCCCCGCGTCGCGGGGTTCATCACGGCCTCCCGAAAAACACAATCCCCGCCCGGCGAAGTCCGCCGGGTGGGGATTGGATAAGCATCTGCTTGAAGCCCGGAAAATTCCGGGCTTGTTACTTGAAACGCTCCGCGATCAGCGCGGCAGAACCGACGATCCCATCAGGAAGGTATCGACCTCACGGGCAGCCTGACGGCCTTCGCGAATCGCCCACACCACCAGCGACTGACCGCGACGCACGTCGCCGGCGGCGAAGACCTTGGCCACGTTGGTGGCGTAGCAGCCGTCGCCGTCGGTCGTGGCCTTGGCGTTGCCACGACCGTCCTTGTCGACGCCGAAGGCTTCGAGCAGGGACGCCACCGGGTTGGTAAAGCCCATCGCGAACAGCACCAGATCAGCCGGCAGCTCGCGCTCGGAACCCGGAACTTCGGACGGCTTGCCGTTCTTCCATTCGAGTTCCACGGTACGCAAGGCCTTGACCTTGCCGTTTTCGCCGATGAACTCCTTGGTCGACACGGCAAACTCGCGCTGGCAGCCTTCTTCGTGGGACGAGGACGTGCGCAGCTTGATCGGCCAGTACGGCCAGGTCAGCGGACGGTTCTCTTCCTTCGGCGGCTCCGGCATCACCTCGAACTGGGTGACCGACGCAGCGCCGTGACGGTTGGACGTTCCCACGCAGTCGGAACCCGTGTCACCACCACCGATCACGATGACGTGCTTGCCGGCAGCCGAGATCGGGTTCTTGTCGTCGCCCGCCACTTCCTTGTTCTGCGGAACCAGCAGTTCCAGCGCGAAGTGGACGCCGGCCAGCTCACGGCCCGGCACCGGCAAATCGCGCGGCACTTCGGAACCGGCAGCCAGGATCACCGCGTCGAACTCGGACTTGAGCTGCTCGGCGCTGATCACCTCGACGGCATCATCGTTGATTCCGGTGGCCGCCGGCTTGGCGCCGATGCACACCTGGGTACGGAAAGTCACGCCTTCCGCTTCCATCTGCGCAACGCGACGATCGATGTGGGACTTCTCCATCTTGAAGTCGGGGATGCCGTAGCGCAGCAGGCCGCCAAGGCGGTTGCTCTTTTCGAACACCGTGACGTCGTGACCGACGCGGGCCAGCTGCTGGGCAGCAGCCAGGCCGGCCGGGCCGGAACCGACCACCGCAACCTTCTTGCCGGTCTTGGTCTCCGGCGGCTGGGGCAGAACCCAGCCGTTGGCCCACGCCGTGTCGATGATCGCGTGCTCGATCGACTTGATGCCCACGGCCTCGATGTTGATGTTCAGCGTGCAGGCGGCCTCGCAGGGAGCGGGGCAGATCCGGCCGGTGAAATCGGGGAAGTTGTTGGTCGAGTGCAGAACCTCGATCGCTTCCTTCCAGTTGCCACGGAAAACGAGATCATTCCAGTCGGGAATGATGTTGTTCACCGGACAGCCGCTGTTGCAGAAAGGAACGCCGCAGTCCATGCAGCGCGCGGCCTGCTTGGACGCATCGTCGCTGCTCAGGGTGACGACGAACTCCTTGTAATTCTTGAGGCGCTCATCGACGGGAGCATAGGCCTCGGAGAGGCGCTGAAACTCGAGGAATCCAGTTGGCTTGCCCATGTTACGCGGCCTCCAGTTCGTTCTGTTTTTGCGCGGCCATTTCGGCCAGCGCACGGCGGTATTCGTGCGGCATCACCTTGACGAACCTGCAGCGGGAGGCTGCCCAGTCAGCCAGGATGGTCTTGGCGGTTTCGCTACCGGTGTAGGTGGCATGACGTTCGATGAGCATCTTGAGCAGGGCTTCGTCAGCCATGCCCAGGTGGCGCACGTCGACACGGCCATGGCCTTCGAGGTCGTCCCCGGCCTCGCTGCCCTGGCGGGCGGCAAACTCTTCCTCGACCGGCTCCAGGGCCACCTGGGCCATGTTGCAGCGGCCTTCGAAGGTGCCGTCTTCATCGAACACGTAGGCGACGCCGCCGGACATGCCCGCCGCAAAGTTGCGGCCGGTCATGCCGAGGACCACCACGGTGCCGCCCGTCATGTATTCGCAGCCGTGGTCGCCCACGCCTTCCACGACGGTGGTGGCACCGGAGTTGCGCACCGCGAAACGCTCGCCGCCAACGCCGGCGAAGTAGGCCTCGCCTTCGGTGGCGCCGTAGAGCACGGTGTTGCCGATGATGATGTTGCTCGACGTATCGCACTTGAAGCCAGGCGCCGGGCGCACGACGATACGGCCGCCGGAGAGGCCCTTGCCGACGTAATCGTTGCCTTCACCCACGAGTTCGAGGGTCAGACCGCGGGACAGGAAGGCGCCGAAGCTCTGACCGGCCGTGCCGTTGAGCTTGACATGCACGGTGTCGTCGGGCAGGCCAGCGTGACCGTACTTGGCCGCGAACTTGCCGGACAGCATGGCGCCAACCGTACGGTTGATGTTGCGCACCGGGACTTCGAAGGAAACCTTCTCGCCCTTTTCAAGGGCCGGCCTGGCCAGCTCGATGAGCTGGTTGTCCAGCGCCTTGCCCAGGTTGTGGTCCTGGACTTCGGTGTGGATGCGCGGTACGTCGGCAGGCACGTTCGGCAGGTGGAAGATACGGCTGTAATCAAGGCCGCGGGCCTTCCAGTGCTCGATGCCGGCCTTCATGTCGAGCAGGTCGGCACGCCCGATCAGCTCGTCGAACTTGCGAACGCCAAGCTGAGCCATCAGTTCGCGAACTTCCTCGGCAACGAAGAAGAAGTAATTGACGACGTGCTCGGGCTGGCCGGAGAAGCGCTTGCGCAGGGTCGGATCCTGGGTGGCAACGCCAACCGGACAGGTGTTGAGATGACACTTGCGCATCATGATGCAGCCTTCGACGACCAGCGGCGCGGTGGCGAAGCCGAATTCGTCGGCGCCCAGCAGCGCGCCGATGACGACGTCACGACCGGTCTTGATCTGACCATCGACCTGCACACGGATACGGCTGCGCAGGCGGTTGAGCACCAGGGTTTGCTGGGTTTCGGCCAGGCCGAGTTCCCACGGCGAACCGGCGTATTTGATCGACGACAGGGGCGAGGCGCCCGTGCCGCCGTCGTGACCGGCGATCACCACGTGGTCGGCCTTGGCCTTGGCGACACCTGCAGCAACCGTGCCGACGCCCACCTCGGACACCAGCTTGACGGAGATATCCGCCGCCGGGTTGGTGTTCTTCAGGTCGTGGATAAGCTGGGCCAGATCCTCGATCGAGTAGATGTCGTGGTGCGGCGGGGGCGAAATCAGGCCAACGCCCGGAACCGAGTGACGCAGGAAGCCGATGTACTCGGACACCTTGTGGCCGGGCAGCTGACCGCCTTCGCCGGGCTTGGCGCCCTGGGCCATCTTGATCTGGATCTGGTCGGCGTTCACCAGGTATTCGGTGGTGACACCGAAGCGGCCGGAAGCCACCTGCTTGATCGACGAACGCAGGCTGTCGCCGGCCTGCAACTGCAGATCACGCTCGATACGGCTGGCGCCGATGATCTCGGACAGCTTGGTCGGCTGGTTGATCGGGATGAAACGCTTCGGATCTTCGCCGCCTTCACCGGTGTTCGAACGACCGCCGATGCGGTTCATCGCCACGGCCAGCGTGGTGTGCGCTTCGGTGGAAATGGAGCCGAGGGACATGGCGCCAGTAGCGAAACGCTTGACGATGTCCTTCGCGGATTCGACCTCTTCCAGCGGCACAGGCGCGCCAACGGGCTTGAGTTCGAACAGGCCGCGCAAGGTCATGTGGCGCTTGCCCTGATCATTGATGATCTTGGCGTATTCCTTGTAGGTGTCGAACTGGTTGGAGCGGGTCGCGTGCTGCAGCTTGGCGATGGCGTCCGGAGTCCACATGTGCTCGTCGCCACGGACACGGTAGGCGTATTCACCGCCGGCATCCAGCATGTTGGCCAGCACCGGGTCGGCACTGAAGGCCTGCTGGTGCAGACGGATGGTTTCTTCCATCACTGCAAACACGCTGATGCCTTCAACCTGCGACGAAGTACCGGTGAAGTACTTTTCGATCAGGGACTTCTGAAGACCGATGGCTTCGAAGATCTGCGCACCGGTGTAGGACATGAAGGTTGAGATGCCCATCTTGGACATGACCTTCATCAGGCCCTTGCCGACGCCCTTGATGAAGTGCTTGATGTACTTGTCGGCGGTTGCGGGATCGCCCTTGGCCAGCTCGGTGAGGGTTTCGAGCGCCAGGTAAGGGTGCACCGCTTCGGCACCGTAACCTGCGAGCACCGCGAAATGGTGGGTTTCGCGGGCAGAGCCGGTTTCGACAACCAGGCCGGTACGGGTGCGCAGCCCCTTGGTGACCAAGTGCTGGTGAACCGCCGAGGTGGCGAGCAGAGCCGGGATGGCCACGTTGAGCGCATCGACCTTGCGGTCGGAGACGATCAGGATGTTGGAGCCGTTGAGCACCGCATTTTCGGCTTCAGCGCACAGCGAGGCCAGGCGGGCTTCGACGCCTTCCTTGCCCCAGGCGAGCGGATAGCAGATGTCCAGCTCGGCAGAGCGGAACTTGTTTTCGGTGTAGCGGGCGATCTCGCGCAGCTTCGCCATGTCGGCAAAGGTCAGTACCGGCTGGGTGACTTCCAGGCGGTACGGCGGGTTGATCTCGTTGATGCCGAGCAGGTTGGGGCGCGGACCGACGAAGGACACCAGCGACATGACCAGTTGTTCGCGGATCGGGTCGATCGGCGGGTTGGTCACCTGGGCAAAAAGCTGGCGGAAATAGTTGTAGATCGGCTTGTTCTTGGCCGACAGGACGGCCAGCGGGCTGTCGTTGCCCATCGAGCCGGTGGCTTCCTCGCCGCTCTTGGCCATCGGCTCAAGGATGAACTTGATGTCTTCCTGCGTGTAACCGAAAGCTTGCTGGCGATCGAGCACCGACGCCGCGCACTCGGGCGCAGCAAGCGATGCAGGCTCGGTACAGGTGTCGAGCTTGATGTTGATGCGCGACAGCCAGTCCTGGTAGGGCTTTGCGGCGGCGAGGGAGTCCTTGAGCTCCTTGTCGTCGATGATGCGGCCCTGCTCCATGTCGATCAGGAACATCTTGCCGGGCTGCAGGCGCCACTTCTTGACGATCTTGGAGTCGGGAATCGGCAGCACGCCGGATTCGGAGGCCATCACGACACAATCGTCGTCGGTAACCAGGTAACGGGCCGGGCGCAGGCCGTTACGGTCGAGGGTGGCGCCGATCTGGCGGCCGTCGGTGAAGGCCACCGCGGCAGGGCCGTCCCACGGCTCCATCATCGCCGCGTGGTATTCGTAGAAGGCGCGACGCTTCGGGTTCATCAGCGTGTGGGATTCCCAGGCCTCGGGAATCATCATCATCATCGCGTGGGCCAGCGAGTAGCCGCCCATGACGAGCAACTCGAGGGCGTTGTCGAACGAAGCCGAATCGGACTGACCCGGGTAGATCAGCGGCCACAGCTTATGCAGGTCGTCGCCAAGCAGCGGCGACGAGGTGCCCTTCTCGCGAGCGCGCATCCAGTTGTAGTTGCCGCGAACGGTGTTGATTTCACCGTTGTGGGCAATGTAGCGGAACGGATGGGCGAGATGCCAAGTCGGGAAAGTGTTTGTCGAGAAGCGCTGGTGCACCAGCGACAGCGCGGACACGCAGCGCGGATCCTGCAGGTCGGTGTAGTACTGGCCGACCTGGTCGGCGAGCAGCAGACCCTTGTAGTTGATGGTCCGCGCCGACATCGACGGCGTGTAGAACTCCTTGCTGTGCTTGAGCTTGAGGCTGCCGATGGCATTGGCAGCCCGGCGGCGGATCACGTAAAGCTTGCGCTCAAGGGCGTCGGTAACCATCACGTCGGGGCCACGACCGATGAAGACCTGGCGGATTACCGGTTCCTTGGCCTTGACGGTGGGCGACATCGGCATGGCCGGATCGGTGGGCACGTCGCGCCATCCGAGCACAACCTGGCCTTCGGCGCGCGCAGCACGCTCGATCTCCTCCTCACAGGCGAGGCGGGAGGCATGCTCTTTCGGCAGGAAAACCATGCCGACGCCGTAGTCGCCGGCAGGCGGCAGGCTGACGCCCTGCTTGGCCATTTCCTCGCGAAACAGGGTATCCGGAATCTGGATCAGGATGCCTGCGCCGTCGCCCTGCAGCGGGTCGGCACCAACAGCGCCCCGGTGGTCCAGATTCTTCAGGATCTCGAGACCTTGTAAAACGATCTCGTGGGTTTTGTTGCCCTTGATATGTGCGATGAAGCCGACACCACAGGCGTCATGTTCGTTGGCGGGGTCGTAAAGACCCTGCTCCAGGGGAAGATCCATCTTGTTTTTCCTCGACACAACACACACCGGCGCTAACACTTCTGTAGCACCGGACCTTCAAACTGCGGGAGAGTCGCCCCGTCCGAACCGTTAAAAAGCCGGCAGAAACAGCCGGCCGGCTACGGGTGATCCCGACGAGGAGACCGTTCAAACACATTGGGCGAGGCTTGAATATACCGCCGCACGCATCCGTCCTTCAAGGATTTTTTGCGCTGCGGCATTGCTTGCGGCCGATCAGTAGATTTCGCCGACGGCGTACAGACGCCGATGCTCCTTCATCGCGTATCGATCGGTCATCCCGGCGATATAGTCGGCAATGGCCCGCGGTTTGTCGCTTCTGGCCATCTGCTGGTACTGCGGCGGCAGCAAACGCGGGTCGTTCATGAAGGCGGCGAACAGATCCTGAATGATGCGCCGGGCCTTGTCGGTCATGCGCAGAACCTGGTAGTGGTGATACAGGTTTTCGCGCAGAAAGCCCTTGAGAACGCGCAACTCGGGCAACAGCTCTGCGCTGTAGGCAACGAGGCGCGGCGCCACCCGAACATCGTCGAGGGATCCGACCTGCGCCTCCACGATGTTCGTGCGGGTTCTGTCGATGAGATCAACCGCCATCAGGTTGATCATGCGCCGGATGGTTTCGTGGATCAGTCGGCGCCCGGCCAGCCCCGGGTAGGCGCGCTCCACGATCTGCCTGTTGCGGAGAAAGATCGGCACCGCATCGAGCTGTTCGAGGGTGATCAGACCCGAGCGCAGGCCGTCATCGATATCGTGGTTGTTGTAGGCGATTTCGTCGGCCAGGTTGGCAAGCTGGGCTTCGAGGGAGGGCTGGTGGCCTTCAAGGAAACGGCGTCCGATTTCGCCGAGTCCTTCGGCGTTCTTGTGCGAGCAATGCTTGAGAATGCCTTCCCGCGTTTCGTGCAGGAGATTGAGTCCGTTGAACTCGGCATAGCTTTCTTCAAGCACGTCGACCGTGCGCAACGACTGCAGATTGTGCTCGAAGCCGCCGAAATCCTTCATGCAGGTGTTGAGCGCCTCCTGCCCCGCGTGGCCAAAGGGCGTGTGACCGAGATCGTGGGAAAGGGCCACGGCTTCGGCAAGGTCTTCGTTGAGATGCAGCGCGCGGGCGATCGAGCGGGTGATCTGGGCCACCTCGATGCTGTGGGTCAGCCGCGTGCGAAACAGGTCACCCTCGTGATTGACGAAAACCTGGGTCTTGTATTCAAGCCGCCGGAAGGCCGTGCAATGCACGATGCGGTCGCGGTCGCGCTGGAATTCGCAGCGCGCCAGCGGCGCCGGCTCGGCGATCTGCCGGCCTCGGGAGTTGGCTTCGCAGACCGCGTAGGGCGCCAGTTCGGTCATGAGCTCAGCAGCACGCTTCGATACTGGCGCGGATGTCGGCGCTTGCGGCCTCGGAAGTGATCACCGCGCGTCCGATCTGCCGGAGCAGCACAAGACGCAGGGTACCGTCGGTCACCTTTTTATCGTGGGCCATCAGTTCGAGGTAGCGGTCGGCGCCCAGCGGCGCACCCTTTACCGGCAGCCCGGCACGCTCGTGGATGGCCCGGACCCGCTCCACATCCGCATCGGACAACCATCCCAGTCGGCGCGACAGGTCGGCCGCCATCACGACTCCGGCCGCAACGGCCTCGCCATGCAACCACTGGCCGTAGCCCATGCCGGTTTCGATCGCGTGGCCAAAAGTGTGCCCGAGATTGAGCGTGGCCCGCTCACCCTGCTCGGTTTCGTCAGCCGCGACGACTTCGGCCTTGTTGCGGCAGGAGCGCTCGACGGCCTCGGCCAGCGCATCCGGATCGCGTGCCAGCAGGCGCGCAATATTGGCCTCGATCCAGTCGAGGAAAGGCAGGTCACGGATCAGGCCGTACTTGATGACTTCCGCCAGGCCCGCCTTGAGTTCGCGGTCTGGCAGCGTGTTGAGCACGCTAGTGTCGGCAAGCACGAGTTTCGGCTGGTAAAAGGCGCCGATCATGTTCTTGCCAAGGGGATGGTTGATGGCCGTCTTGCCGCCGACCGACGAATCCACCTGCGACAACAGCGTGGTCGGCACCTGGATGAAGGGCACGCCACGCTGGTAGGTGGCCGCCGCAAAACCGACCATGTCACCGACCACTCCGCCGCCAAGGGCGATAAGGGTTGTGCTGCGATCGCAACGCTCACCCAGCAAGCCATCGAAGATCAGGTTGAGGGTCGGCCAGTCTTTGTGAGCCTCGCCGTCCGGCAGCACGATCTGGGTTACCAGCAGCCCCTTCGCCTCCAGACCGGCTACAAAAGGCGCCAGGTAAAGCGGCCCGACCACATCGTTGGTCACCACCGCGACGCGCCGGGTCTTCAGATAGGGGACGATCAGGCCGGGGTCAGAGAGCACCCCCGCGCCGATACGGATTGGATAACTGCGGTTGTCGAGTTCGACGTTCAAAGTGCGCATATGGCTTGCAATTCCTTTTCGACCAGCCGGACCATTGCATGAGGCGTGCCGCGCCCGCCTTCGACGACGATGTGCGCCACATCGCGGTAAAACGCGTCGCGAGCAAGGTACATCTCCTGCAGGCGCCCTTTTGGATCCGACACTTGCAGCAGCGGTCGGCTGCGGTCATGACGGGTTCGCTCCCACAAAATCTGGGGCGGAACGTTCAGATAGACAACCACCCCCCGCTCTGCGAGCAACGCACGGTTCTCGGGACGAATAGCGGCACCACCCCCGGTGGCAACCACAAGATCGGGCTCATGGGTGAGCGCGTCCAGAGTCTGGGTTTCACGACGGCGAAAACCTTCTTCGCCCTCGATTTCGAAGATTGTTGGAATCTTGACGCCTGTGCGTGCCTCGATTTCGTGGTCACTGTCGACAAAACGCCGGCCGAGGCGCTTTGCGAGCTCTCGGCCGACTGTGGTTTTTCCTGAGCCGGGCATGCCGACCAGGACGATGCAGCGAGTTTTTTCGCTGGAGACTATAGGCATGAAGAAAGTCAGGATGTCACATGTAACTGGCGGCCCACCGGGGCCGCCAGCCAACGACGCTAATTTTTGTCAGTACAAGAGGGCAGAATGCCAAACGGCGAAAAGTGGAAGGACGGAGAAACAGCCAAATCGCTCACCTCACTCGCCAGGTAGGGCAGATAAAAACTGCGGGTTGCCGTATTGTTCTGCCCCGCGACGGCGGCCGTGACCTTTAACTCTATCTTGGTCCAGGCAGCATACGCGGGCGGATAGACAACCCAGAACGCCGCTGCACCCGAATTATCGGTGGTCACCATAACGCTGGTCGAAGCCGTTGCGCTAGTAACGGGCGGCGTGACAAGCGCCGCGCCATTCGGCTCGAGAACACCGTCACCGTCTTGATCCCCCAATTCTCCACTCTGAAAGAAACCATCATTATTGGCATCTTCTGAGAAACAAGTCGCCTCAGGAGCCATCACCCACTTACCCGCATTGATGCCCGTGCCCGGTTCAAAGGAGCCCTTTTGGAATTCGATACCTCGCAGCGCGATCGTCACAGCCTGATTGCGGACCGGATTGCCCGCAGTGTCCGTCACGAAAACACCCCATACAGACGTGTAGCGAGGCGGATTATCACTTTTCACAATGAGGTTGTCGGTGCCAATGACAATGTTCACCCCCTGCCCTGCAACGGTCAGCTGCGTCGTCTGGGTTACGGAAGTGCCTAGAACAGTTGCCACGACAGTCACTGCATCCTTGCCCGTCAGGTTGGGATCTGCCTTGAAGGTGGTCGAAGCGACGCCGGACGCGTCGGTGTCGGCAATCGACGGATTCGCTTGGCCACCACCGGAGGGCGCGGTAAAGATGACCTTGCTACCCGCAACAGGGTTGCCGCTGTCGTCCCGCACGATTGCATAAATGTTGCCGGTACTATTCGGGGACAGGGTGGAGGGATCGGCCTGCACCACGATCTGGGTCGGCATCAGGGAAACAAAGGAAATCTCGCGCTTGGCCGTCGTACCGGAGCCCGAAGATGCTGCCAGAATCGCGGACACCGTTGCGGCTCCCGCACTCGGCGAAGTTACGTAGGCCTTTGCCGTCGTGCCGCTGAAAGCAACGGTTGCCGCAGCACTCGTCCGCTTGATGGGGTTAGACTGATTGTAGAGTACGTCGGCATCACATGCAGCCAGCGTCATGTAGGCGGAGCCTCGCGAGGATGTGAAGGTCGCTGACGTTCCGGTCACACCGCCCACAAGCTGGACCTCCACTTCTCGACAAGTGTTGATCGCTACCGTCGCATTACTCGCGGGGCTCGTGAAAGCAAAATTAATCGCCGAGATCGGAAGGTCCTTGACTGCACTGGCACCCAGGGCGCTGATAGTGATCACATCGGCACCACTGATCGTCGGCTTAAAAGTCAGCGTCGCCAGCCCGCTGGCATTGGTGGTAACAGTGGCCGGAACCGGGTTGCCGAGCGAGGACTTCACCGCAACCCCCTGATTCGCAATTGCCTTGCCCGCACCGTCGAGCAGGGTCACGGTCATCACGACATTTTCGCCAATAACGCCAGAGGAATCTCCACCGAAACCGAGCCTGGAGCCAAGCACAGTAATGGTCGTTTCCTTCACAAGAGACTGATAAGTTGCCCTGACCTTGACTTCCCGGTTCGCCTTGTTGTCATTCGAATCGAAGGTCACGGTAGCTACGCCGGTCGTCGCGTCTGTTTTCACAGAACTCTCGGACAAGGAGCCAGAGTCGACCGAGAAATTGACCGTCTCACCCTTCACGATACCGCTCGACTTGTCCTTCAACGTTGCATTGATCGATTGACCACCGGAAGCGCCGTCCGTCTGCAGGGTCGGCGAATCAACGGTGAGCGAAAGTTGAGTCACGATGGTCGAGGACGCATTGCTCGCGCAGGTCGGATCAGTGGTGTAGGGCAGGCAAGTAGAGGTGGCACTAGAGCCACCGCCCCCACCACCTCCGCAACCAACCACTACCACCGCAGCAAGCATGGACAGGATCAAACCCGACTGGCGCAAGCAGTCGGCAATGTTGGATTTATGCATTTTAAGTTCCATTCAGACCTGGGTTTTCAACGTAACCCAAGCTGATCGTTGATGAT
The DNA here is from genome assembly GCA_016720685.1 of Zoogloea sp. Classification (GTDB taxonomy): domain Bacteria; phylum Pseudomonadota; class Gammaproteobacteria; order Burkholderiales; family Rhodocyclaceae; genus Zoogloea. The sequence continues at coordinate 47,902 of JADKKC010000023.1, forward strand.
GCGGGGCGTGATGAAGACGAGCAGTTCGGTCTTGTTGTCCTTGCGCTCGTTGTTCCGGAACAGGTAGCCCAGAACAGGAATATCTCCGAGCAAAGGAACCTTGGTCGTGTTGTTGCCGACTTCCTGAATATAAATACCGCCGATGACGATCGTGCCACCGTTCTCGACAACGACTTCGGTCTTGACGTGCTTGGTGTCGATCGGGACGTTACCGCCGGCAACCGGCTGGTCGTAACGGGCCTGGTCCTTGTTCACCTCGATAGCCATCATGACCTTGCCGTCAGGTGTGATCTGAGGCTTCACTTTCAGCGCAAGATTGGCTTTCTTGAAGCTGACGGTGGAGGCCTGTAATCCGCTGGCCGTTGTTTGATAGGGGATTTCGGAACCCTGCTCGATGATCGCTTCAGCCTTGTCCGCCGTCATGACGCGCGGGCGGGACACCACTTTGCCGCGGCCGTCGGCTTCGAGTGCAGAGACTTCGAGGTCTATGTAGCGGGTTGCTGCACTGTTCCACAAGGCAAAGGACAGGGCCCCCGCCTGCTTGGCATTTATATTGCTCGCCGGCAGGTTAAGGGCCAGCGTATCCCTGAAAAAGTCTGGCTTGGTCTCGATTTGCCCGGCCTGATAACCCGTGCCGGCCAGTCCGCCGCCGAAGTTATTACGGAAGACGGATACGCCGTCAGACGTTGTGCCGAGTTGCCCGCCCGTTTTGCCGCCAAAACCCAGCCTTACACCGAGGTTGCGTGCAAAAGTGTCGGTTGCCTCGACGATCTGGGCCTCGATCAGCACCTGACGCTGCTCCACATCGACTTCGGCGATCAGGCGGCGCATCTCCTCAAGGCGGGAGGGAATGTCATTGACGAAAATCTTGTTGCTACGCTCGTCGGGAACAACGCTGCCCCGCTTGGAGAGCACGGTCTGGTCCTTGTTCTTGAGGAACTCGGCGACGCTCTTGGCCTTGTGATAGTTGATCTGGAAGCTCTCGGTACGCAGGGGCTCCAGATCCCCGATCTGCGCCTTCGCTTCGAGATCGAGCTTTTCACGGGCCGCCAGTTCATCCCGCGGCGCGATCCAGATGACGTTGCCGTTCTTGCGCATGTCGAGGCCACGCGCCTGCAGGATGATGTCGAGAGCCTGATCCCAGGGCACATCCTTGAGGCGCAGCGTAAGGTTGCCCTGCACGGAGTCGCTGGTAATGATGTTGAAGTTGGTGAAATCGGCGATCACCTGCAGCACGGATCGTACGTCGATATTCTGGAAGTTCAGCGAGAGCTTTTCACCACCGAAGCGGTTCTTGCCGATCCCCTGGGTGAGCTTGTTGGGATCTTCCTTGACCGGCTTAACCTCAAGAACAAACTGGTTGTCGCTCTGGTAGGCGTTGTGCTCCCACAAACCCTTTGGCGTGATCGTCATGCGAACGTTGCCACCCTGCGTCTGGGTCAGAACGCTCGAAACCGGAGTGCCGAAATCGACCACGTCGAGCTTGCGGCGGAATTGCTCGGGCGCATCGGTCTTCAGAAAATCAACGATCAGGCTGGAACCCTGCTGCCGGATGTCGATGCCGGCATTCGGATCGGAAAGATCGACAACCAGCCGGCCTTCGCCATCTTTCCCGCGCCGGAAATTGACGTCACGGATGGTATGCCGCTCACCCTGCGACAGGGTCGGCGGTGCAGCGAACTGCGTGGACTGGGACGCCCCCATGCCCGCAGCCTCCTTGAACTGGGATGCGGACAGGGTGATCAGGAGATCCTTGTCCTCAATGCGGGCGTCGTACGGAAATACGCGGGTCAGATTCAGCACGAGACGCGTACGGTCGCCAACCTGGACGATATTCACGCTACGCAGCTCTCCCGTGTTGAGCACCTGGCTGTTGCGACCGAGAGCGTTGGCGGTATCTGGAAAATCGAAGGCGATTCGAGCCGGATTGGCAACGCTGAAACTTCCCGGAACAGCCGCGAGGGGCTGGGCCATGGTCAGCTTGAGAATGATATTGCCGCCTTGTTCCGCAGCAACGATCTTCTCGATACGGTTGCCGGTCTGCACGGTCGCAGCCGGCGGCGTTTGCGCCAGCACGGAAACGGTCGGGACAAGACTTCCGAAACTGGCCGCCAGAACCAGCGCGCCAAGCCTGACACCACAACTTCTTGTTTTCATTTCTTCCCCTCCTGGGGCGCCTGCTCCTGCAGTTGCAGCGTACTGATGCGTTCAGCCCATTCACCGCCGGAGTCTTCGACGAGTTCCTTCAACGTGACCTCTGTCTCCGTAATCGCGGTGATCTGCCCGTAGTTCTGCCCGAGATAGTTTCCGACCTTGACCTGGTGCAGCGTCTTGTCAGCGGCGACGATGGCGTGGGACTGACCTCGCTTGATCAGCACCCCGACCATTTTCAGCGATTCAAGTGGATAGGACTCAAGGGGCTCGCGCCGCCGATTTGCGTCGGGCACAAACAGGCCGGACTTTTTGTCCGGCTCGAGCTTTGCCGGCTTGAACGGGTCAATAAGCGCAGCCCCCTGGTAACTCACCGGCACAACCTGCTGAATGGGCGGCAGCGGCTTGAGGTTCGGCTTCAGATCCTTGGAGGCTTCCTCCATCCACTTTCGCAGGTCGTCCTGCTGGTCGCTGCATCCGCAAAGCAGCAGCGCGGCAGCCAGCGGCAGCACAGTCAGTCGCATGATTCTCACTTGCCGCCCTTTTCCTTGGCCTTTTCCTTGCGCAGCTTGGCCACCTCATCGTCGTCCAGATAGCGGTAAGTCACCGCTGTCGCGTCAAACTTGAGACCACCGTCCTTCTGCGCCTCGATTGCGATGTCATTCAGCGTCACAATTCGGGGCATCTGCGCGACATCGCCGACGAATTCACCGAGATCGTGGTAGCCACCGGTAACACGCACAGCAATCGGCAACTCGGCATAGAAATCCTTCATGGCTTCCGAACCCGGCTTGAACAATTCGAACTGCAGGCCACGCCCCAGGCCAGCCTGGTTGATGTCGGCAAGCAGCGACTCGATCTCTGAACGATTAGGCAACTGCTTGAGCAGAGCGCCGAACTGGCGGTCAATCTCGCTGAGCTGACGCTTGTATTCCGGCAGATTGACCGCCTGGCGTTTCTTGGCGACCCAGTCGTCCTTGAGAGTGAGCTCTTCCTTCTGCTTGGTATCGAGTTGGGTCAGTTGATCGCTCCAGTCGAACCACCATCCGCCCACCACGATCAGCAGGAAAACCCCCACCAGTGCAGCCACTCGGGGCAGCAGCGGCCATTGTCCGGGATCGTTGGGATCCAGCCCCCTGAAGTCACGCAGCAGGGTTTGCGCATCCAGGCTTCGAAGATTCTCGACCGACTCCTTGAAACCCATTACGGTTTACCCCCTGCACTCACGGGAAGCTTTCCCTTTCCTTTGTCGGCCTCGTCGGTCTTCGGACGCTCGATGGCTACATTGAGGTTGAACTAGCTGACCCGCCGGTTGTTGAGCGTTGCGGCCTTGACTTCGACCAGGTCGGCACGCTCGAGATGAGGAGATGCCTCGAGATTGCGCATCAGATTGGACACCCTGGCATTTGACTGGGCGTAGCCGGTCAAATTGATCTTCGAGCCGGATTGCTTGAGCGCCTTGAGATAAACGCCTTCCGGCATCTGCCTTGCCAGCTCGTTGAAAACCTGCACGGTTTCGGTGCGGTTGGTCTGCAGCGACTCAATGACCTGCTTGCGTGACAACAAGGCTTCTGCCTGCTCACGCAAGCCCTTGATTTCGGATATTTCCTTGTCGAGCACGGCGATAGCCTGTTTCAGGAAGACGTTCTTCTCTTCCTGACCATCCACATAGCCGGCGATGATCGTATGCCCGACAAACCAGACCGCCAGTCCGGCAAGCGCCACGACGGCAGCAAACAGCGCGAACTGCTGGCGCCTGGTTTTGCGCTTTTCCTCCCGGTGAGGGAGCAGGTTGATGCGAATCACGAATCGAACCTCCGCAGCGCCAGTCCGCAAGCCACCAACAGTGCCGGCGCATCCGCAGCCAGATTTTTCGGACGGATTTTTGAACTCAGGCTCATGTTCGCGAACGGGTTGGCGACCTGGGTTTCGACCTGGGTGCGGCCGGCAACCGTATCGGCAAGGCCGGGAATCACGGCACAACCGCCAGCGAGCACGATGTGGTCCACCTGGTTGAACTGGGTCGAGGTGAAGAAGAACTGCAGCGCCCGCGATACTTCCAGCGCCAGCGCATCCATGAAGGGGCGCAGCAGATCCGCTTCATAGCTTTCGGGCAGGGAACCCGTTCGCTTGGCGCCCTCGGCTTCTTCGAGGGACATGCCGAAATGCCGCATGATGTCCTGGGTGAGCAGAAACCCGCCAAAGGCCTGCTCACGAGCATAAACCTGCACGCCGTTACGCAGCACCGAGACGTTCATCACGTTGGCACCGGCATCGACGAGGGCGATGATCTTGTCCTCGCCGTGGCCGGGCAATTGCGCCTGAACGAGTTCGAAGGCGGAGAGTGCGGCGTAGGATTCGACGTCCATGACCAGCGCCTTGAGCCCCGCCGCTTCTGCCGCGGCAACCCGGTCTTCGACCTTTTCCTTGCGTGACGCGGCGATCAGCACCTCATCTTCGTCGGCGCCAGAAGCGGCCGGGCCGATGACCTGGAAATCGAGGTTCACCTCGTCGAGGGCGAAGGGAATGTACTGGTTGGCTTCGGATTCAACCTGGACTTCCAGCTCCTGATCACGCAAACCGGCGGGCAGGATGATCTTCTTGGTGATCACCGCCGAGGCCGGCAGTGCCAGCGCGACGAAGCGGGTACTGGTGTTGAGCCTGCGCCAGCCGCGCCGGATCGCTTCGGCGACCGCCTCGAGGTTGGCGATGTTGCCGTCCGTCACGGCATCGCGGGGCAGCGCTTCGACCGCGTAACGCTCGACCCGATATCCCCCTCCGGAAACGGCGGACAACTCGACCATCTTGACCGACGACGACGAGATGTCGACGCCGATCAAAGGACGCGCCCTAGGGCTGAAAAAGGATAGGTCGATCACAAAAAATCCTGATAATTCTTTATGTTAGGCGCAATAACAACAATCTACATGAAATCCTAACAACAACCATGACGGGTGTAAAGCAAGCGCCTGCAAAACACGGTTCCGCATTCCGGGCGCCAAACGGGGCGTCCTCGTATAATGCCGCACTTTACTATGCTTCCCACTCCTGCCATGCGCTGGGTACTCTATCCCCTTGCCATTCTCCTCGGCCTGATCGCCATTGGTGCCGCGGCTCTCGCTCTCGCCGTTGCCTTTGCGTGGCCGACGCTACCGTCGCTGGAGGCGCTGACCGACTACCACCCGAAGATCCCGCTGCGCGTTTACACCGCGGACGGCGCCCTGATCGGGGAGTACGGCGAAGAGCGCCGGGCCTTCATCCGCATCCAGGACGTTCCGCCGGTTCTCAAGCACGCGATCCTGGCGGCCGAGGACGATCGCTTCTACCAGCACTCGGGCGTCGACTTCCTCGGCATCCTCCGGGCCGCAAGCGCCAACCTGGCCACCGGCGGCAAACGCCAGGGCGCCTCGACGATCACGATGCAGGTGGCACGCAACTTTTTCCTGACCCGCGAGAAAACCATTTCCCGCAAGCTCTACGAAATCCTTCTGGCCTTCAAGATCGAGCAAAACCTCAGCAAGGACCAGATTCTCGAGGTCTACATCAATCAGATATTCCTCGGCCGACGCGCCTACGGTTTCGCCGTTGCATCCCAGACCTACTTCGGCAAGTCGATCAAGGATCTGAACATCCCCGAGGCCGCCATGCTGGCCGGCCTGCCCAAGGCGCCTTCCGCCTACAACCCGGTGGTCAACCCAAAACGCGCCACCCAGCGCCAGCAATACGTGCTGCGCCGCATGACCGAACTCGGTTTCATCTCAGCCGCCGAACAGCAAGTCGCCATCGACACTCAGCTGAAGGTCGTCAACGGCACCTCCGACTTTGGCGGCAGTGCCGATTACATCGCCGAAATGGCGCGTCAGATCGCCTTCGAGCAATATCGGGAAGAGGCCTACACGCGCGGCATCAAGGTCATCACCACCATCGTCAAGGCCGAGCAGGACGCGGCCTACCGGGCCCTGCGGCGCGGAATCATGGACTACGACCGCCGCCATGGCTACCGCGGCGCCGAGAGCTACGTGGACCCGGCCCGCATGAACACCGAACAAACCGAATCGATGGACGAGATCCTCGCCGAAACCCCGGACTACGACGATCTTCTGGCCGCCATCGTCACCAAGGCCGGCGGCGGCTCGGTCACGGCTTACCGTTATGGCGAGACAATAAAAATCGGCGGCGACGGCCTGCGCTTTGCATCCAGCATGGTCGGCGACAAGGCCCCCGCCAACAAGCGTATCCGCCCCGGCGCCGTGATCCGCATCACACGCACTGAAAACGGCCACTGGGAAATCAGCCAATTGCCCGAGGTCGAAGGCGCCCTCGCGGCAGCAGACCCGCGCACGGGCGCCATTCGCGCGCTGGCCGGCGGCTTCGACTTCAACCGCAACAAGTTCAACCACGTCACCCAGGCCTGGCGGCAGCCGGGCTCCAGCTTCAAGCCGTTCATCTACTCGGCCGCCTTTGAAAAAGGCTACGGCCCGAACAGCGTGGTGGATGACTCCCCCCTGTCTTTCCCCTCCGGAGAAACCGGCAGCCAGGCCTGGGAACCAAGGAACTATGACGGCAAGTACGACGGCCCGATTTCCATCCGTACGGCCCTCGCCCGCTCCAAGAACATGGTCTCGATCCGCCTGCTCAAGTCGGTCGGCACGCGTTACGCACAGGATTACATCACCAAGTTCGGCTTCGATGCCGAGCGCCACCCGCCCTACCTGACCATGGCACTCGGCGCCGGCTCGGTCACCCCGTGGCAAATGCTGCGCGGCTACTCGGTATTCGCCAACGGCGGCTATCGCATCGAGCCCTACCTGGTGAAGGAAATCCGCGACGAAGCCGGCAACGTGCTGGCCCGCGTCGACCCGCCGGTAGCCGGCGAGACAGCCGAGCGCGCCATCGACGAGCGCAACGCCTACCTGATGGATTCGGTCATGAAGGACGTGGTCCGCCGCGGCACGGCCACCAAGGCCCTCGCACTCAAGCGTGGTGACCTTGCCGGCAAGACCGGCACCACCAACGAATACGTGGACGCGTGGTTCTGCGGCTACCAGCCCACGGTCGTTGCGGTGGCATGGATCGGGTTCGACCAGCCAAAGAAGCTCGGCAGCGGCGAAACCGGCGGCGCAGCGGCACTGCCCATGTGGATCAACTACATGCGCAAGGCCCTGGACGGCGTACCCGAAACCTATCCGACCGCACCGCCGGGCCTGATCCGCGTCCAGCCGACCGGCGCTACCACCGAGGAAATGATCTACCAGGAAAACCTCCCGGCAGTGCCGCCAGAAGTGCCCAACGAGCCGGCCAACACCACCCCGGCGGACGAAACCCCTGCACCGGCTCCGACCCCGCCGGCCGCTGCAGCCCCGCCGGCGGCAGCGGCAATACCGACCTCGCCCCAGTAGCCACCTGCGGCAACGCGCTGTGCGCCCCCGAGTCACCAGACCGGGACGCGCTGCACGTTGTCAGCAGGCAGTCAGCCCTTCAGGCTGACCGACTCGCCCGACTGCTCGGACATGCAGCGAGACAACACAGCATAAAAATCGGCCTCGTCCCGCGTGCCAAGCCAGCGCCCGCCCACCGGACGGAAATGGAAGCCGCCAGACTTGGCGGCCAACCAGATTTCACGGGCGGCCGTGTGGCGGTTGACGATGATCTTGGTGCCGTTGTCGAACTCCAGCTCCAGCACGCCGCCAGGCTTCACCTCGTAGTCAAAATCGGCCCCGCAGTGCTCCAGCAGGTTTTCCAGGCGCTCCAGTTCGGCGTCCGCCAATGCATTGAAATCTGCTTCATTCATCGCCTTACCCCTTGATCTGTTAACATTCCCGCTTTTGCGCGGAACTCATGCGAACCATCGCCATTGCCGCCGCGGCATGCGGCCTGATTGTGCTGGGCGGCTGCGGCATCAAGGGGCCGCTCTACATCGCGCAGCCACCCAAACCGGTAGCCCGACCCGCTCCCCAGCCGACACCTGCCCCGGCGCCCACCCGGACACCGGGCGCCGATCATAACAAACCCGTCCCCCAGGATTCCGCCCAATGACGACCACCCTGCCCATACCGACGCTCAAAGCCGGCCCCGCCGGCCTGACCCTCGAAGGGGTCGCCCTCGCCGACATCGCCGAACGCTTCGGCACCCCCACCTACGTTTACTCGCGTGCCGCACTCACCCAGGCCTACGAGGCCTACCAGCACGCCCTCGGCCTGCGCAAATCGCTCGTCTGCTACGCGGTCAAGGCCAACTCCAGCCTCGGGGTCCTGTCGGTTTTCGCCAGGCTCGGCGCCGGCTTCGACATCGTTTCCCGCGGCGAACTGGCCCGGGTGCTGGCCGCCGGTGGCGATGCCGGCAAGGTGATCTTCTCGGGTGTCGGCAAGAGCGCCGACGAAATGCGCTACGCGCTGGAATCCGGCATTGGCTGCTTCAACGTCGAATCCGCCGCCGAACTCGACCGCCTTAACGAGGTGGCCGGGAGCATGGGCAAGCGCGCGCCGATCGCCTTCCGGGTCAACCCGGACGTCAATCCGAACACTCACCCCTACATTTCCACGGGCCTGCGCAGCAACAAGTTCGGCGTCGCCTTCACCGAAGCGCTCGACCTGTACCGCAAGGCCGCCAAGCTGCCGAACATCGAGATCAGCGGCATCGACTGCCACATCGGCTCCCAGTTGCTCGATCCGGCGCCCATGGCCGAAGCCGCCGACAAAATTCTCGGCCTTGTGGACCAGCTTGCCCGCGAAGGCATCACGCTCGATCACATCGACCTGGGCGGCGGGCTCGGCATTCGCTACCGCGACGAAGAACCGCCCACGCCCACCGAATACCTCAAGCCGCTGCTCGAACGTTTCGCCGGCCGCGACGAAGCACTGTGCTTCGAGCCGGGCCGCTCGCTGGTCGGCAACGCCGGTTTGCTGCTCACGCGCATCGAATACCTCAAGCCCGGCGTCGAAAAAAGCTTCGCGATCATCGACGCCGCCATGAACGACCTGGCTCGCCCGGCGCTTTACGACGCCTATCATGAGATCGTCGCAGTGGCCCCGCGCGCGCTGCCCGCCACCCGCTACGAGGTGGTCGGCCCGATCTGCGAGAGCGGCGACTTCCTCGGCCATGACCGCGATCTGTCGGTTGAAACCGGCGACCTGCTGGCGATTCTTTCGGCCGGCGCCTACGGCATGACGATGAGCTCCAACTACAACACCCGCCCACGCGCCGCCGAGGTGCTGGTGGATGGCGACGAGGTTCACGTCATACGCGACCGCGAAACCCTCGAACACCTGCTGAAGGGCGAACGCCCGCTTCCGTAACTCCTGCCCTGCCGCCAGCCCGAAGGCCCCGACCATGCGTTTCGCCACCTGCGCTTCACTGATCATCGCCTTTGGGCTCGCCGGCTGCAGCAACAAACCCGACAACTCCGCCGCCAAGCCTGCCGGCCCGCCAGCCACGCTGATCACCACCGCCAAAGCATCGATTCTTGCACTGGATGTCACCGAGGACACCCTCGGTAGCCTCGAAGCGCTGATCGACCCGAAGATCGGTGCCGAAGTGGCCGGTCGCGTCATCGCCGTCTCGGCCCACAGCGGCGATCGCGTAAAAAAGGGCCAACTCCTGGCCGAGCTGGATGCCAGCGATTTCCAGATCCAGGGCCAGTCCGACGCCGCCGAAATCAGCCGCCTCGAAGCCCTGTCCAGCCAGGCCGAACGCTTCGCCGAGCGCCAGCAAAGCCTCGTCGCCAAGGGCTTCATCTCGCAAAACGGAGCCGACGACAGCCTCGCCCAGCGCAACGCCTTGCGGGCCCAGCTGGCCACCGCCAGGGCCCGCAGCGGCGCGACCCGCAACAACCTCGGCCGCACCAAGGTGGTCGCGCCGATGGATGGCATCATCGAAACCCAGATCGTCTCCCCTGGCGACTACGTAAAAGTGGGCGACCCGCTGTTCCGCCTGGTTTCCAACCGCGTGCTGCGCGCCCACCTGCCCTTTCCCGAATCCGCCGCCGCCCGCATCCGTGCCGGCCAGACGGTACGCCTTCGCCTGCCGCACCTGCCCGGCAGCGTCATCACCGGTCACGTCGAGGACGTGAAGCCCACCGTCAACGAAGCCAGCCGCGCCCTCGACGTGCTGGTGCGCGTCACCAACGACGGCAGCCTGCTGTCGGGCGGCACCGTCAATGCCTCCATCGTCACCGGCAGCAAGCCGGCCGCCGTCGTGGTGGCCGAGCAAAGCGTCGTGCTGCGCCCCGCCGGCAAGGTGGTCTATGTCATCGCCGACGGCAAGGCCAGCCAGCGGATTGTCGAGGCCGGCGTCAAGCAGGGCGGCCGCATCGAGATCGTCAAGGGCCTCGCTGCCGGTGAAATCGTGGCCGAAGACGGCGCCGGGTTCCTCACCGACGGCGCCGCCGTCAATGTCAAGCCCGCCCAGCCTGCCGCACGCGCCATCCCGGTTGCCGCCAAACCATGACGCTGCCCGAACTTTCCATCAAGCGCCACGTTCTGGCGTGGATGATGAGCGCCGTGCTGGTGCTGGTCGGCGTCATCGGCTACCAGCGGGTCGGCATGGACCGCTTTCCCCAGATCGAATTTCCGGTCATCTCGATCACCACCACGCTGAAGGGCGCCAACCCCGACATCGTCGATTCGAGCATCACCAACGTCATCGAATCGGCCGTCAACAGCGTGCCGGGCATCGAGCACGTGCAATCCAGCTCGTCGCCGGGCGTCTCGACGGTGAACATCACCTTCTCTCTCGAGAAGAAGGTGGACGTGGCCTTCAACGAGATCCAGTCCAAGGTCAACCAGGTGCTCCGCCGCCTGCCCAAGGATGTGGACCCGCCGGTCGTCGCCAAGGTCGAAACCAACGCCCAACCCATCATGTGGCTGGCCCTGCAGGGCGACCGCACCCAGCAGCAGCTCAACCAGTACGCCATCAACGTCCTCAAGAAGCGCCTCGAAACCATCGACGGCGTCGGCGAGGTGCGCCTCGGCGGACGCCGCGACCGCACCATCCGGGTCAATCTGCGGCCCGACCGCATGGCGGCCCACAAGATCACCGCCCAGGACATCTCCGACGCCTTCGCCAAGGAACACGTCCAGCTCGCCGGCGGCTTCGTGGTTGGGCAGACGACCGAAAGCCTGGTCAAGCTGGATCTCGAATTCCACCGGGTCGACGATCTGCGCAGCCTCATCGTGGCCTTCCGCGAAAAATCCCCGGTGCGCCTCGGCGACGTGGCCGAGATCGAGGACGGCCTCACCGACAACCGCCAACTGGCCCGCTTCAACGGCAAAACCACCGTCGGCCTGGGCCTCGTCAAGATCGCCAACGCCAACACGGTGGCCATCACCGAGCGCATCCTGGCCCGCGTGGACAACGAACTGCGCCCGGCCCTGCCGCCCGGCATGAGCCTGTCGGTCGTGTCCAACGATGCGGTGTTCATCCTCGAAATCGTGAACTCCCTCAAGGAACACCTGATCGAGGGCACATTGCTTGCGGCGCTGGTGGTGTGGTTCTTCCTGCGCTCGGTGCGCTCCACGCTGATCATCTCGCTGGCCATCCCGGTGTCGCTGATGGGCGCCATCGCGGTGATCTACTTCGCCGGCTTCACGCTCAACTCCCTCACCTTGCTGGCTCTTTTGCTGCTCATCGGCGTGGTGGTGGACGATGCCATCGTGGTGCTCGAAAACATCTTCCGCCACCGGGAAGAACTCGACCCCGACCCGGTTTCCGCCGCCATCAACGGCAGCAATGAAGTGGTTTTCGCGGTCATGGCGGCCACCCTGTCACTGGTCTGCATCTTTGCGCCCGTGGCCTTCATCTCGGGGATCATCGGGCAGTTCTTCCGCAGCTTCGCGCTGGTGGTCACCTTTGGCGTGGTGGTGTCGCTGTTCGTCTCGCTGACCCTCACACCCATGCTGTGCGCCCGTTATCTCAAGGTCGAAAAGCAGCACGGCCCCATCTACCGGGCCTTCGACCGCCTGTTCGAGGGCATGGACTCGCTTTACGTACGCCTGCTCGAAGGCGCGCTCACCCACCGCCTGTGGGTGCTGCTGGCAACCGTCGCAGTGGTCGCGTCGAGCGCCTTCTTCTTTGCCAACGTCGGCAAGGCCTTCTCCCCGGAACAGGACGAAGGCCGCTTCCTGGTATCCGTGCGCACGCCGCTCGGCTCCAGCATCGACTACACCGACGCCCGGCTGCGCGAGGTCGAAGCCATCCTCGACGGCCATCCGGAAGTCCGCTCCGAATTCGTCCTGATCGGCCTCGGCACCGCCGGGCAGGTGAACCAGGGCACCGTGGTGGTGCGCATGGCGCCGCGGGAAGAGCGCAGCGTCAAGCAGCAGGACATCATCGTGCTGCTGCGCAAGGAATTTGCCCAGATTGCCGGCGCGCGGGTTTTTGCCGCGCCCTACCCGATGGTCCAGGGCCAGCGCGGCGAGCCTCTGCAGTTCGTGCTCACCGGCGAAAACCTGCAGGAACTCGGTCGCCACGCCGTCGCGCTGCAGCGCAAGCTCGCCACCGTCAGCGGCCTCGGCCGCATCGACACCGACCTGCAGCTCGACCTGCCCCAGCTGATCTTCGCCCCCGACCGCCTGCGCATCGCCGATGCGGCCCTGTCCACCCAGGACGTGGCGCTGGCCATCAACATGCTGACCGGCGGCGTCGATCTCGCCAAATATAACGACGAGCCCGGCGACGGCCAGCGCTACGACATCCGCGTCAAGGCGAAGGAAGGCACCTTCACCCAGCCGGCCGACCTGTCGAAGATCTTCCTGCGCAACAAGAGCGGCGAGCTGGTGCGCCTCGACAGCGTGGCGACTTTCCGCGAAGCCCTCGGCCCGGCCATCGTCGGGCGCTTCGACCTGCAGTACTCCGCCACCTTTTTCGCCTCCCCGACGATGCCGCTGGGCGAGGCGGTCGAGATCGTCAAACAGACCGCCGCCGAAATGCTGCCCACCGGCTACCAGGTCAAGCTGATCGGCCAGGCCGAGGAGTTCGGCAAGACGCAGAAATACATGACCTTCACCTTCGCGCTGGCCATGACCCTGCTCTACATGGTGCTGGCCAGCCAGTTCAACAGCTTCCTGCAGCCCGCCATCGTCATGCTGGCCCAGCCGCTGGCGATCGTCGGCGGCGTGGCGGCCCTGTGGCTGACCGGCCAGACCCTCAACATCTACTCGATGATCGGTCTCGTGCTGCTGATCGGCCTGGTGGCTAAAAACTCCATCCTGCTGGTCGACCTCACCAACCAGCGCCGCGCCGAAGGCCTCCGGGTGGACGCGGCGCTGCGCAACGCCTGCCCGATCCGGATGCGCCCGGTGCTGATGACCTCGATGACGGTGATCCTGGCCCTTGCCCCGGCAGCGGCCGGCCTTGGCGCCGGCAACGAAACCAACCAGCCGCTGGCCATCGCGGTAATCGGCGGCATGGTCAGCTCGACCCTGCTGACGCTGGTGGTGGTGCCGGCGGTGTATTCGCTGCTGGAAGGCTGGCGCGAACGGCGCCGGGCTGCGGTGTAGCTGACGATCCAGATCCCGCCCAACAAAAAGCCGATCGTTGCAAATCAAGCAACAATCGGCTTTTATGCTTCGGGCAACAGCCCGCCCAAAAAATCTATAGCGGCGTAACGGCGCTACGTCCGGCCGGCGTATCGAGCCAGCGCAACAGGATGCGGTAGGTGTTCAGCTCGAAAACCCGGGCCGGTGGCGCCTCGAGCAGGCCAGCCAGCTCGGACTCGTCCGTCACGCTGCCCAGCAGGCACCAGCGATCCACCAGATGCACCGCGCTGCGGCCGCTCTCGGCGTGGTGTTCGCGGATCGCCACCGGGCCGGGCCACGGCCAGCGGCGGATGCGCAGGCTTTCGAGCACCTTCAGCAAACGCTCGTCGTGGGCGGCGTGATCTTCCTTGCCGGCACACACGCCGGCGCAGCGCTTCATCTGATGGGCCAGGCACGCGCCATCGCCCCACGGCTCGATGCCGATGCGGCGCGGACACAGCTTGTAAAGAATAGCCAGTTCGCGCAGGGCGTTGTCGGCCTCCTTTTTGGTGCGGAAGGAACCGTAGAGCACCTCCCAGTCGGCCGGGTCACTGCCGTTGAGCAACTCGCGGACGAGCACGGGGCCACGCTTCCTGGCCGGGTCGTAGCGCAGCCCGAAAACGACGTCGGTGTCGCGCAACTGGCGGTTCTCGGCAGGCTTTTTCTCAATGACGAGACGCGCTTCCAGCAACAGTGCGCCAAGCTCGCCGGCGGTCTGCTGCCACTCGACGCGGCGCACCTGTTGGGCGAGCTTGGCCTCCTTGCCGCTGCGGTGATCGGACGAAAAATGGCCCATCACGCGCGAACGCAGGCTGACGCTCTTGCCGATGTAGAGCGGCAGATCATTCTCGCCGTAGAACAGATAGACGCCCGGCCCTTCCGGCAGACCTTCGAGCACGCCTTCAGGCAGGCCGGCCGGACGGCTTGGCGCCTTCATGGCCTTGACGATGGCGGTATCGAGCACGTCGCGCTCGAACTGGCCGGCAATCAGGCCTGCAAACTGGTGGAGCGCCTCGGTGTCGCCCATCGCGCGGTGGCGGGCAGTGCACACGAGGCCATGGCGTTCGATCAGCGCATCGAGCCCGTGACGGTGGTGCTGGGGAAACAGCGCCCGCGAGAGCTTGACGGTGCACAGCACCGGCGCGTCGAACGTCTCGCCGATGCGGCTGAATTCGTTCTTGATGAAACCGTAATCGAAGCGCGCGTTGTGGGCGACGAAAACGCAATCGTCGAAAAGCGCACGGATGCCGTCCGCCAGCTCGGAAAAAGCTGGCGCATCGGCGACCATTGCGTCGGAAATGCCGACCAGGGACTGGATATTCGGTGGAATCGGCCGGCCCGGATTGACCAGGCTGGACCAGCGTTCGACAAGCTCACCGTCTTCGACCCGCAGGATCGCAATTTCGGTGATCCGATCGACCACCGGATTGGCGCCGGTGGTTTCAACGTCGATAAAGGCGAGTTTCGGGGCTAGCAATCCGCGTGTCAGCTTTCCGTGGCGTACGGGTAGGCCTTGTTCGGCACCTTGCCGGCGGCAAACTCGCGCTGGGTTTCCTGGGTCTGGGGCCTGTCCCACCAGAGGGCGCGGCCTTTTTTCTGCTCTTCGATCTCTTCAGGATGCTTGGCCATCCATTCGCGCATGAACTTGGTGTGCTCGGATTCGTAAATTGCCATCTGTGTTCTCCCTTTTTAGCGGCGTAAATTCTGACAGCCCGGCGTTTCCCGGCTGTCTCTCAGCTTGCTTTCTGGTCACCCTTGACGCGGGTGATGCGCACCACTTCGGGAATGCTGCGCATGCCCCGGATAACCTTGGCCAGGTGCAGCCTGTGGGTGACCTGCACGGTGATGTAAAGCGTTGAATACGTGCCCTGCTCGCCGTCGGTGCTGACATTCTGGATGTTGCATTCCTCGCCGGCGATGGCGTTGGCCACCTTGCCCAGCACGCCCCGCACGTTCTGTGTGAGCAGGCGCAGGGTGACGTCGAACAGGCGATCGGTGTTCGTCTCCCATTCGACATCGATCCAGCGGTCACGCTCGCTGCGCAGCTTGCGGGCCAGCGGGCAGTCATGCATGTGCACTTCGAGTCCCTGGCCCTTGCGGATGATGCCGACGATCGGATCACCGGGAATCGGCCGGCAACAGCGCGCCAGCTGGACGGCCACACCTTCGGTGCCGCGGATCAGGATGGCGCCGGCGGGCTTGGGCTTGACCACGTCGGCGCGGCCGGATTCGGCGTCCTGGATTTCGGCCAGGCGCCGCGCAACAATGGCCGGCAGGCGGCGCCCGAGGCCGATATCGGCCATCAGCTCCTTGCGGGTGGGCAGCGTGAACTCCCTCAGGAAACGGTCCCATGCAAAGGTGCTGACCTGGCCCAGCGTAAGGCCATGGGGCCGCAGGGCCTGGTTGAGCAGGCGCTCGCCGAGGGTCGAGGCTTCTTCCTGCTGGGCATTTTTGAGGAAATGCCGGATCTGCGCCCGCGCCTTGCCGGTGCGCACATAGCTCAGCCAGGCCGGATTGGGGCTGGCGTGGGCGGCGGTGATGATCTCGATCTGGTCGCCGTTGTGCAGCTCGGTACGCAGCGGCATGAGCTCGCCGTTGATGCGTCCGGCCACACAGCGGTTGCCCACATCGGTATGCACGGCATAGGAGAAATCGACCACCGTGGCGCCCCGCGGCAGCGCGAAGATCTTGCCCTTGGGCGTAAAGGCATAGACCTCGCCGGGAAACAGATCGACCTTGACGTGTTCGAGGAATTCGCTGGAATCACCCGACGTGGATTGCAGTTCGAGCAGCGACTGCAGCCAGCTATGGGTCTTGTGCTGCAGATCGGTGAGGGTTTTCTCGTCTTCCTTGTAGAGCCAGTGCGAAGCCACGCCGCTTTCGGCCACGTGGTTCATTTCCGAGGTGCGGATCTGCACCTCGACCGGCGTGCCGTAGGGCCCGATCAGCGTGGTGTGCAGCGACTGGTAGCCGTTGGCCTTGGGAATCGCGATGTAGTCCTTGAACTTGCCGGGCACCGGCTTGTAGAGGCCGTGCAGCGCACCGAGGGCGCGGTAGCAGGTTTGCACATCGGGCACGATGACGCGAAAACCGTAGATATCGAGCACCTGCGAGAAGGACAGACGCTTCTCGGCCATCTTGCGGTAGATGCTGTAGAGGTGCTTTTCGCGGCCCCGGACTTCGGCCTCGATGTTCCACTGGGGCAGGCGCTCCTCGATCGCGACGAGAATCTTGCCGACCACCTCGCGGCGGTTGCCTCGCGCGGCAAGGATGGCCCGCGACAGCACCCGGAAGCGCATCGGGTAACGGTGCTTGAAAGCCAGCTCCTGCAACTCGCGGTACAGGCTGTTGAGGCCCAGCCGGTTGGCGATGGGGGCGTGGATTTCCTGGGTTTCGCGGGCGATCCGGCGCCGCTTGTCGGGGCGCATGTGGTCGAGCGTGCGCATGTTGTGCAGACGATCGGCCAGCTTGATCAGGATGACCCGCAGGTCGCTGGCCATGGCCAGCAGCATCTTGCGGAAATTTTCGGCCTGGGCTTCCTCGTGGGACTGGAACTCGATCTTGTCGAGCTTGGACACGCCATCGACCAGTTCTGCCGTGATGCGCCCGAAGCGTTCGGCGATCTCGGCCTTGGTGATGTGGGTGTCCTCCATCACGTCATGGAGGAGTGCGGCACATAAAGCCTGCGGATCCAGATGCCAGCCGGCGAGAATCTCGGCGACGGCTACCGGGTGCGAAATGTAGGGCTCGCCGCTTTGCCGCATCTGCCCCTGGTGGGCATCGGCGGAAAAGTGGTAGGCGGCCTCGACCCTGCCTAAGTCTTCGGGACGGAGATAGGCGGCCACCTGCGCCCGCAGCCGGCCGAAGTCAAGCGGCACGACACTGGACGCGGGAGGCTGGAAAACGCTGCCGCCACTGACTGAAACGGGGGTGGCGTTTTCCATGACACGGCTCTTCCTGCGACGGGCGCTCAGGCCTGACCGCGGTTGAGCACTTCGGCGCCGACCTTGCCGGCGGCGATTTCACGCAGGGCAACCACGGTGGGCTTGTCCTTGTCGTGGCGGTCGAGGTCTACCAGCGGGGTGGCGCCATTGGTCAGCTGACGGGCACGGTAGGTCGCGGCCAGGGTGAGCTGGAAGCGGTTGGGGATTCTTTTCAGACAGTCGTCAACGGTAATACGGGCCATGGATCAATCCTGTTCCAGATAATGGAAAAACTCCGGCTTGCGCGCCTCCTGGTTGGCGTAGCGCAGCCGTGATGCTCGCACCACAGCCACCAGATCATCCAGGGCGGCGGGCAAGTCCTCGTTGATTATAACGTAGTCGAACTCGGCCACATGGCGCATCTCGCCACGGGCGCCCAGCACCCGGCGGGCGATCACATCCTCGCTGTCGGTGCCGCGGCCGCGCAGGCGACGCTCCAGTTCCTCGAGCGAAGGCGGCAGGATGAACACACCCACCGCCTCCGGAAACGCCTTGCGCACCTGCTGCGCACCCTGCCAGTCGATCTCGAGAAGAATGTCCTTGCCCGAGCGCACCTGTGCTTCGAGCCAGGCCTTCGACGTACCGTAATAATTGCTGTGGACCTCGGCCCATTCGAGGAATTCCCCCTTGTCACGCAGCGCGCGGAAGGTGGCGACATCGACAAAATGATAGTGCCGGCCATCCACCTCACCTTCCCGCGGGGCGCGGGTGGTGTAGGAAACGGACAGCCGGACCATCGGATCGCGGTCCAGCAGGCCGCTGACCAGGGTGGTCTTGCCGGCGCCCGAAGGCGCAGTGACGATGAACAGGGTGCCGGGCATGGAGCCTCCTTATTCGATGTTCTGCACTTGCTCGCGCATCTGCTCGATGGCGAGTTTGAGTTCGACGGCAATGGCGGTCATGTCGGCCGCCATGGCCTTGGAGCCGAGGGTGTTGGCCTCCCGGTTGAGTTCCTGCATCAGGAAATCCAGCCGTTTGCCGGCGGCACCGCCCACCTTGAGGATGCGCTCCACCTCGTCGAGGTGGGTGGAGAGGCGCGACAACTCTTCGGCCACGTCGACCCGCTGGGCAAACAGCCCGACTTCCAGGCGGATGCGATCGTCGTCGAGGGTGGCCGCCGCATCGCGCAGGCGGGTGGCAAGTTTTTCCTGGTATTCGGCGACGAGAGCCGGCACCCGCGGCTGAACGCTGGCAACCAGCTCGCGCATGCGCTGGATGCGGCTGCGGATCATCTCGGCAAGCCGCTCGCCTTCGCGGCCACGGGTGGCGACAAGTTCATCGAGCGCGGCGGCGACAAGACTGACGATTTCCGGCTGCAGAGCATCGAAGGCGGGGCTGTCGTCGGCCAGCATTCCGGGCCAGCGCAGCACTTCGCCCACGCTGAGCGCCGCGGCCTGGGGCAACTGGGCGAGCACGGCGGCCTGGGCGGTTTTCAACTGCCCTAGCAGCATGTCGTTGATCGCCAGATCGCGAGGTGCGCTATCCTTCGCCTGCAGGTTGAAACGGCACTCGACCTTGCCCCGGCGCAGTTTGGCGGTGATGGCTTCGCGCAGCGCGGGTTCCGCCTGGCGCAGGTCATCGTTGATGCGGAAGGCGAGATCGAGGTAGCGGGAGTTTACGCTCCGCAGTTCGAGGTGCAGAGCGACGCGGCCCAGGTCGCGAACCTGGACGGCGTAGCCGGTCATGCTGTGAATCATCCTGTTTTTCCCGAGATAGCGCGGCGATCCAAAGCTAAACTAGCAAGCCCGAACGCCACCAAAAGACGAAGTGTAGCGCCCTGCCCGATGGCCACTCAACAGAACTGCGCCCTGCCGTCTGGATTCCAGCTCGACCACTACCGGGTCGAACGCCAGCTTTCGCTGGGCGGGTTCTCGATCGTCTACCTCGCCTACGACCAGGACGGCACGCCCGTCGCCATCAAGGAATACCTGCCCAACTCGCTGGCGCTGCGTGCCGACGGCGAAGTGACGCCCCACGTCACCGAAGCCCACCAGGGCGCCTTTCGCTACGGCATGAAGTGTTTTTTCGAGGAAGGCCGGGCCCTCGCCAAGCTGGTGCACCCCAATGTCGTGCGCGTGCTCAACTTCTTCCGCGCCAACGGCACCGTGTACATGGTGATGCAGTTCGAACGCGGCCGGACGCTCCACGACTACATCCAGAAAAACAAGGGCAACGTCCGCGAACGCTTCATCCGCGGCGTGTTTACCCGCATGCTCAACGGCCTGCGCGAAGTCCACGCCCACAAGCTGCTGCACCTGGACATCAAACCGTCCAACATTTACCTGCGCGCCGACGGCACCCCGGTGCTGCTCGATTTCGGCGCTGCACGCCAGACGCTGATGTCCGACACACCCATCCTCAAACCGATGTACACCCCCGGCTTCGCTTCGCCCGAGCAGTTCGCGAGCCGCGAGGCGCTGGGGCCCTGGAGCGACATCTACAGCGTGGGGGCCAGCATGTACGCCTGCCTGGCAGGCAACTCGCCACAGCGTTCCGACGAGCGGATCAAGCACGACACCGTCGTCCCGGCCACCAAGGCCTGGGCCGGCCAATATTCGCCGCATTTTCTGGCCACCATCGACTGGTGCCTGCAACTTGATCCACTGAAACGTCCTCAGAGTTGTTTTGCGCTGCAAAAAGTGCTCGCCCAGCGTCATCGCGAAGCGCCCCCACAGCAAAAAACCTGGCTCGAAGGGCTCGGCTCCCGACTAAAAACAATGATAGGCCGTTCATGAGATTCACCATTTTCCAGGAAAGCCGGATCGGCAAACGACGCACCAACCAGGATCGTGTTGCCTACTCCTACACCCGCGACGCCTTGCTGATGGTGCTTGCCGACGGTATGGGCGGCCACCTGTACGGCGAAATCGCCGCGCAAATCTCGGTCCAGTTCATCGCCCAGTCGTTCCAGCAGGAGGCCCGCCCCAAGGTCTCCGACCCGGTGCTGTTCCTCTCGCGGGTGCTGAGCAACGCCCACCACGCGATCCTCGACTACGCCTTCGACAAGCACCTCACCGACATCCCCCGCACCACCATCGTCGCCTGTCTGATCCAGGACGGCGTGGCCCACTGGGCCCACGCCGGCGATTCCCGCCTGTACATGATCCGGAAGGGCCGCCTGCTCTATCAAACCCGCGACCACTCCCGCGTGCAGCTGATGCTCGACCAGGGCCTGCTCGACGCCGAGGCCGCCGCGGTGCACCCCGGCCGCAACCGCATCTTCAGCTGCCTGGGCGGCAACCACCCGCCGCAAATCGAATTCTCCCGCGGCGTCTCGCTGGCCAATGGCGATGTCGTCGCGATCTGCTCAGACGGTGTGTGGGGTCCGCTCGAGCCGGGCAGCCTCGTCAACACCCTGTCCGACGGCCGCGTCATGGAAAGCGTGCCGCGACTGATGAACGAGGCCGAAGAACTCGGCGGCCATCAGTGCGACAACATGACGCTGATCGCGATGACCTGGCACGACGACCACCAGGAAGACATCCCCGACACCGTCTCCACCCGCACCATGCCCGCCGACGCCTACACCACCCAGATGGAAGGCTTCGGGCGCGGCAAGCGCGAACAGGAAGATCTCAGCGAAGACGAGATCGAAAAAGCCATCCGCGAAATCAACGCAGCCATCCACAAGTTCAAATGAGCTCAGGCGACCCCGCGCGGCCGCCCGGCCCACATTCGGGCTGCGGCCTGGATGCTCAAGTCCTGAATCGGGAAATGCTCGCCCGGATCTGCGTCGTCAGCACCTCCATTTCACGCGCGGCGTCGGAGGTCGCGCGAGCCTGGGCATGGTTCTGCACTGCTTGCTCCGCGATGGTTTCCACGTTTCTGGCGATCTCCCGGTTGGCGGCACTCTGTTCGCGCAGGGAATTCGAGATTCCGATCACCGCATCGCTGACCTGCGTTGCACCAATCTTGATGTCCGCAATGCGGCCACCCGCCTCACCGGCAAGCGAAACGCCCTCCTGAACCTGCCCCTTCACCCCTGGTCATGCTTTGAACGGCCTTCGCCGCGCCGGCCTGGATATCATCGACCATCCGCGTAATCTCTTTTGTCGACAAGCTGGTTCGCTCCGCGAGCTTGCGCACCTCGTCGGCCACGACGGCAAACCCGCGCCCAGCCTCACCCGCACGCGCAGCTTCGATGGCCGCATTCAAGGCCAGCAGATTGGTCTGGTCAGCGATTTCCCGAATCACATTCACGATCTGTGAGATGGCCTTGGACTCATCCCCCAGATGCAGCACAGCCTCGGCCGACTTATTGACCGTATCGGCGATCATGGACATGCTCGATATCGCCTGATTGATCACCTCGATCCCGGAATCCGAGACATCGCCCGAGCTTTCTGCAA